>JAJFKN010000025.1 GCA_021773195.1 Gammaproteobacteria bacterium | reverse complement strand
ACAATGACCAAGGCAAGGGAATACCTCTTATGAATGATCCCTTGTTTAGTATAGGTTACGGTTTAAGTACCTAACTCTAGAGAAAAGCCACCTTTTGAGGTGGCTTTTTTTGTCTTGATATAAATTAGCAGGCAACTTTCTAATGCTGCTCTTCATTAACGATGCCATGGGGTACATGCCCTGTGGCGACGTGTTTGCTAGCTGAGTGACAATGGCCTTTTTGATCATCAAAAAAGAAATCCGCAGAAAAGGCCTTGAGGAATTCACCTTTGGTCATACCACCTAAAAACAAAGCTTCATCAATACGAATATTCCAGTCACGTAAAGTACGAATCACTCGTTCGTGTGAGGGCGCTGAACGGGCTGTCACAAGGGCTGTGCGTATAGGGCAATCCATAGCGGGAAAATGGTTCTGCAAATCATGCAGGGCTTGTAAAAAAGGCATGAAAGGTCCCGCCAATAAAGGTTCACGGGCGGCAGCCTTCTCACTTGCCGCAAAGGCATCAAGGCCTTCACTTTGGAAAATGCGTTCGGCTTCATCGGAAAAAATAACGGCATCACCATCAAAAGCAATACGTAAAGTATGGTCCGATGTGGAAGTCGGAGTCTGTGACTGTACGATAGTGGCAGCGGCAATTCCTGCATCTAACGCTTGTTGAACATCCTGCGGGTCGGCTGACAAAAAAAGATGTGCACCGAAGGCTTGGGCGTAACGATAGGGGCTTTGGCCATTGGTGAAGGCTGCCCGAGAGATATTTAATTTATGATGTTCGATGCTATTAAAAATCCGTAATCCTGTGTCTGCACTGTTGCGAGAAAGCAGAATCACTTCAACCAAGGGTTCTTGGGTCTGTCGGTCTGTCAATTGCATGAATTTTTGTAATAGTGGGAAGGCGACGCCTGCGGCTAATTCACAATCTTCATGTTCTATTTGATATTGCGCGTAGGATTCTAGACCTTCTTCCATGAAGATTTCATGGCCTTCAGTCATATCGAAGAGTGCGCGCGAAGAAATGGCAACGACCAATTTCCCCGTGGTTTCATATGGCATTTTATGCTCCTCCGTAAGGCCATTCACACCAAGCATCTAGCATGGGGAAATATAACCCTAAGTATATGGGTTCAGGACGAATATTTTGCAACAGTTTGGCATAACCTTCTAGCTGTTCTCTGTGCGTATTACGCTGTTTTTCAAGAAAATCAGTATCTGCCACCTTCGTTGTCGTGGTCTTATAGTCGATTATCCAGCATTTTCCTTGGCCGTCAACAAAAGTTCGGTCAATAATGACTGTTTTGTACTGATCGGCGATTTGGTAATTCAAGGCTAATTCACAATGTGAATGTTCGTGGTTCTTGTCTATGATCCATTGAAAGCGTGAAGATTCCAAGCAATTTTGCAAACTCTCATGCATTAGAGTTATAAAAGATTCACAATCTCTGATGCCTTGTTGCTGAAATTCATGACGCCAAAGGCCATGTAGCCTTTGTGTAAATTGGTTATCAAAATGTCCTTGCTGTGTGATTTCTTGTAATTGTCGGTGCATAAGAATACCCATAATAGATAAAGCTTGCTGTGTCTCTTCGCAAAAAGGATTATTATCGGTTGGTCGAAGTTGCTTAGTTAGGATAGGGCTATTTTTAAAATATTCATCTTTCAATCGGTAAAGTGGAGTTTTTTCTTGCCTTGGGGCCTGGGTGGGTGATTCAGTTTTTTCTTGATAAACCTGGCTTATTTCATGCTTAACCGCGGCATAACATTGGTAGAGAAGACTGTTTTTAACGGGTGGTTTAATGTCATTGTTATCATCTACATCTAGGGTAGCTAATAAATGCAAGTTGGATTTGGCACGTGTGACGGCCACATAGAGTAAACGCCCCCATTCATGGAATTGCCGCTTGTTTTGTTCTCGACGAATAAAATCATATATGCCTGGATGCTTGTTGCCTGGGTTAGGAATGGGTGCCAAGATTAATTCATCATTTGGTAGTTCCATCCAAGCCATGAGTTGATGCTCATCCATGTGGGTGCCCCTTTCAAGAAAAGGCAAAATAACCGTGTCAAATTCCAATCCTTTAGCTTTATGGATAGTCATAATTTCTATGTAAGGCTCACTGTATGCGATATTATCCGTATAAATGCCTTGCAGTAGCTGGGTAAAACTTTCCATATCCATAGTATTTTGTTGCTGATGGATGGCCATCAATTGAAAGAATTGTTCAGCTAAAAGCAATTCATCTTGGTCTTTAGCGCAGGCTGGGCCATTAAGGCAAACCCATGTTTTATGGACTCGCTCATGGAGTAAATCTCGTTGTTCAATGGCTTGTTGTAAGATGGGAGCTATGTACTTTAAACGTTGTAAGCCAGAGCTTGATAACGCTTGGGGGGGATTTTCAATGCAATTGAGAATAGACTGCCACAAAGTAACCTGAGACCTTTTTTCTGTAATGCTAAGCAAATTCTCTAAGGAAAGTCCACACCAAGGTGCGCGCAGCAGGGCCAGCCAAGCTACTCGATCCCCAAGATGGCACAAAGCGCGAGTTAGGGTTAATAAATCCTGAATCAAAGTTTTATGGCTTAAGGCATTAATTTCCGTGGCTTGATAGGGAATTTGGGCCGCGATGAGGTAAGGTAAAATTCCATTTAATTGGGCACGTGAGCGAACTAATAATGCAATTCGGCCTTGAGGTTGTTCATGCCAAGTTTTTTGAACTATTGCCACTATGTCATGGCCTTGAGCAGAGTCACTGTCTGCCGAATGTATATGCCATGTGACAGCTGCATTAGGATTGTCTCTATGCATTGCCGTGGCAGGACTGTAGGGAATAGCGCCTTCGCTGCTATCGGCGTAACTGGGAAAGCTAAGGTGAAAGGTATCATTCACCCAATCAATGATTTGTGATTGAGATCGAAAATTTGTAGATAACGTCAGGGGCGTAATAGGTAGCCCATTAATACCTGAAGATTTAACCTCTAGAAACAATCCCACTTCGGCTTCACGAAAGCGATAAATGGATTGCATGGGGTCGCCAACAATAAATAAACTATGTCCATCATGGGCTTGCCAGCCAGCCGTTAACTTCTCCAAAAGACGGTATTGGGCCATGCTGGTATCTTGGAACTCATCCATGAGAATATGTTTAATGCTGTATTCTAAGGATAAAGCCAATTGGGACGGGTTATCTATGCCACCCAAAGCTTCTTCGGCCGCCAAGGAAATGGCCGTAAAATCCACGGCATTGTGTTCATCGAAGACTAATTGTAATTTGGCTGCGGCGATGGGTAATAGTTGTAGTAACGCTTCTAGGGCGTCCCATTGAATATCAGGGTAAATCGGCGAAGGGGTGGTTTGTAAATTTTTAAAAGACTCTCTTAAATTATCATAGTCTTGTAATGTTTCAAGTAAATGCACCATGCGTTGTTTTTGCAGTTTGTAGTGAGCTTTTTCTTCTGGGTTTTTGCTTTGGCTAGGCGCAGGAAAGCCCATTTTTGAAGTAACGGTTTTGCGCCATTGACCTTGTTTGTTTAATAATAAAGAGGCGATGCTCTGCCATATGGGTAATTTATCATGCTGTGGCTCAGGTAATGTATTACCAACCTTTGATAGCAGGGAAAATTCTTCTTGGGCTTGCTCACTGGCAAAGTGAATCAATTGGATCAATTCCCCCTGCAAGTGGCTGGGGATTTGGCGATATAGAGTATTAATAGCATGATCCACCACATGCCCCAAGGCATGTTGCAAAATTTTCCGCAAATCTCCAGGTAATGCCTGTGTGCCGATATGAGGCAACCATTGTTCTCGGCGTGAAAGCATTTGCGCAATTAATTGGGTTAAATGACTTTGTCGATTATCCAAGTAAATGAGTAAAGCTTCGATGGCTGGCGACCAAGGTTTTAATTTATCTAAGTCCTCGAGGGTTTGTTCGGCGGCTTTCTGATAAAGCACTGATACTTGCGGATGAATTCCATGGCGTGTGAAACGACTTCTAATGGGCATTCGTTTCACTAAATAAGCACAAAAAGCATCAATAGTGTATATGCGCATGCGTTGAGGGTTTTCAATTAATGATTGAGCGTGAAGCGCGGCCTTTTTTGGAATGGACGAGATGCTTGAGGGTAAAGCTTCACCTTTTTGGATGGAAGTTAATACTTGCAATATACGTTCTTGCATTTCGCCTGCGGCTTTGCGCGTGAAAGTAATGGCTAGAATTTCTTCAGGGGCGTCCACTTGCGCTAATAAATTTAAATAGCGTGCGGTTAAGAGCGAAGTTTTACCGGACCCTGCTGGTGCTTGTACGATAAAAGATTCTCTGGGATCCAGCGCTTGTTGCCGCTGCTGGCTATCGGCAATTTTCGGTTTTTCAAGCGTTATAGGCATAATCGGATACTCGGCATAAGCTATGTAATTCACAATATTGGCAGGTATAAGGTGGCTTTTTAGGATTCACTTGAGCCTTGCCTTGCATAAAATCCTGTGCCAGTTGAGTGAGGCGATTTTTCCACTCTGAAACTAAGGCATCCCACTCTTGGGGGATGTCTTTATACTGATGAATGGCATTGACTTGTGGAATGCAATTTTCTTCCTTGCTAATCCCTTTAAAAGATAATTCTTCTGGTCGCAGAATGGCGAAGGCCAGTGCATCTATGTTTTCATCTTGGGCCACTAAATAGAGTGGTAGTTGAGGTTCATCAGGCCTCTGGCCAAACCACTGTTGTGGGTTAGGGCGGCCTGTTTTGTAATCAATAATGACTTTGCTACCCTGTGCCAATTCGTCCATGCGATCAAGTTGCACACTTAAAGTCAGCTGGCCTAAATCCATGCTCTGCCATTTTTCTTGGGCTATGACTTTAAAAGGAGGGCGTTTTCTTTCTAAGGCCAGCCACTGTTCGCAAAGTGCTATCAAGCGTTTTTGTTCTATATGAAGCATGCGAGGGTTTTGTTGTTGATATTCTTCACTGATGTATTTATCCAAAGCTGCCTGAGTAGAATCTCGCAATAAATCAGTTAATTGCTGATGAGGCATGGAGAGTAATACCTCCTGGGATTGTAAACGCTGCCAAACTAGTTCTAGCATTTTATGGATGAGCAAACCTCGTTGCATGGGGTCCAATCCTGGCGTTGGTGTTTCTAGCCCCCTGGCGTGCAAGCGATAATGAGCAAAAGCACGGAAAGGACATGCCGACTGATCTTTCAAAATACCTGTGCCACCACGGATTTTTTCATTTTTTGGTACGCAAGGGGCTTGCTGATCTTGCCAAGATTCCAGCTGTTTAGCTTGAAATAACACCCGCTCCGGAGGTTCAAAGTCGCATAATGGTAAGCTATCGATGCTCTTATAATGACTCACTAAGCAGCTGGGCTGACAGGGTTGTGAAGCAATTTGAGTCGCGTAGCTGACCAAGGTTGTTTGTGCTGAATTGACTAAGCGCTTTGTTGTTATTTCAGCAAATTCATATTCACGTTGTGCCGAACTATGGGGTATGTCTAATTGTTGTTGTAATTGAATGGGAATAAAAGGGTTGGGCGACGCAGCTTGGGGCCAAGTTTGTTGTTCCATCCCCATAAGCCAAAGATGCTGGAAGTATTGCCCAGCCGTTTCTAATAATCCTAATATTTGGATGGGCGTACGTGGTGTTTTGACTTGGAAAATCAATTCTTCTGCGAGAAAGCGCAATTGCATATAAGCTTCGTAATGGGAAATTGCTCCTTTCACCAAATCCAATTGCCCTAGAGTATTAAGTAACTCTAACCAGCGCTTAACCACTTGGTATTCTTCACTGTTTAAGCCTAATGAACCAGGCCAGCCTAAAGCTTGTAAGGCTTGTGAAAAATGCTCGGCCCACTCACTGGGTTTAGCTGTTTCAGGGGTATTATTTATGACTTGCTTGAAGTTTGATAGACATTGGGCCAAATGGGGGCAGGTTTCTTGGGCTTGTGCCATGAAACTAGCCCAGGACCAATAGCATTTATTGCTGCGGCGCATTTCCACATCCAGCAAATGGCGTGGTGATTGCTCTTCTTGGGCATGTAGGATAAAGGGCGAAAGCAATAATTGTGTGCATTGCTGTTGGGAAAGCATATCATCATTCAATTCCAACAAATTTAAAGCGTGGTGAACGATGGTGTAGTGTGCCAAAGGTTGTCCGGCTGCAATATTATAAGGGGAGCCCTCTAAGCCAAGAAATATTTGTTTGAAGATATTTTCTATTTCGCCACGACGGCTAGTTAAGTCGGGCACCACGATAGCTAAAGTGGCTTCAGGATTTTGGTTATAAAGTTCTCGCGCATAGCGCGCTGCCAGCAGGATTTCTGTTTTTTGATCTTTAACTTTTAATAAATGGGTGTCTTGATTGATAGATGCCATACTTTCACGATGGATTTGAACCTCTTGAAGGGCTTCAAGAATATTTTCCATTAGGGGCGGTATTTCATCAAAGCCCAAGAGATGAATATTTTCAGGAAAGCTCAAAGGGTATTGCTGGAGCAAATTCAAGACATGTGCACCCATAGACGCGTTGTCCAACCAATGTTTTTTTTCACATTGTGACACATAGGATTCTCTCCAGTGTAAAAACTGCTGGACTTCCTTCACCGGTGTTTCCAGCTGAGTAAAATCCACTTGCCATTGATTCAATAGATTCCAAGCCTGTTGGGCTTGCTTAGCTAGATGCAATGTATTATTAAGGGTCATTGCCTTGGATGACTGATAAATGCAGGTTTGCCAAATTTTCAAAGATTGTTCTTGAGTCAGTAGCCGATGATCACTTAAACCGCGCCATTGGTATGTTTCCAATAAATTGCCCAGCCAAGTTTGCCAAGGGAAGATAGGAGGCCGTTGCCAAACGCCTTTTTGTTGTTTAGCAAATTCATCTTGCATATAAGTGGACAAGCGACGGTTTACCGTAAGCAGGATGGCTCCCTGACTCATAGATTGAAAAAGTGGTGTGAAAGATTGCATCTTTGCCTTACTGTCCTGTCTCGGCTACGTCCTGGGCGGCCATTATAAAGGTATGCAGCCTTTAGATCCATCAAAAGAAATGATATTTCATTAAAAACAATAGCTTATCTATTTTACTTTAGGTCATTTGTTATAATTAATATGGAGGCAAATCCACATGAGAATTTTCTTATTTACTTTTGCTGCAAGCTTGTTATTTTGGAGCAGTACTTTCGCTTTAACCATGCGTTGTGGCAACCATTTGATTGAAGAGGGTGATCCTCAAGTCAAAGTATTGGAAGAATGCGGGGAACCCAGCATGCGTAACCGTTTTGCCCAAGAAGGTACTCTGCAAGCGGGTGTGGTACCAGGCATTCAATACAGCGTCATGGAACAATGGACCTATAATTTCGGTTCTACGGATTTTATTTATTATTTGACCTTTCAAAATGGCAGGCTGGTACATATCGAAACTGGTGATTATGGATATTGACATTTGATTTTTTACGCGAGCACTGGAGAGTTTTACACAGCGGTTGGACGATTGTTTAGCTGATGAGTTTATTATTACCAAGCTTCATGTGGTTTTTTACAGGGTGCCTCTAACCTCATGAAATAAAAGAATAAAATATTGAGATTAATTTGTGAGCATTTTAACTTAACCTCAGTAATAATCGGCCTTAGAAGGCTTTTTTAAAAAAAGCTCCACAAACTTATCCACAGAATCTGTGCATAACTTTTTTTGGGATTATCTTATTGAGTCCAAGTGGGCTAGGCTTGTATGCTATAGGGCATTAATTGCCATAAGGAAAGGCGATGTTTGATTTAGTTCAGTTACTTTTACTCATAGGCCTCTGTGTAGGCTTTGCCGCAGCTCGAGCGCCTAAATGGATGTGGGGCATAGGCGTAGCAGCCCTGTTAGTGCTGTATACGATTTTTGGTATTTTGCCCTGGTGGCTTCTGGGGATTTGTTGGTTGGCCTTTTTTCCCATCTTGCTTATTTTTAATATCAAAAAATTGCGGCTGGTGGTCATAACGGGACCTACTCTTAGTTTTCTTCGCCAAACCATGCCACCTATGAGTGATACGGAGCGTGAAGCCATAGAAGCTGGGGATACTTGGTGGGAGAAAAATCTTTTTTGTGGCGCACCACCTTGGGATGACTTGTTAAGAACACCCAAACCTCAATTAACTCAAGAAGAAGAAAGTTTTTTAAACAACCAAACAGAAACCCTCTGCGGTATGGTGAACGAGTGGGAAATCACTCATAACGGCAAGAATTTGCCCAAATCTGTTTGGGATTATTTAAAGTCTGAAGGTTTTTTTGGTTTAGAAATTCCTAAGGAATACGGTGGACATGGTTTTTCTGCCTTGGCCCATTCAAGCATTATTACAAAAATTAGCACACGCAGTATCACCGCGGCTGTTACGGCCATGGTACCTAATTCCCTAGGCCCCGCTGAGTTATTAGAAAAGTACGGCACCCAAGATCAAAAAGATCACTATTTACCCAGGTTGGCTAAGGGGCAAGAGATTCCTTGTTTTGGTTTAACCTCTTTGGAAGCGGGTAGTGATGCCACGTCCATTCGTGATTCTGGAGTTGTGTGTAAAGGTATACACGAAGGCCGTGAAGTCACGGGCATACGCATGAATTGGAGTAAGCGCTATATCACCCTGGCGCCTGTGGCTACGGTCATTAGCATCGCATTTCAACTTTATGATCCTGAACATTTACTCAGCTCTGAAACCAATCGAGGCATCACTATTTGTTTGATGCCAGCTTCCCATCCTGGTGTGGAATCCGGCCGTCGTCATTTACCCATGGATTTATCTTTTATGAATGGGCCTACCTCGGGCAAAGATGTCTTTATACCTTTGGAATGGATCATTGGTGGTAAACCCATGATCGGCCAGGGGTGGCGTATGCTGGTGGAATGTCTAGCTGTGGGGCGAGCTATTTCCTTACCTGCTATGAGCACGGCTAATGCAAAGCTGTGTTACCGTATGACGGGCATTTACGCCAAATTACGCAAACAATTTTCTACATCCATTGGTCGCTTTGAAGGGGTCTCCAGCTGCCTAGCAGAAATGGGGGGCATGACTTATATTATCGAAGCTACTCGAGTAATGACCACGGGAGCCGTGGACCAGGGCGCTAAGCCTGGCGTTATTACAGCCATTGCAAAGTACCATATGACAGAAATGGCGCGTAAAATTCTACAACATGCCATGGATATTCACGCGGGGCGGGCGGTACAAATGGGGCCACGCAATTATATGTCTCAAGCTTATATGGGGACACCCATCAGCATTACCGTGGAAGGGGCCAATATATTAACGCGTAATTTAATTATTTTTGGTCAAGGTGCTATTCGTTGTCATCCTTACCTTTTAGATGAAATGAATTTATCCAATCAAGAGCCAACCTATGAAGTAAAAACTCAATTTGATGATTTATTGTCAAAACATATTGCCTTCAGTGTCTCAAACCTTGCCCGCAGCTTTTTATTTGGTTTGGGCGGCACGGTATTTTTAAATCCAGATAACAAGGGGCATTTGTCCAAATATTTGCGACAATTAACTCGCATGAGTAGCGCTTTGGCCTTTTGTGCCGACATGTCCATGTTGATTTTAGGTGGCTCTCTAAAACGCAAAGAAAATCTATCAGCCCGCTTGGGAGACGTCTTAAGCCAGCTTTACTTGAGTTCCTGTGTGATCAAATACTTTCATGATGCGGGTTACCCGAAGGAGCAAGAGGGACATGTACGTTGGGCTCTTGAGCATTCGTTATTTGAAATCCAAGAAGCCTTTGAAGCTTTCTTCGCCAACTTCCCCAAATTGGGCGCCTTGATGAAGTTTTTAGTTTTTCCATTGGGTCGACCATATAAAGGCCCCAGTGATGACTTAGCCAATCATTTAGCCGAAATGGCCATGACCTCTTCAGATTTCCGTAAACAAATGGGCGAGGGCTGTTATCTTTCAAAAGAAAAAAATGATGCTATTGGGCGTATGGAAAATGCCTTCAATGCCGCTGTGGCTGCGGAACCTGCCAGCAAACAGTTGACCCGAGCACTGCGTGATGGGCGCGTTTCTGGAAAATTATCTTTTCATGATCAGGTAGAAGATGCGAAACAACAAGGTATAATCAGCGTTCAAGAGGGATATTTATTGTGTGAAGCGGAATCAGCGCGCGTGGATGCCCTAGAGGTGGATGACTTTCCACCAGATTATTTTTCAGGAAATCATGCATGACCCCACTAATAGAGAATACCTTTCGTAGCGTTTACATCGTTGATGGTACGCGCACGCCCTTTTTAAAAGCTCAAGGTAAGCCAGGTCCTTTCACGGCTTCAGATTTAGCGCTTCAAGCCAGTCGTGATTTATTAGCACGTCAGCCCTTCGATGCCCGTGAATTGGATGAAGTCATTTTAGGCTGTACTATACCTAGCCCCGACGAAGCTAACATTGCACGTATATTGGCTTTGCGTCTGGGTTGTTCCGAGGATATTCCTGCCTATACGGTGCAGCGCAACTGTGCCTCGGGCATGCAGGCCTTAGACAGCGCCTACAAAGACATTCGCACAGGTCGCCACGATTTAGTATTAACTGGTGGTACGGAAGCCATGAGCCATGCCCCATTGCTTTTTCAGGCGAAGATGGTGCTTTGGTTGTCTCGATGGTATGGCGCAAAGACTACTATGGCAAAGCTTAAGTTATTGCCTCAATTACGACCCCAGTATTTTGCTCCTGTGATTGCCTTATTGCGTGGTTTAAGGGATCCGATTATTGGTGAATCCATGGGCGGCACTGCTGAGAATTTAGCTTATGACTTCCATATAACCCGCAAATCTATGGATGAATTTGCTCTTCAAAGTCACCAACGTGTTGGTGTTGGACAAGCCACCCATTTGAATGAAGAAATTGCATCGCTCTTCGATACTCAGGGTAATTTTTACCAAGCAGACGATGGAGTACGCCACGACTCCAGTATGGAAAAATTAGCCAAGTTAAAACCTTACTTTGATAAAATTTATGGCATGGTAACACCAGGTAACAGTTCTCAAGTGAGTGATGGTGCCGCTACCTTACTCTTGGCCAGCGAAGCCGCCGTAAAGCGTTATGAATTACCGGTCATGGCTAAGATAGTGGATTGCCATTGGGCCGGGGTTTCTCCCTCCAGCATGGGCTTAGGGCCGGTGCATGCCACTATTCCTATGTTGCAACGCCAGGGATTAGGTATGGATGATATTGACTATTGGGAAATTAATGAAGCCTTCGCGGCTCAAGTTATCGCCTGCATACGAGCCTTTGCCCAAGATGATTATTGCCAGCAGCATTTTGGTGGTTTAGCCGAAGCCTTCGGCACTTTAGACCCTGAAAAACTTAACGTAGATGGTGGCGCTATTGCTTTGGGCCATCCCGTTGGTGCCAGCGGCGCACGTATCGTTTTACATTTAGCCCATGTTTTGAAACAACGAGGTGGGAAACGGGGGGTTGCCAGTATTTGCATCGGTGGCGGACAGGGTGGCGCCATGTTAATTGAACGAGTAAATTCTATTTGATTTCAAATTATTGGAAGAATTTTTTAAAGTAAATTCAATTTTCTATATTGAGCCAGATTATCGAGGATTACATGAGCTATCAACATTTTCAATTGCAAGGGGATCAGCAGGGAATTCAATGGCTCTGTTTTGACAAGGCCGGCCAATCAACTAATACCATGGATATGACGGTTCTAGAAGAATTGGAGGAGTTATTAAAAGAAATAGCCGAAAATAATGATGCCCAAGGTTTGATTATTTATTCAGGTAAGAAAAATGGCTTCATTGCCGGCGCTGATTTAGAAGCGTTCACTAAGCTTGGTGATCCAGAAAAGCGAAAAGAGGTGATTGCTAAAGGCCACTGCGTTATGGATGCCCTCAGTGCCTTATCCATCCCAACGGTAGCCATGATTGAAGGCTTTTGTTTGGGCGGTGGATTGGAATTGGCTTTGGCCTGCCGATACCGTGTGGTCTGTGACAGCAGTAAAACTCGTTTAGGTTTGCCTGAGGTGCGTTTAGGTATTCAACCTGGTTGGGGGGGGAGTGTACGCCTTCCTCGTTTGCTGGGTGCAATTCAAGCCTTTGATTTGATGCTAACGGGACGTACTTTGGCTGCAAAAGTGGCGGCTAAAGCAGGGTTGGTGGACGCCGCTGTGCCTAAACGTCAATTGAAACGTGCTGCCACTTATTTTATCCAATATAAGCCTAAAGCTCATCAACCTAGCCGATTGTTGGCATTAACAAACAGCATGATGGCGCGACCCTTGGTCGGGCGTATGATGCGTAATAAAGTACAAGCCAAAGCAAAGGTAGAACACTATCCAGCCCCTTTTGCTATGATTGATAATTGGGTGAAGTACGGTGTGGATGGTGAAAAACCCTTTGCACAAGAACAGCTATCCATTATCAGATTGATGGAAACGCCTACAGCTTACAATTTGTTACGAGTTTTCTTTTTACAAGAACGCCTCAAGGGTATGGCCAAAGGCATTCAATTTAAAGTAAAGCGAGTGCATGTGGTAGGCGCGGGCATTATGGGTGGTGATATTGCTGCCTGGTGCGCATTGCAAGGCTTACAGGTTAGCCTCCAAGATCGTGAAGCGAAATTTATTGCTCCAGCCATAGCTCGTGCGCATAAATTATTTAAAAAGAAACTTAAGCAGCCACACAAAATTCAAGCAGCCATGGATCGTATTTTACCCGATCAGGAAGGTCGTGCCATAGCCGCAGCTGATGTGATTATTGAAGCTATTGTAGAAAACCTAGAGGCCAAACAAGCTTTATTCAAGGAAATTGAAGCCAAAGCCAGAAATACGGCGATCTTAGCAACTAATACATCGAGCATTCCTTTAGATGAAATTAACCAAGTCTTAAAACAGCCCCAGCGTTTAGTTGGCATTCACTTTTTTAATCCAGTGGCTCAATTGCCTCTCGTGGAAATCATCAATGGTAATCAGACCGATGAATCAGTTACCTATCAAGCCATTGCCTTTGTTAGGCAAATCGATCGCCTGCCTTTACCCGTGAAAAGCAGTCCAGGTTTTTTGGTCAATCGCATTTTAATGCCTTATCTATTGGAGGCGTTTACTTTATACAAAGAAGGCATTCCTCCTTACATCATTGATAAAGCAGCTGAAAATTTTGGTATGCCCATGGGGCCCATTGCCTTGGCCGATAGTGTTGGGTTGGATATTTGCCTCTCAGGCGCTAAAGGCATGACGGAATATTTCACAGGTAATATTCCCCCTGAATTAGTGGCTTTCGTAGAAGCAGGTAAGTTAGGCCGCAAAAGTGGTGAAGGCTTTTATAAATACAAAAGTGGCAAGCCTATAAAGGAGAAAAAGGATCCATCAAAGTACGATTTACCAGCCCTGAGTGAACGCTTGATACAAACAATGACAAGCATGGCGCAAGATTGCTTATCGGAAGGGATTGTCGCTGATGGCGATTTGTTGGATGCCGGGATGATCTTTGGCACAGGCTTTGCGCCCTTTAGAGGTGGGCCTTTACATTACCTAGAAAGTTTAACCACCGCCGTTCCTTCACAGGAGATACTGGAAAAAGATTCCAGTGGGACAAGAGAGGGCGAACGTAACGTAGCATGCCATCCCCGCCAAGACGAGGATGGCACAAGACTTTAGCTGCTTGGGTTTGCAGCGCTATTAGCAGGACTACCATGGCTTGACTTAGCAGAATCATCGCTAGTAGTAGCAGGTTGAGCATCGCTTGATGGCGTAGCTGAGCTGTCATCACCGTTGCTCTCAGAAGTACCGTTGCTCTCAGAAGCACCGTTTTGGTCATCGGAAGCGGTTTGGCTGTTTTGATCAGCAGAACCGTTATCGCTCGCACTTGTTGCAGCAGCGGATTGGTCGCTCTGATCATTGCTTTTGCCAGAATCTTGGCATGCAGCTAAGCCTAAAGTCATTAAGCTTGCACAAGCAATCATTAAAAGTTTCTTCGTCATGATGTATTATCTCCTTGAATTCAAAGACGTTCGCCCGTGGTGGATGATAACAGGCAAAGACCCAGGATGGAAACAGTCATTTAAGATGAATTGCACTATGGTCATTATCTGAGATCTCCTCCGCAGACTATTCTCACAATGCTATATCTGCTACTCTTCTTTATTAAGTTTTCTCAAGGTATAAGGATCATTGTTATGCGCAAGCACGTCGCTCTTATTATCGCCATGTCCGCCCTTTTGGTCGGTTGTGGTTCTGGTGACAATAAAGCCACCACGGATTCTCAGCAATCTGCCACAAGCCCTGCTACTAGCAGTGATTTACAAAATCGTCTTCAGCAACAACAGACGGATCAATTGCAATCGCCTGATCAGCAAACGGCTCCAGGTGCTGCCAATCAATCTCCTTCTGCTGCGGATCAAATTAAATCTGCTGCTGGACAAGCTAACGATCAAGTTAATTCTGCCGCTGGACAAGCTAACGATCAAGTTAACTCTGCCGCAGATCAAATGAATTCAGCTATTCAATCTGGCTCTCAACCTGCTACGGATGCTCCAGCTCAGCCTCAGGAACCTTCTTCTCAAAACCAGCAAGGTAGCAATGACCAACAGGCTAGTGCTAATCATTCTTTTGGTGGCACTACCTTAGCCGATAATTCTCAAGCAACTTCCTCACTTTCACAGGGCTCTCAACAAGCCACACAGGGTGCAAGTGATGCGGTTCAGGGTACAAGCGATGCCGTTCAAGGCGCAAGCGATACCGCTCAAGGCGCAAGCGATACAGTGACTGCTGCTCCTAATGCTGCTGGAACACCACCATCGGACATGCCAGGCACGGGCACTCCAGCTCAAACGGGCTCAACGGATCAAATGGGCGCTGTTCAAGGGCAAGCTCAGGATCAAATGGGTGCGGCTCAAGGACAAGCTCAGGAACAAGTGGATGCAGCTCAAGGACAAGCTCAGGATCAAATGGGTGCGACTCAAGATCAAACAGCTACACAAAGTGCTACGGGTGGTGCTTCTCAAGGTGCCAGCCAGCAGCCTGCGCCATCTACGGATGAATCAGGTGCTATGCAACAAGGCGTGAATGACGCCAATAGCGCGGCTGATGCAATTCAAACCAATGCCGATGATGCAGCTAATTCTTTAACAGGTGGTGAAAGCCCAGCTACGAGCAATGGCCAGTAATCTTTGCTAGTCAGTGACCGGAAATAAAAAGGGGAGAATCATTATTCTCCCCTTTTTTTAGCTTGTCCATTGGATAACTAAGACCCTTAGACCATATTTTCAGGTTTGACGATTTCATTAAATTTCACTTCATCTAAATAGCCTAATTTTAAACAGGCTTCTTTCAATGTTACGCCATCGTGATGCGCATTATGGGCAATTTCTGCTGCCTTATCGTAACCGATAACGGGGCTAAGGGCGGTGACTAACATCAGAGAATTTTCTAAATAGTAATGAATCTTTTCTTCATTGGCGGTTAAACCTTCTAAGGCATGTTCATGGAAGGAACGACAGGTATCAGTTAATAAGCGAATGGAATGCAATAAATTAAAAATCATCATGGGCTTGTAAACATTCAATTCAAAATTACCTTGGGTACCGGCAAACCCAATGCCTGCATCATTACCTAATACCTGGGCGCAGACCATGGTCATGGCTTCACATTGAGTGGGATTAACCTTGCCAGGCATAATGGAGGAGCCTGGTTCATTGGCGGGTAACTCCAATTCGCCAAGGCCGCAACGGGGACCTGAGGCTAACCAACGAATATCGTTGGCCATTTTCATTAAAGCACAGGCCGTGGTTTTCAATGTGCCACTGGCTGCCACTATGGCATCATGCGCTGCCAATGCAGCGAATTTATTGGGCGCTGAAACAAAAGGCAAACCCGTGAGATCAGCAATGTGTTTTGCCGCCGTTACAGCAAATTTCGGGTGGGTATTAATGCCTGTGCCCACAGCCGTCCCGCCTAAGGCCAATTCATACAAATGGGGGAGAATGTGTTTTATATTTTCAATACAGGCATCTAATTGTGCTACATAACCAGAAAATTCTTGCCCTAATGTTAAGGGCACTGCATCTTGTAAATGGGTGCGACCAATTTTGCATATGGCTTTAAAAGCTTTAGCTTTAAGGTCTAAACTATTACGTAAAACAGTTAAAGTAGGTAAAAAAGATGCTTGAATTTCTCGGGCACTGGCTATATGCATGGCTGTGGGAAATGTATCATTGCTGGACTGTGACATATTCACATGATCATTGGGGTGTATAGGTTCTTTGCTACCCATAACACCGCCGGCTATTTCAATAGCCCGATTTGCAATGACTTCGTTGGTATTCATATTGGTTTGAGTGCCGCTACCTGTTTGCCAGATACGCAAAGGGAAATGCTCGTAGAGCTTACCGTCGGCTACTTCTTTTGCCGCTTGAACCACCAATTTGGCTTTATCTTCTTCCAATAACCCGAGCTCACTATTGGTCATGGCGGCCGCTTGTTTTAAAAGTCCAAAAGCTTTGATTAATTCTGGCGGCATGCAATCGCTACCGATATTAAAATTGATCAAAGAACGGGCAGTTTGTGCCCCGTAGTAACGGTCTTGAGGGACGTCCATGGTGCCCATACTGTCGGATTCTTTACGCATAGCCATAGTTATTAAGCCTTAATTGTATGAATAGGATATTAGGAATAGTCCAGCAAACCCCTTGTGGAGTGCAGAAAATTAGCAAGATACAGCCTACCTAGTAGAGATGTCAATAGCCCTTTTATTTAACATAACCTTTGGTTGCACCAGGGCCTGTATAGGTCCAAGTCAATTGTGTGCCGCCACCGGCAACGGTAGGAAAGAGAATAAAATAATCGCCGTAGGCGGTTAAGCCAAATAGATCATTTGGAAACACATAAACTCGACCGAATACAACCAAAACATGGCGAACTAAGCCCGCCGTATTATTCAATAAATACGATGGGATGCCGTTAAGGCCTGCACGGCATTGGCTTAAATTACCCGTGTTTTGGTAGCATTCTTCTACAGCACGCTTATAGGGGATAGCAAAATTAACCATTTCTGTATAACGAGCTCGCATCGTGTAGTTGTTATAGGAAGGAATCGCTATGGCCGCAAGGATGCCTATGATCGCAACCGTGATCATCAATTCTATGAGGGTGAAGCCTCGTGCCATATTGGAGTCTCTCACATGCACTAATGATTCTCAGCTCAAAAATAGAGTTAAATAAAGTTATAGTTGATTTTCAGCAAGATAGGTAGTGATTATATAATTAAAATCACCAGCGATTGTTCAATATCTAGACGGTATGGGAATGGCAAGTAAAATCCCCTATACTAGCCCTAATTCTGTGGTTACAGTTCATACAAGGAGAATGACTAATGTCGACATCATCCCAGGGGTTAGAAGGAATAAAAGCCGGTGAATCGGCTATCTGTACCGTTGGCTTGGAAGGTATAGGCTTGAACTACCGCGGCTACGGCATCGATGAGTTGGCAGAGCATTCCACCTTTGAAGAGGTGGCTTATTTACTTATTCATGGCGCTTTGCCTACGCGAGATGAACTTGCCATCTATCGCAGAAAATTAGCCGGAATGCGGGATTTGCCTGGTGGTGTAAAAATTATTTTGGAACAAATTCCTGAAGATGCCCATCCCATGGATGTCCTACGTACAGCTGTTTCTGCTTTAGGGACCCTTGAACCAGAAGATGAGTCGCACAATGAAAAAGACATTGCCGACCGATTAATAGCTTGTATGCCATCCATTCTCATGTATTGGTACCATTTCCATAAAAATCAAACTGTACCCAAACTAAATACGGGCGAAGACAGTATTGCCGGACATTTTTTACATTTATTGCATGGCCAAGCACCTGATGAAATGATGAAACGCTGTTTGGATGTCTCATTAATTTTATATGCAGAACATGAGTTTAATGCCTCGACTTTTGCAGCTCGAGTGACGGCTGCTACCTTAGCGGATTTCCATGGTGCCATTACTTCAGCTATTGCAACCTTACGTGGACCTCTGCATGGTGGCGCGAATGAAATGGCTATGGAATTGATCCAAGAATTTAGCTCTGTGGAAGATGCCGAAAAAGGTATTCGTGCTCTATTAGCTAAAAAAGCTAAAATTATGGGGTTTGGCCATCGTGTTTATACAACCTGCGATCCCCGCTCGGATATTATTAAAGGTTGGTCTAATAAATTGAGTTACGATAAAGGGGATAAAGTGCTTTTTGCCGTATCGGAAGTTATTGAAAAAGTAATGTGGGATGAAAAGAAACTCTTTCCCAATTTGGATTTTTTCAGTGCCTCGGCTTACCATTTTTGCGCTATCCCAACGCCCATGTTTACGCCTATTTTTGTCTTTGCACGCACCGCTGGCTGGGCAGCCCATGTCATCGAACAACGCAGTAATAACCGTTTAATCCGTCCTTTATCGGATTATACGGGACCAGCACATCGCCCTTACGTGCCTATTGAAGAACGGGGGCAATAACACTTTTTTCTTCTACTACAAGTATTAAACCAAAAGACGATAATGAATACCGAGTATTTTGGTTTAAGACACGGCGGAGAAATTATTTTAAGAAGGAGTTTGCATGAGAGTAAATGACTGAGTAAAATCATTTCTGCAACAAAGTATTAAACCAAAAGACGAAGGTATTTAAATGAATCAAGCAGAAGCCAATATAAAACCTGAATTTGATAAAGAATTAGTGGCCATAGCCGATTATGTTATGGACGACAGTCCATTGACTGAAGAAGCCTACAATACCGCTCGATACTGTCTCATGGACAGTTTAGGATGTGCCTTTTTGGCTTTGCGTTATCCTGAATGTACGAAATTGTTAGGCCCAACAGTACCCGGCATACAAGTACCTAATGGGGCTATGGTGCCTGGTACTAAATTTCAATTAGACCCCATACAAGGTGCATTTAATTTAGGTGTGTTAATTCGCTGGTTGGATTTCAACGATACTTGGTTAGCCGCGGAGTGGGGACATCCTTCGGATAACCTAGGCGGCATTCTGATGTTGGCTGATTATCTTAGTCGTTGCCGTATAGCAGAAGGTAAGAAACCTTTAACCATGGAGTACGTGCTTACGGCTATGATTAAAGCTCATGAAATACAGGGTGTTTTAGCCTTAGAAAATAGTTTTAATCGAGTGGGTCTGGATCACGTGGTATTAGTAAAAGTAGCCACTACCGCTGTGACATGTAAAATGTTAGGCGGTAATAAAGAAGAAATGCTTAATGCTTTATCTTTGGCTTGGGTGGATGGACAAAGCTTGCGAACCTATCGTCATACACCGAACACAGGTTCACGTAAATCATGGGCGGCTGGGGACGCTACAAGTCGTGGAGTTCACTTGGCTATGATGGCCATGAAAGGAGAAATGGGTTATCCCAGTGCCTTAAGCGCACCTATATGGGGTTTTTATGATGTAAGCTTCAAGGGCAAGGCCTTTAAATTCCAAAGGCCCTATGGCAGTTACGTGATGGAAAATGTGTTGTTTAAAATTTCTTACCCTGCGGAATTTCATGCGCAAACTGCTGTGGAGTGTGCTATTCAATTACATCAAAAATATAAAGACAAGCTAGATAATATTGAACGCATAACTTTGACTACCCATGAGTCAGCCATACGCATTATTAGTAAAACCGGTGCACTGCATAATCCAGCTGACAGAGATCATTGTTTGCAATATATGGTGGCCATTGGTTTACTTTTCGGAGAATTAACGGCGGACCATTATGAAGATGGTGTTGCCAATGATTCTCGCCTTGATGCCTTAAGAAGCCTCATGGAAGTTCAAGAAAATAAAGCCTTCAGCCAGGATTATTTGGATCCCCATAAGCGATCCATCGCCAATAGTATGCAATTGCATTTTAAAGATGGTAGCAGCAGTGAGTCGATCACTATCGAATATCCATTGGGTCATCGTCGCAGACGGGAAGAGGGCATCCCTGTATTGGTTGAAAAATTCAAAAGCAACTTGGCTACGTTGTTTTCTGATGAACGTACAGAAGCAATATTAAATGTCTGTTCGCAAAACAGTACATTAGATAAAATGTCCGTGTGTGAGTTTGTGGATATGTTGCTGGTTTAAGGCAAGAATATAGCCAGTAATTCTTTTACTTTGCGGCGTTTTCCGCCTTTACAACTGATGGATCGGGCCACGCTGAAGCTGTGAATTTCTGCATTGGCATAAAGTTCCCTTGTTAAGGGCGTATCGTGGTTAGAAATAAGTACGGGGATGCCTTTACTCACAGCCTTTTCAGCAGATAATACCAGGTTCTGTTGATCCTCCAGACCAAAACCATCTTTCGCATAGGTAGAAAAATTGGCCGTTTCACTTAAAGGGACATAAGGTGGATCGCAATAAACCACATCGCCTTTACGCACAGATATAAAGGTCTTTTTGAAATCTTGGCAAACAAATTTAGCCTGCTTGCTTTTATCGGTAAAATCTTCCAAGGCTTTTTGTGGGAAGCTGGGATGATCGTAGCGGCCAAAGGGTACATTAAAGTAGCCGGAACTGTTGTAGCGGCATAATCCATTATAGCAATGACGATTTAAGTAAATAAAAATGGCGCTGCGCTCATCTAAATCATCGGTTTCATTAAATAAGTCTCGCAGATTATAATAGGCCTTCTCTTTGTTATTTTTTTGGCTAAATAAATTTTGAGCATAATCAATAAAATCTTCCCCTTGATTTTGCAGGGTGATATAGAGATTAATCAGGTCTTCATTAACATCAGCCAGTAAATAGCGATTAAAATCTGAACCCAAAAATACGGCACCTGAGCCTGCAAAGGGTTCAATTAAGCGTTTACCATGAGGCAGATTTGCAAGAATGCGTTGAAGAATAGAACTTTTACGACCGGCCCATTTTAGAAATGGCTTCATGGTTTGCATGAAATGAATGGCATCCATTTGAAAGGAAATTGGCTCCCCGGACAGGACTCGAACCTGTGACCCAATGATTAACAGTCATTTGCTCTACCAACTGAGCTACCGAGGAACTGGAGGCAGTATAGTAATGAAGCCTAGCTGCTTGGTCAAGTCGGAGAGGCCAAAAATTTTAATTTTGCACTTCTACTATGTTGGCCATACCTTATTGATTTACTGTCCTTCACTGCACATTTACTGGCGTGTTGACCCTGCTGCGATGCTCGCAAATCAATAACCTAGGCTGGGCCTAGCAAAATGTCAGCTCGCCTTAGGCTGTAATAATCGTCCGCAACCGCTCCATAGCGTCAAGCAAAGACTCTTCTGCCGCTGCAAAGGAGATTCTCAGGCAACCTGGGGTACCAAAAGCACTGCCAGGAACTACGGTAACCCCTGTCTTTTTTAACAAATGTTCGGCTAATTCAGTATCTTGGGCAAAGCCTAGTGCTTCCATAGCACCACGAGCATCGGGGAACATGTAAAAGGTACCATCGGCTGGTCGAGCTTCTATGCCTGGAATGTCATTTAATTTTTGTAACATGATGTCATGGCGATGACGAAAGGCTTTCACCATGTCTTTTACACACTGTTGATCCCCTGTCAGGGCAGCGATAGCTGCATATTGAGCAATAGAGCAGGGGTTGGATGTACTTTGTGATTGTATGGTTTTCATGGCTTTAATGAGATCTGAAGGGCCCGTACAATAGCCCAGGCGCCAACCGGTCATCGCATAAGTTTTAGACACGGCATTCAGTACTAGAGTCCTGTCCGTGAGTTCAGGGCAAGCATTGATAATGTTGCTAAAAGATTGATGAGTCCATTGAATGTATTCATAAATATCATCGGTGGCGACGAACACCTGGGGATGTTTCAATAATACTTCACCCAAAGCGGCCAATTCATCTTTACTGTAGGCCATACCCGATGGATTTGAGGGGCTATTCAAAAAGATGAGCCGGGTTTTTGGTGTAATAGCTGTGGCCAATTGCTCTGGCGTAATTTTAAAAGCACGGCTATAGTCCGTTTCCACCACCACAGGTACCGCGCCAGCCAAACGGGCCATTTCAGGGTAACTGACCCAGTAAGGTGCTGGAATGATCACTTCGTCGTCTTCATTGAGGATAGCTTGGCAAAGATTGTAAAGACCCTGCTTACCACCGTTTGTGGCCATAACCTGATCAGCCTGATAAGTTAAATTGTTATCACGAGCCATTTTTTGAATAATTGCATCTTTTAGAGCAGGAATACCATCAACAGGCGTATAACGGGTATAGCCTTCTTGGATGGCCAGTTTAGCTGCATCACAAATATGTGGCGGTGTAGGGAAGTCAGGTTCTCCAACGCTGAGATTGATGATGTCGCCACCCGATGCTTTTATACTGGCTGCTCGTGCCGATAGAGCTAATGTGGTGGAAGGTTTAACGCGCTGTACTCGCTCAGATAATTCCATTGCAGGGATCCTTCTGATAAAAAAATAATCAATTTGTGATGGTGGTACGAAAAGCAAACTATGCCATAATAGGCCCTTTGGAAGCTAGTAGTTTTCTACCATGTCTAAACTTTTTCACATTGATTCGACCTATGTCCCTGCAGGGGATCAGCCTAAAGCTATTGCTCAGCTCTCGGAGGGTATGAACGATGGTTTAGCCCAACAAACCCTTTTAGGGGTAACAGGTTCGGGTAAAACCTTCACTATCGCGCATTTGATTGAAAAAAATCAGCGACCTTGTATGATTCTTGCCCCCAATAAAACCCTAGCGGCGCAACTTTATGGTGAAATGCGCAGTTTTTTCCCTGGTAATGCCGTGGAATATTTTGTTTCTTATTACGATTATTACCAACCAGAAGCCTATGTGCCAACTACGGATACTTTCATTGAAAAAGATGCTTCGGTGAATGAACACATTGAACAGATGCGCTTGTCAGCCACTAAAGCTTTGATGGAACGCAAAGATACCATTGTGATAGCAACTGTATCAGCCATTTACGGTTTGGGTGATCCCAAATCTTATTTGGGTATGGTGATGCATTTAGACCGTGGTGACATAATGGATCAGCGGAACATATTAAGACGCTTAGCAGAATTGCAATACACGCGAAATGATGTGGATTTTCGTCGCGCCACTTATCGGGTGCGTGGTGATGTCATTGATATCTTTCCTGCAGAATCCGCCGGTGAAGCCATTAGAGTGGAATTATTCGATGAGGAAATTGAATCCTTAAGTTACTTTGACCCTTTAACGGGTGAAGTGTTACGTAAAATGCCTCGCGTCACGATTTATCCCAAATCCCATTATGTGACACCGCGACAAAAAATCTTAGATATGATCGATGATATAAAGGCAGAATTAAAACAACGTTTAGAATCACTACGCAAAGGTAACAAGTTAGTAGAAGCGCAACGCTTAGAACAGCGTGCACATTTTGATATTGAAATGCTTTTAGAATTGGGTTATTGCTCAGGCATTGAAAATTATTCCCGTTATTTATCGGGCAGAGAAGCAGGCGAGCCACCGCCCACGCTTATGGAATATTTGCCTAAAGATGCTTTGCTAGTTGTTGACGAATCCCATGTCACCGTGCCTCAATTAGGTGCTATGTCCAAAGG
>JAJFKN010000024.1 GCA_021773195.1 Gammaproteobacteria bacterium | reverse complement strand
CGCAGAAAGAACAGTACAGTGTATTTTTATTTTCGCCGTTACTCACCTTGCTCATGAACTCTCCCGTACTTCTTTAGCGCTTCAAACCCAACGTCTTTTGGCGATAGATTCTCAGACAATTACCGCATTACTCTCTCGCCTTTTGCCGATCCTTTAGAATATCAGCACGATAGCCCAGTGCCGATCAAGAATTGATTAAGGCGAGGACATCAAGAGGCCGCGCCCGAGGGCTTTCTTACTCAAACGCGTCTTTACTCATACGTGTCAGATGCAATGATTGCACCACTTTACAGAGTTCCATCTCATTATTGGTAATTTCCGAGGAAAATCGCCATTTTCCAAGCTTATTAGCTATTTTCCTCCGGCACACTCCTGTGGTCAAGGATTTCGTCGACAATCCCAAATTCGAGCGCTTCTTCGGCGCTCATGAAATTATCCCGGTCCAGCGCTTGCTCCACATTTTCCAGGCTTTGCCCGGTGTGTTGGACATATATTTGGTTTAGCCGGTGTTTTATTTTGGCAATTTCCTCCGCATGGCGGGCAATATCAGACGCTTGGCCCTGAAACCCGCCGGAGGGCTGATGCACCATGACCCGTGAATTAGGCAATAAATAGCGTTTGCCCCTCGCGCCAGCCGCCAAAAGCAGCGATCCCATGGAGGCCGCCTGGCCAATACACATGGTCGAGACCTCGGGGCGAATATATTGCATTGTATCATACATCGCCAGGCCGCTGGTCACCACGCCGCCGGGCGAATTGATATACATGGATATGTCTTTTTTGGGATTTTCAGCCTCGAGAAACAGGAGCTGAGCGGTCACCAATCCAGCCACCATATCTTCAACCGGTCCTGAGATGAAGATGATGCGTTCTTTCAGAAGGCGCGAGAAAATATCATAAGCCCGTTCGCCGCGATTGGTCTGCTCCACAACCATGGGTACAAGCGTGTTCATATAGATTTCGTGTGGATCGGTCATTTTATACTTTTAGCACCCTTTTTCGCGTTGTGTTTCGGGATTTATAACAAGGAATCAACCTTATGCGCTGCGACTCTCTTAGCCCAATATAAGAAGTCTCGAACAAGAATCACAGCAAAGACATCGCAAAGAATGGATCAAAAGATCCTCAGCGCCAATGGTCTCCGCCTCACCTCATCTTCAAGATCCTGACATATAAATATTGATGGTTTGGAAAAGGATAACGGTATTTAGAATACTGGTTACAGCGCCCGCCCATCCTTCACCACGCCGAACCGGCTCAAGACGCCTCATTATGGGCCTTGATTCGGTTACCAATACATGAACGCTACAGAAGAATTGGAGTCAACAGGCCCCGCCGAGCCCTTCAGTTCTTAAGCTTAAGCGTCATCTTTTGCGTCAGCTTGCGGTTTTGCCGGTTTTTTCTCGGCCGCGGGCTTCTTTTTTGAGGCGGCTTTTTTCTTGGGCTGCGCCTTTTTCTTCTTATCCTTTTCAGTCTGCTCGTCCGGATCGGCAAACAACTCTTCCCGGCTGACCTTATCTTCGGTCACATCAGCCAATTCAAAAATAAAATCAATTACCTTATCTTCGAAGAGCGGGGCGCGGATTTGCGCCAGCGCCTGGGGATTTTTGGTGTAAAATTCGTATACCTGCTGCTCTTGGCCAGGGAATTGACGAGCTTGCTCGCTCAACGCGCGGGTAATTTCCTGCTCTGTCACGTCAATTTTGTTCTGCTGGCCGATTTCCGCCAGCACCAAACCCAAACGCACCCGGCGCTCAGCGATTTTGTGATAATCCTCCCGCGCGCTCTCCTCAGTCTCCCCCTCGTCTTCAAAGCTCGTCTCGGATTTTTCAAGATCGGCGGTCACCTGCCCCCATATCTGATCAAATTCCGTCTCGACCAGGCCAGGGGGCAAGTCGAAACTGTGCAGATCATCCAAGGCATCCAGGAGATTGCGTTTTAGTTTTTCCCGTGACGCTTTTGAGAAATCTTCCTTGATTCTCCCTTCAACAAGTTCGCGAAGCTTTTCGAGGTTTTCCAATCCCAGTTTAGTGGCGAGTTCGTCATCGACGGCGGCCTTCGCCGGCGCCGCAACTTCCCTCACCGTCACGGCAAACGCCGCCGCTTTGCCGGCCAGATGCTTGGCTGAATAATCGTCCGGGAAGGTCACATCCACCGTCAGTTCATCCCCGGTTTTGACACCCATAAGCTGATCTTCAAAACCGGGAATAAAGGTTCCCGATCCCAATACCAGAGGCAGGTTTTCGCCTTTGCCGCCTTCGAACTCTTCGCCGTCCACGCTGCCGACGAAATCAATGGACACTTGGTCGCCGTCTTTCGCCTTGGCTGTTTTTCCGCGCGGCTTGAAGCTCTTTTGCTGCTCGGCGAGCTCATCAAGGGCTTTTGCGACTTCTTCCTCTTGCACCTCAGCAACCGGCCGCACCAATTTGAGCTTGCCGACATCGGCCGGTTCAAACTCCGGCATCAGCTCCACCGCCATGGTGATGGCCAGATCCGCCTTGCCTTCGACCACGCTT
>JAJFKN010000023.1 GCA_021773195.1 Gammaproteobacteria bacterium | reverse complement strand
TTTAAATCCTTTCATTACTTTATAACGTGACTTAATGACCTAAAAGATGCGACGGAACCCGGGGCGTTGCTTCCTTGTTAATGTATAAGTAGATATTCTTAATATTAATATAAGATTGTTTTGGTATTCTATATCTAGTTTTCTTTCCATAGGTAATAGCAGAGCATGTCATCATCAAGTTTCGAGTCAGATTGCATTAGGTCTCAAGTTTCACTCCATGGTGGAGGTAAATATGAAAATAAAACCAAATATCAAAAATCTATTATGGGTGCTCAACGACTCAAAGATGATATCCCAGCTCTCTCGGGTGCACTCTTTGGCTGTTTAGTTATTATTGCTGTACACAATAATAACCCTGATGAGCAATACTTATTCCACCTAAATTTACATGGTAAGCATGACCATATATGGGAGGCTAAGACAAGTAAAAACAACGGTAGCTCCATGATATCTACAGAGGACAGGGATAACTACTCATTCTATTTGATATATACAAAAGCAAGTATGAAAGAGCTCGCTTTTGATGATGATGAAAAATTTATTGCTCAAATGAAAATTGCTTTTGGCATTGTTGTGCCTAATAAAAAAGATGACTTTGGGATGAATAAAGTAATACCCATTAACTTTAAGCAAACATTACGTGTTCATCATTTTGGACAACGTTTATATATTAGTTACTCACGTAGTGGTATCTTAGAATTGATTGACTCTACTAGTGCAAAGACGGTTTTTGAATTGACTTTACCCACAAGAGAAGTAGGCTTAGTAAAATTAAAAAATTACTTAAGACAACTATGTGAAAGCACAGCTGAAAAAACTCATTACTCTGCTCATATGAATAGATTATTGAGCAGCGATGATAAGAAGAATATGGGGATACTTGGTGAGAAGTTTTCCAAGAAACGTTCATGGATACATATACCATCCTCTAATCATGGTGTTTTTAAATCTTTGGCTAAGCTATCTGATGACTACGTGAGTATTGATGACATCATAGATGATATTAATCTACGATTAAAAAAACATTCACACTCAAGTGCAAAAAAATGCCGATCATATACATACCACAGGCTAATTGAGGATTTATAACGTTCACCAAGTCTCTAATGAGTGTAAGTTTGGCGCTTGTATATCTTTGATTTTTGAGGGGTTACGGTCGCCACGAGCTCATTGTCTACGGAGCATGAGGCCTATTCCATTATTCAAGAAACTAGTAGATAATGGGTATCTTCATTGGGTACATAAGGACGTGTTTAATCATTGTTTAATGGAATGACGGTTCACAAGCAAGGCAAATTGTTAAAAAGTGTAAGTCTCTGCAGCGGCTTATTCTTGCTATGTGTATCATTTAATCTTTATGCTGCCACGAAATCCATCAGTTTGCAGCAAGCTGAATATGCAGCACTTCAGCAGACACCTGATATTAAAGAGAGTGAGGCTAAAGCTCACGCCTTAAAAGAGGCTGCCGTGGCTTCCGGTCAATTACAAGATCCAAAACTGGAGTTTAGTGCTCAAAACTTTCCAACCGATACCTTTAGGCTTGATCAAGAAGCGATGACACAGCTTCAATTGGGGATTTCACAGGCTTTTCCACGAGGTAAGACCTTAAAATATACCGAGTTACAAAATGAAAAGTTAGCCGCTGCTGAGCAAACACAGTCTCACGTTATTAGTGAACAGGTATTGCGCAGTGTCAGACTTGCCTGGCTGGAGCTTTACTATTGGCAAGCCTCAAACCATCTTATTCGCCAACAGCAACAAGTTTTTCAACATTTATACGAGGTGACGAAAGCCTTGTTAGCGAGCAATAAAGCGCAACAAAATGATGTGATCCAAGCTCAATTAGAATTAGATGATTTACAGAATCGGCTCATTAATACCGAGCAACAGCTGGATACGGCAAGAGCCAATCTTGCTCGATGGATAGGGAAGGCCATGGCGAGTCGAGCTCTGCCAAGCGCATTACCCCACTGGAAACGCCCGCCACCGTATCGTACCTTACAGGCAAACCTTAAGCATCACCCGGAGATCAATACTACACAAAACCTTATTGCCGCTAACCAAGCTAATGTGATGGTGGCCAAGCAGCAATACAAACCAGGGATTGCTCTGGGGCTTAAATACGGCTATCGACAAGGTAAAAATTTTGATAGGTCAACTCGCTCTGATTTGATGACGGCAAATGTCAGTGTGGATTTACCTTTTTTCACTAAAAATCGCCAAGATAAAACTTTAAGTGCCAGTGAGTCGCGTTTAGTGGCTAGTGAAGAAGGGCGGCAAGCTACTTATCGACAACTCAAAGAAACCTTAGCGGCTCAATATGCGGCTTGGCGTTCTTTATCCTCCAGAGCCTTGCTGTATCAAAAAACCTTAATCCCAGAATCTAAGGCCTATGCAGAATCAACGCTAATAACCTATCAAAATAATAAAACAGACTTTCAAAATTTAGCGGATAGTTATATCAGGGAACTTGAAACCCAATTGTCAGGGCTAAAAGTGGCCACGGATCAAGCAAAAGCTCGAGTGAACTTACTCTATCTTCAAGGATTATGATGATGACACAAAAAAAATGGTTTATGGTGGCGCTGCTCTTAGTGTTGGTGGTGGGGATCGTAGTGGGGCGTTATTTTTTGTCATCCACGCCCTCGGCCACATCAGGCGCTAACGCCAAGGTACTGTATTGGGTAGCACCCATGAACCCCAGCTATAAACGCGATAAACCTGGCAAATCGCCGATGGGAATGGACTTAGTCCCGGTGTATGCTGATGGTGGTACTTCTACCGAAAAAGGTGCCATTAAGATTTCACCCATAACCGAAAATAATCTTGGGGTGAAAATAGGCACTGTTAAACAGAAAAATTTATCCCGAGTGATTAATACGGTTGGCTATGTGATGGCGGATGAAAATCGGATTGAGCATGTTCATACCTTTACGGATGGTTGGATTAAAGTGCTGACTGTCAAAGCCCGAGGCGATCTGGTCAAAAAAGGGGATCTGTTGTTTGAATTATATTCCACCAGTTTAGTGAGCGCGCAGTCAGAATTTTTATTAGCCGTTAAAAATCACAATGCCGCATTAATCGAGGCTGGCCGCAAAAAATTACTCACCTTAGGCATGGCTAGCCGACAAATTGACCAAATACAAAAAAGCCGAAAAACCATTCAAAATGTCAGTGTCTATTCACCCCTCAGTGGGATTGTGGCTGAACTGAATGTGAGGACGGGAATTTATATCAAACCAGGCACCGACACCATGACCATTGAAGATTTATCTCAAATCTGGATTATTGCTGAAGTCTTTGAGCGACAAGCCAACTGGGTGAAGAAAGGGCAACCGGCCATTGCTAGTTTTCCCTATTTACCGGGGAAAGTCTGGCAAGGAAAAGTGGATTATGTCTATCCACAGCTTAATCCTAAAACTCACACGCTAAGGGTTCGGTTATCTTTTCCCAATCCTGATTTGGTGATTAAACCCAATATGTACGCCAATGTGAATATTTTTAGTCGGCAGATTTCAGGGGCAACGGCCATTCCCCGATCTGCCGTAATAAGGACGGAAGAAGGCGATCACGTGATTCTGGCGAAAGGTCAGGGCATTTTTAAGCCCGTACCGATCCAGCTTGGTATTGAGTCTGGCAATGACTATCAAGTGCTATCAGGACTCAGCCCGGGTATGCGCATTGTTACCCAAGCACAATTTTTAATTGATTCTGTAGCCAACGTGGGCGATAGTCTCAAGCGGATGATGCCCGCGAAAGACACCATGAAATCCGCCGGACCACAGGAGTATGTGGGCACCGGTATGATACAAACAATCGATCTGACGAAACGACAAA
>JAJFKN010000022.1 GCA_021773195.1 Gammaproteobacteria bacterium | reverse complement strand
TGCCTGAATTTTCCGAGATCACGCTAACCAAAGAAGTGGATCAATCTTCCGCTAAGTTAATGCAGTTATCTTACGATAATAAAGTGCAGAACCCAGTTAAGATCGACTTGTGCCGAACGGGTTCTAATAATGCAAGTGCTTATGCAGAGATCACTTTAGCTAATGCTATGGTAAGTCACTATCGCCTAAGTCATGATGCTGAAGGCAAACCTGTCGAAGAGATTCGACTGAATTTTGATAAAATTCAATTTAAGTACACGCCAAGCGATAATTCTAATCAGTCACAAGGTAATCAAACAACAGGGTTTGATATCTCTGAAGGAAAGATTGCGGCAGCGTAATTGTAGGAAGGGGATGATAGTTCTTACTAGTGTCCCCTTTTAACTTATATTATAATTTCGGTATTACAGTTATGGATGGTTTAACAGAAACGCAAAGGTTGTTGAATGTCAGCATGCCTGAAGGCGTTGCCTCAATGATCCTGACTAGCTTTACGGGTGAAGAATGCTTATCCGGCTTGTTTACCTATACATTGAAATTATTATCTAAGAAGAAAAAGCTCGAGCCAGAACAAGTATTATTTAAGTCCTGCACAGTATCCATTGCTCAGCCTTCAAGTTCAGACAGTGTCAGATATTTCAATGGCATGATTAAGGATGTTTCCTTAGGGAAAATTGTAAATAATGATTATCAAGAAGTTAAACTGACCATGGTCCCGTGGTTATGGCAGTTAACACAAAATCGCGATAGCAGAATATTTAATGATAAATCTTTGCAAGACATTCTTAAAATAATTTTTAAAAAGTACCAAGATAGTCAATATAGCTTGCAATTTTTATCTGGAGGTACAGAGAAGCGGGAGATATGTGTTCAGTATCAAGAATCAGATTTAGATTTTATTAATCGATTGCTTGAAGAGGAAGGTGCTTATTATTTCTTTAAGCAAAGTAAAAAAGAAAATATCTTGATCCTATCCGATCAGAAAATGGGTTATCAAATGCTAGATAAAACCTTAAGTTTAAAAAAAACAGGGCATAGTATGGTGACGGATTGGACCCAGGCATACCAACTAACTAATTCACAGGTAGAAGAGACAGATTATAATTTTAAAACACCATCCCAATCTCTGTTACAAAAATCTGATTTAAACAGTGGAAAGACAAAGGACAGCAACAGTCAATCCTATTTTTACTACCCAGGCAAATATTTAACACCGGCTGATGGTGAAAAAACCACTCAGTTACAGTCTGCTTTATTCAACCAAGAGCGCTGTTCGGCTTTTGCAAAGACGCTTTGCCCAGTACTAAGTGCAGGTTCTGTTTTTAGCTTTCTGAGTCAAATAAATAGCTCTGAGTCTGGTGATTATCTAGTTATAACTATCAGGCATTCTGCAAATGAACCCTATCATAGTGCTAGTGATAATTCGAAGACAGGTTTGGAATATAGCAACCATGTGCACTGTGTGCCAAGTGGCTTGCTTTACCACCCACCACAAATAACACCCAAGCCTATTATATCAGGCATACAGTCTGCGGTTGTTGTTGGACCAGAAGGCGAAGCGATTTATACCGATGAGTATGGTCGAGTGAAAGTTAAGTTTTATTGGGATAGAGATCAAGAAGAATTGAGCGATGGTTATTGGCTACGGGTAGCCCAAGGTTGGGCTGGGGCTTCATGGGGAAACCAGTTTATCCCACGAGTAGGACATGAAGTGTTTGTTATCTATGAAAATGGTGACCCCGATAGACCTATCGTAGTTAGTAGTGCCTATAATGGTGACAATGTTCTACCTTTTACTTTGCCTGCGCAACAAACGGTGAGTGGCTTTCGTTCTCAAACAATTAATGGCAATACAACCCAGTTTAACGAAGTGAGTTTTGATGACAGTAAGAATAGTGAAAAGTTAACTATTCATGCTCAAAACGATTTAATTCAAAGTGTTAGTCACAATTTGAGTACCATAGTGGGCCAAGATCATCAAAGCCAGCTACAAAATGGTGACCAAAAGATTTCAATTCCAAGCGGTACGGCAACCATTCAGGCCGGTAAGTCAATTACCTTGCAAGCTGGGAGTAGTACGATTGTTATTGATGGTTCAGGCATCACACTTACAGGTGCCATGATCAATCTTAATAGTTAGGGATAGAGATATGGAAGAAAATATTCTGTTTGATAGGCTAGTCAAGTACAGCCATGATGAGCTAACTTCATTGTCTCAAGAGCTTGAAATCACTAATGAATATTTGCAAGGAATAGATAAGGGCAATAATGTTGTCGAACTCCTGCATCATTTGATAGAGCAACAGCATTTTAACGAGGCTGTTCATTTGCTAGCGTATGGTTTGCCTAAACGAGAGGCTGTTTGGTGGGCTTATATCTGTGCAATATCAACAGCAAAGCAACCGTCAGACAAAATACTATCTGCGTTACAAGCAACACGACATTGGGTATACCAGCAAACAGAAGTTGCTCGCCGAGCTACTGAGAAACCGGCGGAAGCTCTTGAATATTACGCCCCTGCTAGTTGGGCTGCCATTGGTGCATTCTGGAGTGGTGATAATGTTGCACCAAAAGGCAAAGCGCCCGTTAAACCAGCCCCTTATATGGCGGCACAAGCAGCCGCAAATGCAGTTGTGATGGCCGCGGAACAATCAGAAAATAGGATTCTTAGTTATATGCGTTTTTTATTACAAGGTGTTCATATTGCCAATGGTGGAAATGGAAAGCTTTCCTCCGAAAATGAGGCAACTATTCTGAATTACCTAGAAAGCTAGTGGGGGGAACCATGGAATTACGACTTAATTTGACCATACATAAATTAGAAGAACTCGCAGGTGATTCTCAACCCGTGACCAACGATGACTGGTTAGAGAATGCAAATCCAGATTTATTGAAACACTTTAGTAAGTCAGAAGATGACGAGACTGAGTTGGATCAACGTATTAATCAATTAGAGGGAGCCAGCAATGAGAGGACATTTGAGGTTAATTCATTGAGCTTTAAATTCCATGAAGGCGACTACTATGCAACTAATGGTAATCAACAAATCCCATTACAGGATGGTGATTGCTTAATTTATATAGATAATATTGTTCAAGTTCATATTAGCAACGATTCACAAATGAGTGACATTGATAGTCGCTATAACCTCCAAGATAATTACCATAATCAAGCGGAAGATATAAGTCAGCATGATTTTATGTTACCAGGAAAAGATAAAGAACAGGCACATTATCAGGATATTGATGATATTCTAGGTGATTTAAATATCCATTCATCAATGGGCCAAGCGCCAAGAACAATACCTTCAAAAAATCATGACCCTATCCCTGAACACTTGCAAAATCACTTTGAGTTGCCGAGGCCAAATCCCGCATTAAATCACAACCATGATATGCAGGCAGATATCCAATATTACCACCAGCCAAAGAGAGAAATTAGTCATACTGAATCTGGGAATATACTCAATGAGCTTGGTATCAGAGAACAAGAAGGAGATTTTTTAACCTATGATGATGGCCATAGAGGGAATCATGGGGTGCATTCTAATGCAGGTATTTTGGATGAAATTTATGAAGACACAAGGCAACCTTATTATGACGAAAGAGCAATAGGGATAAGTAGCAATACACAAGAAGCGAATAGAGAACCTTTAGTACAGGCTTTGGGAAAAACAAAAGTGATTCACGGTTTAAAGACCGTTAAAAAAACATTATTTGGTTAAAGTTGGAGACAATATGTTTAAAAAATTTACATGGTTGCTTATGATTGCATTGAATAGTTTGTTGATGGGGTGTGGTCCATCTCTGCCACAGGCCAATTTAGCCATACAGTCGGCGCAGTACCTTAATCCCGATGTTAATGGAAGACCTTCTCCTGTGGAAGTCACTTTTTACGAACTTTCATCCGCGAGTCGTTTCAAACACGCGAGTTACTACAGTTTGTCTAGTAATGCAGGGAAGGTGTTGGGTAATGATTTGATAGATGTACAGACAATGGAGGTACGTCCTGGGCAAACTCAAAAGGTAACGCAAACACTATCGCCAAATACTCATTATATCGGATTAACAGCTGCTTATCGTAACCTCGATCAAGATAGGTGGAAAACGGCTATTAAAATTCCAAATGGCAAGAAAGATGTAACCTTAAACGTTGTTTTAGAGTCGCAGGGGCTAGCTGCTGCATTAGAAAAATAGGATGTAACATATGAGTATTTATAATCGCGTTGCTTGGGGTGAAGGTATGTTCTTAGCTCCTCAACATTTCCAACAACAGGATAGGTTTTTTGAGAATTTAATTCACCATAAGACCAATTACTTATGTTCTTATGCTTGGGGTATGATTTCACTAGAAATTGACAGAGAACTATTGGCGCTGGGGAAGTTTGGGCTAAATTCGGCTCACGGGATATTACCCGATGGAACACTATTTAACTTACCATTCGAAGATGCACCACCTGCCCCTATTGAACTGCCTGATTCACTAAGTAATAAACACATATACTTGGCTATTCCACTGAAAAAAAGTGGCATTCCTACTATGTCATTGCAACAAGTTACACCTCAATATCGGTACCACATTTCTAATCAATCTATCAATGATGCTATGGAAAATGGTGATGAGGAGGTGGAAGTTCTGGTGGGCAAACTGCAGTTGCAGTTACTCGTGGAAGGTCAAGATTTAAGTGATTACAGCTATGTTCCTATTGCATTTATCAAGGAGACCCGCTCCGATAAAAAAGTCATTTTAGACCCTGACTTTATTCCTCCTTGTTTAGATGTACAAGCTGCACCCATGCTTGCGCGACTGGTAAAAGAAATTCAAGGGTTGCTACATCATCGTGCACAAATGTTAAGTCAGCGATTAACTGATGAACAACAGTCAGAGACAGCTATTGCTGTTGATTTTATGTTACTCCAGTTGGTCAACCGTTATGAGCTTATTTTCACTCACTTATCACATAAACAGAATTTGCATCCGGAAACGCTGTATCTTGCGTTAATTGAATTATTGGGTGAGATATCTACATTTACGTCAGAGACCCGACGACCACTAGAGCCATCAAATTATGACCATGATCACTTAAATTCAGTGTTCTTACCCGTCGCCAAATCATTACGTAAAGCATTAACAATGGTGCTAGAACAAAATGCAACATCCATCGCTTTAGAAGAGCGGAAACAAGGTATCTGGACCGCTGTAATCGATGATAAGACGCTATTAAGTACCAGTAACTTTATCTTGGCTGTATATGCTGATTTGCCTCCTGATGTAATTCGTATGGAATTTGCAAGGCAGGCAAAGATAGCACCAGTTGAGCAATTGAAAGACCTTATTGCACATCAAATTCCAGGGATTGAATTGCAATTGATGTCAACGGCACCACGCCAAATTCCATTCCATGCTAACTATGTTTATTTCAGTCTCAATCAGCAGCATGAAAGTTGGCAGTACTTAGAAAAATCAGCGGCATTAGCCATTCATACTAGTGGCAATATGCCAAATCTGAAGCTCGAACTATGGGCCATAAAAGGATAAATCATGAATAGACAGCTACCACAACAACAGTTATCAGCACCGAGAATATCAGGGCTAGGGCACGTTGAGCAGCCTAATATGCCAAATAGACAGCCTATTGCCCATGAGGGACCAAATCCTATTATTATGGCAGCGGATCCACTATTGTCCTTAGTGACCCAGATAAAAAAGAGCAAGCAACATCCTGATCCCAGCCGTTTACGTATGCAATTGGTTAATGAAGTCAAGTTGTTTCAAAAACAGTTGAATGATGTGCGATACAATACAAGGCAGATCACCGCGGCTAGTTATTGTCTTTGTGTTGTGTTGGATGAGGCTGTGTTAAAAACCTCTTGGGGGCAGAATAGCGTTTGGGTGGGCCAGGGGTTGTTAAATTTATTTCATAAAGAAAATTGGGGAGGAGAGCGTTTTTATCTTATCTTAAAAAATGCCTTGCAACGAGCCAATGAAAACTTGGATCTAATTGAATTTTTATATTTATGCCTGAGTCTTGGTTATGAAGGTCAATTTTATCAAAAAGACAAAATAATTCGAGAAGATATAAGGAATAAGGTGTTTTATCGAATTCGCCGTTATCATAACAATGTGATAACACAGCTGTCACCCCACTGGAAAGATGCTAAGCCTGTGGAAGATAAGAAAGAAAAGCGGGCATCAATAAAACGTTTGATGATAACTTCCTTGAGCTTTTTGCTGATAGTCGGGTTTGTATTTAACTATAACTTGCACAGTTACTCAAAAAGTACAGTGGTGGCACTTAATAAAATAGGTAATGAGCCACCAGTTACTATGTTCAGTCAATTGCTAGACCGTTCAATTGTGCCACATTCATTCGATTAGAAGGTTACTATAATGAAAAGCTTCCCAAAAATATCCATATCAAGACCAGTTATATATTTGTTAGCCGTTATTCTGTTGTTGTGGTTAATTGGCCCTGTGATTCCAGTAGGTGGTAGTAAGCCATTAAGTAGCATTAGTGCCCGAATGGGCGCAACTGGTATTATATTGCTGTTGTCTATGGTGTTTTTTGTTATTGATTTATTTATTAAGCATAAGGCTCAAACCTTGCCTAAGCTAAAAGAAATTCTAGCAACAGTTTGGAAAGCCATTAAGCAGTTTTCTGTTGAGTTAACAACATGGATAACTCAGAAGTTCGGGCTAGTAAAGGGCCGAGTATACGAGGATAAACAAGGTAGGCTATTGCGCAGACAACCTTGGTATCTTGTCATGGGGTCTGGAGGTGCTGGGAAAAGTTCATCCATTGCTAACTCAGGTCTTATTTTTCTTCCGCCAGAAAAGTTAGGCAACGAAGCCATTACTTATGTACAGCAGTTTCCTGATTATGACTGGTGGTATACGGATGATGGTGTTTTGATTGATTTGACTAATCAAGGTCAATCACCTGATGAAAATAACAATGCAGGAACGGTTAATAACTGGAAGAAATTTATTAAACTCTTAAAAAAACAGAGGCGAAATAAGCCTATTGCAGGTCTACTATTACACTTCAGCTTGACAGATCTTTTGCATAAAGATAATCAACATCGACAAAATGAATTATATAATATATGCCTTCATTTACGGGAGTTGAATGAAACCTTTAAAGTTCAGATACCTGTTTATTTGGTCTTTACCAAATGTGATCTGGTCGAGGGGTTTGTTGAGTATTTTAGTGATTTGAGTCGTGAAGATTTAAGCCAAGTTTGGGGTGCCACTTTTCCTCTTGCCGAGGCTAGTGATATGAACTCGGTTGCTGCTGCATTTAATCGAGAATATCAATCATTAATGGAACGATTGTCACAGCAATTATTGTGGAAGATGGATATAGAAAAAAATGATAATAAACGTGAGTTAATACATGCTTTTCCTCATCAAATGCGATTATTTCGTAAACCCATTGAAACTTTAATTTTCGAGTTGTTTGGTGCTGTGCGTATCAACAGTGCGATTCAGTTAAGAGGATTCTATTTCACCAGTGCCTCTCAGGTAGGTAAACCACATAATTTATTGGTTAACATCTACGCCAAAAAATTCCACCTTAATTCAGTGATGCAACGCAATCAACTATTGCAAACTAGTGATGGATATTTTCTGACTCAGCTTTACCGTGATGTTATATTACAAGACGGCAAGGTTTTGGGCTACAGTGAGCGTGTTCAAAATCTACAGACTTTATTTTATAAAGGAGTGCGTTATGCCTTGCCTGTCGCGGTAGTGATTGGTACTTATAGCATGTATTCATCTTATGAACATAATAAAAAGGCCATTATGCAGGTTAGGGGGAATTTAGAAGAATATCACAGAGCGTATCAACACTTAAGAATTGATGATATGCATTTGCAAGATACTCTGCCCGCATTAAATGCATTAAATAGTGCGAATAATGTATATAAAAAAACAGACAACCCATGGCTGATGGGGTTATTGCCTTCATCTCATCGCACAAAGCATGCTACTGAGCAAGCACTAGAAGGGTCGATAAATACGCTGTTTTTACCTAGGGTTGCTGCTCAGTTAGAAAATAACCTTCATCATCCCATGGATGATGCAAATTTATTGTATGCAACACTGAAGGGGTACTTGACCTTTAGTCCATCTGATGCAACTGACCCAACATCTTTGGAAGAGCCGATGTATTATCAATGGGCAAAAACTTTCAAAAAAGATATTATGACAGATAAGCAGTTAAAATATTATTTGAATTTGGCTATGGCAAATGATATTGAGAAATTGCCTTTAGACAGACGATTAATCAATGATGCACGAGGAAAACTTGAGCAAGTTGTACCAGAGAAACGGGCTTATGGCTTATTAAGTCTCAGCTCGAGCACAAGCAATTTACCAAATATTAATTTTTCTGATCAGATTGGCTCAACTTTTTATGAAGTCTTTGTGGACCATAATGATGTTTCAGACATTCCATCGCTTTATAGCAGTGCCGGTTATAATAAAGTCTTTAATCCACATTCCAATGACATTGCTAGACAAGTTGCGCAGGATAATAAAGCCATTGGTTTAACAACGGATGAGGCCGAGCAACAATCCGACAGCGAAATTATGGGTGAGTTGGATCAGGAATATGAAAATAGTTATGTCAAAGAGTGGCAGCAACATTTGCGCCACCTGGAAGTTGTGCCTTTTACAAGCTTGCAGCAAGCTGCTACGGTGCTTGGTTTGCTAGCTAGTAACCAGTCACCCTTGGCCGATGTGCTTTCCATTACTAAAGATAATACCTCCAGAGTGAAAAATGCCAATATTAATATAGCTAAAGACTTTGAAACGTTAAATGCTTATACCAATGAGCATCACACCACTGCAAAAATGCGGAAGATTAATCAATCTCTGGCTGGGTTGCATGACTATATGTTACAGATCAGTCAGGCAGCCGATAGTAATGCAGCAGCCTACAAGGCGGCGGAAGATTACATGCAGGGCAAATTATCCAATCCTATTCGTCAATTAACTCTCGAAGCGAAAGGTGCCCCAGAGCCACTGAAAACCTGGTTAAATTCTGTGGCAGATAACAGTTGGGCTGTCATTTTGCAAGGAGCTATGAATTATATCAATACGGCTTGGAAGAATCAGGTGTACAGTGAATATGATGATCAATTGAAAGATCGTTATCCCTTATCACCTCATGCGAGAGGACAAGTTAGTGTTGATGCCTTTTCTCACTTTTTTGCACCCAAAGGAACCTTGTCACAATTCTTTAATAAGTATTTGGCAAGTTTTGTTGATACAAGTAAAACACCTTGGCAGCTGTACAATTTGAACGGCCACTCTTTAAAAATGTCGAGCCACGAATTGCGTTTGTTTGAACAGGCTGCAGCTATCCAACACCGTTATTTCCCTGATGGCGGGGCTAAACCGAAATTACAGTATGCGATTAAGCCACATACTTTAGACGATAATGCCTCAAAAGTTAATTTGTCCATTGGCCATGTGGTGTTGACTTATAATCATGGTCCTCAGCAACCTGTGTCAGTAATATGGCCGCAATCATCTGGTGAGGATACAGTAAAAGTTAATATAACAGGGTTTAATGGCGAACATTATGTTCGTTCTTATGATGGGCCATGGGCTTTCTTTAAGTTACTTGATCGCAGTCACTTGCAAGGTACAACGGATCCTGACAAATATCTATTTGTCATTAATGGGGCAGGACATCGTGCAAGTTTTGATATCCAGTCAACGGAGAGTCTGGCGAATTTCAAATTGACCGATGTCAAAGGTTTCGGCCTGCCAGAAAAGTTATAGGAGTGATCGCTGATGCCTAGTGACGCTAACGCTTTACTTGAAATAGAAATCCCAGGCGCCACTTCAGATTGGACGCCTGTGGACTTTTATGGCAGAGAGGCGTTAGATACGTTATTTGAATATCGGTTAACTGTAAGTACTCAAAAGCCCATTGCGAATGTTGAAACCTTACTGGGCCAAACGGCAACAGTGAGGCTACAGTCTCTAACCCATGACAGTCGCTATTTTAATGGGGTTATTACCAAGATTAATCCAGAAACTAAGGTTGCCCAGGCTTATACTCATTACCAATTGGTCTTACAACCCTGGTTTTACTTATTACAAATGAACCAGTGCAGTCGGCAATTTTTTAATCAGAGCGCGGTTCAAATTATCCAGAGCCTACTGAATGACTCTGCTATGGCTAAATACGACGTGAGCCGTTTGAGTAAAAAATACTCTCCTATTAATTATAAAGTTCAGTACCAAGAATCTGTTTTTCATTTCCTATCCAGGCTTATGGAAACCCATGGGATATTTTATTATTTTGAACATTCGGCAACAGGGCATATACTAACGTTAGGGGATAGCCCACAAAGCTATAGGCAGGGTTCGCCTATAAGCTTTGATTATCAAATTCCCTTATCAGATGGTACTGAAATTAAGGATGTTGTGAAAAGCGTGGGTGCAATGACATCATATGCTTCTCAATCTATGGATGGCGAGATAGGACAAATGTCGACTGTGAGGGAACAAATCAAAGCGCGTAGCAATCGGGGTAGTCTGGCTCCCGGTAGTGTCATCCAGTTAGCTAACTGTCCTACTGAAGCAGTCAAATCTGAACAGTATTTAATAACGGCTCTTGAGCATTGCATTAAAGCAGAGCATGAAGCTGCCGCTTCTTCCCACAGGGCATTGAGTTATAGAAATGAAATGACGGCGATGCCTTTAAGAGACCGTTACTATCCGCCGTTGGGTCGTACCAAACGCCCTAACATTGCCAATATGCAACCTGCCAAGGTGGCAGGACCTAAGCCTGGTGCTATTCATGTGAATCCCCAAGGACAGATTCAAGTATTATTCCCTTGGGATAAAGCCAAACAACCTTCAAAATGGATAAAGGTAGCTCAGCCCTGGGCGGGAACAAAGATGGGCATGCAATTTTTTCCTCGAGTCGGTGATGAAGTAGCTATCCAATATTTCAATGGTAATCCGGATGACCCTATTGCCTTAACCAGCCTAGCCAATGGCAATAATCGGCCTGTCTTTTCCGTACCAGCCAATGCTAACAAGAGTGGTTACCAAAGCCACAGTATTGAATCGGATAATCGCCAAGCCAACAATCAATTCATCCTAGACGATACCCCAGGCCAAGAGCAGGTAGTCTTGCATGCGCAAAAAGATATGAATCAGACGGTGGAACATAGTTGGCTACAGACCATTAATGGTTCAGAGAATATACAAGTCACTGGTGATTTCATCACAAAAATCCTCAAAGGTAGCCATAGTACGCAAGCGAAAGAAATCGTGCTGGAAGTAGGTACTAACCGATTAACTATTTCATCTGCTGGGATAAAGATGGATGCAAAGCAAATCCAATTACTGACGGATAAAGATAGTGATACTCAAGGCGCGGCAAGGTTAGGTGATAATCACAAGTGCCCGAAGATGGTAAGTACCACACCCCACCAAGGTGGTCCCGTCACCCAAGGTTCGCCTAATGTCATCATCAATGGTTTAAATGCGGCAAGGGAAGGAGACCCTCTTCATTGCTTAGGTTCCAAGGACAGTGTGAAGATAGGCTCGAAAGGCGTTTTCATGAACAGCAAGCCCGCAGCACGGTTAAACAGTCAAACTGCCCATGGCGGTGTTGTGACAGCTGGGTCCAGTGATGTGATGATTGGGAAGCGGGGGGCAGTGCCTGGTCCTAGCGAAACCCTAGAAAAGATGGAAGAATGCTTTCATCCTACTATGGAATTGAATTTGCCTGATTTGGGGGCTGTAGAGAAGGAGTCTGTGACAGGCACGAGTATTGTTTATATCTTGCATTTGTCTCTCATTGGAACATTGACTTTGCAGGACACCAACGGTTGTGACATATCCACTTTTGATGAAAAAGGCTTTCGTGCAAAAGCGAAAGACGCTTTAATGGCCAACCTGGAAAAAACGACCATTAATACGGACTCAACATGGCAGAAAGCGAAAATATCAAATAATCTATCAGGGAGTATTTCTTTTACCTCTGTAGAATCATTTGGTAATAAGACTGTATTCACATTTTCAGAGCAGCCCATTGATATGACCAAAAAAGATATTCACTTTACCGGAGATGTTGGATACAAGTTGGAGGTAGAAACTTATAATAAGCCTAATGTTTCGCCTTCACCAACAGCAAAAACGGTCAGTTTGACACCAGGGCAAGAAATTAAAATACTCAACGTAATTATGTTGAGTATATCAGCAGCGATGATGGTAAAAATTGCAAAATGGGCTATTATATTTGTTCCAAAATAAATATTTACCGGTTTGTGTACATAAGGAGAATGCATGACAAGCAAGTGGAAGAGTATTGAAAGACATATGGGTATTCTTTTAATAGTGACTTTTGTATCATTTCTTTTATACATGATATCCATATATATGAATTTTATTTCATTAAAGTCTCTTCATTCCCCTATCGTATCGAGCTTTTTAATCTCAACTTTTCCTTCTATTATTTGTTATCTAGGCTCCATAATCTTATTAGTATTAAAGTATAAGCAAGGCGCGTTTTTGATATTTTTTTATTCTTTATATAGTTTTAACTCTACATCGTCAACTATCTTGGTCAATGGCATATCCTCTTTACTACATACTGGTTCTATAAATGATTACCTTACATTGATGAAGTTCGTTTTTACATTAAGTGCACTTACTGCTCTTTGTGTGACAGCCTATGCAACTTACGTCGTATTCTTAATTTCAAAGCCCTATTACGATAAATACATAGACAGTCGAATTTCATCGTGATGATATTATCTAACATTTTTACAAGCACATAATCAGGATAAGTTATGACTAATTCACTTGTAGGTGGAAAGATAGATTAAAATATAGACTCTTTCTTGTTTGCCAAAGGCTTGAAAGTTTCACCATATCTTTGGTCAATATAGTGATTAATGTTATTTTCAAATCCAGTTTCATAGTACTTATCTATTGAAGCCTTAATTACCTCATCCGTTTTTTTTAAAAGTTCAGAGCTTTTAACAGCTGAAAAAATATCAATTTTAATTTTTCCCCTCATCTCAGCACAGGCATTTTCTAATATATCATTAATGTGAGAATCTAAAAAACTATAGCCTATTATTATTAATCTAATAGTTTCATACTGTTCATCTACCAATAGTGACTCGAATAATTTAAGGTATTCACTTAACAAAAATATTTTATCAATTTCACCCGTTTTACTTTTTCCAGAAATTATTATTCTTCTATCTTGGTTATTAATAAAGTCGAAGGAGCCATGTAGTTTTATGTAATATGCTGTGTTTTCCAAGTTTAGTCCCAGAGCTTGTTTATCTTCCTCTTTAGAGACGTCTATTAAATGTCTATTTTCTAAAGGCTTAGTATGATTTTCAACTTTATAAGGTGCTGCATATCTATTCAAAATCAATTGATTTTCTAAGTTACTTATTTTGTCCTTAGAATATTGTTTGTTCCGTAATATGCTCTCAATATGATTTTTGATTACTATGTTTGATTCTGGGATACCAAGCTGTGGCAGAACATGCCTTTCTATGAATAGGTCCTGATTTAAAGTGAACATCACTTTGTGTTCATGTTTCTGCTCTCTATATAGCCATGAACCAAAAAAACGTTGTATGGCTTGCTTTTGTTTTTGTTGATCGTCCTGGAAGGCATACAGTTCCCTATCTATGGATTTATAAGCATCTACAATTGCATCTTCTAAAGATTTTTTTTCTTCATCACTAAACTTGCTCTGTGATGATAGTACCACGTCTGCATAAACTTTCTCATAGTTTCCGTCCTTGGCATCAAATTTTTTTTTGATTTTTTGCTGATTCTCAAGATAATTTGAGTTATATATTTTATCCCTCATTTCTTTCGCGAGAGGCGTGCCTAAAGCATGTGTAAATCCGGCGCCAGTTAAAATTACATCCAATTTCATGATAATATCCTAAACTTTAAGTAACCACTAAATGTTTAATTACAAGACGCATTTATGACCCTTTGGCAAAATCTACATGGTTAAGTTTATTTTAGATTTAAATTTGACCTAACTATGTAATGCACCATCAGTAAGTGCAAAGGTACGTTCCAAGGCATTGGATTTGCATAGGTCTGTAATTGTGGCACAGCAAAGGCATTCACTAGCAATGATCATAATTCAACCTCATTTAATTCATAAAAGCTTTGTGACAATATTCACTAAAGGCTATTCGGAAGAATATCAGATTTTTATTGCTGCATCTAATCATTAAAATTTCCGCTAGTTATTTCCATTGAAATGCTATCCCAATGCTCACCTTCAACAGTGCATACAGATTGCTTTATTTCAGTACTTTTAAACCCTATTTTTTATAGCAAGCAATGGCAGGAGTATTAAACGTATATACAGATAGCTTAATTTTTTTGAGTTTTAGAATATCGAATGCCTGATTTAATATGGCCTGTAACAAATGATGACTGTAACCTCTGCCACGGTACTTTTTGAAAATCAATACCCTAGAGAGTACCGCTGTCATATTTTTCCAGTCAATATCAGATAACTCCACGTGCCCAATCAATACCTTATCATCGCTTCTGATCAGGCTGTAGATATAACTGATTGATTTGTCGCTACTTGCATCTAATAAGTATTCAGTTAGTTGCTTTTCATCAAGTGGATAAGAAAAACGTTTTGAGCCAGCCCATTGAACCAGCTCGGCTCGAGATGTAATCTCCTCGAGAATCACTTTAAAATCGCTATTAGAAAATACTGCTAATTGTAAGTCCATTGGGTAAACTCATTAAGTTTTGTCAGTATAGGCTTACGAAATATTTAAATAATGTAAGCCATGCAAGATCATTTTGCAGGATTATTGCATTTTGTCTTGACTCACTATAACCATTAATTTAACGTTAAAATATGTATAAAACATTAGTAATTGGAGCGGCGACATGAGCAATACAAAGTTACCTATATCTGACAATATGATCAAGCTTTATGGTGAAGATGCAGAGGCTGTGAATCAGCGTTGCTATGAAGTGAATCCGTGGTTCGGTGAGTTTGTTAGAACTTTTGCCTATGATGAATTATGGGATATGGAAGAGCTAAGTTTATCGGAGAAAAGTCTGCTAGTTGTGGTGGCTTTATCTTCATTGGCTAAGGCGGAGCAGCTCAATATCCATTTGAAGGGCTATTTCAATTTGGGTGGCAGCTTTGATGATATCCATGCTTTATTTAGTTACCTCTATGAACAAAACATAGTGGCGTCCAAGGAGCATTTGTTTAAAGAACTCGGCAAATTCGCTGGAGTGGAAGGTAGTCAAACTTTAGATGTAACCAATGATCGTACGATATCGCTCATCCAGTTAGCCCATACTATGGCTCTTGGCAACAATAACCATACTAAATCTGCATTGGCTTATATTGAATCTAATGGTTTTTTAACTAGAGATGAAATCAACACAGCGATTAAATTATTGATGATTTATTGTGGCTGCCCTGCAGCTATGAATGCTTTTGCTGTATTGAAGGAAATTGATGATGGGAATATAGAGTAAATAAAATAAATTCACAAAATGAGGCCAAGTCCTATGGGGGCAGTAAAGCATCCTAAATGAATTGTGCCAGCCAGCCTCTATGCATTTTCAACAGGGGTGATATTATCAGCCAGAATAGCCGGATCCATAAAGAATTTAGGTAAGCAAGCAGGAGAAAAATATAATGGAAGCAACACTAGGCATTACAATACCTGTTTTTGCGTTAATCCTTTGTGCTTTTTTATCAGGAAAAACAAGTTTATTTTCTGAAGGCAGTGATAAAGCATTAAATACTTATGTTTACTATTTTGCTTTACCGGTTTTCTTATTTTTAGCTGTTGCTCAGTCACCGATTCATTCTATATTGAATACCAACTTCATTCTGGCCAACACATTAGCTGCTATCCTTTGTTTTGCTACCTCTGTGATACTGATGAAACTGGTGTTTAATGCAAAAACATCTGACTTATCTATTCAAGGCATGGTTGCTTCCTATGGTACGACAGGCTATATGGGTGTGCCGATACTATTATTAGCCTTTGGTAGTAAGTCCATGTTGCCTGCGTCGCTGGGTACTTTGGTTCATAACATACCCATTATTACTTGCGTAATCATAATGTCTGAATTTACGAAGTTGGGGCAGCATTCATTTGGCCAGGCACTATTTAAGACTGTCAAGACAATACTAAGTAATCCAATGGTTTTAGCGGTGATATTTGGGGCCATTTTTTCTGTTGCCCATATCCCCCTAGGAAAATCAGTTTTAGCCTTCGGAGGCTTGCTGGCAAACACTGCTGGTCCATGTGCATTATTTGCACTTGGCTTGGGGTTAGCGAAAGGTGGTATGACCAAAAAAGAGCACAATGTCAAAGCTGGTGAAGTAGTTACATTATCACTCATGAAATTGCTTCTACAACCTTTAGCTGTGTTTTTGTTAATTCACTGGTTCTTCCCTATGGATCACATGTGGACAGTGGCGAGCGTAGTTATGTCAGCCTTACCTGCGGGTGTAACCAGCTACGTGTTTGCGCAGAAATTCCAGAGCTATATATCAGGCTGTGCGAAGGTTATTGTGCTTTCGATGTTATTGTCAGTGATTACTTTATCTGTTGCCTTAGAGTTATTGGGTATATCGTGAGAGGAAAAGGAGAATGGGGTTTGCATAAAAGTGGCAGAGTATAGAAATTTTTTAATAGGTATAAGAGGTATTAATTATGGAAATCAATCAAAAAGTTTATGACCGTGGCTTAGCGCTATTTAATGAATTGCATGGTGAGCATTCTGGAGAGGAAATCGTTGAAGCGTTAAAAGATATTGCACCAGATTATGTGACTATGACCATTGAGTGGGCATTTGGTGAGATATTCAGTAGAGATGGACTAGACATTAAAACGCGTGAACTAGCTGTGATTGCGGCATGTGTGGCATTAGGTGACGCAAAACCACAATTAAAGGCTCATATTGAAGCTGCTGTTAATTCTGGAGCAAGCAAAAAAGAGATTACTGAGGTAATTATTCAAACTGCACTTTATGCAGGGTTTGCAAAAACCACTAATGCATTGTTTGTTGCGAAAGAAACTTTTGAAAATTTGAAGTTATAATTTAACAAAATTTCTTATGCAAAGGAGAATGTAAATGCCTATATTGAGTGTTAAGGTTAATGCTAAGAGTTCAAGAAAAATGAGCCAAGAAATATGTGACGGTTGCTAGTATCACAATTGAGAGTTTTTAGATGGGTAACTCTTAGGTTGGAAATGTGTGAGCATTGAAACGTTCTTCAAGGTTGACAGCCACCGGGAATTTCTTAAATTAATTATGATGCTAACTTACAAGAACCATCAAATAAATTGGATAGATATATTGTAATTTTTAGGAGTTACTATGAAAAAAGTTATTGAAGCTATCGATGCAGCTATTAATAGTGGCAATATTGTCGGTACGAGTATCATCGTGGTTCAAGATGGAAATGTTCTATTAGAATATCATGCTGGCCAGACAGATCGGGAAGCGGGGTTGCCGGTTACTAGTGAAACCATTTTTCGCCTTTCCAGTTTGACGAAACCTTTGGTGAGTGCAGCAACGATGGTATTGATTGAAAAGGGTGCATTCACTTTGGGAGATCCTATAACCCGATGGTTGCCAGAATTTACGCCAAAATTGAAAGATGGCTCAATACCAGTAATTACTATTGCGCATCTGCTGAATCACACATCAGGGTTGGCCTACGGTTTTCTTTTTGAAGATAATGAGCCATACCGATCATTTAATGTGTCCGATGGTCTAGATGAATCAGTATTATCATTAGATGAGAATCTATCAAGATTAGCTAAAGCTCCCTTAATGTTCGCTCCAGGTTCAGCTTGGTGTTATTCACTATCAACAGATGTCCTAGGTGCAATTCTCGAAAAGATATGCAATATCCCCTTGCCAGAGATCATTAGAGACTACGTAACCGCTCCATTGGGTATGGACAATACTATGTTCTACGTCGATGGTATGAAGCTTAATAAGCTTGCTAAAGCTTATGCAGATGGTAGCGGAGATGAAATAGCCCGTGTCATGGAAAGCAAAGACCAAGTTTTATTGGATGGGTGTGGTCCTATTCATTATGCTCCTGGTCGAATTACAAATATTGATGCTTATCCTTCAGGTGGTGCAGGGATGGCTGGGACAGCAAGGGATTATATCAAATTTTTAGAAACTATACGCCAAGGGGGCTATGGGCTCTTAGGCAGAGAGTCTATTGAATTATTAACTCACGATTCGGTGCCAGATTTTGATGTGGCTGCTGCTGGGCCCGGCTTCGGTTTTGGTATGGGGTTTGCTGTTGTGAGAGATTCAGAAGAGGCTGGAACTCCACGTAGCGAAGGAAGTTATGAGTGGGGCGGTGTTTATGGCAATAAAATGTTTGTTGATCCTGTAAATAATTTATCAGTTGTTATTTTAACTAATACAGCATTGTATGGTTTGACGCAGTTTCCAAATGAGCTAATCCCCGCTATTTATGAATCGTTAGAGTTGAATTCTAAGTTAACAAGTAGCGCACCAGGTGATAGTTCAGATTCCAATGATGAAAACTCATACAAGATGACGCATAGGATGTAATTAATGTGAATACCGGCAATTTAGATCCTACAATAAGTGATAACGGTGCCCATTGGTTTTCTATTTTGGTGTTAATGACAATCGCTATTGTTTTTGTAACAGCTGAAATTATTCCTGTGGGGATGTTGAATGAGATTAGTCTAAGTTTTCATCAGCCAGTGGGCAGAGTCGGTTTAATTGTAACTGGTTATGCTTGGGCAGTAGCTATATCAGCAGTTGTCATTACATCTTGGTTATCAGCGCAGGAGCGGCGTAAGTTACTATTGATAGTTACATTCCTATTTTCATTTGCGAATTTATTAGTTGCACTTGCGCCCTCCCTGACATTTTTATTTATAGCTCGTGTAATAGGTGCATTCAGCCATGGCGTATTTTGGTCTATTGTGGGGCCATTGTGTGTTCGTTTAGCAGGAAAGACATCCAAAGCAAGGGCTACAGCTGTTGTTTTTGGTGGAATCGCTATTGCTACTGTCGTTATGGTTCCTATCGGGACATTGCTTTCACAATTGCTGAGCTGGCGGTTTGTATTTGCGTCAATAAGCGGCCTGAGTTTTTTACTTGCATTAGCGCTAGCTTGGGGTTTCAAAAAAATGCCTGGTAAGGCGCATGATTATCTGAGGCAATTGCCCCTGTTATTGCAATATCCATTATTACGAAGACTTTTTCCAGCAACGGCATTAGCATTAATGGGACATTTTTGTGCTTTCACCTACATAGCGGTTTTATTAGAAAGGGACATTGGCATTGACCACTCATATTTAGCATTGTATCTATTTTTATTTGGTATTGCCGGGGTGGTTGGAAATATTCTAGTAAGCTATATAAAAGATTCCAAACTGAATGCCACATGTTTTTGGGTGATTTTATGTATGGCACTTGTAATAATTTTATGTGTGCGCTTGCCGCTATATTCGTTTTATACGGCAGCGATGTTAGTTTCCATATGGGGCGCTAGCATTTGTATATTAACAGTTACTTTGCAGTCATTAATATTAACGGTTCCTGAGAAAATTGTAGATGCTGCCTCAACGGTTCATGTGTCAATGTTTAATGCAGGCATAGGTTCAGGTGCTCTAATAGGGGGCTTAATAGTGGATTATTTTCCATTGAATGCAGTTGCATGGGTTGGTGGTGTGGCTTTGTTGATATCGGCGGGAATAGTTGCTTGGCCTAACAAGCGAAGAATGTCTAAATCAAGAGTTGATCAGTGTCAAAATTAGCAAATAGAGTTATTTAATGAAAGAAATTATATCCTTAATTAATGAAAATCGAGAACAGTTGACTAAAGGTGATATACGTCTTGAGTTATTGGATAGAAGCCACTGTGGTCAACTAATTGAAATGGCAAAAGAGCTTTCTATTTGGTTAAATCATCGGGTTCACTACCATGAACCTGATATATTCAAAAATAGATGGCTAGCAGAGGCCTTTAATTCAATGAAATCGGACAAACGTATTGCTTTTGTTGTTCTGTATAAAAACTCCGTAATTGGTTCATCTAGCTACTACGAGCTTGAGCTGAGCAATAAGTCCATGAAGATGGGATACACTTGGTACAATCCCTTCTATTGGGGGAAAGGAGTAAATCCAGTCGTTAAACTTATCTTGCTCAATTATGCATTTGAAATACTGAGATTCAATAGAGTTGCATTCTCCATCGACTCAGAAAATATACGGTCTAGGAAAGCAGTCGAAAAGCTAAAAATACCTTTCGAGGGCATACTCAAAAATGATATTGTCCGTCCAGATAATAGCCTGAGAAGTTCGGCAATTTATGCCCTGACGCGTGAAGTTTGGCCTCAAACCAAATCTTATCTTATGCAGTTAATTTCGGTGGGTACATGAAAAATACTTTTCAGGATGTTTCGAATTATGATAATTTTTCTAATGCCAAAATTGTTCTTGGAGCTTTGTGGGGAAAAAGTATATGACGATGAGTAAACAACAAATATCCCTATTTCTATTTTGTCGATTCATTTCGTCATTAGGCGATCAATTCTTGTTATTTGCTGTTCCTCTAATTGTTTATCAGTTTACTCATAACATTGCCATGTCAGGTTTGGCTTTTTTTCTTGAATGGCTGCCAAGAATTATCTCACTTCCAGTGGCGGGTGCATTGAGTGACAAATATGGTGGGCGTCGGATTTACCTAGTAGCCGATTTTTTCCGGGCACTGTTTTGCATAATTTCATTTCTGATCATATTGTTTTATCCAGCTAGTACCTTTTGGATAATTGCATTAATGATGGGAGCCTGTGCATTCTTTTATGCTCAATCCTTTATTGCATTAGAGGCTACGATTCCTGCCATGATCGAGTTAAGTGATATGCATAAAGCCCAATCACTAGTACAAGCAATAGAGCAAAGTACTTTTATACTTGGTCCATTATTTGCGTCGTTGCTGATAATTTTCTTTCCGGCCAGAGATATTATTTTTATGGCAGCTGTTGTTTTTCTCATGAGTTACTTAGGGATATTACAATTGTCTGAAAAATTATTTCCCAAGATAAAACGATTGGCAAAAAAACATATTGGGAATGACATGTTAGATGGGTTGAAAATATTTTTATCTAACAAGTCATTAATATGCTTAACAATTTTAACAATCGCCATTAACTTAATCTGGGGGTTAACGTTATCTACTAATGCGGCAATGGTGACTGGTTATTTTAAGTCAAATGCTACAGTTTTTGGTTTAATGCAATCCATTACCGGCGTTGTTGGAATTTGTTTGGCGTTGTTAGTACCGATTTTTGTTCGCCGTTACTCAGTTTATGCTCTAGGCCTATTAGTCGGATCATTGATTATTGTGGGCGGCTTTTTAGCGGGCTTCAGTGCATATCTATTTTTATACATTATCGGATATGTTTTAGTCAACGGGTTAGATGGCGTGTTCAACGTATTTATACGGACAGAAAGAGTCAAATATATACCCAAGGCTGATATGGGGAAAACAATAGGAATTATTGTATTGCTTAATCAGCTGAGCCTTCCAGTTGCGGGATTGCTAGTGGCTCACTTTTCTAGTGGAATGGGGATTCATTTATTATTTATTGTGATTAGCACTATTACGCTAGTGGTGTTTGTCACAAGCATGGTATTTTTCAAAATCAGGAAGACGACCCCTGAGCGGATATTGGAAAGTAATGGTTAGGTATTTTTCACTGGCAAGGTAAATATACCGAGGATATAAAAAATGTGCGTAAAACATAAGAAGCTATTTTATCTTGGCGTATCTTTTGCAGTGTTCAGTGCGTTTTTTTATGCTTCACAAACAGCAATTATAAAATTAACTATGGTATCGATGCCGGTCCCACTTTTAATGTTTTTGCAAAGTGTGATAAGCCTATTATTAATAATTCCCATTCTCATAAAAAAGGAGGGGGCAAATTCCATTAACTTATTGAGTTCCTCCAAAATAAAATCTGAACATTTATTAAGAACTGTTTTCAGTTTAGGGATTAGCTTCTTCCTTTTCACGGCACTTAAACATATGTCGTATTTTAATTCTTTGCTTCTTTATAACGCCTTCCCGCTTTTTATACCACTAATTGGGCTAATTATTCTTGGAGTGAAACTTAATCACAAATTCTGGCCATTTCTATTCGTTGGATTTCTTGGTGTTGTATTCACTTTAAATGTCGATAAAAATATTTTTTCTTTATATTCTTTCTACGCACTATTATCTGGATTGTCAGCAGCCCTTTCTATAGTGATGATAAAAAAGATATCAAAAAAAGATGGCAGTTTGATAAGCCTATATTATTATTTTACCTATTCAACCATCATTTGCCTTATGTTTTCGATACCCTATTTTCGAGACTTGGCACATCTAAACTGGCTTGTTATCGTAGTCATTGGTGCTCTCTTTTTTTTGCTACAATATTTTTTGGTCTTGGCAACGGTATATACTACACCAACAATTGTATCCAGTTTATACTATCTTAATATCGTTTTTTCATTGATATTCTCGCACTATATCTTTAATGAAATGATGACTAAGGTAATACTTGTAGGTATGCTTTGTATTGTAGTAGGTAGTGCAGGGGTGATTTTCTGCCAAAGAAGCACCAGTTTTCGGACAGAACATGTTAAGCGAATTAATTGATTGAAGGACAATATTTAGAGTACAAGCCTTAAGCTAAGCCATGGCTTAATTTAGGATCAGGCAAACCATTTTAAGCATGCTTTGTGAGTAATAGCTCACAAAATGATCCTTGACTCATAGGGCCGTTTTCTTTACTTTTAAAATAAATAGGCGAAGTGGTGTAGAGGTAAATAATGAGTTTTGAGTTATTAAACTTTGGTGAGAAAGATTTCAGACATATTTTAGATTCTATTTCATCCAAACGTGAGCTAATACAGTGGGCTGGCTCAAGAATGTTTACCTACCCATTAGAACCGAAGCAGTTATTTTTATATCTATCAAAGGCAAAAGGCTGTAGGCCAAAATCGTATATTTATACATTGCTTAGAACAGATGATAATGAAAGGATTGGACACGTTGAGCTGTCTGATATTAACCAAGAGGAAATGTCTGCCGTACTCTCTAGAGTGATGATTTTTCCCGAACATAGAGGTGAAGGGTATAGCCATAATTTAATACGTGCCATTTTGGACTTAGCATTTAATTCGCTAAAGTTTAAAGAAATAACACTTTCGGTGTACATTTTCAATATTCCGGCAATTAAGCTGTACGAAAAAATAGGCTTTGAGTGCACAAAAATCACCAAGTCGGCTTGTGTAGTGAATGGTGAAGGCTGGGATAGCATGTCAATGCATATCAGTCACTCAATGTATATGAAATATATTTCGAAGAAGGACAGTCTTAGGATTGAAAAATAATTTATGGCCGCTATCTTGTCGCTATAAGTGCCTTGATAAGAAGCGTTAAGATTTGGAAAACATTGTATGCCGAGTTTTCAACCTTTCTCCAATAAGTATCGCCATATGATCTGAATCATTACCCAATAAATGCCACATAAAAAAGGCATTATGGACTGTACCATGCACTATAATTAAATTTACAGGGACGTCTTGTTCACGACATTTCTCTTCCATAGCTCGCATATCTGGCATCAATGCATCACAGTCACCTGCGATCAACTCAACGCAAGGGGGCTTTCTTAAATCTGAAAACAAAGGCGAATATTCAGGTGATTTAGCATCAGCGCCGCTTGGTAAGAAAAAATTTGCGAATTTTTCTTGCATTTCTACTGGCGCCAAAAAATCCAAATCAGCACCTTCATTATAACGAATATCACGTCTTACACTTAAGGACACATCCAATTGTCCGCTAATTAGCACAACAGCCGTAAGAGGCAGATCATTCCTAACTGCATCCAAGGCTGTCAAAAGCGCTAAATTTCCTCCCATGCTATAACCACTGATGGCAATGGCATCTCTATCTGCACCATAATCTTCTGCCTCAGAAAATATCTTTCGTGTTAACTTATACACAATGTCTGCAATCTGAGGGAGCTTACACTCTGGTGCAAGGGGCGGTTGAATAGAAATAACCATACTATTACTTGATTTACATAGTAGAGCACAAGGATTATCTTGTTCTTTTTGCATATCATTTACTAAACCGCCTGCTGTGTGATACAAAGTAACAGGATGTAACTCATCACTATTCATACTGCGTAATCGATATATACGAAGGTTAACCAATTGACCATCAACCTCTACTTTTTTTTCAGTAATAATGACATCTTCAGGAATCTCAGGAGCATCCGAAAACCACTCACACAAAACAGCAGCGGTAGCGACGCGTTCTTTTTTGGCGACTTCTTCCTCTGCTAATATTGCATTGTCCTTGGGTTCTTCAGCGCCTCTATTTGCCGAGGCTAATTGAACCTTAAAAGCTTCTGCCTTACTAGATAACCGAATCATCGCACTTACCCCTCAATATTCTCATCATTCATTAAATCCTGTAAAGGAACCTTCTATGACGTTAGTTTTATGAACGTTGAAAGCTCATTACAGTCTCAAGCAAAAACTTTATTTGTATATCCTCATCTTCTCTGCACGCATAAAAAGGTTTCATGAGTTCAAGAAAATCAACCTTATTATTAAATGCTTGGAGCGACTGGATTAGTGGCTCTTTGCTGGATTCATAACCCAGCGTGATTAGGTTCTTTTGCTCCTTTGTTTCTAGAGTTACTTGGTATTGCCCTTCAAGTGTGGTTTTACCGGACATATGAAATCTGGAGGCCGCCCGATCAAAGTAAGATCCTATCTTCTCTGGTGTTAATTCTAAATCATTTCCGAAGTGGGTCATTAGAGCTTTTGAAATGTTTTTCCATGATTTTGTTGCAATAGAAGCTTGCGGTGGGGCTCTATGTTCAGTACGATTTATGAAGCTTACTTTGCGATTATCACATTCGTCACAGAGGAACACACCATTTTCTGGAGACAGCAGTTTAAAAATAGCGCTTAGAACCTCCTCTATTTTATCCTTGGGTAGATGGACTAATAGCCATCGACAATAAATAATATCAAATGGACCTTCAAGTTGCTCCAGTTCTGTTAAAACGTCTAGCTTTGCTATATTCACAGTATGATATTTACTTAGCCTATGGGTAGCTAATTTAACTTGGGCAGGATCAATATCAATGCCTGTAAAGGACGAAATATTTCTACTATGGCTATCTAATACGTTTTCGGCTAAATATCCACCGCCACAGGCTATCTCTAATACCCGCAGATTATTCTTGTTATGAAAGTAGGGTTTAAGGTAGCTTAGGGTATGGGGGTTATGAAGGCTATTAAGCCCAGCTAAGCGCACCTCTTCGACAGTGTTTGCACTGGTGTCATACATATATTTAGAATTTGATGTATGTTTCTCATTTGGCATATTAGAGTTCCCGTTTGTTACTGGATTTTAGCCTGTCTAAAATTATTTCTTTGAGTAAGTGCTTGGTAATAAGCGTTAAGATTTGGAAAGCATTGTATATCAAAGCCGAGTTTGATCACCCGAAATATAAAAGCTGTAACAGCAGCATCGGCCATACTATAGTAATCTGAGAAAAAGAAGGTGGTTTTTTTAATCTGGCATTTTGAATCAATTTCAAGCAATTTTTCTTTGATGAGGTCTTTAGAAGCCTGAATTTCATCTTCAGGAATTTCTGAATTTATTATGCGTGTTAGAAATTTCCCTCGCTCTTTCCAAGGATGTTGCTTAGCCAACTTTAATAACCGTTCAACTTTGGGGTTGTTTTCTTTTATTTTATTCTTGAATAGGGTGGTATAACTTAGTAAACGAATGTATGGATCGTGGATTCCCTCAAATGCTTTACAAAATTGAAAGATTTGACCATATAGTTCACTGTCTGTTGGTATGCTTGAGATAAGCTGCTTTGTTACATAATCCATAATATCCGTGCTGCCTATGATAGTTTTATCCTCATCCACTAAGCAAGGAACGGTTCCTTTTGGATTTATTTCCCTATACTTTGTTGTTATGTTTTCTTGTTTTCGAAGGTCAATATGCTTAAATACACATGGAATATTATACTCAAAAATATACAGACGCACGATTTGTGAAGTGTAAGATGTATCACAGTGGTAGAGTGTTAGCATGGATTACCTCGTAGTTAGCGATAGCCTATTTTTCATAAGATATTACAAGGCTTTTCTGATAGCCAAAATTCTCAATATGCAATTCAACCACATCACCGGGTTTGAGATATTCAGGATTTTCCATACCTAATGCAACCCCGGCTGGGGTGCCTGTGGTTATGAGGTCGCCTGCTTCTAAAGTCATAAATTGGGAAAGGTAGTAGACAAGATAATCCACCGAGAAAAACATATTTTTCGTATTGCCGTCTTGTCGAATGAGGCCATTAACAGTTAACTTCATTGATAGATTTTGTACGTCTTTGATTTCATCTGATGTAATAAGATAGGGGCCTATTGGATTGAATGTATCACAAGATTTGCCTTTGACCCATTGCCCGCAGCGTTCCTTTTGAAATTCTCGCTCTGATACATCGTGGGAAATGCAATAGCCTGCGATATAATCTTTAGCTGATTTTTCATTTTCTAGATATTTGACATCTTTTTTAATAAAAACGCCAAGCTCTATTTCCCAATCGGTCTTGGTGCTATTTTTGGGAATGATGATGTCATCATAAGGGCCAGTAACGGCTGTGGTTGCTTTGAAAAATATGGTGGGCTCTTTGGGAACTGAAGCATTAACTTCTAGTGCATGATCTTTATAGTTCAGGCCTATGCCAATGATTTTCCCTGGCCTTGCAGTGCAAGGGGCCCATTTCGCATTAGTTGCTATGTTAGGCAAATCATTACCTTTGTTCTTCAATAGTTGGTTGAGCTCAGCTAGGCCATCTTGTTGAAAGAAATCATGGTCCCAATCTTTGAAGTGGGCAGAACAGTCTTTCCTCACATCACCCATAATGACGCCAGGTTTTGCCTCACCATCTTTCCAAAAGCGTATTAATTTCATGATTTATCCTTCCACACTGTTAACTCTAACCCCAACAAATTATGTTAGGTGGTCTAATTATATCATGTTCACTTTGCCGAGTAATGGTAACATTTTGTAGGACATGAAACTAATTTATAGATAACCTTATGATTCTTTTTGTAAACAGATATAAAAACATTTTTTTGTTACTTTCCACCCTAAGTACAGGGCATTTTGATATAATGAAGCCCTTGTGTCACCTGTATTTGCAAGATGAGTTAGGCTTACAAAACTTCAATATTTTGTAAGCCATTCCGTAAATCGACCGATATGATTCCCAATGTGCGTTAGCTGAGGACTAAGTATGACTAAGCAATATTCGCGTGATAATTCCTATACCTTGGGCGCAAGCCCAATAGAGCAAGACCGTTTGGAAATTCAAAGTGAAATATATGGGGATAAGCAATATCTAAAATTTGCTGATAATAATATCGTTTGTGAGATAGGTTGCGGAGCGGGAGCAAATTTGGATTTGGCTAGGCAATTAACAAAAGGAAAATATATTGGTATAGATATTCAAAAGGAGCAAATAGAAGCAGCGAAAGAGAAGGCCAATAGAGAGAAGATAGAAAATGTCATTTTTATCGAGTCCGACGCTCGGAACATTTTATTAGAGGATGATAGTGTTGACGCTGCATTTTGTCGATTTGTTTTAATCCATCAACCTATATTTCCT
>JAJFKN010000021.1 GCA_021773195.1 Gammaproteobacteria bacterium | reverse complement strand
CTAAATCCGGTTGTTTTGCTGTTAGCAGAACAGGCACTAGAATCATTAAACCGGCGACGCAGAGATTTTTTAATCGAGGAGGCAGGGTTTTTTCACTGAAATACCACGCCAGAGCGACGGGTATGGCTAACTTCATCAATTCGGCAGGCTGAAAGCGAAATAAACCTAAGTTCAACCAACGCTCGGCACCTTTACCTGTATGACCGATGACTAATACTACGGCCAATAAAAAAGTACTGGCGACAAATAGCCAAGGCGCCCAGCTTCGATAACGCTCGGGGGGGATCTGCGCCATGACAAGCATGACAACCGTAGCAATCACAAAACGCATTATTTGTTTACCCATGACAAACCAGTTTTCGTTACTGGCACTATAGAGGATCACTAAGCCACAGCCAATCAATAGCCCTATGCCCAAGAGAAGGGGCATATCTAAATGTAAGCGCTGCCAGGGATTTCTGGCGCTAGCCCGCTGCGGCTGCAGGCTTAGAATTTGATTGAGTAGGTGCATGTTTTTGTCCTATAAGATAAGCGTCCATGACATGTCGTGCTACGTTAGTGGCACCAGAGCTATTTTCTATGACTACGGCAATGGCAATTTGTGGATTTTCCACCGGTGCAAAGGCAATAAATAAAGAGTGGTCCCGTAAACGACTGGGTAATGCAGCTTGCGCATACCCACGAGAAGCAAAAACTTGAGCTGTGCCTGTTTTTCCCGCGACAGTATAAGGTGGTGGGTTTGCACCAAATACGCGATAAGCATTGCCATGAAGTTGCGTTACGCTATCGGTCATGCCTTGGATAACAGTATTCCAAGCATCAGCGGGTTCTTCCACGGGTGTTTCTACGATGGGAGATTGATTGATTATAGTGCCGTCGGGCATTTGAATTTTTAATAATAAGTTGGGTTGGTAGCGTTTTCCGCGCTCAGCAATGGTAGCCACCCCTTGGGCTAACTGTATGGGGGTTGCCAACATATACCCTTGTCCGATGCTGGAAATGATGGTGTCGCCAGTGTACCAATGGATGCCTTGAGATTTTAATTTCCAAGCGGGTGATGGAATGAGGCCCGGTAATTCTTCTATCATTTGGACGCTGGTGATATGGCCAAAACCAAAAGCATTCATGATGGTATCAATTTTATTAATGCCCATTAATGCCGCCAAATGATAAAAGTAAGTATCACAAGAAACTTCCAATGCGCGAGTGACATTGACCCAACCATGTCCGCTGCGTTTCCAATCATGGTAAACATGTTGCGAGTTGGGTAATTGAAAATAACCAGGATCAAAAATTTGATCTTGGGGCGTAATGGTATGGGTTGCTAAACCTTCCAGAGCAATGAAGGGTTTAATGGTGGAACCAAAGGGGTATTGTCCGCGAATGGCACGGTTATATAAAGGTTGTGCCGGTGCATTAGCTAATGCATTATATTGATGCTCTGCCATGCCTAAAACAAATTGATTAGGGTCGTAGCTAGGATTACTCACCAGTGCTAATACCTGCCCTGTGCTGGGTTGGATGACCACTACAGCACCACGATGATCGCCCAGGGCTTTCTCTGCAGCAGCTTGTAATTGGTCGTCTATGGTTAAGAATAAGGTGGCACCGGGTGTGGGTGGCGTGTTTCTTAAGGTACGTACGGCTTCTCCTTGAGCATTGGTTTCAACGCGTTTATACCCAACTTGTCCATGTAATAAAGATTCAAAATAACGTTCCACGCCCACTTTGCCAATAAAATTTGTGGCACTGTAATTGGCCGCATCTACATGTTGTAATTCTTGTTCATTAATACGTCCCGTATAACCCAGGACGGCAGCGTCTTGTTCGCCTAAGGGGTAATCACGAATTAAATGGGCCTTTACTACGATGCCTGGGAAGCGAAAAGCATTCACCGAGAAAGTCGCTACTTGTTCCGGCGTTAACTTTAATTTTAAAGGCACATCTTCGAAGCGGCGTTTTTGTTTTAATTGCCGGTGGAAGGCTTGTAAATCTGTGGGGCTGATGGGAATGATTTTTTGCAATTGTGTAATGCTATCATTCAAGTTTTTTACTTGGTCGGGCAATACATCCAAGCTGAATACAGGAGTGTTTTTTGCCAATAACAGACCATTGCGATCATAGATGAGTCCTCGATTGGGCTCGATGGGGACCAAGCCAAGGCGGTTTTCACGGGCCAATGTTTTATAATGGTTGTGATCGTGGATTTGTAAGATAGCTAAACGGGTAATCAGAATGAACACGGCAATGAGCAAGCAAATCAAGATGGCTATAGAACGACGGAGCATCATTCTGGATTCTTGATAGCGGTCAGCAATGTGGTCATGGATGCCCATGTTAAATCCTCACTGGCGATGATAGGGATGGCCAGCCAAAATACTTTTAGCACGGTAGAGCTGTTCAGCCAAGACAATTCTAACCAAAGGATGGGGTAATGTTAAAGGGGACAAAGACCAAATATGCGAGGCTTTTTGTAATACTTCTTGGCATAGGCCATCGGGGCCACCAATGATGAAGCTAATAGGTTCGCCTTGCCATGCTTCAAGGTTTTGGGCTAATTGCTGGGTGTCCCAGGGTTTTCCATGCTCATCCAAAGCTATCATGCTGTGATGATCGGGGATATGGGCGAGAATTTTTTCTCCTTCTTGTTTTTTTAATTTTTCTAAGGGGCTGTTTTTATTGCGCGTGGGGGGATTGATTTCCGTGAGTTGTAAAGACCATTGAGGGGCGAGGCGTTTCGTATATTCCTCGTAACCCGCTTGTACCCATTGGGGCATGCGTCGTCCCACGGCACAAAGGTGCATTTTCATGGGTTTGATGCCCGTGCCGATTCAACAGCGGTCCAGAGCTTTTCTAATTGATAAAATTCCCGTTGTTCTGGCATCATAATATGTACAACTGCATCACCCAGATCCACTAAAATCCAGCCTCCTTCCCATTCCACGCCTAAGGGTGGATGGTCGTTCTTTTTGGCCTGCTCTACTAAGTGATTAGCAATGGATTTGATATGGCGTTGTGACGTCCCTTCGCAAATAATCATGCTATCGGTGATGGACGTGAGGTCCCGCACATCGAGGCATTGAATTGCTTGAGCCTTGAGTTCATCTAAGGCTTCTAGGGTAAACTGTTGTAATTCTTGGCTATTCATCGTATTTCCAGGTTTATATGGGCTTTGTGGGGCCGCATTATGGCACAGATTACTAGCAATTCGCCAGTTCTAGCTGTCCTGTGGGGCGTAAATGTCTTGAGCAAGGGGCCATGCCGTGGCTGGTAGCATATGTGAGGCATCCTCCCCCTGATGGATAAGTTGGCGAATCTCTGTGGCCGATAGGGTCAGAGGTGGAATATGCAAGGGATAAATACCGCCCTGAGATTGGGTTTGTAACGCTTGGGGGGTTTGTAATTGGTGTTCATCCAAGAGTTTGACTAAAGGTTCAGGTAAAGGATGCTCACTTTCCGGCCTATTGACTACGACTAAATGGGCGAGAACCAGTAATTGTTCCCAGGCATGCCATGTGGTTAACCCTAGAAAAGCATCAAAGCCTAAAATCAAACATAAAGGATTGTCCGGATAGTCTTTTTTTAAAGAGAGCAGCGTATCCACCATGTAGGACGGTCCTTCGCGTTTTATTTCCCTATCATCCACCAGCATTTGTGATATGTCTTGCAAGGCCATCTGCAACATTTGTAAGCGTTGTTGTGCTGTGGCTTGAGTGGGTTCACGGTGGGGTGGTTGACCGCAGGGAATAAAGCGTATGCTTTGCAAAGGCAATTGTTCCAAACACTCGCGCGCTAAATAAATATGTGCATTGTGTATGGGGTCAAAGGTACCGCCAAGAATGCCAATGGGTTCATGTGCCCGCATAGGATTGCTTCCCGTTGGTGGGTGTAGTTAATGTTAAAAGCATAGATTCTAAGGCATTCCATGGGTTACCTTTTTGTACGCCTTTGATCATGGCATCAACTTGCCGTGATTGACTGATGAGGTTAGCGCATTGTTGTTGTGTCAGCCTATCTAAGGCACATTTTAATAAAGGTTTGCGTTTATCCCATACACCATTTTGTTGATAGGCTTTTGCTAAGTTGTTGCCTTGGGCTAAGCTCTGGTAAAGTTTATACAGCAGGCGGGATTCTCGGCTTAAAGCCCATAATATTAAAATGGATTCCGTACCTTCCTCGCGCAAGTAGCGCATGATGTGTAGGGCTTTTTTTCCATCGCCTTGCAATAAGGTATCGCATAATTGAAAGAGATCATAACGTGCATGATTAGTGATGCAATTTTGCAGGCGGTTCATATCAATGTTTTGGCTAGGATAGTTTAAAGCTAATTTATCAATTTCCTGGGCGCAGGCTAAAAGGTTACCTTCTGTTTGTCCAGCTAACCATTGAGCTGCTTGAGGTTCGATGGTTAAGTGATTTTCTTTGCCTTTTTGTATAATCCAACTGGGTAATTGATTCAGTGGAATAGGCCAGACTTGAATAATAACACCGGCATCATCCAATTTTTTTAACCATTTGGATTTTGTTTGGCTGCTTTCTAATTTTCCTAACATCAAGACAAGTATATTGTTCTTATCCATGTTTGCTAAATAAATATCTAAGGCTTTACGTGCTTTATCATCGACTTTATTGTTAGGGAATCTGACTAGAAGGATGCGCTGATCCGCAAAGAGAGATAAGCTTTGTTGTTCCATCAAAATGTTTTGCCAATCAAATTTGTGATCCACATAGTAACGTTCTGTGGACGAATAACCCTGTTGTTTGGCTGACTGTAAAATTTGATAGAGGCAATCTTGCATCTGCCAAGGCTCATCGCCGCTGAGCACATAGATGGGAGCCATGGGGTTGGCTAAATGGCTCTTAATGCTTTGTGGACGAAGACGCATGAGAGGCTCCTTGAGCAAAATGTTTGTCTAAGGCCATATTAACATTTGTCGAGTTGAGCACTTCTATGATTTGGCTGACAGCGGCACTCTCCATATCCTGGTCAAGTGAGCGTTGTGCATAACTGCTGGAAAGAATTTCATTGGAGGTGGTCATAAAGGTTCGTTGCTCAATAGCAGTGAAAGGCCCGGTGATGATTTTGCCTTTTTTATCGATTAATTCGTAAGTTACTTTATAAGTCAGATTATAAACCCAGGTTGTAGTATTAGTAGCTACATTACCTGTGGTTTGAGTGCTTGTTTCACTGAGAATATTTAATATCACTGAAGCATCCATAGGGTCTGTAACCAATTGGATATTGGATGTGCGCAGGGTGTTTTGTAAGGTTTTTGTAAAATCACTATAGGGGTGATTGGTTTGGATATACAAAGGGGTTAAATGCGCAGAGAGTTTGTGATCTCCGCGCAATTGAAAGCCACAGCCGGTTAATAATAGAGCTAGTACACACAATCCTATGAATTGAGCTATGGTATGTTTGGGCGCTCGCAATTACTTGTCTCCTACAACAATGTTTACCAGGCGTTTTGGCACGATAATAACTTTCTTGATAACCTTGTTTTCAATGTAAGGTTGAATCCTTTCTTGTGCCAAAGCTTGCTTTTCAATGCACTCATTATCACTATCTGCATCAATGGAAATCTTATCACGCAACTTGCCATTTACTTGTAAAATCAATTCCATTTCACTGGTTCTCATGGCTTCACTGTTGGTCTTAGGCCAAGGCCCATCGATAATAGCTTCGCCAAATTCAAATTGGCGCCATAGGGCGTGAGTGATGTGTGGTGCGATGGGCGCTAAGAGACGCAATAAAATACTAAAGCCTTCGTGCAGAAGGTGTTGGTAGCATGGTTCATCTTTAGGATTTAATTTGCTTGTAAGATTCAAAATCTTCATGCAGCCTGAAACCACTGTATTGAATTGCAGGCGATCGTAGTCAGAATGCGCCTGTTGAAGAATGAGATGCAATTCTCTACGCGACTTTTGATATTCCTGTGGAACACTGGCCCAATCAATTTTAGGTGCTTGCTTGTCTTTTAATAATTGACTGTAGCTTTTCATCCAAGTGTTTTCTTGAGCACAGGTCCATAAACGACGTAAGAAACGGTGAGAGCCCTCTACACCACTATCGGACCATTCTAAAGATTGTTCCGGAGGCGCCGCAAAAATTGTGAATAGACGAACAGTATCAGCGCCGTATTGGTCGATCAGTGTATTTGGGTCTACAACGTTGCCCTTGGATTTTGACATTTTAGCGCCATCTTTTAGCACCATGCCCTGGGTCAATAAGCGTAGGAAGGGTTCATCGGAATTCAATAAACCTTCATCACGTAATACCTTGTGGATGAAGCGGGCATAGAGTAAATGTAAAATTGCATGCTCTACGCCCCCGATGTAATGATCCACTGGGGTCCAATATTTCGCGCGGTCATCCAACATGGCATCGGTTTGATTACGACAAGCAAAGCGGGTGTAGTACCAAGCAGATTCCATAAAAGTGTCGAAGGTATCGGTTTCTCGTTCTGCTCGCTGCCCACAATCAGGGCAAGCCGTTTGATAAAATTCGGGGGTGGTTTTTAAAGGAGAATTTGCACCGTCGTAGGGTAAATCTTCTGGTAGTACCACGGGTAATTGATTCTCTGGTACCGGTACGGGGCCGCATTCAGAACAATGTATCATAGGGATGGGGGCACCCCAATAGCGCTGGCGTGAGACACCCCAATCCCGTAAACGAAAATGCACTTCACGTTTACCTTGTTGTCTTGCTTCTAGGTGATTGGTGATGGCATCGAAGGCTCTATCAAAGTCCATGCCCTCATAGTCATTGGAATTGATCAATGTGCCCTTTGATGTCATGGCACTTTCGGTGTAATCCCAATTAGGGTGCTGCGGATCTTTGATCACCGGTTGAATGGGTAAATCATATTTTTGTGCAAATTCAAAATCCCTTTGGTCGTGGGCCGGTACGGACATAACGGCGCCGGTTCCATAATCCATGAGCACGAAGTTAGCGACCCATAAAGGCAATGATTTTTTGCTTAAGGGATGTATGACGCGTAAACCCGTATCCATGCCTTTCTTTTCCATGGTAGCCACAGTGGCTTCCGATACTTGTATAAAACTGCATTCTTTAATGAATGCTTGCAAGTCAGGGTTATCTTTTGCTGCTGCTTTTACTAAGGGATGCCCAGCAGATAGAGCCAGGTAAGTAACCCCATAGAGTGTGTCAGGTCGAGTAGTGAAGGTTTCTAAGATATCTTCACTATCTTCAAATGGAAACTGTAAGGTAACGCCTTCGGAGCGGCCAATCCAATTGGATTGCATGGTTTTCACTTGTTCTGGCCAATGGTCTAATTTTTTAATGTCATCTAAAAGTTCATCAGCATAGGCTGTAATCTTTAAAAACCATTGCGGAATATCGCGGCGTTCTACCACAGCTCCAGAGCGCCAGCCTTTACCATCCACTACTTGCTCATTGGCCAAGACAGTTTGATCCACAGGGTCCCAATTGACGGTGGAAAGTTTGCGATAAACCAAACCTTTCTTAAACAACTTAACGAAGAGTTGTTGTTCCCACCGATAATATTCTGGTTTGCAGGTGGCAATTTCTCGGCTCCAATCATAGGCAAAGCCCAAGCGCTGAAATTGTTTACGCATTTGTTTGATATTATTGTAGGTCCATGCAGCTGGGTGGCTTTTATGTTTGATGGCGGCATTTTCTGCCGGTAGGCCAAAAGCATCCCATGCCATGGGTTGCATGACGTTTTTACCGAGCATGCGGTTATAGCGCGCGATGACATCGGCAATGGTGTAATTTCGTACATGCCCCATATGCAGTTGGCCACTGGGATAGGGCATCATTGCTAGGCAAAAGAATTTTTCTTTACTGAGATTTTCTTTAACCGTAAAGGATTGATGATAATCCCAAAATTGTTGGGCTTCTTGCTCCACCTCTTGGGGTAGGTAGGGTTGCTCCATGATTGTCTTGCTCTATATTATTTGAAGGCGCTAGGATACTATTTCTTACGCAATTTTACTAGCAGCAGCCCCAGAAGTAGTAGAAGAATCATTATGCCGATGATGACATTATTGCCCCATATCATGAGGGGGGTACGGCCTTGCATTGGCGTTATGTCACCTGTAAGCACTTGGCGGGTATAGGGTGGAATATCTTTGTACACCTGGCCTTGGGCATTAATCAATGCCGTAATCCCATCATTGCTGCCAAAAATTTGAGAGCGACCAGTTTCCAGTGAACGCATTTGAGCAATTTGTAAATGTTGATCCTGTGCCATAGAGTGGCCAAACCAACTGTCGTCGCTGATGGTGATAATGAAATGGGTTTTATTCACGGCATTTAAAACTTCTTGTGGGTAAGCTATTTCATAACAAATAAAAGGCGCGATAACGTGACCATTGGCATACAGCGGTGCCTGTTGTTCTTCACCCGCGGAAAAATTCGACATGGGTAAATTGAAAAAGTTAATGATGCCGCGTAAATAATTTTGTAAAGGGACGTATTCGCCGAAGGGCACTAAATGGCGTTTGAAATAATGTCCTTTACCCGTGCCGAGGGATAGCATGGCATTGTAATAATTGCCATCTTGATTGTAGGGGATGCCGGTAATAATAGTAGCATCATGGGTTTTTGCAGCTTTATTTAAAGCACTTAAAAAGCCTGTGACATTATTTTGTGAGAGCGTGATGGCTGCTTCTGGCCAAACAATTAATTGGCTTTTCCAGTGGGCATCGGTCATTTCTTTATAGGTGTTTAAGGTATTTTTAAATTGTTGTGGGTCCCATTTTAAAGATTGAGGGATGTTGCCTTGAATAATACTAGTCTCGATGGCAGGACCTGAAGGCTTTGTCCATTGCACTTGAGAAAGAAAAAGCCCAGGTACCCAAATAAGCAACAAGGGAATGGCGAAATAGGCGACCTTTTTCCAGTGGGCGTAGGTCACAAGATAAATAAGTCCTGCCGTTAAACATAAAAGGAAAGAAAGACCATAAACACCGATAAGCGGGGCGTAACCATGCAGGGGTGAGTTGATTTGGCTGTAACCTAAAAATAACCATGGGAATCCAGTGAATAGCCAGGTACGTACCCATTCCAATAAAACCCAAAGGGTCGGGAAGGCTATGAGGGCTTTTATTAGGGCCGAACGATTAAAAAAACGGTTGAGGAGATAACCTTGAATAGCAGGGAAAAGGGCTAAGATGGCGACAAATAATGCCGTAATTATAATGGATAAGGGAACGCCGGTTTTACCATAGACATGGATGCTGATGTATACCCAAGAGATGCCAACACCAAAAAAGCCTAAGCCAAAAAGCCAGCCACGCCATAGGGCTCTAGATGGGCTGACATTACGCCACGTGAGCAATAAAAGAGCCGGGCAAATTATGGCCAGCAAGGAGTATCCCATGGGGGCGAAGGCTAAGGCCAATAGGCCGCCTATTATTAAGACAACTAAATCACCCAAACGGGTGGGGGGTAGTATGGGTTTTTGCTGCGCTGAATCTGTTGACATGTCCATTCTTCCCAGATGTTTGTGAGGTATCCTTCCATGCCTCCCCGGTTAGGTTAGCATTTTGGGGGAAGTATGACATAATCCTATGATGGATAGCGAAAAATGTAATGATTTTCAGTAATTATCCGGAATGGATGCATACTTATGATATTGGGTGATCTCATACGGCCTTATTTAAATACGCCTTGGGGCCAACGTGCTCTATACGGGGCTATGGGGCTATTTGGCCTGCTATTACTACTGACCGTAGTGGATACCCTCAGTTGGGTTGTGGATATATTTAAGTCAGATGAAATAGTCGCTACGGCACCAACGGCTTCTACCGGGGATCCTATGGGTCGTATCAGAGAAATTCCTCGCGCTCATATATTTGGTGAATTCAATAAACCCGGCCTTGCAGGTGTACCACAGACAACCTTGGATCTAAAACTGCAGGGTTTGTTTGTTGGTCCAACGCAAGAGCAGTCTCGAGTTCTTATTGCAGGTTCCGATGGTAAAGGAAAATTATATGCCGTGGGTGATAAGTTACCCAATGGCGTGCTGGTTAAAGAGATTCTCGTGGATGGCGTGATGCTAGAAGTGGAAGGCGAATTAGAAAAATTAATGTTACCCACCAAGAAATTAAATTTTGGACGGCCACCCAATCCCTTAAACTTTCAATCCAAACCCTAGAGGACATTTGATAATGTGTCGGATTTTTATTGTTATTATGAGTGTTTTGATTCTTTCAGCTTGCTCCATGCATAACTATCAGCAAAGGGTGCGAAATAACAATCCCGCCTATCAATTGCAGCAAGGTGAAGAAGCTTTCCGTTATCAAGATTATATGGAAGCCTATAAGCGTTTGTTACCGCTAGCGAAAAAAGGCAACGCTGATGCCCAATACGCCATTGGTTATATGTATTTTTATGGTGATGGTGGCCTGCCTCAGGACCCCATTGAAGCGCGCAAATGGCTAAGGTCTTCGGCGGATCAAGGTAATGAAATGGCACAGCAAGCATTGGTCATTTTAGAGAAGAACCATAAAGATCCTTATCGCAGCAGTTTAGCCGTACCCCTTGGCCATGGTGGCCACTATGAGGGCAATTACCCTAATTCACGTTATAGTCCTCCTCCTATCACGCCACCTGTGGGACGCACGGGTGTAGGGGATGCTAGCCGCTCGGCCCACGATGGCGGCGCAGCTATCCAGATGCCCGTAGGACATGGAGTAACCCCATTACCTAATTTCCCACAATAGGGAGAGAATCTTCCCTTTAAAAAGGGTGTGGATTACTGGTATAGTAGGTTCAATTTGAGACGATGGACAAATGTAAGGAAGGAAAAATGTCTAAAGCGCAAAAACTTTTTTTAACGCTCGCTATGGTAGTGCTCAGCTTTTCTCTACAGGCTTGTGCCACACAAAGTCAGCAATCCCAATTACTCGCTGGTGAAACGGCCTTCAAGCGCCAAAGTTACCATGATGCCTTTCAGCAACTCATGCCATTGGCTAAGAAAGGCAACGCCGACGCACAGTACGCTGTAGGTTATATGTATTATTATGGTGAAGGCGTGGCACAAGACACGCATCTAGCACGAAAATGGTTGCAGGATTCTGCTAAACAGGGCAATCCTTTAGCCAAGCAAGCATTACGTGATTTGTATCGTAACAGTCAACCAGGTAATCCAGCGCTTGCTGTACCCATGGGGCATTCTGGCCATAGGACGCAACCCTACGCTAATTCCAGCGATGGCACTCACGCTGCGGGATCCGCTGGTGATGCTAAACCTGCCGTAGAAAATCCAGTGACACCATTGCCTAACTATCCTCAGTAATAATGCTTTCAACGTCTCCCCCCCTGCGGGGGGAGGTGGGCCGGATGCACTTAACGTATTCCTGGGTTTTGAGGATAACCACATAATGCCGACTTTGGTGAGCCCTTTATCAAACACGGCGTTAATACGTCCCTGTAGCCTTCTAGCCAGTTTCCCTGCTGGCTAGAGTTTGTTAAAGGGCTCACCACGTCGGCATTCTTCGTAGCATTCCGGTAGACTTTAATTTAAATATTAAGATTTTAAGGTAAGGGTGGCTTGTACCATGCCTTTTTCTGCTAATGGGGTAATGGTCATGGAGTCTACTTGGATACCATAATCCTTCCATAAGGTGATAAGCCATGTGATGGTGTTATCGAAGGGCACTTTAGCAAATTTTACTTGGACTTTTTTATCTTGTGATTGGGATACTTGGCCTGGGAAGTTTTTTAGAATGCCTTGCTTAATGCTGTTGTCCACTACTGTGAGCATGGATTGATTGCCAAGACTGGCCTTAGTGGCTTTACCTTTTGTAGCAGCTAATTGTTTTTCAGCGGTTTCCATCCATACGGCTAACTCGTGATTATCTTGAGAGTCTTGTTGCAATTCAACAATTTTATTGGCAAAGGGCGTCCAAATAAAGAAATACAAAATAACAAGTAAAGTAGCTGAGCCCCCACCTAGGGTAATCCATTGTTCGCGCACGGAAAGATGTTCAAACCAGTCTTTCAAAGCTTTCATGATATGCGCTCCGATATGGTGAAGCGGGCTTGGACTGTATTGCCCTTTGTGGTGGCATTATCTTGTTTCACTACTAATCCATATTTTTGTATTTGATCTTGAATTTTCTGTAGTGTATCAAATGTGTTGGCTTCCATTTGAAGAATCATTTTATTATCACTGAATGATAAATTTTGAACTTTTGCCTGAGGAGTCTTCGTTATGACTTGGCCTACGCCCGACAAGATACTTAAAAAAGCACCGCCCGACTGAGCGTCTCTCACGGTTTGGACTTCACGTTGGACACGAATTTTGGGATCCACCACTTCCGTAGCCTTGGGGAATATTTTAAAATAGGTATTGTTGACTTGTTTTTCCCAATGACTATTTTCCGCGCCGTAATAAATCATTTGTGCGATATGAGTAGTTAAGCCAATAACTAACCAAGCTGCGGCTATAGCACCGACTAAAAGCCAACGTTTTTTAATATGAGTGTATTGTTTGTCTGCTCGGTACTCGCCTTGTAATAAATTAAGAGGGACTTGATGGTTAATCACTTCCGTATGCCAAGACAGTATATCACCATGGATAGTATGTTGGTGAACGGCAATCCCTTGATTTTCATATTCTTCAGGTTTTAAGGGAAGCATTTTTTCGTGACTATAGATATTTATAGATGTGGGTAGATGATTTTCTTGAGCGGCTTCATCTAAGCTGATAGCAATGAACGTATGTAAGTTTTCTACTTCTACATTAAAACCATCGCAGGGGCCAGTGCGTACTAAAGCGTGTTGGTTTTCTATTAAAATACTCCAACTGTTTTCCTGTAAGGGCAGGGCTAAGACATCCGGAATCATTAAATCGAAATGGACACCTTGTTGTTCGTAGGGCGTTAACCAGTTTTGCATTTGTTGGCTGTTGATAATAGCCACAGGATAACCCGATTGATTTTCACCGTCACCCATCGCAAAGTGCAAATTATCTAAATCATCGGTTACTTGGTCTTCTAAGATATAAGGGATGGCTTGCAGCATTTTAGCCCGGGTGGTTTTGGGCACAATAACGCGAGTTAATGCTAAGGCATTGGTGGGTACTAGAGCGATGGCATGGTATTTAGCGGTTAATTCGGGGATGGGTGCATTGTCCACAGTCTCAGGACCTTGAGTGACATTACCTTCACTGTCGCGGATGAGCCAATCCACGGGGCCCTGATGGGCAGGAATACGAATGATGAGTTGTTCTGACATGAGGGACCCTTTTACTCTCTGCTATTAAGTATAAACGGCTCTACCTCATAGAGCAATTTTATAGCCAGTATTCATTATGGCTCGTAACTGATTGATATATTGTGGTTTAAACTGTGAGCAAGCCTATTTGATCCACAGTATTGCAATAAGGTTTCTAGTTAATTGATGGATTGCCAAAATACATTGATGGTGGCTTTTTGCTTGCCGGCGGTTTTACTATCGGTATCGTCAGAAAGGCTATTTTCTTGGTCTTGGCCATTAGTTTGATTACTACTGTCAGTGCTGTTGCTACTGTCACTGCTTAATGGGCCCTGATCCGTTTGGTTACTGGTGTTACTGTCGCTGCTGTCGTTGCTGTCGTTGCTGCCGTTACTGTCACTGCTGTCACTGTCATCGTCGTTATCACTACTATCAGTGTCATCATCGCTGGATTTGGTGGTATCGGAGGTTTGCCCAGCTCCACTGGTACGTTGCATTAAAGTAATGAGAGTAAGGGTTTGATGGTCTTTAGTGATGGTGGCTTTTACCAAGAAATAGTCACTGGATATGGAAATTAAGCTGCTGTCTATAACAACATTAGTCAGGTTGGAGCTTTTTTGGAAATTAGCCACTGAAGTGTAAGGGGAATCCGCACGGTCATCTATAATAAATTCCGCCGTGGTTTTTGTCATTTTTTTACCGATGGCCATTAAGAGGAGTTCGGGAGCTGTATTAACATTGATAGCGGCCTTATTCGTGGGCAAGGCCACAATATAAGGGGCTAACTTGCTGTAAAGTTCCTGTGTAATGCCATGGACTAAACGTATTTCACTGGCTTTAGCCATAGGACGGTGGGGCGCTGAATAAGGGGGTTTTTGTTTTAAATAATAATTATCCCAAGTGCCCTTGGCTTTCTTTTCAGTGTCTTGTTGGTCATCGCCGCTTTTGTCATCATCGCTACTTTTATCGTCACTGCCATTATCACCCGCATCATCGTTGTCATTGTTACCATTTTGTGTGGAACTGTCCTGATTGGAATCTTTTACTTTATTGTCATCGGGGGGGGCTGTGCCGACGGTTGAATCACTGTCATCTTTGCTATCCCCATTGTCATCGGCATCGCTGTCGGAATCGGTGCTATCGGAATCGGCATCATCAGTATCTTGACTGTCTATAGAATCTTTTACTTGGCTGCTGCTTTGCAAAGCTAACAGTTGGCTAGGGCTCGCAATCCACTGGGCCACTGCTAAAGTCACTTGTTTTATTTGTTTTTTGTCCATCTCAGGATCAAGGTTTTCAATTAAGCGTTCAAAGACTTCTTGATTTTTTTTGTCTGTCAGGCTGTTTATATTAAACAGCGCCTGGGCATCGAGAATTTCACCTTTGATGTGGTAGCCATTAATGGTTTTGGTGAATACGATGGGGAAGAAGTCCACTACTTTGGAAGAGCTACCCATACTGCCATCCTTGGATTTCTTCCAATCGTCAATGAGTTTTTCTGCTGCCCAATCATTAACATATTGGGCATAATCAAAAGATTGGTTGGTGACAAGTAATTGTTGGGTTCGCTTAATACTAATTTCCTGACGTACAGCAATGGCCGTAGCGGCTGCGGCCACTAAGGTCATGAGAAGGAGGGCAGTAATGAGAGCCGCCCCTCTTTGTTTAATTGCTGCTGTTGCTAGTATCATCGTTTGAAGTACCATTATCAGATTGTTGCGAAGCAAGAGATGTGGCTTGAACGGGTATTAATAAACGTAATTCGCCCTGGGGTAACTGCAAAGTTACAATTATGGCTTTTGGGAAGGCGGCTTCCGTTGATGACGTAGATTGATTCTTCTTGGTCTTCGGTGGCCAAATATTTGTGTATTTACCTTTTTCATCCATATAGCGGAAGCTGATGGATTGCACTTGATCTGAAAGAATTTCCGAATCTGAGGTACTATCAGGTGTTTGATCCAGTACCGGCCAGGTGGTCCTCTCGATACCCGTACCTGATGCGGAATAACTGATTCGTTGCATGGTACTGCGACGAGCCAACCCAAAGGGGTTAACATAACCACTGCGTGTGAACGTAATGCTATTTTTGTCTCCTAGAAAAGAAGGGTCTGTTTTGCCTTGTGTGTTATTCACAGGCCGATCGATTACTTGTTCCAAGTCACGCCGCAGAGTGAGCATGGTAATCTGGATTTCCCCCAGGTTATCTAATTGTTGCTGAATGGCATCGCGGGTGGAAAATATACGTTGCATGCCCATGACCATAATGATAGAAAGAATGGAAAAGACAAACATGGCCACGATAATTTCCATTAGAGTAAAACCCTTTTGCTTATTCATCAGGTTTACTCCTTCTGTAGGCATCCAAAGTAATCAGAGCTGACCCTTCTTCTGTAGGCCCTACTTTAACGACAATTTCATCCAATTGTATGTTACTTGTAGGCTCAACACTGACATGCCAGTACCATGTGCGATCCAGCATCCGGCTGGTGCCTAGCTTATCGGCAGATTTTGGAATCTTAATAATATCTAATTGGACTTTAGCAATGATTTCCTGGGCCACGAAACTGGCGGTTGTTTTATCCTTTATATAACTGATATTGCGTGTATTAGCATTGATGGCTTGTAAAACTGCGGTGAATGAAATAGCAATAATGGCTAAAGCTATCAAGACTTCAATTAGGGTGAACCCTCTGTGTGATGATGTTTTTTTATGACCCACTGCCAGCCCCTTTCATCACCCGAGTTAATTCAATTTTACCATTTTGTTGACCGGTAATAATGTATCGGGGGTGCTCTTCTCCCTTTAAACTTAAAGTCATAGTAAAAGCCGAAATGTCGCCGCTGGATAAAAGTAAAATATCCGGTTTTATTTTTGCATCGTAGGCAGTTAGGTCCACATCAGCGTATTGTTGTAAGGCAATTTTGACAATGACATATTTAGGGATATCAATAAATTTAAAAACATTATCGCCCCCAAGCACTTGCCAGTAGCCTTCTTGGGTATCGGCGTTAATTTTATATTGGTAAAAGCCAAGGCCTTGATCATTAAAGGCAAGGCCAATTTGTGCGGGTTGTAATATGGCTTGTTGCTCGGCAGCTGGAATTACAAGAGACAACCGTTCAGCAATGCTTTCAATTTTGGAGGTACGGGCTGTATCGCCTATGGCCAATACAGCTACGGTAGCCAAGATTGACATAATGACTAAGACGACCAAGATTTCAATGAGAGTAAACCCGCCATGACCTTTGGCCATAGCGAGCTTAGATTTTGAGTAAGCTAGTCTATTGGTTATCATTACCATCAGATGTGGCTGTCCAATTACCAATGGTGACGTTATAGCCCGTGCCACCCTGTTTACCATTAGCACCATAGGTGAAGACATCTACGCCATCGGGATTATGGGAGCCAGGGTTTATGTAATGGTAAGCGCGGTTCCAAGGATCCTTAGGCAATTCTTTCAAATAACCGCCGGCTTTCCAATTGGCTGGAGCATCGCCAGAGCTGGGTTTTTGCACTAAAGCTTGCAACCCTTGATCCGTTGATGGGTATTCACCATTGTCTAATTTATAAAGGTCTAAAGCACTTTGGATGGCTAATACATCCTGTTTCGCCTTTACGACTTTGGCTTGGTCTGGGCGGCTCATGATTTTTGGCACCACTATGGCTGCCAAAATACCCATGATCACCACGACCACCATAATTTCAATCAAGGTGAAACCCCGTTGCTTTGGGTTTCTTGCAGTTAGGTAGTTCATCATTTCACATACTCACTCTAAGTTGTTAAGTGGCTTTCTAGAAACCGGATGATTATCCATATTGGTCCATACCAAATATAGGTAACATAATAGCTAATACAATAAATAACACAATAGCCCCCATGACAAGAATCAAGATGGGCTCAAAAAGGGTTAGCACGCTGTCAATCAAGCCTCGTACTTCACGCTCTTGATTGTTAGCGGCTCGCTCCAGCATATCTTCTAATTTACCTGAGGATTCGCCGCTAGCAATTAAGTGAATACTCATAGGGGGGAAATAAGTGGTTTGCTTCAATGCACGATTGATATGGGTGCCTTCTCGAACTTGGCCAGTGGCTATATCTAAAGCGTTGCGCATGGGGATGTTTGTCACCAATTCTGCAGAAATGCGCATAGCTTCCAAAACAGGTACGCCTGCCGATGATAATATACCAAAGGTGCGTGCATAACGAGCGGTATTAACTACTTTGATTGCATTGCCGATAACAGGTACTTTTAATATAAATTTGTGAAAGCCTGCGCGGAATTCTGGACTACGTTTTAATGAGCGTCGAAAGAAGTAGATGCCTACTACTATGATGCCAGCCAGATAGAGACCATAACTTTTAATGAAGTCACTGATGCTGATTAGGAATTGCGTAGAGCCGGGTAGTGTTTGGTGGGTGCTGGTGAAGACCCCTACCATTTTAGGTACCACAAAAATCATTAGGAAAACTAGAATTGCGATGGATACAATGGTCATGATAATGGGGTAAATCATTGCTTGTTGAACTTTTTTCTTTGTTTCGTATTGTTGCTCTGTGTAATCGGCTAGGCGGTTCAGAACGATATCCAAGTGTCCTGATTGTTCCCCCGCTGCTACGGTTGAACGGTACAAGTTAGTAAAGGATTGGGGGAACTCACCTAATCCATCAGCTAAGGTATAACCTTCAAGTACTTTAGCACGTACACCCAGTATGATGCTTTTTACTTTGGGTTTTTCTGTTTGTTCAGCCACACCAAACAATACTTCTTCTAAGGGAATACCTGCGCCCAGTAAAGTAGCCATCTGCCGTGTGATGAGAGCTAAATCCGTTACAGTTAATTTTGCTTTGAATTGCAGAGAAAATTTCCCTTCGGTGGTGGAAGATTCTCTTTTTACAGGTTTAACTTCTAAAGGTGTCATGCTTTGGGCGCGCAGTTGCGTTCTGATTTGACGCTCGGAATCACCTTCCAAGACGCCTTTGACTTCTTGGCCTTTGGGATTTAATGCAATGTAATTAAATGCAGCCATGTTTCAGTTCCACTAATTTGTGACACGTAAGATTTCTTCCAAAGTAGTCTCGCCCTTCAATACCTTTGCAATACCATCCTGACGCATACTGGGGCATTCTTTACGGGCATGAGACAACATGGTTTGTTCATTGTCATTATTATGAATCATTTCTGTTAAGGTCGCATCGATGGGGATTAATTCATACAGCCCCATACGGCCTTTATAGCCCAAGTCATTACATACACTACAGCCCTTATTGTGATGAATGATAGGTGGATTACTGGGGTCTAATTCCATAACCGCACATTCGCTGGCGGTGGCTTTGGCTGCTTCCTTGCAATTGTCACAGAGTACTCGCACAAGGCGTTGGGCCAACACAGCAATTAAGCTAGAAGCAATTAAGAATGAATCTACGCCCATATCTTTTAAACGAGTAATGGCGCCTACGGCACTGTTAGTATGTAAAGTGGATAGGACTAAGTGACCGGTTAAACTCGCTTGTACAGCAATTTGTGCTGTTTCTACGTCACGAATTTCACCCACCATGACCACGTCAGGATCTTGGCGTAACATGGCTCGCAACCCTTTAGCAAAAGTCATATCTACTTTGGAATTTACTTGGGTTTGTCCGATGCCCGGTAAATGATACTCGATGGGATCTTCTACCGTAAGGATATTGCGGGTGGCTTGATTTAATTCCGTTAAAACAGCATAGAGTGTAGTGGTTTTACCAGAACCTGTTGGACCTGTGACTAAGATAATGCCGTGGGGGCGCATAATAATATCGCGCATGATCTTGGCGTCTTTGTCTAGCATGCCCAGTTTAGCAATATCTAAGCGGGCGGCTTGCTTATCCAACAAACGCATGACGATGCGTTCACCATGAGCGGTAGGCATGGTGGAAACCCGAACATCAACGGAGCGCCCAGCAATTTTCAGAGCGATACGTCCATCTTGTGGCAAACGCTTTTCAGCGATGTCCATTTTTGCCATTACTTTAATGCGTGATGTAATTAAAGGCGCTAATACCCGTTGAGGTTCTAATATTTCTTGTAAGATGCCATCGATGCGGTAACGCACGACTAAACGATCTTCAAAGGTTTCAATGTGGATGTCAGAGGCCATTTTTTTGATGGCTTCAGTAAAGAGAGCATTGAGTAAGCGGATGATGGGTGCATCATCGCTGGTATCCAGGAGATCTTCTGTTTTAGGTAAATCATTAATGAGCTGGGACAAATCCATTTCTTCACCGATATCTTGGGCCATTTTCATGGTTTTTGATGAGTCGGTCTCAAAGGTTTTCGTCAGGATAGTTTCAAATTCTTCCGCTGTGACTTCTTGTAGCTTAATGGGTTTACCTAAACGGCGACGGATTTCCACCAAGGCCAGCTTATCCGGGCGAGGGCGATGGGTAATAGCCACAAAGTCATCGGCAAGGTCACTGATGAGGACCCCGTGACGTTTAGCATAGGCAAAGGGCAATTGCTCTATGACGGTCTGCTCCATAGGAGCGCTTTGCTCTTGATTATCGGACATAGGTTACTTTTTCGATTGTGTGGGCCCTTAAGGCGTTAATCATTACTTTATATAATAGGTCGAATTTGTCTGACTTGCCTGTTTTGGCACGTTTCCGTTATTTGCATAATACGTGCCAGTAGGGTTTTTCCCTTTATTACTAAAGGGTTCTGGCAAGGTAGGCTGTTTACCCCAGTAAGGTAGTAATCGGTCGGAAGTCTCCGTGGGAGCGAATTTATCGCCATGGAGCCACTTCAATTGTTGCTCGCGTATGAAGTCGTATTTTTGCGCTGAGACCGAGAGGCCTTCCTTCGGAGTACGCAGAATAATAGGACGAATGAATATCATAAGATTTTGCTTTGTATCGGAATGGTTATCCCATTTAAACAGCCAGCCAACGCCTGGAATATCTCCGAGGATAGGCATCTTGTTTTGTGTCACACCCGTATCATTAGAAATGAGACCACCGATAACCAATATATCCCCGCTATTAATGAGTACGGAAGTTTTTACGCCACTGGTGTTTACATTGGGATTCAGTGAAGAGGCCTCAGGGTTTTGTAAGGTATCATTTTCCACATTAAGGACTAATTGCACCACGTTATTACGACTAATGTGGGGCGTTACTTCTACGGATAAACCCACATCTTGGCGATCCGTGGTGGTGAATGGATTGTCGCTGTCACCGCTGGAAGAGGTTTGGTAAGAACCCGTGGCAATTGAAATTTGTTGACCCACTTCAATTTTGGCTTTTTGATTGTCTAAAGCTACGATGCTTGGTGTGGATAACAAGTCGCTGGAATTATTACTCATAAGCACCGAGAAAACCGTGCGGAAATTAGAGCTGCCTAATTTGATAATACCTGTATAAGGCAAGAATTTTGGTATTGCCTGCGTATCGTCGCTGTTATTAAAGGTATCATCGCCGTCGCCATCATCCTTATTACTGGCATTACCTAAAGCGCCTACGGTACCCCATTGCACACCTAAGCGTTTCAAAACACCTTCATTAACTTCCACGATGATGGCTTCGATAAGGACTTCGGCAGGTCGCTGATCCAATTGATGGACAACGGATACGAGAGCGCTTAATTCTGTGGGGGGCGCTGTGATAATGATGGTATTGGTGCTGGGTTCGGCTGCGATAATGGCTTTACTGGAACTGCCTCCACTGACACTACTCACACTAGGAGCTTTCTTCGCACCTTCGCCACTTTCACTACCACTGCTGCCATCGGATGCATCGTAGGAGCCGGCAATTTTTGCCAAGATGGGAGCGAGTTTCTTCGCATTCTGATAATGCAAATAAATCACGCGGGTATTGCCATCAGTGCCACTGGGAGAGGGTACATCCATACGCGAAACTAGTACGCGCATTTTTAATCGAGCAGAAGGTGTACCGCTCATGAGAATGCTATTGGTTTCTTCATCGGCAGCTAAAATCACATGAGTAGGGCCTTCATCATGATCGCCGGCCAATTGCAGGCTGTTTAGGACAGTGGCTAATTTTTTAGCGTTTGCGTGATGCAGGGGAATGACTTCGATACCCTTGGTATTGACTTTATCCACTTGGCGTACGATTTGCGCAATGCGATTAATATTTGCTGCTGTGCTGGAAAGAATCAGTGAATTAGAAGGTGAGTAGGCTGCAATATCGGCCCAGGGAGGCATCATGGGGCGTAAAATGGGCACTAAATCACCGGCATTAACATTTTCAATGGGCATTACGGCGACAACTAATTGGTCACCGGCCTTGGGATGTTTAATATCCATCATGGGGGGGCCAGATTGTTTGGCATTGCCGTTAGGCAAAATCTTTATAATGTTGCCACTGGGGATAGCGTTATAACCTAGACTGTCCAGCATGGAGAGAAAGACTCGGTAAATTTCTTTGGAAGAGAGAGGTTTGGCCGAGATAATCGTGACTTTGCCCTGCAGCTTGGGATCCACTAAGAAGTTTTCACCGGTCTCGCGAGCGACCTCTTCGATAACATCGCGGATGTCGGCGTCTTGCAAATTCCACACGTGGGTTTCTTCCGGCTTTGCATGAGCTGAAGCATGGGGCGTGGTTGCATGAGCAGACTTGGGTATTGCTTGAGTAGCGTTGGGCGTTGCTTGAGTAGTATTGGGTGTTGCTTGAGCAGACTTGTGTGCTGCTTGAGTAGCATTGGATGTTGCTTGAGCAGTGGGCACTGCCAGAGGGATATTCATAGTCTGCTGTTGAGCGGCATCAGTTTGATCGGCGAAGTGCTGTTGAGTTTGAATAATTGGCGCAGCAAGATTCTGGGAAGCCGGACCCCTAGTCCAACCCAGAATACAAAAGACCAGCAGGCCATATGTCGCACATCTACGAAAATTCAATTTTAAATCAATACCTTACATAGGTTTATTGAGCCAGTTTCCATCAGCTAGGTGAGTAGGTCCTAAAATGACATCTGAGGATACCATATTTTTAAATGCTGTCACCCATGGGCGTTGAAAATTAGTCGAATTTCCCTAGTGAGATAACGAGATAAGTCTAGTCGGGCCTTGCCGAATGGTAATTGGAAAGTAGATGAGTATGTGTTAAGGATAAATTCTATAGGAAGAATTTTGGTACCGAGGGTCGGACTCGAACCGACACGGTGTTGCCACCACCAGATTTTGAATCTGGCGCGTCTACCAGTTTCGCCACCCCGGCACGGGGAGGGAGTATAACTAAGCGGCGTTTGGATTACAACGTTTTAGGCATTTAATCCCCTTTGCCAGAGGGTAGTTTTTTGCAAGATAATTGTTGGCTGGTACACATAATTCTGGCCATGGCTGGGCAATATTGTTACTATTACGCTATTAGACTTGAAGAGCAATAAGTATGCAGTTAAGCGACTTTTCCTATAATTTACCAAACCATTTAATTGCGCGCTATCCTACGGCCAAGCGTAGCGATAGTCGTTTGTTACAAATAGACCCTCTCAAGGATGGGTATTTCCATCAATTGATGGATTTATTTGAGCCTGGTGATCTATTGATTTTTAATGACAGCCGAGTTATTCCTGCGCGTCTCTATGGCCAAAAGGCCAGTGGTGGTAAAGTAGAAATTCTTTTGGAGCGCATCATGCCAGAAGGGCATGCTTTAGTGCATACAAAGGCAAGTAAATCTCCCAAGGTCGGTGGACAATTAATTTTTCATGATGGAACGAAAGCCACGGTGGTGGCGCGTCACGATCATTTATTTGAATTAGATATCCACACATCATTACCACTCTTAGATTACTTTCAACAAACGGGTGAAATACCTTTACCACCTTATATGGAACGAGCGCCAGAAGCATCCGATTATGAACGTTATCAAACGGTTTATGCTGATCGACATGGCGCCGTAGCCGCGCCTACGGCAGGTTTGCATTTTGATCAAGCCTTACTGCAAAAGCTAAAAGAAAAAGGTGTGAACTTTGGGTTTCTAACCTTGCATGTGGGAGCGGGTACGTTCTTGCCTGTGCGTGTCAATGATATTACACAGCACAAGATGCATGAAGAATACATTGAAGTTTCCGCTGAACTCTGTCAACAAATCATTAATACGCAAGAGCGTGGCCAGCGCATTGTGGCCGTGGGCACCACCACTTTGCGTAGTTTGCAAAGCGCTTGCAAAGATGGGGAAATAAAACCTTTCAAAGGCTATTCGGATATCTTTATTTACCCCGGTTATAAATTTACCCGCATTGATGGATTGATCACGAATTTCCATTTACCGGAATCCACTTTATTGATGTTGGTGAGTGCATTTGGTGGTTATGCAAAAATGATGGCGGCCTATCACACGGCCATTGAATGGAATTATCGATTTTACAGTTATGGGGACGCAATGTTCATCGCCCTAGATGAACAGGCTCGACGTGCGACCACATTGTCAAAAGAACAAAGGATAGATTGTGCAATTTGAATTACTGAAAGAAGTGGGGCGCGCTCGGCGAGGGCGTATGTCGTTCCCTCGAGGGGTAGTAGAAACACCGGCCTTCATGCCTGTAGGTACTTATGGCAGTGTAAAAGGTATTTTTCCTGAGACCCTTCAAGATATGGGGGCACAAATCATTTTAGGTAATACGTTCCATTTAATGTTGCGACCAGGGACAGAAATCATTGAAAAGCATGGCGACTTACATGATTTCATGCATTGGCCGGGGCCCATTTTGACTGACTCTGGTGGCTTCCAAGTATTTAGTTTAGGTAAGTTACGCAAGATTACAGAAGAGGGGGTGCATTTTAATTCCCCAGTTAATGGCGAAAAAGTTTTTTTAACACCGGAAAAATCCATGGCGGTACAGCGGTCATTGGGTTCCGATATCGTGATGATTTTTGATGAGTGCACCCCTTACCCGGCTACTCATCAAGAGGCTAGGCTTTCTATGGAATTATCTCTGCGCTGGGCGAAGCGCTGTAAAGAAGCTCATGGTGATAATCCTTCCGCTCTATTTGGCATTATTCAGGGTGGCTTTTACCCTCAGCTGCGTCAACGTTCGTTGGAAGGCTTGATGGCATTGGATTTCGATGGGTACGCCATGGGCGGTTTGTCCGTGGGGGAACCCAAGGATGAAATGTATGGCATGCTTGAAGAAATGGCGCCCACAATGCCCAAAGATAAACCTCGTTACTTGATGGGGGTGGGGACACCCCAAGACCTTATTATGGGCGTGCTCATGGGCGTGGATATGTTTGATTGTGTTATGCCTACGCGTAATGCGCGCAATGGGCACTTATTTACACATTCAGGCGTGGTACGGATTCGGAACAGTGTTCATAAAATGGATGATAGTCCTTTAGATGTGCAATGTGGTTGTTATGCATGCACAAATTATAGTCGTTCCTACCTGCATCACCTGGATCGCTGTAAGGAAATTCTGGGACCCATGCTGAATACCATTCATAACCTATATTTTTACCAAAAATTAATGCAGAATTTGCGTGACGCCTTAGAACAAGGTACATTGTCACACTTTATTGAATTCTATTACCAGCAGACCGGCGAAAACCCGCCTGCCATAATGAAGGAATTACTAACATGAGTTTTTTGATACCCGATGCAATGGCTGCAAGCCCTGAAGCAGCTGCCGGTGGTGGCTACGGCTCCATCATTTTATTATTAGCCTTTGTTGCTATCTTTTATTTTCTTCTATGGCGCCCACAAAGCAAGCGTGCTAAAGAACATCGTGAATTGGTAAGTAATTTGACGAAAGAAGATGAAGTCGTTACGAGTGGTGGGTTGACCGGTAAGATTACCGACGTAGCTGATGATTTCATCACGCTAGCCATCGCAGATAATGTGGAAATTAAAGTACAAAAGAGTGCTATTTCCACGATTTTACCCAAGGGTACCCTCTAGTCATCTTAAGGTAACTGATGAATCGCTATCCTCTTTGGAGATATCTCCTACTTCTGGTCATCGTGGTATTAGGCCTGGTCTATGCTGCGCCTAACCTCTACGGTGAAGATCCCGCTGTGCAAATCAGCGGGCAGGGCGCCACGAAAGTGGATGCCAAGGTACAAACCCAAGTGAAAGTCACTTTGGATAATGCGGGTTTGCCCTATAACTCCATCGAGCAGGAAAGCGATAATTCTATCCTTGTACGTTTTAAAGATACCCCCACTCAATTGAAAGCCAAGGATTTTATTAAGGCTGCCTTGGGTGATCAGTATACGGTAGCTTTAAACTTAGCTTCTAAAACGCCTGAATGGTTGACGGCTCTGGGTGCCGCACCCATGAAGTTAGGTTTGGATTTACGTGGTGGGGTATATTTCCTCATTAATGTGGATGTGGGTTCTTTAGCGGGTAATCGTTTGAAAGAAGATTCTCGCACCATCAGTGAAGCTTTGCGTAAAGATAATATTCGTTATTCCGGTATCAAGACCACTAAGGATGACAAAATCGTTTTACAATTCCGTGATGCATCACAACGGGATGATGCCTACACACAATTACATAACAACTATCAAGAACTGCAATTTGTTAAAGCCGATGACAAGGGGCCGGTCCTTGAAGCACAAATGACACCTGCAGCAATTATTAAATTGGATAATTACGCTGTGGATCAAACCATGACGGTATTGCGTAAGCGGGTGAACGAGCTAGGTGTAGCGGAAGCTGTGGTGCAACGGCAAGGGCCACAGGATGTAGCTGTGAGCTTGCCTGGAATACAAGACACGGCACAAGCCAAGCAAATTTTAGGCGGCACCGCCACCTTAGAATTTCATATCGTAGATGCGCAACACGATGTACAGAGTGCGGCAGCCGGCGATGTACCTTTTGGCTCAAAGCTTTATAAAATGACAGATGGCTCGCCTATTTTATTGAAAAACCGCGCTTTATTAAAAGGTTCCGCCATCGTAGGAGCAACCTCTAGCTTTGGTCAAGATGGTCGTCCTATTGTGAATATTCGTATTGCTGGACCACAGGTGAGTTTGTTCCACCGTTCTACGGGTGAAAATGTCGGTCAACGTATGGGTATTGTTTTTGTGGAAACAAAAATGGATAGCAAAATTGTCGATGGCAAAGTGGTATCAACGCCTCACAAATCTGAAAAAGTAATTAGTGCGCCAGTCATTCAAAGTGCCTTGGGCAATAACTTCCAAATCACAGGTTTGGAAAGTACTCAAGTAGCACAAAATTTAGCGCTGCTATTAAGAGCGGGCGCATTGATTGCGCCTCTAAGCATTATTGAAGAAAACACCATGGGCCCTAGTTTGGGTAAGCAAAACATTCATAAGGGCTTTATGTCTATTATGGTGGGTTTCTTACTGGTGGTTTTGTTTATTACGCTGTATTACCGTTTCTTTGGTATTGTAGCCAATATTGCTTTGGCCATGAATGTGATATTGGTAGTCGCTATTCTTTCCCTATTAGGCGCAGTACTTACTTTGCCAGGTATTGCGGGTATTGTATTAACTGTTGGTATGGCCATCGATGCGAACGTTCTTATCTTTGAACGTATTCGTGAAGAATTACGTAATGGCATGACACCTCAGGCCAGTATTCATGCTGGTTATGCCCGAGCTTTCACCACCATTGTGGATGCCAATGTGACAACACTTATTGTCGCAGTATTATTATTTGCTTTGGGTACTGGGCCGATTAAAGGTTTTGCAGTTACATTGACAGTGGGTTTGTTAACTTCTATGTTGACGGCACTCACGGGAACGCGAGCCATCGTAAATCTAGTTTATGGTGGACGAGTTGTGAAAAAACTTTCTATTGGTATTAAAGTACCTCCCATGCAGGGTAAAGCTTACAAAGGGGGTAATGCCTAATGGAATTTTTTAAACAAAATACTAAAATCGATTTTATGGGTTTGCGTCGTTGGACAACGATGATTTCCTGTGTCTTGTTTTTAGGTTCCATCATTTCTTTAGCCGTGTATGGGTTAAATTGGGGCTTGGAATTTACCGGCGGTACCCAAGTACAAGTAGCCTATAGCCAGCCCGCTGATATGACTCAAATGCACCAGGAATTAGATGCCGCAGGATTTAGTGAAGCTGTATTACAAACCTATGGCAGCTCTGACAATGTTTTAATTCGTATTGGTATGCATAAAGGTATGAATCAGCAAGACATTGTGGCCAAAGTCACTAGTTCATTGCCGGGTGCCAAAGTTCAGCGAGTCAATGCTATTGGTTCGGAAGTCAGTCAAAAACTGGCGACGAATGGAGCGCTTGCTTTAGTTTTATCTTTATTCTGTACCATCGCTTATATTGCAATGCGCTTTGAATACCGTTTTGCTATTGGTGCTGCTGTGGCATTGATTCATGACCCCATATTAATTCTTGGGATCTTTTCTTTCTTCCATATGGAATTTGATTTGAATGCCTTAGCTGCTGTTTTGACGGTGATCGGCTATTCGCTGAATGATACCGTGGTCATTTTCGATAGAATTCGTGAGAACTTCCGCAAAATGCGCAAAGGTACTCCCATTGAAATTGTAAATACCTCTATCAATCAAACTCTATCAAGAACGGTCATGACATCGGGCTTAACTTTGATTGTAGTGGTGGTATTGTTTTTCATGGGTGGTGCAATGATCCACGGCTTCTCTTTAGCATTGATTGTGGGTATCGTCGTAGGAACATACTCTTCCATCTATGTGGCTGGTGCGCTGTCCGTTGCATTAGGCTTGAGTCGTCAAGATTTAATGCCCAAGCCTAAAACAGAATTGGATGAAAGACCTTAATCTTTCCTGAGTAGGCAAAATTTTAGCTGACAATAGGATGTAAGGTCTGCAGTAGTGCTTTAAAGACTTTTGGGTTACCTGCTACGATGTCACCTGTGGTAAAGTAGTTTTCGCCGCCTTTAAGGTCGCTGACAAAGCCACCGGCTTCGCGAATTAATAATACACCAGCTGCCATGTCCCAAGCTTGTAATCCCATTTCCCAAAATCCATCGAAGCGTCCAGCAGCCACATAAGCTAAATCTAAAGCGGCAGCGCCAGGGCGTCGTAATCCTGCAACTTGGGGCAGTATGGCATTGAAGGTCGCCAGATAAGTTTCTGAGGCTTGGCCTTCACGATAGGGGAAGCCGGTGCCAATGAGTGATCCTTCTAGGGTTTTATGTTGGGTAACGCGAATACGTTTATCATTGAGCTTAGCACCATAACCACGACTGCTCGTAAACATTTCATGGCGAATAGGATCGTAAATCACGGCCAATTCCAAACGGTTTTTTATTTGTAAGGCAATGGAAACACAAAAATGAGGTACGCGATGGATGAAATTCGTTGTGCCATCTAAGGGATCAATAACCCACTGATGGTCGTTTCCTTTTATCTCGCCGCTTTCTTCACCCAAAATAGCATGATCAGGAAAAGCATCCCGTAGGGTTTCTATGATCAATTGCTCAGCTTGGCGGTCCACTTCTGTGACATAGTCATTACGCCCCTTAGTTTCCGTTTGAATGCTCTCCAAACGATCCATACATTGGACAATGTGGTCGCCTGCGCGACGAGCAGCGCGGACGGCAATGTTTAGATTGGGATGCATGGACTACCTCTTGTGATTATCTCTTGTATTAGGGAGGGTAGTCTAACAAATTCTTTCTCTAAAGTATTCCCCACTACGGGTCTTTAAATGTTAGAATATGGGCATAAATGATGCTAAAAAAAGTAACCTTTTGTTTTTATTATTGGTTTTCCGCTGGAAGAGCTTTGGGTTATGGGCTAACCCCGCTTTTTGAGGCTCCCAACACTTATAGAGTAGGATGAGATAAGCATAATGAGCATTCGCATTGTCTTAGTGGAGACTACCCATCCCGGCAATATTGGCGCCACGGCTCGTGCCATGAAAACCATGGGATTGGCTGAACTGGTATTGGTAGCACCAAAATTTTTCCCCCATGCCGATGCCACAGCTATGGCTGCTGGTGCCGATGATATTCTTTCAACCGCCAGGGTTTGTGAATCCTTAGATGAAGCCATTGCCGATTGTATTTTGGTGATAGCAACCAGTGCTCGCTCGCGTTCCCTACCTTGGCCGATGTTAACCCCTAAAGAAAGCGCTGAACGGCTCGTTATGGATGCTAAAGAAAAAAACGTAGCCTTGGTCTTTGGCCAAGAAAAAGCAGGCTTAACTAACGAACAATTAGCCCGTTGTCATTATCACACACAAATTCCCAGCGTGGCATCCTTCAGTTCATTGAATTTGGCTGCCAGTGTGCAAGTGATGGCTTATGAAATGCGGTTAGCTCAATTGCAAGATGCACCGAAAAGCGAAGTTATAGAAGAGGAGCCTTTGGCTATCCAGGAAGATATGCAAGGGTTCTATCTTCACTTACAAGAAACATTGCTAGCCATGGAATTTTTACGTTCGGCTAATCGGGACTCCATGATGCTGCGCATTCGTCGGCTTTTTAATCGAGCTCAAATGGATAAAACCGAAGTTAATATCTTACGCGGCATCTTAAGTGCCGTTCAGCGAACGATGGGTTATAATAAGTAGACTATGACTGTGAAAACACCCATTTACCTGGATTATGCTGCTACTACGCCCCTTGACCCGCGAGTGGTGAAGGCCATGATGGCTTGCTTGGATTTGCAAGGTGACTTTGCCAACCCTGCCTCCACGAGCCATATTCATGGTGAACGCGCTAAACAAAAAGTGGCAATGGCTCAAGGCCAAATAGCTCAAGCCATTCATGCGCAACCCAGTGAAATTGTTTGGACTTCAGGCGCAACGGAATCCGACAATTTAGCCATTAAAGGGGCTGCACAATTTCATCAAAAACGTGGCAAGCACATTATTACCAGTGCAATAGAACATAAAGCGGTGTTAGATACCTGTGGTTTTTTAACGACAGAAGGTTTTGACATCACTTATTTGGAACCCGATGGGCAAGGTTTTATTCACCCTCAACAGGTGAGAGATGCCCTGCGTGATGATACTATTTTGGTGAGCATCATGCATGCCAATAATGAAACGGGTGCCATTCAGCCCATTCAAGCCATCGCTGAAATAACTCGGGAGCAGGGTGTTTTGTTGCATGTGGATGCCGCCCAAAGTTTGGGGAAGATTGCCATTAATTTAGCAACCCTGCCGGTGGATTTAATGTCTTTTGCTAGCCATAAAGTTTATGGGCCTAAGGGCATTGGGGTGCTTTATGTACGACATAAACCTCGCGCTCGGTTATTGCCACAAATCCATGGCGGAGGACATCAACAAGGTTTGCGTTCCGGCACTTTGCCCACCCATCAAATTGTCGGTATGGGTGAAGCTGTGGCTATGACTTGTGAAGATTTACCTAAAGAATATAAACGTTTGCAACAAATGCGTGACAAATTATGGCAAGGCATAAAACATTTGCCCGCAATTGTGCGCAACAGTCCTGAGACTAATTGTTTGCCGGGCCATTTGAATGTGAGCTTTCCAACCATCGAAGGGGAGGCACTATTAATGGGTTTAGATAAGCTGGCTATTTCTTCAGGCTCTGCTTGCACTTCTGCAACTATTGAACCTTCCCATGTTTTACTGAGTATGGGCAAGCAACCTTGGGTGGCTTACAGCACTGTGCGTTTTTCACTAGGACGATTCACTAAAGATAATGATGTGAATTTTATTATTCAGCATGTCTGCGATGTGGTTACTAGGCTGGATGCTATTTCTCCACTGACGCCTGAGGATGTTTTAGCATGAACCTCTATAGCAATGTGACCATGAAACATTTCCAGCAACCCCAAAACATGGGTGAGTTACAAGGCGATGATGTGGCGTTTGCAAAGGTAGGCTCTTTACCCCAAGGTGAAGTGATTCAGCTGACCCTGCAAAAGAAGGACCCCATCCAAAAGGCTGCCTTTAAGGCCTATGGCAGCGTGGCCACCATTGCCAGCTGTTCCTGGTTGACGAGCTGGCTTGAGGGCAAAAGTTGGCAACAAGCCCGTAATCTTACTGTCCAAAATATAATAGATGAGTTACAATTGCCCGAAATGCGCCGACCAGCGGCTATTTTGGTCCTAGAAGCCCTAAATAAAGCCCTGGACAATGATTCAAAGAGGTCTTAAGTCTATATATGTCTGATGTTAAACAATATATTCCCAAGGAAGCTATTAGCCTGACGCCTGCAGCCTGTGGTCGTGCACGTGAGTTATTGGCCAAAGAGCCCGGTTCCCTAGGTATTCGCTTGGCTGTGAAGAAAGATGGCTGCTCAGGTTATAAGTACGATCTGAGCTTCGTTACAGAAGCTCAAAAAGAAGACAAAATATTTCAAGTTGCTGAAGATGTAGCCATTTATGTGGATTCTGAGAGCCTTTTCGTTATCACAGGTACTCAATTAGATTATATCCAAGAAGGGGTTAACTGGCGGTTTGTTTATCGAAACCCTAATGAAAAAACAAGCTGTGGCTGCGGCGAGAGCTTTGGCGTATAATACCCCTCACTTTACTTACAAACTGAATATAAAATAACCAGCGCCTTGGGCGCCCCCCAAAGCCGTAGTGTTGCGGCGCTTGGAAGCACGTAAATAACTTAAACATAGGATGAAATACAATCATGGCCATCGAAAGAACCTTATCCATCATTAAACCTGATGCTGTTGCCAAAAATGTCATTGGCGAAATTGAAAGTCGTTTTGAAAAAAAGGGGTTGCACATTGTTGCTAGCAAAATGCTGCACTTGGATCGTAACCAAGCTGAAGGTTTTTACGCCGTGCATAAAGAACGTCCCTTCTTCAATGATTTAGTTGCTTTTATGATTTCAGGTCCAGTAGTAGTGCAAGTGTTAGAAGGCGAAAATGCTATTTTGCAAAATCGTGAAATTATGGGGGCCACAAATCCTCAAGAAGCGGCGCCTGGAACTATCCGCGCAGACTTTGCTGATTCCATCGATGCCAACGCCGTACATGGTTCTGATGCAGAAGATACGGCTCGTCAAGAAATTGAATTCTTCTTTAGAGAAGATGAAATTCATGGCCGTTAATAAAAGGTAGAATAAAGTGAGTGTTGAACAAGTCAATTTGTTGGAGTTAGATAGAGAGGGCATGGCTGCATTCTTAGAAGAATGCGACGAAGCTCCCTATCGTGGTGACCAAATATTTAAATGGGTCCACCAACAAGGCGTGTCTGACATTAACCTTATGACTAATCTCTCAAAGAAATTGCGCGAAAATCTGTTAGAAAAAGCTGTAATCAAAGCGCCAGCCATTGTTAGTGAAAAACAATCTAAAGATGGCACTTTTAAATGGTTATTAAAATTAGATGATGGTAATTGCATTGAAACTGTTTATATCCCAGAGGACAATCGGGGCACATTGTGCGTTTCTTCCCAAGTGGGTTGCGCATTGAATTGCAGTTTTTGTTCCACGGGGAAACAGGGTTTCAGTCGTAACTTAACCGTGGCTGAAATTATCGGTCAAGTTTGGATTGCGACGCGTCAATTATCACAAGAAGGTACGCTGCATGATCGTCAAGTCACTAATGTGGTGATGATGGGTATGGGTGAGCCTTTATTAAATTTTGATCGCGTAGTAACCGCTATGGAAATCATGTTAGATGATTTTGCTTATGGTTTATCGAAGCGTCGAGTGACCTTAAGTACTTCAGGTATTATTCCAGAAATGTTGCGTTTGAAGGAAGTCAGTCCCGTGGCTTTAGCTATTTCATTGCATGCTCCCAATGATGAATTACGTAATGAGCTAGTGCCCATCAATAAAAAATACCCGCTGAAACAACTTATGGCAGTGTGTAAAGATTATTTTGAAGATGATCCAAGACGGATGCCGACTTATGAATATGTCATGTTGGATGGGGTCAATGACCAAGTGGAACATGCCCGCCAATTAGTCAAGTTGATGAGAGGAGTGCCTGGAAAAATTAATTTGATTCCTTTTAATCCTTTCCCATTTGCCGGCTACAAACGATCTAAGCCAGAAGCCATTGCAAGATTCCAACAAATCCTCCAAGATGCAGGGTTGAATACCATCGTGCGTAAGACGCGCGGTGATGATATAGATGCCGCTTGTGGTCAATTAGTGGGCCAGGTGCAGGACCGCACCAATCGTAGCGCTCAAAACCAGCTACGTGTTATTAAGATACAGCAAGCTTCACAAGTTGCTGAGGGATGAATGAGAGGGAAATGCATGAAGGCATATACATTTTTAGCAGTCTTGGGGCTTTGTGGTTTATTGGTGGGCTGTAAAACCCAATCCGTGACCACAACCGTAGACGGCGATAGTGGACGAACGGTTTCCACCTCAAAAGCCAGTAATATCCCTGACCCATATGATAGTGAAAATCGTGATAAAATTGCTGCCGGCATTAATGCCCGTTTAGCCATGGGCTATATGCGCGAAGGTAATATGCCTTTAGCTAAACAGAAACTGTTAACGGCTTTGGATCAAGCACCAAAGGATCCCATTATTTTGGATGCTATGGCTTATTATCAAGAACAAACGGGTAATGACCAAGAAGCACAGCGGTATTATCAAAAGGCCATTAGTGTTTCGCCTAAGTCGGGTGCCGCATTAAATAATTATGGTACCTACCTTTGCCGTCAAGGTCAGTATGCCCCGTCAGTTAATTATTTTGTGCGCGCTGCCAACGATCCTACCTATTTAGATGTAGCCAATGCCTTTGAAAACGCTGGTGTTTGTTCCATGCAAATCCCTAATGAAAAACAGGCTGCTTTTTACTTTCAGCGGGCCTTACAAAATAATCCTAATCTGCAAGATTCATTAGTATCCATGGCTCAAATCAGTCTCAAAGAAAAGCAATATAAAGCTGCTGATGGTTATCTTCAACGCCTGAATAAAATTACTCCTGCATCAGCCCAATCGCTTTGGTTAGAAATACAAGCAGCCCATGCCTTAGGGGATAAAGATACCGTTGCCAGCGCTGCTATGGCGTTGCAAAACCAATTCCCCAACTCCAAGGAATATGGCGCTTACACGAAATCGGGGATATCATGATTGAAAATGAGCAACAAGCTTTGATGCCTGGTGCGCGTTTGCGAATTGCGCGTGAGACCAAGGGCTATAGTGTAGAGGAAGTTTCTCGAAGTTTAAGATTGCCCTTGTCAGTGATACAAGGTATTGAAGATAATGACTACGAACAATTTCCCACGACTTTTTTAAAAGGCTACCTGCGCAGTTATGCAAAATTCCTGAATATGGATGGTAATGATATTCTGCAATCCTATAATAGTTTGGGATTAGATAAGCCTGCAGAACCTTTAGTGGGGCAACCCAACATGCCTAAAGCCAAGCCCGTTATTATAGGTAGAAAGCCCCCCTCATTCCGTTGGCTGAGTTATGTGGCTTTAGCTGGTATTGCATTGACCCTAGTAAGTTTGACGTTTCACGGTCATAAACATGATCATAGCGTGATTGCAACGAGTGCCACCACTGAAGTGGCTTTAGCCCCGGCACAATCCACCAGCAAACCCATCCCTGAGCCATCTATTAGTCAATCTGGTGCCATCAAGCCTACGGTGACGGCAAAGCTTTCCCCGGGGAGTCAGAAGCCCGTGGATACCAAAGATTTTGGCCCAAGAGTGAATCTTACTAAGAAAAAACAACCTACTGCGGAGCTTGCTGGGACCGTAGGTCAGGCCACACCACCGATGCTACACGATAATTTTCCACAGCCCTTTAGTAGCGTAGGGCAAGGACCCAACAACGCGGCGGTGCAAGCTGATAACATTTTAGCGATGCATCACATGACCACCCCAAGCCCAAAAAACAACGGCTAATTTGAGAAAGACAATGTCAGACAGAGCTCTACAAGCCATTCGTGGTATGAATGATATCCTTCCTGAGGCGATAGCCCCTTGGCATTTTTTAGAAAAGACCTTTCGTCGTTTAGCTAAATCCTATGGCTACGGTGAAATTCGTTTGCCTATTGTAGAAAACTTAGAATTATTCAAACGTACCATTGGTGAAGTGACAGACATCGTTGAAAAAGAAATGTATGCCTTTGAAGACCGCAATGGGGATTGGTTGGCTTTGCGTCCTGAAGGTACGGCGGGTTGTGTGCGTGCTGGTATTGAGCACGGCATGTTGTATAACCAAATTCAAAAAGTATGGTACCAAGGGCCTATGTTTCGTCATGAGCGCCCGCAAAAAGGCCGTTACCGGCAATTTTATCAAGTGGGCATTGAAGCTTTTGGTTTGGCTGGCCCCGATGTAGATGCTGAAATGATTTTAATGACGGCGCGTCTTTGGCGTGAACTAGGCTTGGAAAATAAAATTACATTACAATTAAATTCCTTAGGCTCTACGGCGTCGCGACAAGCTTACCGTGACCGCTTGGTGGAATATTTCAATCAACATTTAGATGGTCTAGATGAAGATAGTCAACGACGCCTAAGCAGTAATCCATTACGTATTTTAGACAGTAAAAATCCAGCCATGGCGGACCTGATTGCCAAGGCACCTAATATGCTTGAACATTTAGATGATGACTCTAAAGCGCATTTTCAAGGATTATGTGATTTATTGGATAGCGCTGGTGTTACTTATACGGTGAATCCCCGTTTAGTTAGGGGGTTAGATTATTACTGTTATACGGTCTTTGAATGGGTAACAGACGCATTGGGCAGCCAGGGTACTGTATGTGCTGGTGGCCGTTATGATGGCTTAGTGGCGATGCTTGGCGGCGCCACAACGCCTGCAATGGGGTGTGCCTTAGGTTTGGATCGCTTGGTACTTTTAATGGGTGAAGAAGCCTACGCAGAACCTATTCATGCCTATTTAATTCATGTAGGCGAAGCGGCCAAAACCCAAGCCTTGAATTTAGCAGAAGAGTTAAGAGATAAGTTGCCCGGCCTAAGAGTACAATGTCACTTGGGAACCGGCAATTATAAAAACCAATTTAAAAAAGCCGATAAGAGTGGTACAAGGGTGGCATTAATTTTAGGTGAAGATGAAATGGCTAAAAATGAAATAACCGTAAAATATCTGCGTGAAGAAAAAGCGCAAACAAGTCTAGGGCTACAACAAGCCATGGCTTTATTAGAATCCATGATCCAAGAGGAGAATGCATCGTGAGTACCTATTTAACAGATGACGAACAAGTCGAACAACTGAAACAGTGGTGGAAGGATTATGGTAAGACAGCTTTGATAGGCATTCTTATTGCCTTAGCTGTTATTTTTGGCTGGCGTGGTTGGCAGCGTTATGAAACCAACCAATCTCTGTCGGCTTCGTTGATATATGATAATGTCATAAACAGTGCATCAAGTCACGATGAAAAAGGCGTCCAGCAAGCTACAAAATTATTGATAAATAAATATGAGCGTACACCTTATGCTGCTATGGCAGCTTTAGTCTTGGGGCAGCAAGATATTAAACATGGTAATTTAACTCAAGCTCAAGCCAATTATATCTGGGCCATGAAAAATACCAACAGTGACACGATTAAACAAATTGCACGCTTGCGAGTAGCGCGAGTCATGATTGAGCGTGAACATGCTCAATTGGCGTTGTCTACGCTGTCAAAAGTGGATGATGCGGCTTATGAGCCTTTGATTAACCTAGTCCAAGGCGAAGCCTATGTTCAATTGAAGCAATATGATCAAGCACAGGCTCATTTAAAGAATGCGTTGGATGCTTTACCTAAAGATACGGTCATTTACCCCTTGGTGAAAATGAAATATACAGAGTTAGCTTCAAAGGCAAAAATTGCAACGCCAAGTGAGAAGAAATAATATTGTCTCATGAACTACGCCATCTTCCCCTGGGAGGGCAGGCCGGAATTTTGCTTGGAAAATGACAGATTCGCAAAGGAAAGATTCGCAAAACACAGCACGTCATCCCGGAATTTTGCGTAGCAAAATGTCCGGGATCCAGTAAAGGTAACAACTATGCAACGCACAATAACATTATTCTCAGTTCTGATAGCCCTGACAGCCCTAAGCGGTTGTTCTAAGCTCTGGCATCCTGATAAGAGCAAAGAATTGCAACCAATCCAAGTGCAATCACAAATTAAAGTTCAGCCTCTGTGGTCTAAACCCGAAGGTGCAGGGACCCATAAGCAATATTTGACACTGACGCCTGTGGTTAAGGATGGCGTAGTGTATACCGATGATGCTAAAGGCCGCGTCACAGCAACCTCTGCCAGTAATGGGGCCACACTGTGGAAAGTGAACACGAAAAAATCTTTAACATCAGGACCTGCAGCGAATAATTATGCTGTCTATGTAGGTGCGGTGGATGGTACAGTTTTAGCATTGGATGCAAAAAATGGTGCGACACTTTGGCAAAAAGACGTGGGCAATGAAATACTAGCGGCCCCCTTAGCACTTACCAACAAAGTTATTGTGAAAACTGTAGATGCTCAAGTAGTGGCATTAAATGCCAAAGATGGCAAAGAAAAATGGCGTTACGGTGAGTCCATTCCTACTTTGATTCTGCGTGCGGGTAGCACGCCGCAAGAATCCAATGGTTTAGTAGCTATTGGTTTTTCTAGCGGTAAGTTAACTGTAGTCACAGAACAAGACGGTAAGATTCAGTGGCAACGCACCATTGCTGTGCCAGAAGGCGTTTCTACGCTAGAGCAAATGGTTGACATTGATGCTAGTCCTATCATTCAAGATGGCATTGTTTATGTAGCTACCTATCAAGGCAACATGGCAGCATTGCATCTGAAAACGGGCCAAGTGGTTTGGCAGCGAGACATTTCTTCTTACACAGGGTTTGCTCTGGATAGTAAGCGAATCTACGTTTCCGATGCCAAAGGACAGGTTTGGGCTTTTGATAAAACCGATGGTAGTACCGATTGGCGCCAAACCCGCCTTAAAAATCGAGAAATTACCGGACCAGCTATTTCAGGCTCTCATCTCGTGATAGGCGATGCCCAGGGAAATCTCTATTGGTTGGACAAAAAAGATGGTAAACTGTTGACTAAAGTGGTCGCCGACAAAAAAGTCGGTTTTACAGCGCCACCCGTGGCGGCCAATAGTGCCGTTTATGCTTATAACAACAAAGGGCGTCTATACGCTTATACGGGATAATTAAATGGTTCCTGTCATTGCCATCGTAGGTCGCCCCAATGTGGGTAAGTCCACCCTATTTAATCGCCTCACCAAGCGTAGAGATGCTCTGGTGGCTGATCAGCCGGGTATTACCCGGGACCGGATCTATGGAGAAGGTCGTTTTGAAGATTCTTGTTTTATCGTCATTGATACCGGTGGTATTGGTGATGAAGAGACTGATATCGATGAACATATGGCTTCACAATCGCAACGAGCTATTGATGAAGCTGATGCTATTTTCTTTATGGTGGATGGCCGCAGTGGCGTAACCGCTGCAGATGAAATACTCGCGGATCGTTTTCGCGAACTCAAAAAACCCCTATGGCTAGTCGTCAATAAAACCGATGGTGTGGATCCGGACATTGCCATGGCAGATTTTTATGGCTTAGGATTAGGCGAGCCCGTGGCAATTTCTGCCAGTCATGGTCGTGGTGTTAATATTTTACTAGAAAATATACTACCGGAACTTATTAAAGGACAAGAGCAATTTCAGCCAGAAAATACTAAGGGTATTCAAATGGCCATTGTGGGCCGACCCAATGTGGGCAAATCCACCCTTGTGAATCGCCTCTTAGGTGAAGAGCGCGTGGTGGTTTTTGACCAACCCGGGACTACTCGCGACAGTGTGCATATTCCTTTTGAGCGACAGGGACAGGATTATACCATTATTGATACGGCTGGTGTGCGAAAACGCGCACGGGTCAACTTAGCCATTGAAAAGTTTTCCATTATTAAAACCTTGCAAGCTGTAGAGTCCGCTCATGTGGTTATTTTTTTGGTGGATGCCCGAGAAGGCATCGTGGACCAAGATTTGCATTTGTTGGACTTTGTTCTGCAAGCGGGTAAATCCTTAGTGATTGCCGTGAATAAATGGGATGGCATGGAGCAAGAAGATAAAGAACGTGTGCGCGGTGAATTACAACGTCGTTTAGTGTTTGCTGATTTTGCTGAAATGTTTTTTATTTCTGCTTTGCATGGCAGTAATGTGGGACATTTATTGGATGCTGTCAATGATGCCTACGATTCTTCCATGAAAACATTGAATACGCCAGATTTGACTCGTTTATTAGAAGAAGCCATTGTGAAGCACCAACCTCCAATGATTCAGGGACGTCGTATTAAACTGCGTTATGCCCATACGGGAGGCCATAATCCGCCAATTATCGTGATTCATGGTAATCAAGTAAAACATATCCCCGATAGCTATAAACGTTATTTAATGAAGTTTTATCGCAAAGCGCTAAAGATGGTGGGTACCCCCATTCATTTGGTTTTCAAAAGCAGTGAAAATCCCTTTGCTGGCCAACGCAATAAACTAACACCACGCCAAGAGCAAAAGCGTAAGCGTTTAATGAAACATATCAAGAAAAAGAAATAGTTTTAAGGCTTGCTAGGCTACTTAGCTATAAATCGCTATAGAAGTCCCGTTGTGTCGATACCTTGTTCTATAAAGAGAGTTGCCGAGCCAGAAGTGAAGGTGTCAAAGGTATCACCACCAAAGGATACGGATGCTCCAGGTGTCCAACTATCAGGGCTGCTGATGAAGTCATCAACGCCACCAAGAACAACCAAAGCATCGGGATCGCCGATAGCACTATGGCCCGTGGGCGTTAGTGCAAGAGCATCTGATTCACTCAGATTCAAGCTATTAGAGCCACTGCCTTCAATATCAATGGCTTCTAAATCCATAAACTGGCTATCATTAATGACAGTGAGGTATCGAAGAAAAAGGAATAGCCTCGAGGTCCGTGAGGCTATTTGACTACAACCTTTTACAGAATACCTGTTTGAGTTAAGGTATCTTCCACATAGATAGTGGCACCTGTGTTTGTGTAAATATTAAAGTTACCACCACCAATCATTTCTGAACCGCTAAGATTCCATGAATCAGGGCTAGTAACAGTACCTGTACCACGCATCACAACATCTTCAAATGTGCTCAGGGGCCCAGAGAGACCTCCGGCAAAATCTTCAATGGTGCTGCGGCTAAAGTTAAAAGCATTAGTGCCACTTGCACCCAAATCCACTTCTTCTAAAAGCGTATAGTTATTGACTGGCAATGCGGTTAAATCCAAGGTTTCACTTACTCCGAGGAACTCCAAGATATCATGACCGTCATTACCATCCACGCTTCTAGCAAAACTAGCATCAAAGCCAAAGATGTCATCTTGCTTGCTACCCACAACAGTGGTTTCCAGTGAAGCGGGCGTTGCACCATCCACGCCAGAGAGGAAGATGTCTACAAAGCCTAAATCATAAGCCCCATTGCCATCGGTAATGGTATAGGTAAACTGATCATTGATAAGATCACCTGCTCGTAAAGCATCTATGGCATTTACACCCGTAGGATCATAAGTGAATTGACCTGAAGCATTTACAACAACGGCCGCACCCATATTACTGCTGGTGTCAGAGTTGAATATGGTAATGGGATCCGCTGGCGTGTCATTATCAAAATCATTGGCCAACACATTTGGGCTAGCACCTAGAGTGATAACCGTATCTTCATCGGTACTGTCATTGTCTTCAACGGCTGTGGGAGGAATATTAATATTGCGTACAACGATGTCAAAAGTAGTCATATCATTTAAGCTGGGCACTTCATTATCTTCAACGGTAACGGTAACAGAATAGGTTGTGTCAGACCCTACATTGGGCGGTGTCCAATTGAATTCACCTGTATTAGTATCGATGGTCATGCCAAGTCCCAGTGATGTAGCATCCAGACTATAGGTGAGATTTGTTAGGGGTGTATCAGCATCGATGGCAGTGAAGCTAAAATTGACAGGTATGCCCTCGGCACCTTCAATGAATGCTTCTTCATAAGCGATGTTAGAAAAACGGGCATCGGGTTGACTTAAATCGAATAGTCCAAAGCCCCCACATTGATAGGTATCATCTTGAACGTTAATTATATCAATGATATTGCTGGTTAGTTGATCCGTAATGGTGATGGTAAAGTTGCCTGGGGTGAAATTCAATTCAAAGTCGTAGTCCGTTTGGTCATCCCAACCAATATCATTATGGAACAGTGTGTCGGAATGTATTCTGTCAGGCGGGAATGTATCGTATAAATCATTGGCCATGTCACCTGTTACCGGAAGATCAGAATGGAATACTTTAACGGTCATGCCTTCAAGACCGGTCAAACCTCCAGGAGTGCTTTGCGTGAATTGTCTCCAAGAAAATAGGTACATATTACCAGGATCTTGATAACCGAAAACAAAGCCAATGAAGTCATTATCAGTGGTGCTTTCAACAACGAATTCCCCAGAAATTTTAGCATGGGAGAATTCAATATCACTAACTAATATAGAGGCATCGGAATTGTCTGGCATCAAGGCATCATTAGCTGTAACGGTCCAAGCGCCAGATCCGCCACCGCCTCCGCCACCTGCAGCACCGGGGTAAACAAAGGTAGACCAAGTAGTTAAATCAAAACTGTCAGGCGTAATGGGTGCAGTGTCACAAAGGCCGACTATACCGGGGCCTTGAGATATGACAGGTGCATCATTGACTGCAGTTATTGTGACAGTTATGTCGGCAGTATCGGTTGCTACCCCATCGGTTAGGGTGTAAGTGAAGGTCTCAATGAATGTGTCGCCAGGGTTTGCTGCATCTATGGTGGCATTATCATTGTCTAAGGTGTATGTATAGCTACCATCACTAGCCCAGTCTAAAGTTCCATAGGTACCAATAAGATCAATGGTATCATTAGTTTCACCATCAATACTGGCAATGCTAAGTGGGCCTGTATTATCTAGTGTATCTACCCCATGTCCCTCATCATCGCTTATCATGTTGGCGCTATGTATTGACGCTGTGTTTTCTGTGACGCTGAACTCGTTATCCGTTGCAGTGGGCGGGTCATTTTCTGCCGTCACGCGCACGAGGGCATCATCAGTGTCCGTTAGCCCAGTATCGTCTGTAATCACCATAGTGAAGGTTCTATCTAGTGTGGGTAGGTCAGAAGTATTCTGATAGGCGATGTTTTCCGCCAATTGAGATGCGGCTGGTTGGGTAGCATCGGTGGTGGTAAAGTTAATCAATAAGTCATTCCCAGCTAAACCATTGTGGGTACCATCAATCATACCGATTAAATTCCCTTCATAGAAGACATTGCTACCGACAACACCAATTTGATCCGCACCATTACCTTCATTGTTTACAGATAAATTATCCTCTGCTTGACCCGTTGAATTAATGCGTAAGGAGCCCGTATTAAAGTTGGGTGAATCAGGATCGGTGATTTCAACAAAATCATCAATAATTTGTGGACTGGCATTGACAGTGTTTTCTAAGAAGATATTCCCTTCAAAATTATTGCTTGTGAATGTGTTCTGAGGCGCAGCGGCTTGGTTCAATATGTGGAAACCGCCTTCGCCCGGGCCTAGGTTCAGGCCATCCTGTACGAAGTTAGCACCTGCGCCAAAGGTATTTGGATTATTCACCACACTGAGCTCACTTTGGCTTTGATCAGACAAATAAATCCGACCATCACTGGCAAGCATGACGCCATTGTGATTATTACTGGATAGTTCATTAACCGTTTTAGTTGCTAATAGAACTTGTTGAGGATCGCCATCTAAACCTTCACTGCCATCAATATAATATAGAATGCTTCCATCGGGTGAGAAGGCTACGGATGCTCCTACTTCTTCATTCGAAATGATAGTATCAAAATTTGAAAGCATGCCGGTATTTCGGTCGATATCAGCGGTGACTATGTAGTTATCAGAATCTGTTGTGTCGGTACTGGCTGTAGATAATGCCAGAGTATTAAAGTCTTCGGTATGGACAATAGTGGCAATGCCAGCATCCAAGGATCCAGCAATATTAGTTGTAGTAGACACGGGGGTTGCACTAATGCCTGTTGAGGTAACTAGATAGGCATCAATTTGACTTTGTGTATTAAATAGTATGAGCCATACATCCTCGCCATTAGCATGGGGAACAGCATCTAGAGCTTCACCGGCGAGGGTCGTACCCGCTAGGGCAACGTTTTTGCTGGTGACATTACCATCGGGGCCGTCATTGAGGTCCACTTCGGAAACAAACACGCCATTATTAGTACCATCATTATTGTCATTGGTGATGACAAAGAATTCCGTAGTGCTGCCGGGCTTTTGAATGATTAAGGCGGCTTCTGCCGTGGAGTCAGTGGCATTTAATCCGGAACCGTTATTTACTAAGTTATTGGTTTGGCCATTGTAGAGGTCAATACCATCAGTGTAGAGTTTTAACTCACCAGTGGCTGGGTCCGTAAAGCTGGCTTGTCCTTCAAAGCCAGAACTATCCACGGCATTACTGACCACCGGAGTTCCTGATGTAAAGTCGATAAAGACATCACTATTACCATCACCGATGTACCAGATTTGTTGTAATAAACTGGCTTCAATGGGTGCTTGGAATTGGGCACCTTCAGTGCCATTGCCAATAACAGGTGGGTCATTGATACCATCGACGGTTATGGTAACTGTGCCAACGCTGCTAGCTCCAGCAGGATCGCTGACGGTATAGGTAAATGTATCATTGAGACTTTCCCCTGTGTTTAGTGCTTGTAATGCTGCAACGCTTGTTGGGTCATAGGTGAAACTACCATCACTGCCCACGGTGACAGTTGCCCCTAGTATGCTGGTAGCATCAAAATCGGTAACGGTCATTGCTTGTAGCTCTGGCTCTGTATCATTAGCCAGAACGCCTGGGGCTGCTACATTGAGAATCGTATCTTCATCAGTGCTGTCAAAGTCAGGATTAGCAACGGGCGGGAAGTTGGTGATACCTGTAGCATCCACGTCGGGATGGACATAGATGGTTGCGTTATTAAAGGTAAGTTTGTCATAGAGTGTGCCACTAATTAAGAGTGTTCCATCGGGATTCCACAGATGATCTGAATCTACGGTATCACCTGTATTCCCATCAATGACGATGGAATTACTTTCGTTAAGTACGTCCAAACCTTCATCAGTGAGGTCGTATACATCATCGTAGTTCAGTTTAGCAGTGTTATTGCCGGTGCCAGTTAAGTCAATAATCTCGAAGCTGGTGATGGTGAGATTATTAATAGCAGTGAAATCAAGTAGAACACCAGCTCCGTCTACACGTAAGGTATCATCGCCTAAGCCACCATCCGAGCTGCGATCATTTATATCAAATACAACTGTGTCATTACCGGAGCCGCCTCTAATTACATCAATACCGCCAGCCCCATCAATGATATCATTACCCTGGGCACCATTAAGGATTTCAGGATCTACCGTACCGGTTAAGGTATTATCATTGCTATCCCCCTGGAAATCTACTTCGTTAAAGAGATCCAAACCGCGATAGAGGAAGGTACGACCAGCATCAGCATCGCCGTTAGGATCGGCCTCTCTATCGGAGATAACAAAATCATCAAAGCCGTCACCATTAACATCACCTACACCTTCTACCCATTGGCCAAAGCGGTTACTATCAGCAGCGCCACTGAGTAAACGAACGCCGCGAACACCATTGAGATTAGACAATTCAATATCCGTGGGGAATGGAGTGGCACTACCAAAGATTACGTAGGCTTCACCATTCCCGCCAGGACCACCATCACGGGCTGTAACTACAAAGTCATTATAGCCATCGGCATTTACATCTCCTATCACGGCAACGCTTTGGCCAGCATTTTCCCCGCCTGCAACGCCATGGATACGGAAACCATGATTACTAAAGCTTGCTAACTGGGGAGCATAGGTTGCATTAAATCCTGAAGATTTTCCATAAATAACGTAGGCGGAACCTGAGTCATTACCATTGGGATTTGCCAAACTGGCACCTATGATAACATCAGAGAAGCCGTCACCATTGATATCACCACCTGATACTGAACGGCCAAGACGATCATTGGGGTCAATGCCTACAACGGTGAAACCATTAGTACCATTAAGTGAACTAACGGCAAAGGTTGAACCGGGTAACCCGGTTTCGCTACCAAAAATCACATAGGCATGGGAAATGGTACCGCCAGAGCTAAGTTCAGGTGCACCAATAATAATATCGTCAAAGCCATCATTATTCACGTCACCCGCAGAGCTGAGAGCACGGCCTAAGTTTCCATCTTCAACCACACCTTGTATGGTAAAGTGATCAGTAACAGTAGGTGAAGTTAAGTCATAGACCGTGGGCATGGTGGATTTAGTACCGAATACAACATAAGCTTCACCGGCAGCATTCACGCCATTGGGGTCGCTTAACAGTGCACCGATGATAAACTCATCCAAACCATCTCCATTTATATCACCAGCATCGTCCGCGCGACCTAGGCTATCACCTGAGTTTACGGCATTTACAATGAAACCTGACCCTGGGTTAGTATTAATGTGGGTCACTAGCGTTAATGGGTCAATGAAGCCAGCTGGTGTCCCGAATAGGACTTGTGCTTGACCATCACCACCATTAGAAAATCCAGACCCCACAATTATATCTGTATAACCATCGGCATTGAAGTCACCGCCACCACCGACATGTTGCCCCAATTGTTTATTATTCACTTCACCATACATGGCAAATCCAAGGGGTGGGTCTAGATCAACTAAATCAACTTCTGAAGTGGGTTGAGCTTCCACTTCGGCACCTGAGATGAAGTAAGCTGCACCAAGGAGGGTGCCAGTGGCATCGGTTTGTGGAGCAGCAATGAGGAAATCACTTAAATCATCGCCATTAAAGTCGCCAGCTAAACCTAGAGTTTCGCCAGAGAGAGCATTTGGGTCTTGCCCGTTAAAGGTGATTACCGGTACAAGAGTTTGTAAGAAGTTAATGGTACTGGTGGCAATATTACTATCCACGTCACCATCATTAACAACCACTTCAATGACACGTGAGGTTGTGTCGGGTGTTAGTGAGTTATTGTCATAGGTGATAGACTCTAGAGAAGTAATATAATCGGAAATATCGGCTGTACCCGTGAAGGTTAAGATACCAGTGGCAGCTACATAGTTCCCAACAATGCCACCAACGGTGCTAAAGTTCAGGATTTCATTGGTGCCATCCAGTTGGTTGGTGATTGTGATTGTCGCGCTTGCCATTTGAGTGTCATCGCTGTCAGTAAGTGATACGTCGCTATCGGTGATATTAACTGCACTACCATCATCTACATCAAAATTATTTCTAAAATCACTACCAGTTACGCCACTATTGTCGTCAGCATCAAGATCTAAGACGGGAGGGATTGTTTGTCCGTTAATAGTAATGATAATATCAGCCGTAGCAGAGCTGCCTAAGCCATCGATCAAAGTATAAGTAAAGGTATCCGTTAGGGTAGCGCCTGTTGCTAAGGCTTGTACCGTGGGATCGGTGTTATCTAAGGTATAGGTGTAGCTACCATTACTAGCCCAATCTAATATACCATAGGCTCCATTTATATCTACTGTGTCATCGGTGACGCCGTCAATTTCAGATGTACTTAAGACAAATCCCGCATCAAAGCCTTGGTCAACACCATTACCTTCATTATCGGTTATCATATTGGCATTATGGATAAGATCGATATCTTCTGTAACAGAAGCTTCATTATTGGTTGCAACGGGGGGATCCGTTTGTTCAATGACGCGCACGACGGCATCATCCGTATCCGTAAGTCCAGTATCATCAGTTATGATCATGGTGAAGGTGCGATCTAATGTGGGTGCGTTGGATGGATTTTGATAAGCAATATTTTCTGCTAGTTGTGATGCAGCGGGCTGAGTAGCGTCAGTGGTGGTAAAGTTGATCAATAAGTCATTCCCAGCTAAACCATTATGAGTGCCGTCAATCACACCGATTAAATTACCCTCATAGAAGACATTGTTGCCTACGACGCCAACTTGATCCGCACCGTTCCCTTCATTATTAACGGATAAGTTATCTTCAGCTTGGCCCGTTGAATTAATACGTAGTGAACCCGTATTGAAGTTAACAGAATCGGGGTCTGTAATTTGAACTAAGCTATCAATAATTTGTGGCGCAGCATTAACAAGATTTTCTTGCATATGGGTGGCATCAAAATTAATAGTATTAAAAGTATTAAGCGATGCTACAGGTTGGTTAGGCAAGTTAAATCCAGAGGTGGTGCCTGCTGGTAGGCTAAAGCCAGTGGGATTCCAAGTAAACCCAGGATCATCAGCACGTAGGTTTGGCGTGTCAATAACACCTAACGAAATAGCGCCATCATCTGACCAGTAAATTTTGCCATCTAGCGCCAACTTAGGTCCACTAAATTGTCCGGCACCGATAGGTGTAATTGGGATGGGAGTGTACGTTGGATCATTCAAATCAATTTGGTAAGGGTCACCTTGGAAGCCTTCAAATCCCAAAGTATAATAGAGTTTAGTGGCATCGGGTGAAAAGGCTATGGAATAACCGATTTCTCCACCACTAACAATGGTTTGGAAATTACTTAGTTGTCCGGTGTTTTGATCAATATCTGCAATGGCAATACGAGAATTCGTAGTGCCTGAATGGAAACTGATGGCCACCTTGGTAAAGTCATCGGAATGTACAATGGCACCACGTAGAGGAGCTACGGCGGGTAACCCCGTAGCTGATACTACCGGGGATGAAGAAATGCCCGTGGGGCTCACACGATAGGCATGCACAAAGGCACCTGTATTCATGGTTAAGAGCCAAAAATCAATCCCATCGGAATGGGCAATTCCATCCAAGGCTTCACCAAAATCATCGTCGGATACACTGATATCCACTTCTGCATTAAGTGTGGTGACAGTACCATCGGGGTCGTCGGTTGGGTCGGTAATATCTACAATGGAGTACTTCACCCCAGAGCCTGATGTTGTGTTATTGCCATTGGTGAAGACATAAAATTCAGAAACGCCATCACTTCCTGGAACGGGGGCAATGAGAGCAGCTTCTGTGGCTGAGGGTTCGCCATTAAGAGCGCTTGAAATGAGACCATCGGTTATACCATTATAAACATCAACACCATCACTGTAGATTAGTAAGTTACCCGTAGCAGGGTCGGTATAGCTGGCTGAACCTTCAAAACCAGGTGCATTAGCTGCAGTAGAAGCAACGGCAGTACCGCTGCTAAAGTCAATGAAAAAGTTAGTGCGGCCCGTCCACCATACTTGATCTAGCTCAGCGGAGCTAACATTACCCAAATCAGAGCCACCTGAGCCATCACCGATCAGAGGTGGTTGTGGTGGAACTGCACCATTAATCGTGACAGATAACGTCGCTGTAGCTGTAGCACTATGATTGTCAGCCAAGGTGTAAGTGAAAGTGTCTATTAAAGATTGTCCGACTAACAGGTTTTGCACTGTGGAATTAGATTCATCTAAGTCGTAGATGTAGCCACCTGAATTACTCCAATTTAGACTACCATAATTTCCTGTGATATTATTAGTGTCATTGTATTCATTGTCGATGCCTAGTATGATCAATGAGCTGCCATTATCAACGTCTGAGTCTATGCCAAATCCATCATCATCTGCAATTAAGTCCCCGTTTATGGTGCCAGTAAAAAAGTTGTCGACAGAATGGGTGTTATTGGTAGCAACAGGGTCATCATTACGACCATAGATATCGATAGTAATGGACCCATTACTCGTAGCACCTTGATCATCTACTACGACGTAGGTTAAAGTGTCTTGAATCATTTCACCAGCGGCTAAGCTGATAACCGTGGCATTGTTGTAGTAGTTCTCGTAGGTTACTTGGCCATTTGTATCAATGCTATAGTTTAGGCCTAAAATGCTTGACGTGTCAGTTTTGGCTTGAGTTGTTAATACCGCACCGTTATCCACATCAGTGTCGTTAGCTAAGACATCAAAGACAAAGTCTGAGAATCCGTCTAATGCGACGTTGATGTTATCCACCCCAAAACTTTCGCCGGCACCGCCGACCCATCCTGCTCCGCTGGCGAACCAGTCTAGGATCATGTTTGTACTAGAGTGGGTGAGGTTTTCGAAGTCAGGAACTAACGCCATATCAAAACCAGATTCTTCTGTTCCAGCAGTAAAACCTACGTCAATATCAACAAATAGTTCAGCAGGATCTCCGGGGTTAAAGGTTCCTTGGTTAGTATTTTTTGTAGAAAAAGATTCACTAAATATTGTATTACTATCCAACTCTACATTGAATATATCAGGAGAGTTGCCGCCTACAGCTTTCCAATGATCAATGAAAGCGGCTAAAAAGCCAATGTCCATAGTAGTGTGCGGTGCTAGATCTGAAAGTTGTAGCCGAATTGGTCCTGTTGGGCTATTGGTATCATCATTGAATGCAAAGTTATTGGCAAAAACATTGGCTCCATGGCCGAAGCCTGCATAGCCTTGAACATCTACAACGCTACCTGTACTGGTGGAGAATTCAGTAGGATGTGCTGGGCCAGCTGCACTAAAATCTTCATAAAAACCTAAACGTAAGATCTTATTATCAGCTACGGCAACGGGGGCATCGTTGGTGCCGTTGATGGTGAGGGTGACGGTGGCGATATCTGTGGCACCGTTGTCGTCGGTTAAGGTGTAGGTGAAGACATCGGTGAGGCTTTCACCCACATTGAGTGCTTGCACGGTGGCGTTACCGTTATCTACGCTGTAACTGTAACTGCCGTCACTGTCCCAATCCAAGGTGCCGAAGCTGCCGGTGATGTCATTGGCGGGGTTGCTTTCCCCATCGATGCTGGCTACGGTGAGCACAGCGGTGGCATCCACGTCACTGTCCACACCATTGCCGTCGTCGTCGGTAATCATGTTACCGGACACGGGGGCCACATCGTCTTCGGCGATGGTATTGGCGTTGTTGGTGGCAACGGGTGCATCGTTGGTGCCGGTGATGGTAATGGTGATGGTGGCGGTGTCTGTGGCACCATTGTCGTCGGTTAGGGTATAGGTG
>JAJFKN010000003.1 GCA_021773195.1 Gammaproteobacteria bacterium | reverse complement strand
GCTTTCGTCAATGCAATCCGGGGTGACGTAGCTTTCGTCAATGCAATCCGGGGTGACGTAGTTTTCGTCAATGCAATCCGGGGTGACGTAGATTTCGTCAGGTATGCTCTATTCTTTATCTTCAGGCCGTACGCGTTCTTTCAATTCTTTGCCGGGTTTGAAATGCACCGCACGGCTAGGATCCGTACGCCAGCTTTCGCCTGTGACGGGATTCCGCGCATAACGAGCGCCCCATTGGCGAATGGAGAAGCTGCCAAAACCACGAATCTCGATACGCTGCCCTTCATTTAAGGCACCACGGATTTGCTCTAACATGACATTAACAGCCTTGCCTACAGTCTCTTCTTGGTCAGAGGGCGTCTTGTGGGAAAGATTATTGATTAAATCAGATTTTGTAATACTCATAGTTGGCACTTCATTATGGTTAGGTTAAAAAAATCCCTTATAAATCATCCGGTTAATCTAATAACCAAGGTGGATTTGATGTCCCTGGGCACGCTTATAATCCTTAATTATTCTGATTACTATTAAACCATAAATAGCCTATAAATTAAAGAGATTATCCTATAAAAGATATTTTTTGGGGTGGGAGAACCCTATGAGTCAGGATCTCGCCGTAGAATGGGCTTTTTTTTCAACCAATTAGGATATTTTGAAAGTCCAAAAGGCCTGGATTTTAATGCATGAATTTGCTTTAATAGCAGCTTGCTAACAACCGAAATATGAGGCAAATTTTATGAGCAACCAAGTGATTGCTGTAACAGATGATAGTTTTGATAAAGACGTACTACAGTCTGGAGCACCTGTATTAGTAGACTTTTGGGCTGAATGGTGTGGCCCATGTAAGATGATTGCACCTATCCTTGATGAAATAGCACCAAATTATCAAGGCCGAGTGACCATTGCGAAATTGGACATTGATAGTAATACCCATACCCCAGGCAAATATGGCGTGCGAGGTATTCCTACGTTGATCTTGTTTAGCGACGGCAATGTGCTTGCTACCAAGGTAGGCGCCCTAACGAAATCCCAATTGACGGAATTTCTTGATAGCCACGTATAATTTGTTATAATGTGGGGGCTGGGCATTGCCCGGTACCCCATGTTTGAGACTTTTAGATAGCTTTATGATATACTTATGACTCCTCGTCGGGAGAAGCTACTGATTTCTCCACATTTTCTCAATATTAATCATACCCTTCCATTTATTTAACCACAGTTGAAAACCATCTATGAACCTTACCGAACTTAAGCAAAAAAAGCCCACAGAACTGAGTAACATCGCTCAAGAAATGGGTTTCGAAAACATAGCGCGCATGCGTAAACAAGATATCATTTTTTCCATATTGACCTCACATGCAAGGTCCGGGGAAGATATTTTTGGCGATGGCGTATTAGAAATCCTCCAAGATGGCTTCGGCTTTCTTCGTTCCGCTGACAGCTCTTTTTTAGCGGGACCCGATGATATTTATGTCTCACCCAGTCAAATTCGTCGTTTCAGCCTGCGTACTGGCGATACGGTTTCCGGGAAAATTCGACCACCCAAAGATGGCGAGCGTTATTTCGCTTTATTAAAAGTGGATCAAATTAACTACGATTCACCTGAAAGCACAAAAAATAAAATTTTATTTGAAAATCTCACTCCATTACATCCTGATGAACGTATGATCATGGAAATTGGTAATGGCAGTAGTGAAGATATTACTGCACGGATTATTGATTTGGCTGCACCCATTGGTAAAGGCCAACGTGGTTTGATTGTATCGCCGCCTAAGGCCGGTAAAACCATGTTAATGCAAAACCTTGCTCACTCCATAGCGATGAATCATCCCGAATGTTACCTCATCGTTTTATTGATCGATGAACGTCCTGAAGAAGTGACGGAAATGTCGCGTTCAGTGAAGGGAGAAGTGGTTGCTAGTACCTTTGATGAGCCCGCTGCTCGTCACGTACAAGTAGCTGAAATGGTTATTGAAAAAGCCAAGCGTCTCGTAGAACATAAGCGAGATGTCGTGGTATTGTTGGATTCTATTACGCGTTTAGCGCGTGCTTATAATACCGTTGTACCTTCTTCCGGTAAGGTATTAACGGGTGGTGTGGATGCTAATGCATTGCAACGCCCTAAACGTTTCTTTGGTGCTGCACGTAACATCGAAGAAGGCGGTAGCTTGAGTATTATCGCCACGGCATTAGTGGATACGGGTTCTAAAATGGATGAAGTCATCTATGAAGAATTCAAAGGCACCGGTAATATGGAATTACATTTAGATCGCCGCATTGCTGAAAAACGCGTTTACCCTGCGATTAATATTAATCGTTCCGGTACTCGCCGTGAAGAATTATTGACTAAGCCTGACGAATTACAAAAAATGTGGATTCTACGTAAGTTGGTTCATCCTATGGATGAAGTGGCCACTATGGAATTCCTCATTGATCGCTTGAAGGCGACTAAGACAAATAATGAATTCTTTGATGCCATGAAACGCTAATCCATGGCTACGAAGTATCATGATTTAAGGGATTTCATGGCGCACCTTGACGCGCAAGGTGAATTAAAAACCCTAAACCATGAATTAGATCCTCACTTAGAAATCACCGAAGTATGTGACAGGACTCTGCGTAGCCAGGGTCCTGCTTTGCTATTCCAAAACCCCAAAGGTTCAAACATGCCTTTATTAGGCAACCTGTTTGGTAGCGTAAAGCGTGTGGCCATGGCCATGGGTGGTGATGATTTAAATGACTTGCGGGAAATTGGTCGCCTGCTGGCTTTTTTAAAAGAGCCTGAGCCACCGCGCGGTATGCGTGATGCTTGGCAAAAGCTGCCTATCTTCAAACAAATTATGACTATGTCGCCTAAGACTTTGCGCCAAGCGCCCTGTCAGCGACATATTTTAAAAGGCAGTGAAGTAGATTTAAGTACGCTGCCTATTCAAACTTGTTGGCCCGATGATGTGGCGCCTTTAATTACTTGGGGCCTAGTCACCACCAAGGGGCCTGATAAACCTCGGCAAAACATGGGGATCTATCGCCAACAAGTCATCGCAAAGAATAAAGTCATCATGCGTTGGTTATCCCATCGCGGTGGTGCTTTGGACCTGCGTGATTGGCAAAAAACAAATCCAGGACAGCCTTTTCCCATTGCTGTGGTGCTAGGTGCTGATCCCGCTACGGTATTAGCTGCCGTGACTCCTGTACCCGACACCTTATCGGAATACGCTTTCGCGGGATTACTGCGAGGCAGTAAAACGGAATTAGTGAAATGTCAGAGTCACGATTTATTGGTGCCCGCTAGTTCGGAAATCGTTTTAGAAGGGTTTATTTACCCCGATGAAATGGCCGAAGAAGGTCCCTATGGCGATCACACAGGTTATTATAACGAATCCGACAGTTTCCCCGTATTTACCATTGAATGCATTACCATGCGTGATGACCCCATTTATCACAGTACTTATACGGGCAGACCACCCGATGAGCCCGCTATTTTAGGTGTGGCATTAAATGAAGTGTTTGTGCCCCTATTACAAAAACAATTTCCAGAAATTGTGGATTTCTATTTGCCGCCCGAGGGCTGTTCCTATCGCATGGCGGTGGTTTCTATTAAGAAGCAATACAAAGGTCATGCTAAGCGCGTCATGATGGGCGTATGGTCCTTCCTACGGCAATTCATGTATACCAAGTTTATTATTATTGTGGATGATGATGTGGATGTGCGTGCTTGGAGTGATGTAGTGTGGGCCATGACCACGCGCATGGATCCCGCCCGCGATACGGTCATGATAGAAAACACGCCCATTGATTATTTGGATTTTGCTTCGCCTGTTTCAGGCTTAGGTTCCAAAATGGGCTTGGATGCCACCAATAAATGGCCCGGCGAAACAGACCGCGAATGGGGTTCACCCATCATCAAAGATCCACAAGTCACGGCCCGTATTGATGAACTATGGGATGACATGGAAATCTTTAAATAAGCCCTTAAGATAGTATTTCATTTAAACCATCCATGATGGTTTCTAAATCCTGTTGCCGTACTCGGCCGATGGTGGTGCCCAAGCGTTTAACCGATAATGTTCTTATCTGGCTTATCTTAACCCATGACTTTTTAGGTAAAGTTTTTTCGGGTAATTCATAGGTAAGGGGATAGCCAGCTTGTTGTGGTTGGCTGGTGAGTGCGGTGGCAATGACAGTGCCAGATTTTGTATTGAAGATATCATTACTAAGCAATAATACAGGGCGTTGGCCAGCTTGTTCATGGCCTTTGGTGGGCTCTAGATTCGCCCAGACAATATCGCCTCTTAATAATCGGGCCATTCTTCCATGTCCTCATCAAAACCTTCGTCAGCAAGGGATTGTTCAAATGATTGATCAAGCTTATCACATTCAGCAGCAAGGCGTTCGCGCTGTATTTTATGTATGTATTTTTTCATAGCTTCTTGGAAGGCTTGACTACGGTTATTAAAATAGTGTTGAGCCACTAGCATATCCAAATACTGGAGCAGTTCTGCATCGATGGTAATGGCAACTTTTGCCATGGGTTGTGGACGGCTCATGATAAATTCAACTCATTAATAGTCATACTATAATCATACTAGATGGCGGTGGTATAGTCAATGCTCTGTAACATTTTGAAAATAAAATTAATCTATCAATCCATGTAGATTTATGATTGGATCATAGTTCTGCATAAAAGTGCTTTTTTGATATTAGAAACAAAGGGTTGTAGCATGCAGAGCATGATAACCACACATAGAAAATACCCCCATTGATTATTTAGACTTTAAATGGCCCTATGAAATCGATAACGTGTTAATATTGCCCCAATTATTATACATCCATAATACATTCACTTAATAAGATAAATTAGATAGGGGAAGCCATGGGTAAGAATGCAAAGAAAAAAGCAGTTAAAAAAGCCAGTAGTACAGCAACTCCAGTGGAATATTATCCCCCCGGTGTGGCTCCACAAGGTATATATTTTGCAGTAATGCGCAATGTGGATATTGTGCCTGCTTGTAATATGAAAGAACAGATGAGTGCTCATTTTAGTCGCTTACCTGGGGATCTGGGAGCTTTCTATAAAGTGATTACCCATTTAGCTATGCAATGTGGATATACAAATATCTGCATTACTGATGACGATAAATTGGTAGTTTTGAATAAATCAAACAAGAAAATTTTTGCTTGCACAGCTATGTTGAGAAATCCTAATCATGCAATGCTGGTGATGTTTGACACTACTCTTAGCCAATGGGTGGATAAAGTAGAAAGTTCAAGATGCAATGCAAGTATTAAAAATTATTTTTTAAGCTTAGCGTTTCAACCCGAATCACAGCTGGGACTTGGTAGCATAGAAACAATTGGTAGTACGCGTATGATATTTCCTAAAGAAAGCATATTGCCTGAGCCCATAGGTGCTTTAGCTGGCCACGGGACTTTGCAAGACAGATTGCGAGATTGTCGGGGCATTTTTTTAGGGCATTGTCATAATGATGAAGAGTTGGTGCCTTATATAGAGTACTTATTGAATAATCCGGAGTATGGTATTGAACGGGTTTACATTGAGTTGCCAGAGTATATCAATGCAGCTATTCGTATATCTGCACGGGGTAATCCCGAACCATTAGATTCGGTATTTGCTAATATGATGTCCTGGACAGGGGAGAATTTCGAGAAGTTTCTTCCGGAGATAGTGAGGCTTGCTTTACGTAGTAGAAAAATAATCTTTGCTATTGATGGCGCTACATCTGAGCAAGAAAGCTGGACACCAGAATTAATTCAAACCCGAGTAAGTACGGGGAATGCAGTCATGGTCGCCAATATAGGTCACTATCAAAAATTTATGAATGGAAAAAGAGCGCCCAAGAGTTTAATCGTTGCTGGTGCTGCCCACATTGATATGGCTTATATGCTTGGAGAGGAAAATATTTTAGCTTTATATAAAATACCTAGTATTAAAGCCCAGGAAGCTATTGTCGGAAGTCATGCTCGGTTTGACTGCTATAATGGGTATCACTTTTTGGTGAATGTGGATAACCAAGTGCTTCCAATGCCAGAGGCTACAGAAACCGCTGTGACTTCAGCGAAAGGTACTTCATTAGAAGTGCCACCAGAGCAGCCTGCACTACAACAAGGTCTGCAGCGAGCGGGTACCTTTTCACAACCGAATTCACAAGCCAATCCTTATATACTTATGGTGGTGGTAATTTTAACGGTTATGGTTACTATGGGGCTAATGGTGTATCTTGATACGCCGAGCGATGACAATACACCGCAACCCAAAAGAGGGTTTGGGCTTTAGGCTATTTCATGAAAACCCCCATAAAGAACCCCGACTGTTACCAGCCGGGGGGGTATAAAAGTCACTTATCAATAGGCTGTATGAGATAACTTTGATAGTTTAGGATGTTGGTATCTTTGTACTGGTCATTGATGCCTTGATAGAGTAGATAACATTTATCCTTCTCACTACGGAATTTTTCTAAAGTTTTTATCATGGCGGGTTTAAAGCTTTGGGATTTTTTAATTTCTATGAAGTATTTTTGTGATTTTCTATCTACAATCAAATCAATTTCTTCCCCATTGCTGGTTCGTAGATAATATAGATTGCCATGGGTATTGTGGTGTAATTCTTTTTTCATAATTTCTGATACCACATAATTTTCAAATAAGGACCCAGAAAAAGGTCCTTCGCTTGCTTGTTTGCCCGTTTCGATTCCCATTAGATAAGCCACTAAGCCCACATCGTAGAAATACAATTTAGGCCGTTTAGTAATGCGCTTACCAAAGTTCTCATAATAGGGCGGTAATAAAAAGACAATATAGCAAGCTTCTAATACGGATACCCAGCGTTTAATGGTTTGTACCGTGACGCCGATGTCCTTGGCATAGGTGCTCATATTGAATTCTTGTGCCGCATTACTGGCGAGTAATTGAATGAAGCGTCTAAAGTCGCGCAAGTCAGCCACTTGAATCAAATCCCGTAAGTCACGCGCCAGATAGGTTTCCAAGTAAGAGGCATACCACTCTTGATACCCTATATAGTGACGTTGCACTAACTCGGGATAGGCACCTTGATAGAGAGAAGGTTTTAGAGAGGCGTTAACAATTTCTGAATATTGCAAAGGCAGTAGGGTTAATAAACCAATACGACCCGCAAGGGACTCTGTGATTTTTTCAATAAAACTGAATTGGCAAGAGCCCGTCACAACGTACTTGCCATAATTTTTGCGGTCCTGATCTACCGCCAGTTTGATATGATGAAAAATTTCTGGGGCCTTTTGTACTTCGTCAAAGATCACTTTATTAGCGTAATCTGCCATGAAGCCTTCAGGATCATCATAAAAACGTCCCACTATCCGTTGGTCGTCGAAAGTGACGTATTCATAGTCGGGCAATGATTCCTGCAGCAGAGTTGATTTCCCCGACTGACGAGGACCTGTGATACCCACTACAGGGAAGTAGCTCAGGTGCTTTTTGGTTAAATCAGTAGCGATTCTAGGAATATACATGACCAACCCATACAAATTTATGATTGAATCATAATTTTACATAAAATAAGGCTCTTTTTCAAGGAAAATCCATGTAGATTTATGATTAAATCATAATTCTGCATGAAAGTACTTTTTTAATTTTAAAAACATAAGGTTACAGCATGCAGGCGAATGCATGTTGCTCTAGTTGACTGGGAAAGGCGATTTTTCATGACAGGAGTCTTGGTTTGGTGTAATATTGAGCACTCTAATAATTCTAACGGAGACCGATACAATGCAAAGACAAAACATAACGATAGATAAAGATGGTGAGCCTTCAGTGCCAAGTCCAGATACAGTTAATCCCTCAGCCTCCTAGATTTCAGATGCAGATAAAGTAATGACATTGGCTATCTTGTTTAATTTTGCAAAGACGATGCAGAGAAGCGAAACCACAGCAAGCGCCACATCCGATACACAAGGGTCTGATAGGAGGGTGTCCGCTGTGATGGAAACATCCTTTGCCCTAGCTTTCTTAAGTGGGGGACCCAGTGTAACGGCAGCGTTTGAAAGTCCCACTTTACAGCTTAATAGGGCGCTAATAGGTTTATTCGCGCAGTCTTTGACACCAGATGAGTATGAGCATCTCGAGGATGTAGTAGGTGAGATGGGGAAAGAGATGGATGAGTTTGGTCTCAGTAGTTAATTGCTGAATTGGTAATACCATAAAAAAACCCCGACTGTTACCAGCCGGGGTTTTTTATTAGACGTTAACTAAAGTAACTTACGCGTTTTGTTTCTTCAGATAACTTTCATGGTACTCAAACTTGCGACCTAGCATCTTATAGAACATGGGCTTCATCATGGCGATGAAAACAAACCATACTAAGATGTAGAGCCAAGCCATAGCCACGTAGTGCCAGCCGATGGCCACGAAATCTTGGGTGCCTAAGCCGTAAACGGAAGCAAAGGTACCGACGATTAATGGAATCACCGTAGCAATAAAGAACTTAGGTTCTGGTAATGGCCGCATCCACAATACACCGGTATTACGAGTGATGTAGATAGTTAAGTTACCACCACAAAGGATTGCCATGAAGGCTAGGGTGCGTAACTGATCAACGGGCATGTTCCATACCTTGTCGCCAATGTAGTAAAGGCCGAAGCTGGAGATAACGCCTAAGATGGCAACACTAACAGCGATGGTCAATACTTCTTTCATATCCCAGGACGGTGGGTCCTTGGCTATGGGCATGTTGTCATAAGCAATCATCATAATTGGCAAGTCATTTAACAGTGCAATCAAGATAATCATCAAAGCGGACAATGGATGAGAATCAAACACTAGCATAGCTAACAGTAAGAACAGTAATAAACGAACTGTTTCACTGATACGATACATAGCGTAACTCTTCATACGACCGAAAATACGACGAGCTTCTTCCACCGCGTGTGAGATGGTTAACAAACCAGGCTCTGTCAATACTAAGTCAGCTGCAGCACGAGCCGCGTCCGTAGCACCACTTACAGCGATACCCACGTCAGCTTGTTTCAATGCGGGCGCATCATTTACACCATCACCGGTCATACCAATGATGTGATTACGATGTTGCAGAGACTTAACAATTTCAAATTTATGTTCTGGGAACACTTCAGCGAAACCATCGGCGTTAGTAAGTAAGTCATCACGCGCTTGAGCGCTAACATCATCAGCAAACATTTCATGTACGCTGGCAATGTTGGTACCCATTTCTAATTGACCGGAAAGTTCCCGAGCAATAGCTGTGTGATCACCCGTTACCATCTTCACTTTCACTTGCATATCTTTCGCATGACGAACAGTTTCAAGCGTATCATCGCGCGCAGGATCGAAGAGCGGAATCAAACCTAAGAAAGTCCAGCTACCTTGAGCATCACATTTCGCAACACCTAAGGTACGGAAACCACGACCAGCAAAGTTATTTACTTCAGTCATGACTTTTTCTTCAAAGGCTTTTTCTGGGTCGGTTAAACCAAGAACTACCTGGGGAGCACCTTTCACCATACGCATTTCACTGCCGTCGGATTTTTTCACGATGGCTTCGATACGTTTACGTACGGGATCAAACGGAATGAATTTTTCCGTGGTGTATTCTTTTAGTTGAGACTTATCTTCTAAGCGATCCAAGATAGCATCATCGATGGCATCTTTACTATCGGGTTTAGAAGCTAAGGCGGCTACTAAGAAAACTTCTTGCTCGCTGTCGGCATTGAACATCAACAAATCCCCAACGGTGAGTTGGTTTTTGGTCAATGTACCGGTTTTATCGGAGCAGAGGATATCCATACAAGCCAATTCTTCAATGGCTGTTAACTTGGATACGATAGCTTTCATTTTGGCTAAACGGCTAGCACCAACGGCCATAGTGACGGAAAGAACCGCCGGCAGGGCAACTGGAATACCACCGATAATTAATACCAAAATGAAGATAATCAATTGGCCGAAGGTTTCTTGGGCACTGTGAACCACTTCCATGCGGAATAAATCCGTAAGGAAGATGACCGCACAGATAGCCATAGTGGTGAGAATCAGGAAGTTACCAATTTTCACCAAAGCTTCTTGGAAGTGAGAGCGAGTGCTTGCTTCACTGACCAATTTAGCAGTTTTACCGAAGAAGGTTTCCATACCCGTGGCTGTAACAACCCCGTTCATTTCACCCATCTTGGCAATAGTACCAGAATAAGCCACATCGCCCGCAGTTTTATCGACAGGAAGCGACTCACCCGTTAAAGACGATTGGTCAACGGATAAATATTCACCGGAAACTAACTTTAAGTCAGCGGGAAGAATATTGCCCAGTTTAACGAAAACAATATCGCCAGGAACCAAATCTTTGGCTTCGATATCGACCCATTTACGATCCCGTCTAACACGAGCGCGTAAAGCCAAAGAATCTTTCAATGCTTGAATAGCATTTTCCGCTTTATATTCTTGAACAAAGCCAAGGGCTGTATTCACGAAAAGCAGACAGACAATCATGATGAAGTCTGGCCAACGTTCTAACAATCCGGAGAGAAGAGCAGCGGCTTCGATCATCCATGGAATAGGGCCCCAAAGATGACTAGAGAGTTTCATCCACATGGATTCTTTTTTCTCTTCTAGCAAATTGGGTCCGTATTTCCGCAGTCTATCTGCGGCTTCTGTGGATGTAAGACCATCACTTTCTCGGACATTAAGATCAGACAACACATCATCAGGTGACATCTTGTCATACTTACCACCTATGGTACCTGACATATCTCCTCCTTTAGGTAAGGCGTATAATAATTGATTTAACTCGGCCATTACACAAGGCAGCTGGCCTAGGCTTGCGCGCGTATGATAGCAAAGAAGCATTATCCAATACTACCCTGGAAGGGCATTGTGTAAGACATTAATGCTTTCTTAAGAGTATGAATGTGTAACTAGAGTACTTATTGGTCAGTTAAGAATAAATTTCATTGTTTAATTGTGCAATAGTCTGAGCGCGTTGTTCATTTAAACGAATATCGTACCCTAACCGCTCACTTAAATGTTGCGCAATGAACGCACCACAAACATATTGTTCACCACTATCTGATGTTTCCATTACCAATAAGTAAGGGGTGTCTATTTCTTGTAGGGTTTTAATAATGTTGCCAATGCGAGCATACTCTAACGTATCCATGGTGATCATGGCGGCTTTAACCAGTGGCGTCATGAGACGGCTCACGGGAATGGTTTTTCTTGAGGCAATGCGTTCTGATTGAATCATTTTAATTGGAGCTTCGCTGAGAATCTCTTCCAAACTTAAAAAACCCACAAGCTGATTGCTGTCATCGAGAACAAAAATCAAATGCAATTCACTAGCCAACATTTCCATGCGGGCATCGTACATGCGTTTGTCTTGATTAATAGTGAGGGGATGAGAAAGTTTGAAATCAATCATACCCAGAAGGGCTGGATCTTCAACAAACAAATGCCCGCCGTTATCCTTGGGCCTTGAAAACTGACACGCTTCTATTGTATGCGTGGCCAGGGGGGCGTATTTTTTCGCCATGACACAATCCTTGCTCAATCACTCAACCTTGAGTTTAATCCCTAGTGGTCTTTTGCATTCATGCAAGACCCAATCCTTATGGCCAACGGCCATTCGTTTTTATTGTACACGGTAATGAAGGCTAATGTAAGGGATGCGAAAAACCCGGCCGGAGCCGGGTTTACAGGAGTGCTGTCGTTGGCTTGATTAGAAAGCCATTTCGGCCAATTCAAAGCAAAGCATGGCGAAAAGGATAGCACCACCTATGGCTAAAGCTCGTTTAAGCAATTTTCTCGTAGAGAGTTCTACCACCACGGTTTTTTCCGGCGCTGGGCTGTAGGAAGATTCCCACCAACCTTCTTGCCAATGGTAATATTCTTCGCTATCGAGCGCGTAAGGGTTCTGTTTCTCGAGAATGTCTTCCTTATTGGCATCAAAGCCCTCTTGCCGACATTCTTCAAGGTCTGGCATTTGGATACTGAGCATCAATTTTGCTCTGGCCTGTAGTTGCTGTTCATTAAGCATGGTTAACCTCCTGTTTAATCGATAATTACCCTGTCTTCCTTAACAGGTTTCTGTGTTACATCAGTGAACACAATATCAGTATAGGTATGTTTTCAGGTAACACCTAAAAAACATGGGTAACTTGTTGAAAATAAACATAAAAATACCGTGTCAATAGGTTTTGCTCTTGTATTGAGCATTCCCCTCGATTTGAGCGATCACTGAGCGATAGTTGATACAGTGCCCGCTCTACAGTGATATACTGCCCACTCTCAGAATAAGAGGGAGATTTTATGCAACAGATACCTCGTGGTAAGGGTGAAACCATTGCTATTCTTAGCGCTAAGGGGCTAGGCGATGCCTTGCTGTATGCAGTATTAGCTCATAACCTGCAACGCAATGGTTTTAAGGTAACCCTCTATAGTGGCATAGCGGCATCGTTAAACGATTGGTTCCCTCACTTCCAATTAAAAAAAATGCCACATACATCCTCTTTAGAGAGTGATTTGGCTGCCTACGATTTAGTGCTCGCCGATGCTCATTGTCCTTTAACGCAAGACGTGGATGAAAAGCAATTTCCTCAATTAGCTCAGCGTTATATTTTTATGCGGATGAACCGTATGTCCTTGGGTCTAAAAGGCGACCATCGTGATGTAATCGCACAATCTCACGAGGATCCTGATAGGGTTGCTCGGTTGCAAGCTGTAGCAAAATGTTCTGGCATGGTGGTGCCCGCATTAAATCGGCAGTTACCTATGGCCGATAACGTTTTATCTTTATGTGAGACGGTTATTGGATTGCGTGACGTAGAAAAAGAAAATGGCATAACCGCGCCAGCCCATTTGATAGCCCATAAATACCCCAAGAGAGTTATTCTTCATCCCACAAGTGCGAATCCCGCAAAGGACTGGTCCGCCAAAAAATTCATTCAATTAGCAAAGCGCTTACAAAACAAAGGATGGGAACCTGCTTTTACGGTTTCCCCTCAAGAAAGACCTGTTTGGGAAGCGCATATTAAAGAGCAATTTTTATTGCCGGAATTTCCCGCAGTGAAAGATTTAGCCTGCTATGTTTATGAATCAGGGGCTATGATAGGCAATGATTCAGGGATTGGGCATTTGGCATCTTGTTTGGGGTTGCCTACGGTGACTATTATAGGTCGTTGTGATGACTATTATCGTTGGCGTCCGGGTTGGTCCAGAGGCATTGTGGTTACCCCAATCCTAGGGCCTAAATACTTAGTGGGTAAGCAACGATGGTCCTTGTTAGTTTCTGTGAAAAGTGTAATGAAGGCATTTGAGAGTATTGCTGCAAAGGCACCTGCTCTTTGACGGAGCCCAATGTCTTCCTGGAATTTTTCAAAGAAAAATATCCAGGATCCAGAGCTGCAATGAGTCCAGTACTAGGTTGCTTGCCCCCTGAGGGGCACGTCGCACGGGATGGTTTCTTTTCTATTTAAACCGCGTGATTGAGCCCTTGGCCATAAGCTTTTAAAGCACCGGCATAATCATTTTGCCCTTCACAAAGTTTGCCGAGTAAAGCATAGGTTTTTGGGTTGGCATCCAAATCTAAACTTTGTTCTAGATATTCTCGCGCTTGCCCCCACAATTCGTTTTCCAAACATAATTTACCCAGGCAACGTAGTATGGTGGGGTTGCCATGTTGATGTTTTAACAGTGACTGAATAAATTTAAGTTGCTTGGGAGCATCTTTACCTTGAATGTTTGAATAAAGCACTAAGGCATCATCTTGGTAAGCCTTTTTCAAACTTTGATGAAAAATGGTTTCTGCTTGTTCCTCATTACCTTGTTGCAATAATTGCTTGCCATAATGAGTGAGAATTTGGGGCTCCTTGTGCAAATGCCGTGGCATTTTATCCCATAATACATTAAGCGCTTCGGGATCACTAGATAAGCTTGCTCGCGTAATCAATTCGCAATAACATGATTTTTCTAAGCTTAAGAATTCTTCTTTCTTGAGAATGTCGCGCAGATTAGGCAATAGATCTTGTACATGTTCCCAATCTTCCAGTGTGACATAAAGTTTGAGTAACTGTTGTAAAACGTAAGGATGTTTAGGCACTAAGGAATGTACGTGACGTAAGCTTGCTAAGCCCTGTTCCATTTGCTTGTGTTTCAATTGCAATTGAGCTTGGGTTAGCCCTACGGCTATTTCGGCACCTGAAGTGGATTGAATACCTGAACGTAAATAATCATCTCTGCGGTCATAAGCACCTTGTTCTTGAGCTGCTCGTGCAGCAGCTAAATAATTAATGAGAGGTGTTTCACTGCCTTTTACGCCTGATATTAAGGATTTTTCAGCTTTTTGCCAATAACCTTCACTGAGATCGATCAATCCTTGGCTGGTTTGGGAGCGGGCTTTTTGGCGACGATGGCGTCCCGACCAACGTTGATAACGCTCGCTCATAGAGGCTAAATATTTCATTAGTTCAATGCCGTAATGCACAACTGCAATTAAAATGATTAGGCCAATACTTGCAGCCCATAACGGCATTTCCATAACCCAATGTTTATAGGTGAACATGGCGTAGCCAGGATTGGACTCTAAATGCAATCCTATCCAGATGGAAGCTAAAAGAACTAAAACAAGCAGCAATAAACGACGCATAATGAGATCCTTATAAACGGTTCTGGATATAAATAGGTAGTGAGCTGGATACTACAGGGTGCCGAGCCGATGAGCCGGGAGGCGTTGTTGTGTTGTCGTGAATAACTTGATCTAGAGCGATAAGTGATTTTTGTAGGCTAGGCAGCGCAGGATTGATATTGGTTGTCTGTAGCGTTTCAATCTCCTGTAAGAGGTTCTTTAGACTGGAATCATTAAAGTTTTCTTTAAGCATATCCGTTGCACGCTGCAAGCTATTTTGGTAGATGGCATTGTCACCGCGCATAGCGGCCCATTGTGCTTGATTCAACATTAATTCTAGATTTTCACGTAAATAACGTTCTTGTACTTCGGAAAGCATGGGTTTTGGAAGCGTGTCAGTACGACGAATAACCACGACTTTTTCAATTTCCTTTAAGCTATCACGTAATTGTTGTTGCCATGTGTGTGACATGGCGCTGTTAGATGAGGGTGTGGGTTTAGGAGCAATTGGTTGGGGTGTAATGAGTTTAGTATTATTGATTTGTTGTTGCATGGCTTGTAATTGGCTTAGGATGCCAGGAATATCAGGCATGGATACGGATTTCAATGCTGTAATATCTTGGGTCAATGCTTGGCGCAAAGGCAGTAGGCTAGGTTCATCCAGTTTAGCGATAAGCTCGTTAGCAGTGGAAAGTAAGGTCAATGCATCTTTTACGTTATGCATATAACGCAGATTATAGTCGGCTAACTTAATTAAATATTTGGCTCTAGCTAGAGTCAATGAGTGGTTGTCATTGCTGTTTAAATGACGAATTTGATTGCGTGTATTAGCCAGTTGATCTTTTTGTTGTTGCATGTTTTGTTGTGTTTGTTGAATGCTCTGGCGCAATTGGTTAACGTTGCGTTGCTCACCCCGTTGAGAGGTATTGAGGGAATTTTGGATGGAAGACAGGTGAGCATTAAGTTGTTTGTTTTGCATCCAAAAATAACCAGCGGACCCCATGGCCAAGAGCAAAGCTAAGAACGCTAGCAATAGGGCCACCAGAGGGGATTTACGGGGCTTTGGTTTTTGTTCATTGTTTGTTGTTTGTTCAGAGCTCATGAATGTATTTCCTAGAAGTTAACCAATTTTAATGCTACCAATAATGCGTCATCAGTGGCGTCTTTTGCAAGGTGTATTTGCTTAAATCCCAGTGCGCAAGCTTGTTTATTTAGGCGAGGACTGCTTACTAACAGTGGCGTTTCCAGGAGTAGTGAACGCTCATTTTGCACTAGGGTAATAAGGTTGTTAAGGGCTTCGCCGCTGGTGATAATAATCAATCTTTGGGGGTGAGCGGCAAGTGCTTGCAGTAATGCTTGAGGCTCCACTTGTGGACAGCGTCGGCCATAGACTTCGGCTCTATCCACTAGGGCTCCGCGTTGTTTAAGCGTGTTTTCCAAGACAGGTCGTCCCGCATTACCTGATACCAGTAAGAGTTTCTTTCCATGGATATCCACAAATTCGGGTAAAGCCAATAAGGCTTCACTGGTAAAATCCGATGGGGGAATAATAACAGCAGCAGTGGTTTGTTTTTTTAACATTGCTGCCGTGGCGGGGCCCATGGCTGCCAGCTTTAATGACTTGGGCCAAGTAAGGGCATGTTTCTTCAACCAGATTGCAGCTTTGTTGACGGCAATGGGACTGATAAACAGGATTACATCATACTGGGTTAATTGACCTAGGGTTGTGGGTAATTTTTCTGGTGCCAGTGGGGCCGTGATTTCAATAGCGGGAAAGGGACGTAACGCAATGCCCACGGATTGAATTTTTTGATTCAGGGTATTGGGTATGGGGCGTGTGCTAATGATGAGGGGGGCATTAGATGAATTAGTCATGAGGATTCTCTTGTAAAAATTTATTGGCGCCTTGCTCCAATAATTGTTCCGCCACTTGACAGCCTAATTGGAGAGCTTCTTGGGGTGAACCTTGTGCCGCAGCACGGTAAATGGTTTTTCCACAGGCGCTGCCCACTAATCCATGCAAATAAAGGGTATGTTGTTGCATAAAAGCATGGGCAGCAAGAGGGGTATGACAACTGCCATTGAGAGTTTGATTAACGGCCCTTTCTGCCTCAATACAATAGGTTGTTTCTTGGTGAGTTAAGCATTGAATAAGGTTTTTTATATGTTCATCATGTTTACGGCATTCAATCCCAATGATGCCTTGACCCGCAGCAGGAAGCATTTCCTCATGATTAAAACGTTGTGAAATCCTAGCGTGTAATTGCAAACGTTCTAAGCCCGCGCAAGCGAGAATGATTCCGTGGTATTGACCTTCATCCAATTTTTGCAAGCGCGTTTGTACGTTACCACGTAGTGGTTTTACGCTGATGTCAGGGCGCAAGGCTAAGAGTTGGCTTTGACGTCGCAAGCTGGTGGTGCCCACAATGGCACCTTCGGGTAATTGCATTATGTTGTTATAATCGTTAGCAATGAAGGCATCATTGGGATCATGTCGTTCTGCGTAAATGGCAATTTCCAAACCTTCAGGTAATTCAACGGGAATATCTTTCATGGAATGCACGGCAATGTCTGTTTCTCCAGCCAAGATACTATTTTCTAATTCTTTTGTGAAAAGCGCTTTGCCGCCTATTTCGGTTAACGGGGTTTCGAGGAATCGGTCACCCCTGGTGGTCATGGTGTGTAAAGTAACTTCCAGCTGGGGATGTTGTTTTTCTAAGGCGGTTTTAACCCAATTGGCTTGCCATAGAGCTAAGGGGCTTTTTCGAGTTGCGATGCGCAGGGTAGAAGTTGTCATGGCGTGCCGGGTAATGAGAGTATGATGCTATAATAATAAGAAACGTCCAATGACGCTAGGGTTATTTCTGTTGGGTTGGGGGAGTTAATGGTGCGCCCGAGAGGATTCGAACCTCTGACCTTTGGCTTCGGAGGCCAACACTCTATCCAACTGAGCTACGGGCGCAATGGCGCACATCATACCAGGCACAAGGTCGATTAGGAATACACTGAATGAATGGGAAAATTGTAAAAGGATTAGTCATAGTTGCTTTCATAGCTTGCCCTAGGGCCTATGCCACTAGCCATGGGAGTGATTCAGCCAGTATTGTGCAACGCATCAAACCCCTTGGACAAGTGCATGTGACTCGGGATGAGGAGCCTGCAGCACCCGCTGCGCCTAGTTCCACGCGGCCTGTGACTCCTCAAGCAACGGTAGCGCTACCCGCCGCGCCTAGTTCCACGCCGCCTGTGACTCCCCAAGCAAAGGTAGCGCCTGTGGCTTCACCAGCGCCCGCTGGGCCTGTGGAGGTTAAGGCAGATGGAGAAGGTAAGAAAATTTATACCAAATTTTGCTCAGCTTGTCATGAGGCTGGATTGGCCGGAGCCCCTAAAATGGGCGATGCACAAGCCTGGGCACCCAGAGCTGATAAGGGTTTAGACACGCTTTTAAAAAATGTAAAAACGGGCTTGAATGCCATGCCCCCAAAGGGGGCATGCATGAAATGCAGTGATGATCAATTGAAGGTCGCTATTCAATACATGCTTTCTGCAAGTACGGCAAAATAGACTTTAACTCAATAAGGATTTTAGCCAAGTAGCGAGATCAGCAATTTCTTCAGGACAGACACAATGAGGCATGGGATAAGTATGCCATGCAGGTTCTAGCCCATGTGTTGCCATAAAGTTTTTGCTTTGCAAACCCAGTTGCATATTTACCAGAGGGTCTTGATTACCATGGGCCATGAAAACAGGAATAGGATGCCCATTGTACTCATTCGGGAAGCTGTCCGCTAAGGGTAAGTAACTAGAAAGCGCAATGACGCCAGCTAGTTTTTCTGCACGACGTAGTCCACATTGCAGGGCCATTGCGCCGCCTTGAGAAAACCCAGCAATAAACATTTGCTCAGGTGTGAAACCCTCTGCCATTTCATCAGTAATCAGTTGATTTATCAAATACTGGGATTCTCTTATGCCTGCTACATCTTGTTTTTGATTAATGTCCATGCCCTTTATATCATACCATGCCCGCATAGGCATCCCACCGTTGAGTGTGACGGGACGTACTGGGGCGTGGGGCAAAACGAATTTCAAGTTAAGTCGGTATTTGTCATTTAATTCTTGAGCCACGGGCTCAAAGTCGTGACCATCGGCGCCAAGGCCATGCAACCAAATGATGCAGGCACGAGGCTTATCCCAAGGTTTGACTTGCAGGGTTTCCAGTGTTGTTTGAGTCATGTTTTTGTATATTTTCCTTTTTATAGGCTAATAGGAGGATGCCAATGCCGAGGGCTGCTGACAGTAATGAACCAAAGATTATACCTTGTTTTGCCAATTCTTCGTAGGGGGTATTTAAAAATGCTAAGGAACTTAAGAAGAGACTCATGGTGAAGCCAATCCCCGTTAAGGCGCAGATGCCTACCAATTGCCACCAATTGCTATTTTCAGGCAGTTTAGATAATTTGGCTTTGATTAAAACTGAAGAAAATAGAAAAACCCCAACTACTTTACCCACAAACAAACCCAGTAAAATACCTAAGGGCACAGGGGTAATAAGCGTGCTGAATTTGATGCCCGTAAGCGCTATGCCGCCGTTACAAAATACGAAAAAAGGTAAAATGAAATAGGCGACCCAGGGGTGTAAGGTCTCTTCTAAGTGACGCAAGGTGGAATGTCCTCGGTCGCTTGACCCATTATAGGGGATACATAAACCCACCACGACACCGGCTAAGGTGGCATGTACGCCTGATTTCAAGACACAAACCCAAATGAGGACCCCCACTAAAACATAGGGTGCTACTCGTTTGACGCCCATTAGATTGAAAATCACCAAGGCAATGACACCGGCGAGTGCCAGCATCAAAGTAACGATGGATAAAGAACCCGTATAAAAGACAGCAATGATGGCTACGGCTAAAATGTCATCCACAATAGAGAGAGCCACTAAGAAGACTTTTAAGCCTTGGGGAACACGTTTTCCTAGTATAGCCACGACGCCTAAGGTAAAGGCAATATCCGTTGTGGTGGGGATAGGCCAGCCTCTCACGGTATCGGGATTATGAGCATTAAAGAATAAGTAAACGCCTGCTGGTACAACGATGCCACCAATGGCGGCTACCACGGGCAGGCTGAGTTGAGAAGGCTTGGATAATTCACCATCCAAAATTTCTCGTTTAATTTCCATGGCCAAGAGCATAAAGAAGATGGCCATTAGCCCATCATTTACCCAGAGCAAGATAGGCTTATGGATATTTAAAGCGCCAATACGAATTTGAATGGGCATATGCACAATATTGTTATAGACGGTATCAAGAGGGGAATTCGCGATGATGATAGCTAATATCAGCACAAAGACGAGAATTATGCCGCCGGCACTTTCCAGTTGGATGAATTTTTGTAGATGTCGTGACACGGTAGTCCTCCTCAATGAACTTTCCAATTATAGCAAATTTCTCCTTAAGAATTCATGGCCATTTTTGCTGGAACTGTTTAGGTGGAAGTGACAATGTGGTATACAGGGTTTTTCCCGAAGGTGGGTGGATATGAAAAAAGTATGGATAGTAGTAGCCTTGCTGGTGAGTTTTCTTGCAACTAGCCTGTTGGCAGGTTGTGGGCAGACGGGTGACTTATATATGCCCAACCCCCAAAAGAGCAAAAAAGACCACGATACCTTTCTACTGTAGGATGACATATGGATTTTTTTAATTATCGAGAGGGTGAATTATACGCAGAAGATGTACCCGTAGAGCAAATTGCTCAGCAACATGGTACGCCCTGCTATATTTATTCCCGAGCGACGCTTGAGCGTCATTTTCATGCTTTTGATAAGGCTCTAGGGGACCATCCCCACTTAATTTGTTATGCCGTGAAAGCCAATTCTAACCTTGCTGTGCTTAATGTCATGGCCCGTTTGGGTTCGGGTTTTGATATTGTTTCTTTGGGTGAGTTAGAGCGGGTATTGGCCGCTGGTGGCGACCCTAAGAAAGTAATTTTTTCCGGTGTGGCTAAGCGCGAAGATGAAATGCAACGAGCTCTGGAGTTAGGTATATATTGTTTTAACGTGGAGTCAGCGCCAGAGTTAGAACGCTTAAATAATGTAGCAGCCTCTATGGGGAAGCAGGCGCCTATTTCCATCCGTGTGAACCCTGATGTAGATGCGGGTACACATCCTTATATTTCTACTGGATTAAAAGAAAATAAATTTGGTACAGATGTGAAAAATGCTATGGTGCTGTATCAACGAGCAGCCCAAATGGTTAACATAAAAATCCTAGGTATGGATTGCCATATCGGTTCGCAACTTACCCAAATGGCGCCTTTCTTAGATGCTTTGGATCGCTTGTTAGCTATGGTTGATGATTTAGCTGGAATGGGTATTCAAATTGAAGAATTGGATTTAGGTGGTGGTCTGGGGGTGCGTTATGTGGATGAAACACCGCCAGAACCTGCTGAATTTGCGGCCGCAGTTTTTGAGCGCCTGCGTGATAGGCCCTTAAAAATATTATTGGAACCAGGGCGCGCTATTGCGGGTAATGCCGGCATTTTAGTAACGAAAGTAGAGTACTTAAAGCAAACAGAATTCAAACGGTTTGCGATTGTTGATGGGGCAATGAATGATTTGTTGCGACCTTCGCTGTATTCGGCATGGCAAAACATCATTTCTGTAGCGCCACGCGAAGAGGGTGAAAATGAATTTTATGATGTGGTAGGGCCTATTTGCGAAACCGGTGATTTTTTGGGGAAAGATAGAACCTTGAATATCGAACCCGGTGATCTCTTAGCTGTGCGTACGGCAGGTGCCTATGGTTTTACCATGAGTTCGAATTATAATTCTCGCCCAAGAATTTGTGAAATTATGGTGGATGGTGAGCAAACTCATGTGATTCGAAAGCGAGAAACCATCGAATCTTTATTTGCGGATGAAGTTTTATTACCTGAATGATTGGGCGATGTAATAAATGAATGACGGAATGGCGCAGCGTCTCCGGATGGCGTAGCCATTCCGGGGTCCATTAATATTAGAGGAAGGAAGATTGAAGATTAAATTTGCCAAAATGCATGGGTTAGGTAACGATTTCATGGTGATCGATGGTGTTAGTGAAAGCATTCATTTAACCCCTGATCTGATTCGAGTATTAGCTCATCGTCGGCGTGGCGTGGGTTTCGATCAATTGTTACTATTAGAGTCTTCTCCCAATAAACAGGCAGATTTTAATTATCGCATCTTTAATGCTGATGGGAATGAGGTGGAACAGTGTGGTAATGGTGCGCGGTGCATTGCGCAATTTGTTCAAGCCATAGGGTTAACAGATAGCAGGACCATTCGCTTCAATACTCAGGCCGGAATTGTTACATCTGAATTGTTAGATGGTGAGCAAGTTTGCGTAGACATGGGGGCGCCGAATTTTGAACCCTCATCTTTACCTTTAAATTTACCTGAAAAGTCCCAACAATACACCACAGAAATCATCGGACATAAGTTGCCTTTTGGGGCTTTATCTATGGGCAATCCTCATGTGGTCATCGATAAAGCCAGCATGGCAGATTTACCTTTAGAAACCGTAGCCATGCAACTGCAAAATGATCTGGATTTATTTCCTCAAGGCATCAATGTGGGCTTTTTGCAGATCCAAGGTCGTGATGCTTTGAGCTTGCGTGTTTTTGAACGAGGCGTGGGAGAGACCCAAGCCTGTGGTAGCGGTGCCTGTGCTGCCATGGTGATGGCTCGCGTTTGGGGTTTAGTGGATGAAAGTATTCATGTCACCTTGCCCGGGGGTATGTTGCAAATACAATGGGCCGGTTTGGGCTCAAGGGTCTATATGACAGGTCCTACATCCTTGGTATATCACGGCGAAATGAATTTGGCCATTTAGGCTTCCAGTTTATCCAAATCCTTAGGATTATGGTAGAATGGCCTGGTTCTGACCATTTAGAGTGAATGTTGATCATGAATTTACCAGATTTTACCAAAGGCCGCGTATTAGTCGTGGGTGATTTGTTATTAGACCGCTATTGGCGTGGCGATACTTCGAGGGTTTCACCTGAGGCGCCAGTACCAGTAGTACACGTGCAAAAAGTAGATGAGCGTCCTGGGGGGTCCGGTAACGTGGCCATTAATGCCACGGCCCTTGGCGGGACGGCGAGCATTATCAGCGTGGTGGGCGACGACTTGGAAGCGTCGATTCTCGAACGCATGCTGCATGAAAAATCTGTGCATTGTCATTTTTATGTTGACTCAGAATTACCGACGGTAACGAAATTACGAGTACTGAGCCGCCACCAACAATTACTGCGTTTGGATTTTGAAAAATATTTTGAAAATTTTGATAAAGAAGGCTTTATAGAACAATACAAATTGGCCCTCAAAGAACATGATGTAGTAGTGATTTCCGATTATGGAAAAGGCACTTTATTTGATATTCAACGATTGATTGCTTTGGCCAATGAAGCGGGTGTTGCGACTTTTGTAGATCCAAAACAGGATTTTGTTCATTACGCTGGTGCTACATTAATTACCCCTAATTTAAAAGAATTTGAAGCCATTGTTGGCCCTTGCCCTAATGATGAAACCCTCGTTACAAAAGGGCAATCAGCCCTTAAGCAATATGACTTAACTCACCTGTTAGTGACTCGTGGCCAACATGGCATGACTTTATTTAGTCGTGATGAAGATCCCACGCACCTACCAACCCATGCTTTAGATGTTTTTGATGTGACGGGGGCTGGTGATACAGTTATCGGGGTTTTAGCCTTAGCATATGCTGTTAAAATGCCAATGATTGAAGCTATGCAGTTAGCTAATTACGCGGCAGGTGTTGTTGTTGGTAAAGTGGGGACAGCCACGGCAACAGTTCAAGAAATTCGTGAGCGCATGCTAGGAAGCAGTTCATCTTTGGTTTGTGTTATAGATGAAGACGAATTAGTGGATGTGCTAGCAGAAACCCGCAGTATGGGTAAGCGCATCGTAATGACCAATGGTTGTTTTGATATTTTGCACACGGGGCATATTACCTATCTTGAAGAGGCTAAAGCTTTAGGTGATAAATTAATTGTTGCGGTTAACACCGATGAATCGGTACGTGGTCTTAAAGGGCCAGAGCGCCCTATTAACAATGTGGATGCCCGCATGCGGGTATTGGCGGGCTTAGGCTGTGTGGATTGGGTTGTTAGTTTTAGTGAAGAGACACCTAAGCGTCTCATCAATCGCATTATCCCTGATGTTTTAGTCAAAGGTGGTGATTGGAAGGCCGAAGAGATTGTCGGTTCTGATACGGTACTGCAACATGGTGGCAGTGTTCAGTCTTTACCTTTTGTCAAAGGTTTTTCGACTACGTCGATTATTGAGAAAATGAAGGAATAAACAGGATGATTGTAGTAACTGGTGGTGCGGGTTTTATCGGTAGTAACATTGTAAAGGGGTTGAATGATCGCGGGGAGAAAAATATCCTGGTGGTAGATGATTTAACCGATGGCACAAAATTTAAAAATATTGCCGATTGCGATATTTTAGATTATATGGACAAAGATGAATTTTTAAAGAAAATAAAAGAAGGTTCAGACTTTCATGATGTTGTACGTGCCGTTTTTCATGAAGGAGCTTGTTCTTCTACCACTGAGTGGGATGGCCGCTTCATGATGGAAAATAATTATGAATTTACTAAAGAAGTTTTCCATTACTGCATTAAGCGTGGTGTCCCTTTATTGTATGCTTCTAGCGCGGCCGTTTATGGTGATGGAACAGTCTTTAAAGAAGAAATTGAATATGAAGGTCCTCTAAATGTTTATGGCTATTCAAAGTTTCAATTCGACCAATATGTAAGACGCTTTATGTCTGAAATAAAAAGCCAGGTAGTCGGTTTCCGCTACTTTAACGTTTATGGCCCCCGTGAGAGTCATAAAGGTTCTATGGCATCTGTGGCGTTTCATCTAAATAATCAATTGAAAGAAAATGGCCATATCAAATTATTTGAGGGCTGTGATGGTTATGGCGATGGCGAACAACGTCGAGATTTTGTTTATATCGATGATGTTGTAGATGTTAATTTATGGTTTCTAGAGCGGCCAGAGTTTTCAGGGATCTTTAACTTGGGCACAGGTCGGAGCCAGCCTTTTAATGATATCGCAAAGTCGGTGATTAATTGGCATGGTGAAGGCAAGCTAGAGTACATTGCTTTTCCTGAACATCTTAAAGGGCGTTATCAGAGCTTCACGGAAGCGGATATTTCTAAGTTACGCAATATTGGTTTTGACGGTGAATTTAAAACCGTTGAAGAAGGTGTGAAAGATTATCTGGATTGGCTTAACGACTAACGTTCGCTGAAAGAAGAACCTACAGTAGACTGAATGGGCTTCAATATATAAGAAATAATGGATTTTTCCCCGGTGGTGATATCGGCTTGAACGGTCATGCCGGGGATCAGTTTGTTTTTGTCAGGATTCTCTCCCACGTATTCTTTGTCTAATTCCACGATACCTTCATAGTAGGGCTGCTCTTTCTCATCTAATAACGTTGATGCAGAAATATTAATGAGTTTGCCTTCTATCGCACCATAACGAGCATAGTCAAAAGTAATGACTTTTACTTTGACTGGGTCGCCTATTTTTACAAAACCAATATCACGGGTAGTTATTTTGGTTTCAACCACTAATTTTTTATCCAGTGGAACCACATTCATGATGAGTCCACCGGGTTGAATGACACTGCCAGAAGATACTTCTATATCATGCACAATGCCTTTAACGGGCGAGCGAATTTCTAGTCGTTGAGAACGATCTTCCAGCTTTTGAATAGCGTGACGTACTTGCAATAGCTCAGCGCTTTTTTCACCTAACTCTTCGGAAGCGGTTTCTTTTGCATCTGAACTCAATTGGTGTAAACGGTTTTGAATTTCCACAATAGATTCTTTGGCCTGATCTTGCTGGCTGAAAATGTTATTAAGGTCGCCTTGAGCTTGATTTATTTCTCGCTGAATTTCCAAATACTCTCTTTGCGAAATAGGGCTATGTTTTCCAAGGCTGTCAAACATCGCTTTTTCTTTGGTGAGTAATGCTAAGTGGTTGCTAGTAACTTTTTGTTGTTTTTCAAGCTTTTTGAATTCATCTTGTCGTTGTTCTAGTTGAGAATTGAGAACTGAGCGTTGATCTTTTTGGGATTTAAGTTGAAGATTCAGTAAGTCCACTTGGTCTTCCAGTAGTCGTTTGATTTGAGAAGTGTGTTTTACGTTATTATATTTTGAATCGATTATAGCTTTGCTCCATTTATCCAAGTCTGGTTTTTCATTATTAATGAAATCTTTTAAACGTTGTAAATCTATGACGAGGGTGACTTCTCGACTTTGCATTTGCTCGAGCTCAGATAATGCTTGAGTCGTATCCAATTGAGCAAGTATTTGCCCCTGCTTTACATGTTCACCTCCGCGGACATGTAATTTTCGTACAATGCCACCTTCTAAATGCTGTATTACCTGAACTTCACCCTGTGGAACAATTTGCCCATAGGTAACAGCGGTTTCTTTTACGGTAGAGAAAGTAGCCCATACTATCAGCAAGAGAATAATAGCCGAAATGATGCCTATGCTCCAAACAACTAAAGTGCGGTTGCTGGTTTCTTCCAAAACTGAAGCACTGGATAAATATTTTAATTGTTTTTTGGTGCTTGATTCTGCAATGGCTTCTTGAGTTTGATTTTTTAAATAGTTAATTCCGCAGCATACTCGTGACTTTATCCACTGGCAAGCTTTGCTGGTCCATCCGCTTTCTTTAGATGATACAGGTTCAAACCAGGCCTGAAACCAAGCCATCGGACGAGATAAATATACTTGAATATTTTTAAGTACATCATCTAACATCGTTATCGATACTCCTTAGGTAATTTTTCAAGAATTTCGTTGGTGGGTCCACAAACCAATAAATGACCTTCATGTAACAGCATAACCTTGTCGGCCATTTGAATGTGTGCTGGATTGTGGGTCACTAATAAAATGGATGATTCTCCCCTCAATTGTCCAATCGTCTTAAAAAATTGCTTTTCGCCCTCATTATCTAGGGCATTAACCGGTTCATCAAATAAGTAAATTGCCGGTTTCTTTACATACGCTCGAGCTAGGGCTAACCCTTGCTGCAAACTAATAGGCAGTTGTTGATTGCTTTGATCCCTAAGACGGTAATCAAAGCCATCCTGCAACTTCATAATTTCCTCATAAATCCCCGCCATCTTGGCTGCCTGAGCCATATCCTCTTTTGTGGCCAATGGATTCGCTAGCTGTAAGTTCTGAGCTATGGTCCCATAGAATAACTGTATCTGTTGTGGCACATAGCCTATGCGGTGCCTCAGCTCCACGGGATCTAATTGACGGATATCTCGGTCATCGATGCGAATACCGCCAGCCTGGGGTAAGTATAGCCCAGGAATCAGTTTTAGTAGGGTGGATTTCCCAGAGCCGTTACGGCCAAGAACTGCTAGCAGTTCGCCGTGGTTCATATCAAAGGTGATGCCTAGCAATGCAGGGTCAGCATCGGCGGCATAGCGGATGGAAACTCGGTTGAACTTGATATTTCCCTTTAAATTAGTGATTGGCTCAATTAGCGCATGGGGGTCTCGCTCAGGCGCAATATCCATTAAATTATTCACTTGACGTATGCCGGCACGTAACTGATCAATTCTGGTGAGGGAAGAGAATACACTCTTTAGTGGGGTAAGCACTCGCCATACTAAAATCATTGTGGCAATAAGGGCGCCTATGGTCATGCTGCCACCCAGTACCTTTAATACACCAAAGGATAGAATGGCCATACCAGAAATAATCATAATTGCATCAGAGATAATATTCGTTAATGCTGTGGTAATACTAGCTTTATATCCAGCTAAAGTTGCTTCAGCTGAAAGTTCACGATAACGGTCAAACCATTTTTCTTCTGTGGCGGTATGTTTAATAGTCCGCACATTAGCTAAGACTTCTAGCAAGAAAGATTGTCTCGCGGCTCCTGTCAAAGCTGTTTTATTTACATTTTGTTTTACAGAGGGTTGTAGCATTAAAGTTATCAGTATAAATATAAAAACCATGGCAAGGGGGATGTAGGCTAAAGTGCCGCCTAGCATCCATATGACAGCAATGAAGATAATAACAAAGGGTAATTCAAATACTACACCAATGATAGGCCCTGTGAAGAATTCCCGTACTGAATCGAAATCTTTAATCCGAGCTACTTGCGCACCTACAGAGGCATTCTCAGTTAGATTAGGTGATAAGTAGAGTAAATGTTCCAGAATAGCATTACCTACTATGGCATCCAGCCGGGCTCCAATATAAGCTAGTATTTTCGCGCGGATTATCTGTAATGCGGCAGTCCCTAAGAGTGCTATGAACGCACCTGTAATGAATGCACTTAGCATTGGAACTGAACCCGTGGAGATAACTCGGTCGTAAACCGCCATGATATATAGCGGGACGGCCAGTGCTAGTAAATTTAGGATAAGACCGATACCCAGGATCTGATAAAATAATCTTTTATAGCGTTTTAATATGTTTCTGAACCATGAAGTGGTTCTGGTGCGCTCTTCTTTTTCTTCTTCTTCTCTTGAACCAAATATGTAAATAGTCCCTATCATAGATTCTTGACTAATGATTTCTTTTCTATTTTTTCTGCCATTGAATATCTCAATGCGTGGCCCGGCGGTTTCTAAAATAATGAGTGGTTCATGGTCTTCATTAATAAATAGACAAGGAAGTAAACGTTTATCAATTTTCATCAGATCCATAGTGTTGATTACTTTATGGCTATAATGCAATCGATTGAAAACTTGTAAAAAGTCGTATATATCAACAGAATCTTGAAAGTGAGGTAATACTTCCAGTAAATGACGCTCATTGCCAGGCCATTCTAAAGCTTGCAAGAGAGGTTTGATGCAATTAGCAAAAGCACTGGGTTTTATTGAGCCCATTCCAGCATTCTGGTGTAGATCACCATGCATGGGATTGTTATTTGTCGTTGCGTCAATAGCCATTTGGCTTCCCCGTTAATTGACCAAAGTCAATATTCCCTTTTCCAATCGGTATGTTTTATCGGCTAAACTCAAGTAATCTTGATTGTAACTGATTATGATGAGAGTCTTGTCTTTTTTATATTTTTCAAGAAAGTCTCTAAGAATGGCATCAGCATGCCTGTCCACAGAGATATTTGCTTCGTCAAAAAGTATAATTTTCGGATCATTCAATAATGCTCTAGTTATGCAAATTCTCTGTGCGATACCTCGAGGCATAAAGTCAACCGCTCTGTTCCCTACCATTGTTTCATAACCTCTAGGCAAATGAGTGATTAAACTATCGTATTCCAGCTCAGTTGCAAGTGCTCGTGCTTTATCTTTCAATGTTGATTCAGAGCGAAACATGGTGATGTTATCCATAATGGTGCCTTCGAATAGCACACCTTTTTGTGGTAAGTAGGCAATTTGTCGGCGCAGCGTGTCACCTTTTACATTTGCGATGTTTGCTTCGTCAATACGAATTTCACCTTGACTAGTTTCAAGGCCGGCCATGAGCAACCAGAGAAGGCTGGTTTTACCGGATTCATTCTCACCTTGTAAAGCAATCGTTTCACCTGCTTTAATTGATAGACTTGCTTTATCTAATATCCATGGAGCATCGTCGCTGTATCTAAAGCTAACATCATGCATGGTGATATTACCTTTAATAGTCGGCATGGGAACAGCACCGGGTTTATCTTCCGGGATTAATTCATGAATTTTCTTCAAGCGTTTTTCAGCAATTGTAATAGATTGAAGGCGAGTCCATATACCCATTAGGCGGCTAACAGGTTGTAGTGTTCTCCCCGCTAAAAGGGTACAAGCAGCTAATCCACCGACACTAAGGCTCCCGCTAATTACCATGGTTGAACCAAAAGCGACGACTAGTATCATCACCATTTGGTTTGAAAAAGAACTCATGGAAACACTATTAGATGAAGTTACACTGGTGAAGTGGTCGCTTAACATGCTGCTTTTCAACAATCGTTCATAACGCCTTAGCATGGGGGCTTCCATTGCCATAGCTTTAATTGTGTGGATTCCTGTGATCAATTGAACAAGAAAGTTTAATCGATGGTCGTCCAGCTCTTTACGAATTTGGATGGCAGAATGTAATTTTCTCCCAAGCATCACGGCACTGATGCTGAATCCTATTAGCATTACTATGGGCACCAGAACTAAAATTCCACCGATGTACCCAATGAGAAATAGGAACAGAAAGACGAAAGGCAAATCAAATAGACCAACGATAGCTTGGCCACCATAAAATTCCTTCATAGTATTAACGGAATTTAATCGTTCGAAATGAGCACCGGCACCATCTTCTTCATAATCCACCAGCTTGGAGGATAAGAGTCGGTAGAGCGCATTACAACTGCTTATATGTTCAAAGCGTGAATCTGCCCATGCGCTAACGAGTGAACGAGCCACTCTTAATAAGCTTTCCAGAAGAAGTGCTATGCCTACCCCTATTACCAAGAGTAATAGAGTGTGTAAAGCAGAGTTGGGAATAATGCGATCATAGACCTGTAGTAGCGTTAATGGAAAGGCTAAAGTTAATATATTAATAAAAAGTGAAGATATAATTAAGCCAACAAGGACATCTGATTTAGACCCCCAAGGACGTAATTGAGAAATTTTCTCATTTATAACTTTTTTATTAAAAAACATAGTGCCTATCAGTATATATCAGAAGTATGGATTATCCAGATAATGTAATGTTTCTGTCGCCGAGATAGCAATTAATAAAATAAATTTTTGTGTGTCTATATGTTATTGATTTATAGAAGAGTTATTTTTTTAGATTAAAATGATCGTTTGAAGGGGCCAATAAATCAAAGAGTTACTTTGGAATGTAATGAACTCAGTGCCAAGTATAAGCCATAAATCATAATATTCCAGTCTATCGACTTTGTTTATACAACAATTTTTGCATAAATATGCCTATATATCGCCTATAATTATAGGTAAGGGAAAATTGTGTCAAGTTTTTTATGGATAATAAATTTTACTAGCATATAGCGATAACGGAATGTTGTCGCTTTCATATATATAAAAGGATTCTTTCTCATTCACCAAAGGTTGAAGCATGGCGTCGGATAAAGACCCAAACAAAAAATCCAACAACGGTAATCTCAATAAAGATGACCGCGCTGAGTCTCAATCTGAATTAGAGTCTTTGAAGAATGCCATGTTTATCGAGTTTCAAGAATTCGATGATGAAATGGAAAGAGAAGAGTTACAAAGTATTCAAGAAGGTGGGGATTCAGAAAGCAAAGCCGATAGACGCCGTTCAGGGATGATAGGTCGGATTCAAGCTAGCGATAGTTTTAAAGGTTCTAAGCGCAGCGGTGGCGGCGGTAAAAAAGGTGGTCGTGAATCTCAAGAAGGTGGCGATGGTGGTGCAAAATCCTCTGGCCCTCGAGTCATGACAGCTATGTCATTCTCAGCGTCTGGTTCCATGACGCGCATGCCCAGCAGTTATAATAATTTTTCATACGTGCATCAAGGTTCACAACCTGTATACGCTCAAGTTATTGCTACCTTAGCGGCCGGGTTTTTTGCCAGTTCAGATGCCTTAGCTGTCACAAAAGGTCAATCATCAGGGAGAGAACAGAACTTTATTGCAAGAGAAATAGAAACGGGTAAAGAAGCAGTGACTGGTTCTGGCAATCAACAGTCAGCTCCACAAGAGGGATATACTCTTTCCGGGCCTGGGTCTCCACCCAATCAGCCCATAGTACCTGAAGGCCGAAAGACATTTTTGGACGCTACGGATATTAAAGACATTGAATTATCAAAACCAGAAATTAAGATCCCCGTATTAGCCAAGCCAGAACCCGATGTGCAAGACCCCTTACCTGAACCTGAGCTAGAGCCAGAACCTGAGCCAGACCCAGTTAATGAAGGTCCTACGGATATTACGCTTACGGCGCTAGTGGTTAGCGAGAATGACTTGGGTCCCATCGTAGGTGCTTTAGGTGCAGTAGACCCCACGCCAGGGGAACTCTTTACTTACCTTATCAGTGATGCTCGCCTCATTCATGACTCAGGAAATTTGAAAGTGGCCCCTGGCGTCAGTTTTGATTTTGAGACCACACCCTTCGTGAATTTCAGTATTCAAGTAACCGATGTCGCGGGCAATACTTTCGTAGAAAATTTTATTCTTATCATAACTAATGATAATGAAGCGCCTTTTGACATTGATTTGACGTCTGTTTCTTTGAACGAAGAAAGTGATGGTGCAACTGTAGGGATCTTAAGTACCTCAGATCTCGACGCTGTCGATAGTCATACTTATTTATCCAGTGACGCCCGATTTATTACGACGGGTGGGGTTTTAAAACTGGCTGCAGGCCAAACCATTGACTTTGAGACCGAGCCCACCATTAACATGAATATAACCACCACCGATGCTGGTGGTTTAAATTTCTTAAAAGCCTTTACCATTAATGTGGTAGATGTGAATGAAGCGCCAACGGATATCGCTATAAGCAATTTGACAGTGGCTGAAAATGCTGTGGCCGCCGTCATCGGTAACGTCACGGGCACCGACCCCGACGCCGGGGATTCCGCTGCGCTCACTTACACCGTCAACGATGGCCGCTTTGAAGTGGTGGGCGGTCAATTGAAATTAAAAGCCGGCCAAGCCTTAGACTTTGAAACCGAGCCCACAGTGAACATTACCGTGACGGCCACAGATCCCGGCACGCTCACCTATCAAGAAGCCTTCGTCATCACCACCACCAATGTGAATGAAAACCCCACGGCCACGGCCAACAGCAACAGCATTGTGGAAGATGCTGTGGCGCCTGTGGGTGGCAATGTGCTTACCGACGATGATGGTGCGGGTACGGACAGCGATGTGGATGCAGGCGAAACAGCCTTGCTCACTGTATCGCAAATGGATGCAGAAACTAACGAAGCCAATGACGTGGTGGGTATGTACGGGACCTTGGATTGGGGCACAAATGGCACTTACAGTTACAGCGTGGATAATGGCAACGCCACGGTACAAGCCTTAGCCGTGGGTCAAAGCATTGATGATATCTTCACTTACACTGTAAGAGACCCCGGCGGTTTGACGGATACGGCCACCTTAACCATCACCATCGACGGGGCCAATGACGCCCCCACAGCCACGGCCAACAGCAACAGCATTGTGGAAGATGCGGTAGCGCCTGTGGGTGGTAATGTGCTTACCGACGATGACGGTGCGGGTACGGATTCTGATCTTGACACGGGTGAAACGGCGCTGCTCACTGTATCGCAAATGGATGCAGAAACTAACGAAGCCAATGACGTGGTGGGTATGTACGGGACCTTGGATTGGGGAGTTAATGGTAGTTACAGTTACAGCGTGGATAATGGCAACGCAACAGTACAAGCACTTAATATTGGCGAAAGCCTCAATGATGTATTCACTTATACTGTACGTGACCCCGCTGGTTTAACGGATACAGAAACGCTAACCATTACCATTGATGGTGCCAATGATGACCCTGTTGCTACCAATAATGATGTCACCGTCAGTGAAAATACCGCTGTTACAGCGGGTAATATGATCACCGATGACGATGGTCATGGTACAGATTCCGATGTGGATAATGGTGCTACCTTAACGATTTTGAGTGTCAATGGTGAAACTAATGCCGCAGTGGATGTGGTAAACACTATTACTAGCACTGCTTATGATCAAGTTTGGTGGACGGGTGACGCTAATAAACATTTTGAACTTGACTTTAGTGGTGCCTCCCCTGTCTTTAGTGCTGTCACCAATGACAGTACCAATACGGAAGGCGGTGCTGTATATACGAATCCCTACAGCGGTGATTTGCTACTCTATACCGATGGGAATTCACTCTACAATGGTCAAACCCATGGTCTCATATCCAATCAATTAGATGGTGCCCCCGTAGCAACGCAGTCCGCATTGATAGCACCCGTACCCGGCGTGACGGATAATTCTCAGTTCTATGTCTTTACTAATGGTAATGATGAAAACTTTGATGGTAACTTCGCAATCTCCGGCGGCGGGGTTAAATATTCCGTTGTGGACTTGACCATGGGAGCTCATGGTACGGTGACCACCTTGAATGCGGATCTTAATGCGGGAGTAAGCGATGGTACATTCGGTGAAGCCTTGGGGATTATGCCACACAGTAATGGTACGGATTATTGGATATTAACTTTTAATGATGCCGATGTAATTAATGCTTACCTGGTCAATGCTTCAGGTGTATCTGCATCACCTGTGGCAAGCAATACGGGTTTATTTGCAGTTAGTCCTCAGACCAGTGCCATTGTGCACTCAGAAGATTATTCGAAATTAGCAATAAGCTATCACAACAGTACAACATTTTCACATCTTTCCGTGGCTGACTTTGATCAAACCACGGGTATGGTATCCAACGTTGACATCATTGTGCCTCAAACACACATTGGGTATACCACGGCATTCTCACCTGATGGTACCAAACTGTACTATACATTAGGCACGGAAGGGATGTTAGGGCAAGTGTATCAAGCGGATATCACCAATCCCGCCAGTCCCGTTATAACCCTATTGAGTGGTATCGCAGGATACGGTGGTCCTAAGCTAGCCCACGACGGCAAGGTCTATTGGGCCGGTGATGGGCACCCATTCTTAGGTGTGGTGGAAACTCCTAACTTAGCAGCAACGGCTCCAGGATTTGTTTTCAATGCCACCAGTTTTACCATACCCGGTGGCGATCAATCAGGGTATAACTTGCCTAACCAATCTGTAGGCTTTGCCAGCGACCTGGGTACCTTAGATTGGGCTATCGATGGTTCCTATACTTATACCATCGATGTGAATAGCACCGTGATTAATGGATTGGATGTGGGTGAAAGTCTGGTAGATACCTTTACCTATGTAGTTCAAGATGAACATGGCGCTACGGATACGGCCACCTTAGAATTTACCATTGATGGCGTCAATGATGCACCCATTGCTACGGATAATAGCAATACTATTCTGGAAGGTGCTGGTGCCCCTGTGTCAGGTAACATGCGTGACGATGATGATGGTTCTGGAGTGGATTCTGACCCTGAAGGTCATAACATAAAACTTACTGAAATCGACGGTGTAGTAAATGATGCTAATGATGTCATAGGTGACTACGGTACATTAGACTGGGGAGACGATGGTTTCTATGATTATACTGTGGATAATGGCAACGCGGCAGTAATAGCTTTAGCGGATGGTGAGTCCTTAACGGACACCTTCACTTATACCCTCGCTGATACAAGCTTCCTTACGGACACGGCAGACTTAGTTATCACCATCAATGGTGTGAACGACGATCCTGTAGCCGCGGCTGATGCGCTTACATTGCGTTTAGGTTATTACGAAGACTTTAGTGCGGCAGGTCCTGCTTTGCCTTCTGGTTACACAGGAGTGGGTGATGTGGAAAGCGTTCAGGGTTATGCAGGATATGGTAACGGTACTTATACCTTTGCAGGTAATTTCATTCATAATGATGATGCTACTATCCCTGGCCAGGCAACCACATTGAGTCTAGCTGACTTAGCGCCTCATACCAGTATAGATATCAATTTCTTAGCAGCCATTATTGATACTTGGGATGGTAACGATGCCCCAGCGCAAAATGGACCGGACTTTTTCAATGTGGAATTGGATGCCGTTTCCCTGTTTGATCAATCCATTCACCATATCAGTCTTTCTAGTGGTGACTTCAATCCTGGCACACCTGCTGTGATTGCCGATATGGTTGAGCTTGGCTTCAGTGCAATCAATGGATTCGGTGATACAGGTTTTGACATGAGCGGTATTGCTAATTTCACTAATGTAGCTCACAGTGCTAATACATTGACTATTGATTGGTTTGCCGACGGTGCCGGTTGGCAAGGCGGCGTCAATGAAAGCTTCGGTATAGATAATGTCAATCTAGAATTGAGTGGCTTCTCCGATTTTATCTTCGATGTGTTGGCTAACGACACCGATACGGATAATGGTGCGGTATTAACAACTCAAGCGAAAGCTGACACGTCCGGTGTGTTAGGCCTTAATTACAGTATCAATACAGCAGGGCAAGTGACTTATGAAAACTATTATAACCATGCCACGGTAATTGCTCTAGCAGCCGGTGACATGATTCAAGATACTTTAACCTATGTGGTGGAAGATGAGCATGGGGCTACGGATGCTGGTAGTATTACCATTGATATTTACGGGCGAAACGATGCGCCGGTTGCCACTGATAATACCAACAGTGTGGTTGCAGATAATACGGGGACTATTGCAGGTAATGTATTAACTGACGATGATGGTGCAGGCATCGACAGCGATCCCGATACGGGCAGCTCTTTCATTACATTAGGCTATGTCTCAGCCGTTGAATCAGAGTTTGATGTGGGTGATACGGTGACAGGAATGTACGGTAGTATTACCGCCTGGGGTACTGATGGTTCTTATACCTATGATGTGGATGAAGGTAATGCGACTTTGCAAGCTTTGCTTTTAGGTCAAAGCGTTATCGAAACCTTTACCTACACCCTATACGATGATTTCGGTGGTACCGATACGGCCACTTTAGATATCACCATTAATAGTGCGGTTACTAATACTTCCATTAGTTTCAACCCCGAACCTGAATTATTGGATTTAGACATCGATGGTGGCAGTAACCAAGATCTCAGTGGTGGGCGCCAACGCACCAACTATGAAAATTGGATCCTTGATGCTAATTCTAACATTGTGGACCAATACGGCAATGACATTTCACAATTCTACCCCCATGTGACCATTGCTGGCGCCGGTGAAGGCACGGCCGATTATTATGCCTTCATTCAATTCACAACAGGCCGCGCCGTCTTGAATTTGGATGCACCAGGCGTAGAAGGTGCTGCCGTAGCCCTGTATACTTCAGGTGGTACGCTGATTCAATCCAGTGATACGGGTATTATTGACATCGATAGCCTTAGCAGTGGTCAATACCGCATTGGTGTGAGTAAAGACATTACGGACATGAATAATGGTGGCAACACCCCTATTAATAGTGGTTTCTTAGACCCCGGTGATGATTATACCTTGCATATTTCTTCTTATCAGCATCCTGTGGTTGGGCAGTATGTGGCTGTAGGTGGCACGGGTGCGCTGATTGGTCCGCAAATACTAGTGGACAGTAATATCTTCGATACCATTCAAAGTGCGACGGTTTCCATTACCAATAATTACGTCAATGGTGAAGACTCACTTTTTGCAAATAATACCTTTGGTGGTATTTCACAAAACTTTGTGGCGGGCACCGGAATCTTGACTCTATCAGGCGAAGCATCCCATGACGATTATCAAAAAACCTTGAATGAAGTGGCTTATGGTAACTCTGGCGGGAGTAATCCCAATAATAATACCCGCACGGTGGAAATCCAAATTAACGATGGTAGCACAAGCAGTAATACCTTAAGCATGGATATCGAAGTGTTTGATGACGATTCTGAACCTACAGATATCGTTTTAAGCAGCAATACCGTAAATGAAAATGCTGTTGGTGCGGTGATTGGTGATCTAACGGTGACTGATGTGGATGATACGGCACATACCTTCTTGCTTAGCGATAACCGTTTTGAAATTGTCGGTGTCAATAACACCTTGCAATTGAAAGCAGGTGAGTCTTTGGATTATGAAACAGAAACCAGTGTAGTGATTAATGTAAGAGCCTTTGGATCAGAATTGTCAGAATACGATGAAGACATGACGATTAATGTGAATGACATTACCCCCGAAGCCCCTGTCATTTCTTTCAAGACAGATTTAACGGAAAACGATAATGATGACACCGGAGGCAGTAATGATGTTATCACTTTTGGTGGGGCACAAAGCTTATTTACGAGATATTGGAGTTATGATTCAAACAGTAGTGTTGTGGATTCTTATGGTAATGATGTTTCTACCTTCTATCCTCATATGACTGTCAATGGTACGGGGGATGGTACAGCGGATTATTATCGTTTTGTCCAGCTGGATACAGGTCGATTTGTAGCTAGTGTTGAATCTGATGTCACAGGCATCAGTATGGCTTTGTATAATGCCAGTGGTACTTTGATAGGCTCTAGCGATACGGGTGTTTTGGATATAGATAGTTTGACCGGCGGTGGTGGTGGTGTACCCTATATTCTGGGGGTCAGTAAAGACATTAATGATATGAATAATGGGGGCACCACACCCATTGACAGTGGTTTCCTAGAAGCGGGTGATGAATATACTTTGCATGTTTCCTCCTATAAATTCCCCGATGCAAACCAATATTTAAGCGAAAGCTTTAATACAGCGGCTTTGTTTGGTTCACGTTTGGAATTGGATGCTGAAACCACCAATTTAGTGGGTGCCACCGTTAGCATAACCAATAACCATGTACAGGCTCAGGATAACTTACAAGCCTTTACTGGCACAGTGGGTGGCATCGGTGACAGTTATAATTCTACTTCTGGTGTGTTAACACTGTCAGGTACAGCTTCCCTCGCAGATTATGAAGAGACTATAAATCGAGTGCTTTATGAAAATTTTGCAGGCACACCGACTAACAATACCCGTGAAATTACTGTGCAAGTAGATGACGGAACAACGCTTAGTACACCTTTTGTTTTCAGCTTTGATGTAGTCGCAGATGATTTAGAACCCACGGATATGACCTTAAGCAGTTTAACCGTGGATGAAAATACCGCTGGTGGTACCGTGGGCGACATTACCGTCACCGATGCCGATGACGCAACCCATACTTTCTTAGTGGATGATTCCCGCTTTGAAGTGACGGGCGTTAACAATACATTAAAACTGAAATCCGGTGAAATCCTTGATGAAGAAACTGAGCCTTCCATCATGATTAATGTACGGGCCTTCGGTTCTCAGAACTCTGAATACGGTGAAACCTTCACGGTAACCGTGAACGACCTTAACGATGCGCCCGTTACAGAAGAAGATGTGGTGATGGCATCCATTACTACAAACTCTTTCTATGCTGAAGACTTTAGTGGCGGGACGGCACCTAACTTTACGGGTGATTTTACTCTTTATGCTGCAGGTAGTTTTGCTGGTCTAGGTAATGATGGCAATGTGTTTGCTGATAATGTTATTGTGCATGAAAACGAAAATAATCCGCTAACTTTGACATTATCAGGTCTGGGTGCCCACGATTATATCAGCGTTCGTTCACTCATGGCGACCATTGACGGTTGGGATGGGCTGGGTGTTACCGATGATGACCTGATGGTGAGTGTGGATACGGTTACCTATTTTTCCGAAACACTGGACGACTATGACCCAACAGATAGTACATACGGCCCGTTAAGTGAACTATTGCCCATCGTATTATTGCATAATCAAGATATTTTTGACCAGGCTGGATTTCCCGAGTCAGCTTATGATTTTACTGCAGAGCAAGATCTTTTGGCCATTCCACACACCTCAGCTAACCTAACGGTGGAATGGAGCATGACAGCCACGGGGCGTGAAGAGTTAATGTTGGATAATGTTGAGATCGAAGGCCATTCTTTGAGTGCCTTTGATGTGACACCGCTGACCAATGACAGTGATGTAGAACAATCCCTGAATGTTTCTACCTTTGATGCCACTAGTAAATTGGGCGCATCCATTACACTCAATGGTGTGAATACCTTGAACTATGATCCCAATGCTAACGGTGGTACAGCGGCTGAGTCCCTTTTAAGTGATTTAGATAACTTTGATCGTTTCCATTATACAGCCAGTGATGGAGTCGGTGGCACCACAGAAGAAGAAGTCATTATTCTGGGGAGAAATGGTATCGCTGGGACGGGTGCAGGGGAGACCATCAATGGTAATGATGCCATTGATGTCATCTTTAGCTTTGATGGTGATGATACGGTAAATGCCGGTAAGAGTGGTGATGTTATCGATACGGGTAAAGGTATAAACGACATAGCCTATGGTGAGGAAGGTTCTGATACCTTCCTATTTGAGATGGGCGACGAAGGTGCAACCTTTAACGGTGGCTTTGGTGCCGCGTGGACGGATCTCATCATCCTTGAGAATTTAAGTTTTCAACCTAGTGCTACTTTAAATGGCCCCAATAGTTGGGTGCTCGAAGTTGACGGCGTAGCACAAACCGTAGCTGGTGGTGTGAATGAATTATTCTTAGGTCAAGATAAGGATGGTGTCATCTCTATTCAAGGCAGTGATGGTACCGTGGAAACCTTAACCTTTGATGATGTGGAACAAGTAAAATGGAATACCACCTATTAAATCGATTCACCTGTCCCATTCCTGTCCCCTGAGGGGAAGGGGACGCCTTCGCGGCCTGTCCTCGCATGGGGAGAATGATGTTAGAGAGTGCGTGGATAAGGATTAAATAAGAAGAATAGTCTATAATTGTAGTGTTAAACGGATTTAAGAAGGATGCTTGTCGTCAAGGATCAGGCACTTACGTTACAACTGTCAGGAGTGTATGTCATGGCTATTGGCCAACATAAAATACATGTCTCAGGCCTCTCAGAAAGCGCTGACAAGCTTACCGAGGTTAAGGCGGCATTCACCCATGATTCCTTAGAAAGTCCCCTAGAAGATAGCTTGTTTGCCTCTCAAAAAGGGGTTGATTTTGGTATGGCGACCCATTGGGATGCCCAGGCTGATTTAGAGTGGGTATTACAGGAAGGGGGGTTAAGAGATTTATTTGTGGGGGTTAATGATGAAGATTTGTTAGGCCAATTGGGGGATGATATGCTGGAGGTAAACCCCGCTATGGCAGTTGATGATTTTGAAGTACCCCATACAGAAATAGTGGCGCCTCTTTCTGAAGATTGGCTTTCCAGCGTCGAATTAGAAGGTCTGAGCCACGGCCCATCATCCAGTCTTAGTGTTGCTGATGAAGGCAGTTGGATCGTGGTGGTGGATGGCGATGTATTGGACCCTCAAACCATTCCCGGTGGTGAAAATTACATTGACTTTGGCCAAGAGCAGTCGGGCACAATTTTTATTGCTGACGGTCTTGGAGGCATGGAAGAATTGGCTTTTGATAATATCGATAAGATTATTTGGTAGCAAGTCCCCCTGTGTTATCGCGAATAGTCAACAGACCCTAGTCTATTTCCTATTTATTCCATTCTTATTTGAACCATTTTCGCGCCTATGCGATACTTTTGCCTGAGGCAGGACAGTGGAGCATTAAGTGAAGGGACCCATGGCTATAGAATTGGCAACCATCCAATATGATCCATCCACCGCCACGGTGCTGTGTGTGGGGCATTGGCGAGTTCAGCACTTAGCCATGGTGGAAGCGGAGATGAAACGTTTGATGTTATCACCTCAGACGACTATCACTCTGTCAGGGGCCGGCTTAAAATCCTTCGATACATCGGCCGCTTGGTTATTACAATCTCTGTTATCGCGTTTTGAATCTCAGCAAATTGCGTATGAATTAACGCACTTCAATGACGAACAACGCTCTTTATTGAGTTTGACCGCTTCTAGAATCTTAGAAAAAACCATCCAGCTACCCAAACCAGAAGTGCCGCCGAGGTTGGAACGTTTGGGTCGTCGAACGGTTTCTCAAACAAAACATTGTATTCAGTTCTTTGCTTTTTTTGGTGAAGTCATTGTGATGTCGCTAAGCAGTTTAGCTAAACCTAAACGTTTGCGTTGGAAGGCCTTAGGTCATGCCATAGAACATACAGGATTTCGAGCCATTCCCATTATTAGTTTGTTGTCTTTTTTAATTGGTATCGTTTTAGTCTACCAAATGGGACATCAGCTCACACAATATGGGGCGAATATTTTCGCTGTGGATTTAATCGGCTTGGCTGTACTGCGGGAATTCGGTCCTTTGTTAACGGCCATTATTGTGGCGGGTCGAACGGGTTCTTCCTTTACGGCACAAATCGGCACCATGAAAATCAATGAAGAAGTGGATGCCATCAATACGTTAGGTCTGTCTTCCACGGAATTATTATTAATCCCACGAATGTTTGGCTTGTTGGTTGCGTTACCTTTATTAACGGTGTTGGCGGATATTTTTGGTGTCTTCGGTGGTATGGTTATGGCTAACACCATGTTGGGGATAAGTTTTCATGGCTTCTTAGAGCGCTTCCAAGAAGTCATACCCTTAAAAACCTACATTCTTGGTATGATCAAAGTACCTTTCTTTGCCATGCTTATTGCCACCATTGGTTGTTATCAAGGTTTACAAGTAACAGGCAGCGCAGAAAGCGTAGGTCAGCGCACTACCATAAGTGTGGTGCAATGCATCTTTATGATCATTGTGACCGACGCTGTCTTTTCCGTCATCTTTAGTTGGTATGGATTATGAGTGACTCGTCAGCACAAGCCATCGTGAGGGTAGAAAATCTTAAAACCGTATTAGGTGGTCATACCATTCATGAAGACCTGAGTCTCAGTATTCGGCGTGGTGAAATTTTTGCGATTGTGGGTGGTAGTGGCTCGGGAAAAACCACCCTGATGCGTGAAATAATCATGTTATTGAAACCCACGGCCGGGCGCATCTGGTTATTTGATGAAGAAATAACCGATCCTAACTATACTCATCAAGCACTTTTGAAACGTCGTTTGGGCGTTATGTTTCAGCAAGGTGCTTTATTCAGCTCCCTGACGGTGCTAGAAAATGTGCTCTTCCCCTTGCGCGAGTTTACCCGATTGAGTAAAAAGGTCTTGAGGGAAATGGCCATGCTAAAAATTCAGCTGGTGGGGCTTTCGCCCGAGGCAGCATTCAAGTACCCTGCTGAGTTGAGTGGCGGTATGATTAAAAGGGCATCAATTGCTCGAGCTTTGGCCATGGATCCCGAATTATTGTTCTTAGATGAACCAACTGCCGGGTTAGATCCTCAAGGGGCAGGCGCTTTAGACGAATTAGTGCTAGATTTACAGTCAGCCTTAGGATTGACCGTGGTCATGGTGACCCATGACTTGGATACTCTGTATAAGGCAGTGGACCGTATTGCCTTTTTGGGAGAAGGGCGTTTGTTGGGATTAGGGTCGATACCAGAACTCTGCGGTTTGGATGAGTCTCTTATCCAAGATTATTTTAAGGGCCCACGGGCACGGCTATTACAGCAACCTGAAGGGATTTAGAGGATAGCATGGAAACACGCTTTAATTACACCATGGTGGGTGCATTTGTTGTAGTGCTGGGATTAGCACTTATCATTATTGCCCTATGGTTATCCGTCGGCTTACGCCATGAAAATTATAAACTCTATGGCACATACATGCATGAATCTGTTTCAGGACTTTCCATCAATTCACCAGTCAAATTCAATGGGGTTGCCGTGGGTTATGTTTCTGATATTAAATTATCAAAGAGACATCCTCAATCGGTTTTGTTACTTTTAAAAATCAAAGCGGGCACACCAATTATCAAAGGTACTAAGTCCACGCTGAAAGTGCAGGGATTAACGGGGCTAGCCTATGTTTCTGTCTCGGGTGGTAAGCTGGGCAGTAAACCCATTAAAGCTAAGGCAGGTGAGCGTTACCCCATGATTCAATCAAAGCCTTCCTTTTACGCTCATTTGGATGATACTCTGGAACAAGTATCCAGTGCGCTGCAAAGTTTATTAAGTAAAGAGAACCAAGAAAACCTGCAAGAAACTTTAAAGAATTTACAGCAGGTAACAACGGTATTATCGAAAAATTCAGTAGCCTTGGATAAGAGCATTGGCGATGCTTCAGTTATTTTAGACAATACAGCTAAGGCGTCTAAGGAGTTCCCACAATTAGTCAATCAAGTTCAAATCAGTGCTAAATCATTCCAAGATATGTCAAAATCCATTACGGATACAAGTAACCAGGTCAATGCCACCATGCGTGATGTGCGAATTGGCGTGCAAGCATTCACGGACCAAGCATTACCAGAAGGCGTTTTAGCCATGGGTGACTTGAAGCAATTGCTAGTAAGCTTGCAACATTTAAATCGCACCTTAGAGCAAGATCCTTCGGTGCTATTACGTGGTAAGAAACCCTTGCCACCTGGACCTGGAGAGTAATGGCGTGAATAGATGCATCAAATTTATAACGGTGACGCTAGGGCTCTTTTTGTTGAGTGCCTGTTCCGTGTTTACGCCTGTTTCTATCACACCTGAAAAAACCTATACCCTATCCCAAATAAACCCTAACAGCGTAAAAACGCGTAATACGGGGTTAACGGTGATGATTTCTGTGCCTACCAGCACACCGGCCTATGATAGCTCCTTTATGATGTATCGTGAGCACCCCTACCAGTTGAGTTATTTCACACGTAATCGTTGGATAGCGGCGCCAGGAGACATGATAGTACCTTTATTAGTGAAGTCCTTGCAAAATAGCGGCGCGTATCGTGCGGTTGTTTCCGCTCCTTTCCCAGGGTTTAGTGATGTGCGGGTGGATGTAAAAGTTCTCGACTTTTATCAAGATTTCATCACGAAGCCTTCACATGAAGTGGTGACATTGAATATTCAAGTGGTGGAAATGGCTAGCCACCGTATTCTAGCGGCCAAAACCTTCAGTGCCGCAGTAAAAGCACCTGGCAATGACCCTGAAGGGGGGGTAAAAGCCGCTAATGAAGCTGTAGCCCAATTGCTGGGACAGATTAGCCGATTTGTGGTTGTTCATTCACAGCATGTCGATAAGCGAGAAACGCAGCCTCTTTCACTGCGTTACCTTCCCGCTGGCAATGCCTAGAACTAAATGTTAGTTCGTTGGTTCTGATATTGGTTTTGTGGTAGGCGCTTTGAGTTTTATCTTTTGTTTTGCTGCATCTAATACAGCATCCTGCGCGGTCATCTGCATATTTTTTAATGTGGGACGAATGTCTTTTTGGGTCTGCATTAATTGCATAGCAGACATGGTTGCTAACATGCGTTCTTGAATAATACGCTGAGTATAAAGCTCTGCTCGAACTTCGGCTAAAACGTATAAGGTTTCTCGCGATAAAGTAACGGGATTAGCCGTTTCCATTTGATCATACCACTGCGGATTTAAGGTGCGACGTTCAGCATTATATTCGTCTACTTGTAAGGGGCTGGCATCAGCAGTATTCATACCGGCTAAGGTGCCTAAGCCTGAAACCGGCTGACGTTCAGCACTGAGAGCTTCTAAATTACTGGTGCCAATGGATTGCAAAGCCGCATAAGTACCGAGGAAAGCCTTGTAAGACTGCATCACCGCTGTGGTGCTTTCTAATTCTTTAGGTGCGAGATTAGGGAAAGGCATAGATTGAAAGGTGACGTAATTAATAAATTGATTGGTATCATCGGTTTCATTTTGGTTATAGGATGACGGCAATAACAACGTATCTAAATTAAAGGGCGCCGTTTGCTGTTGCGTGATGTCTGAAGCCGTAGCCGTATGGGATGAGGGGATTGGCACAGAATCTGATAATGAGCTAATAGAATTAAGTATGGACTTATTCCCAATGCCATTGGTGAAAATAGTCCCGAGGCTATTGCTACTGGCATTATAGCTGGCTTGTTGCTTTGCGGGAGCCGATACAGTAATGGAATAGTTACCCGACATAGTGCTTTTTAAATCGGGGCTTGGGGTATAGATGGCTTGGCCGATGGTCTTTGCTGTGGTATTTATCGTTTCATTGATATAAACCGATAAGCTCTGAGCTTGACCGCTAATGTATTGCAAGTCTGCTTCAATTTTATTTAATATACTCGTGTAATCAGGGCTGGAGCTACTGGAGTCAGCATAACCCACGCTGGTGAAACTTAAGCAAGCTATGACCGCACAGCTGGCAATAGTTAGTTTGTATGGAAATTTCATCATAATAAATACTCGATAATCAAATTAATAGGGCCAGTCATTGTTGCCATTAGAATTGCCATTGGAATTACCGTCACCAAACCCCGTCAGAGGTGCTGGTTTTTTCGTGGCATCGGATGGCTTATCAGTGTCGAAATTACTGGGTTGTTGCTGTTGGAGTTGTTGCGGTTGGAGTTGTTGCGATTGACGTTGCTGTTCATAAGCATTAGGAATGCCGGTACCTTGTTTATTGTCGTAAGCGTTAGGTAAAGAGGGCAAAGTGGTTTTCTTTACATCACTGCTACCGGAGCTGGGAATAGGATAATTGCTCGGTGATTTTAAACCGATATTTGAATAAGTATCTTGAATACTTTGCACCAAGGCAGGCTGGTCCGTATTCACAATTTGATTGTAAGCATTGGTTATGGTGGTTTCTTGGGTTTGATAGGGGGTATCGGCTTGAGCCGAAACCATGGGCAATAACAAGCAAGCGCCTGCTAGTAGAGTTTTCATACCGTTATTCATCATCGCCTCCTAAGGCACGTATTACAAAGTCTATGCGTTCATTGGAAAAAACACGGCTCAATAAACGTAATCGCTCAAAAACAATATTGCGTCGTAAAAACAAGCCTGGCGCATCACTTTCATTCTTGCTGGATTCTTCAGCATGAATAAGGAGCTTTGAAGCGGCTCCCGGATTAGCTGCATCTAGAGTTTGTAATAAACGCAACTTGCGGCCCATCATTATATAAGCCCCAAGTTCTATAAATTTATCTTGGCCACCTAGATCATAGGCACCAAGGCTATCTAATTCGTCACCTAATTTTTTAAAGGCGGCCTCAAAGTCAGAGTCTCCATCAAGGGCCCATTCTTCCACGCCTTCCATAAAAGCGACGGCTCTATATATGGTCTCATCATTGAAGTCGTGCCAAAATCGATGCACGGCTTTTCTACTAAAATCTGGCATAAGTAATCCATGAACTATGGTTTAAGTTCGTAACTGTTTGGTTTTAGGGAAAGTTTGGGCATGCAGCCGTCCTTGTGCACGATTGGTCGATTATACCTCCGATTGCTCAATTGAGCAAGAGAACTGGGCAAATAAGTTGCAAAATGCCCTGTAATCGAGTATATTTGGAATATCAGGGGGGCTGTTCTAGCTTCTATGAAACATCACCGATGACTAGTATCTAATTGTTTTAACACTGGATTTATTATGGCTAAAAAGAAAGAGCGGAGCTTTTTTAACTTCAAACGTTTAATGGGCACCGATGTAATTACTTCCTTTGGTAAGGAAGCTAAAGATTCTGCAAAGAAGGTTTTTACTCCGGATGATACCGAGCGCAAAGAAACCTTTGAAGAAGCCGTTGAGCGTTTAGGCATGACGGAAAAAGACATTTCGGATCGTAAGCGTAATATGTTACAAACGGCCCTCGTTTTTGCTGGCATTTCATTGTTAATCTTTTGTTATACGGTTTATCTTTTATTGAATGGCCATGTTGGTGCTGGGTTTCTAGGACTCTGCGTTATGCTCATGGCATTGATGATGGGTTTTCGCTACCATTTCTGGTATTTTCAAATGAAGAAACGCAAATTAGGGTGCACCATTAAGGAATGGTTCCACGGTTAATTTTGCTTTAATAGGTGCGATTGATAAACTAATTCACTAGACAAATTTAGCAACCGGCTATTCTTACGCAGGAATAGCCGGTTTCGCATTTATTATTCTACGTATGCTTTCACAATAACTACATTTTCCACTGGCACATCTTGATGTCCATTGCGGCTAGTGGTTGGTACTGCTTTGATTTTATCTACGATATCCATGCCTTCAACGACTTTTGCGAAAACACAGTATCCCCAGCCTTGAATGTCTTGGGATCTAAAATTCAAGAAATCATTATCGGAGACATTAATAAAAAACTGCGATGAAGCAGAATGCGGTTCTTGAGTACGGGCCATGGCTAAAGTGCCGCGAGTATTGGTCTGGCCTTTATCCGCTTCATTTTTTATATTATCTTTTGTGGGCTTTTGATTCATATCTTCATCAAACCCACCACCCTGGACCATAAAACCATCGATGATACGATGGAAAATGGTTCCATTATAAAATTCATCTTCCACGTATTGTTTGAAATTTGCCGCGGTGTTTGGTGTATTCTCTTCATCCAATTGGACTTTGATGTTACCGTGATTGGTTTCTAAAATAATCATTACAATTGTTTCCTTATGGTTCGAACGTTACTAATTTAAAGTTCTTCTGATACTAGTTATTGTATCAAAGTTAAAAATTCACTGCGCGTAGTAGCATCGTTGCGTAATTCCCCCAGCATAACCGAAGTAGACATGATTGAGTTTTGCTTTTCCACGCCCCGCATCATCATACATAAATGTTGTGCTTCAATGATAACCCCAACGCCAGCAGCACCTACAGCTTGCATGAGACATTCGGCAATTTGCTTGGTCAAATTTTCTTGAATCTGCAAGCGGCGCGCATAATATTCTACGATGCGTGCGATTTTTGAAAGGCCGATGACTTTGCCCGTTGGTAAGTATCCTACGTGACATTTGCCAATAAAAGGCAATAAATGGTGTTCACAAAGAGAATAGAGTTCAATATTTTTAACAATGACCAATTCATCAGTGTCCGATGAAAAGATAGCATCATTAACAATGTCATCGATATTCTGGTGATAGCCTTTAGTTAAAAATTGATAAGCTTCAGCAGCCCTCTGAGGCGTTTTAACTAAACCTTCACGATCAGGATCATCGCCTAAGTTTCCAATAATAGCACGAAAATGTTCTTGCATGAGATTACCTTATTGAGTCATGCCAGGCATGGGACGCCCTGCTAGCAAATGTAAATGAATATGAAAAACCACTTGGCCCGCATCTTTGTTGCAATTAAAAATCGTGCGGTAGCCATTTTCAGCAACGCCTAAATCTTTGGCAATGACGCTGGCGGTATGAATCATATGGCCCAGGAGTGGGTTATGATTTTTATCCAAATCGTTCAATGTGGCTATATGTACCTTGGGGACAATCAATTTATGGTGGGGCGCTTTGGGCGCAATATCGTCAAAGGCCACCACTAAGTCATCATCATAGACCTTATTGGCTGGAAGTTCGCCATTAATGATTTTACAGAATAAGCAATCCATAGAAGAGGTTCCTGTGTTTGTGGTAGAATGCCCGAATCTTACTAGAACACGATAAAGTGAGCCATGAACATAGTCAACATTTCTGCTTATAAATTTATTCCTTTGACCCGCCTTGCTACCCTGCAAGATGAATTACGTTATCAATGTGAGCAAGCTGGCGTTTTAGGCACTATCCTGTTGGCTGCGGAGGGCATTAACCTGTATTTAGCTGCCCAAGCCCCTAATATTCAACGCATTCAAGCGTATTTGGCTGAGGATGAGCGCTTCAACGATTTGACCTATAAAGTCAGCCTTTCTAAGGATGTTCCTTTTAAAAAGATGGTGGTCAAAGTAAAAAAAGAAATTGTGACCATGGCTCAGCCTCAAGTGAACCCCATGGAAAAAACGGGCGAGCATTTAGCCCCTGAAACCCTGAAGGCATGGTTGGATGAAGGTCGGGATTTAACCATCTTAGACACTAGAAATGATTATGAAGTAACCATTGGTGCCTTTGAAGGCGCTATGGCGCTGCCTATGGAAAATTTCCGAGAATTCCCAGAAACTACGGCTCAATTATCCGATGATTTAAAAGATAAGCCTTTGGTCATGTATTGTACGGGGGGGATTCGTTGCGAAAAGGCCGCCAATATTATGCTGGAGCAGGGTTTTAAAGAAGTGTACCAATTGGATGGGGGCATTTTAAATTATTTCGAAAAATGCGGCACTGCCCATTGGGAAGGGGAATGTTTTGTATTTGATGACCGCATTGCGGTGGATGCCAATCTGCAAGAAACGCCTACAGTGCTTTGTTCATCCTGTCATTGGCCCATCAAAGCGGAAGAGCAAGCAGGCCCTTGCCCCCATTGCCAAGCGGTCGCGGCTTGAGCATTGGTTGAATCCCACAGGGAGTCTGGCTATAATGCCGGCCCTTAGTATTAAAGAAACCATTAAGGTAACACCATGAATTTAGAAAAAGTCTGTGCTGGTAAAAACGTTCCTGAAGATATCAATGTTATTATTGAAATTCCCGCCCATGGCGACCCTATAAAATACGAAGTGGATAAAGAAACGGGCGCTATGTTTGTGGATCGCTTTATGCCTACAGCCATGCATTACCCTTGTAACTATGGTTATATGCCTAACACCTTAAGTGAAGATGGTGACCCCGTAGATGTATTAGTCATCACCCCCATGCCTGTTATTACCGGTGCAGTGGTGCGTTGCCGTCCTGTAGGCATACTGAAAATGACTGATGAGTCTGGCAAGGATGCAAAGATTTTAGCGGTACCCGTCGATAAACTCTGTCCTATTTTCCATGAAGTAAAAACCCCTGAAGATGTATCGAAACCATTGTTGGCCTCCATCGTTCATTTCTTTGAGCATTACAAAGATTTAGAACCAGAAAAATGGGTGAAAGTAGATGGTTGGTTCAATGTGGAAGAAGCCCACAAAGAAATCCTTGCTAGCATAGAGCGTTTTCAAGCGAAATAGAATTGTAAAAGACCTTAAGTTTCTACTGCAAGGCACATCTTGGTTTTCTGTGTTTCGCTTCTAGGCAGGTATCTGGGTTGCCTAAATCCGGATGCCTGGTTTCATACCAATTACCAAAATGAACTAATTGCTCGGCTGTGCTGTGGCTGTGCCAATCCTCGTGGTTCTTAGGCAAACAGGCATAACTAAGGATGAAATGCAGAATTTCTGTGGGCAGTCTTGCAAATTCATGGCCCTCAACACAGCTTAGTAACAAAACGACGCCCACCATTTGTTTATTATTGCTCAGGGCTTCTTGAGTCACAACAGAAGGATGTTTTTCTGTGGCGAGGGAGCGCATGAGAAATTGGCGGCGATCCAAATTCGGGCGCAGCATGTAAATGTTGAGATAATGCCAAACCAGTTTTCTGATTAAACCCTTATGGGGGGTGAAGAGAGAATGAGGTGTCAAATCAACACCGTTAGGGTATTCCATGAGGGGGTATTTTTCATCTATTCCGCAATGGATTTGCAACAGGACTTCAACGAAGGTTTGCCATTCATCTCTATCATTGATGGCATTATCTGTTCGCAGAATGGATTCGATGAGGGTGAGGGTATGTTTTATGGGGAATTTTTCTAGGTATTTAAAGAAATTGTAAGAAGCATTGGCTGTGGAACAAAGGGGTACGCTATGTTTCAGGAAAAATTCACAAACCCTAAGGATTTGTTCAGGGCATTCCAATTTGAAGGTCAGTCGCATATGTTCCGACATGACGGCTAGATCAGTGACCTCTGGCACTTCCCCAGAGAAATTCTCTAAAAAATAATCGATGTGCTTGGGCTCTTGTAGATTCAGAGCCACAGATAAGTACTCAATAACCATGGTTACATTAGTGATGAAGGGATAATCTTCATACAATAAAAAGTCAGGAATGTATTTGGAGAGCAAAGGAATGCAGACATCATCTTGGTCATGGTAGATGACATCGCGCAAATAATCAAAAGTAAAAAGATTTGTACCATCGGATAAAATATGTAGGCCCAATTGGCGAATGGTTCGCAGTGTCATTAGCTTAGATAAAAGCCTCTGTCCGGAATCATTTAAATTATGCAGGAGGGGGCGAAGCATATTTACTTTATGTTCATCGTAATCGGGATGTTTAAGGGCCGCCTTGTTAAGTTTGTAGATACTTAATTGATATTTAGCGTCTACCAAATCAAGCCAAGCCAGTTGCTGGGTAATTTGTGCTATGTGAGGGCAAGGCATAAAGCCCATGGCGTACATGATGTGGTTCCCTCCATTCATGCTAGTCCGTGAAAACATTATATCCCGTTTCTAGCTCAATGACCTAGCGGTTGACAAATCAGTGAACTCTCATTGAATCTATAATTGTTTATTACTATAATCAAAAATAACCAAGTCATGGGTTAGGCGGCAAAAGCATGGTATACTGCGCCGGTTTATGTGGGCGCCTATTGGGCACCATGAAAAAACAACTAACTCATTGAAATGATTTATATTTTTGGCTTTATGATGAAAGCCTTTGGGGGAGCCGCCGATGGATAGCAACAATAGTAAGGATTTTGATCCCGTAGAAACGCAAGAGTGGCTGGACGCCTTAGACGCAGTTAAGCGTGAAGTAGGCCCAGAACGCGTGCATTTCTTACTTCAGGCCATGATGGATAAAGCCTATCGTGATGGCACTCGTTTCCCTTTTCGCTCTACTACAGCTTATCTGAATAGCATCCCAGTGGACAAAGAATTACCTTACCCTGGTGATATCGACATGGAGCGTCGTATTCAATCTCTCATCCGTTGGAATGCTGTGGCCATGGTATTGCGCGCTGGTCGTAAGGCACCAGAATTAGGTGGCCATATTGCCAGTTATGCCTCGGCATCTACCCTTTATGAAGTAGGTTTCAATCATTTTTTCCATGCACCGACGGAAGACCATGGTGGTGATTTTGTATTTGTGCAAGGCCATTCGTCGCCAGGTATTTATGCCCGCGCTTTCCTAGAAGGGCGTTTGACGGAAGAACAATTAGATAATTTCCGTCAAGAAGTGGATGGTAAAGGTATTAGTTCTTATCCCCATCCTTGGTTGATGCAAGACTTTTGGCAATTCCCCACAGTGTCTATGGGCTTGGGTCCCATACAAGCTATTTACCAAGCACGCTTTTTGAAATATTTAGAGAATCGTGGTTTAGCTAAAACCAAAGGCCGGAAAGTTTGGATGTTTTGTGGTGATGGCGAAATGGATGAGCCTGAATCTTTAGGTGCGTTATCTATTGCTGTGCGTGAAAAACTGGATAATTTAATTATTGTTGTGAATTGTAATTTACAACGCTTGGACGGCCCTGTACGCGGTAATGGTAAAATCATTCAAGAATTAGAAGGTACGTTCCGCGGCGCAGGTTGGAATGTATTAAAAGTCATTTGGGGGAATTTGTGGAATTCACTCCTAGCAACCGATAAAGATGGTTTGTTATTAAAACGTATGGAAGAAGCCGTAGATGGCGATTATCAAAATTATAAAGCTCATAATGGCGCCTATGTGCGAGAACATTTCTTTGGTAAATACCCTGAATTAAAAGAGCGTGTGGCCAATATGTCTGACGACCAGATTTGGCGCTTGAATCGAGGCGGGCATGATCATGTAAAAGTATTCAATGCCTATGCTGAAGCTGTTTCCCATGAAGGCCAACCCACAGTGATTTTAGCGAAAACTGTGAAGGGCTTTGGTTTAGGTGCTAGTGGTGAAGGACAAAACGTCGCGCATAATGTGAAAAAAATGAAATCTGAAGATGTTCGCATTTTCCGCGATCGTTTTAGTATTCCTATTACCGATGAACAAGTGGATGACTTACCTTTTTATCGCCCTAGCGAAGAAAGCGCAGAAACTAAATACATCAAACAACATCGTGCTGCTTTAGGTGGTTATTTGCCTGGGCGCCGCAACGAGACCAAAGCCTTAAAGGTGCCAGAGTTAGAAGCCTTTGCGGGACAAATGAAGGCTTCTGGCGATAGAGAGATTTCTACCACTATGGCTTTTGTTCGCATTCTGAATGTGATCATGAAAGATAAGAATATTGGTCCGCATGTGGTGCCTATTATTCCCGATGAATGTCGTACCTTTGGTATGGAAGGTATGTTCCGTCAATATGGTATTTACTCGCCTATGGGGCAATTGTATACGCCTGTGGATGCGGAGCAGGTCATGTTTTACAAAGAGGATATAAAGGGCCAGGTCTTAGAAGAAGGCATTAATGAAGCGGGTGGCTTTTGTTCTTGGTTGGCGGCAGGGACTTCTTACACCAATAATAATGTGCCAATGATTCCTTTTTACATTTATTACTCCATGTTTAGCTTCCAACGTTGTGGTGATTTAGCTTGGACTGCTGGTGATATGCAAGCTAAAGGTTTCCTCTTAGGTGGCACAGCCGGTCGTACCACTTTAGCCGGTGAAGGCTTACAGCATCAAGATGGACACAGTCATATTTTGGCAGGCACCATTCCTAATTGCGTGACTTACGATCCTACCTACGGTTATGAATTAGCGGTGATTATCCAAGATGGTTTACGTCGTATGTATCAAGAAAATGAACATGTGTTCTATTATATTACAGTGATGAATGAAAATTATATTCAACCGGAGATGCCTGAAGGTGCTGAAGAAGGCATTATTAAAGGGATGTATTTATTACGCGAAACGCCTAAGTCCAAACCTAAAGTTCAATTGTTAGGTTCTGGGACCATTCTTTTAGAAGTGATTAAAGCCGCTGATATCTTGCAATCAGATTATGATATCGCTTCGGATATCTGGAGTGTTACTAGCTTCAATGAATTACGCCGAGAAGCCTTAGCCGTCGAGCGGGAAAATCGTATGCATCCCGATGCAAAAGCGAAATTAAGCTTTGTGGAAGAATGTTTGATGGACAGAGAAGGTCCTGTCATTGCTGCGACAGATTATATGAAGAGTTATAGCGATCAAATTCGTGCCTACATTCCGCAAAATTATGTGACTCTAGGTACCGACGGGTTTGGGCGCAGTGATACGCGAGAGCGTTTGCGGCATTTCTTTGAAGTGGATGCTAAATCCATTGTCTTAGCTACATTAAATGCCCTAGCCGATGATGGTAAAGTACCCGTGCAAACGGTGAAAGACGCTATCGAAAAATTTGGCATCGACCCCAATAAACCCAATCCAACCACCGTATAAGGGAGAAGAGCAGTGGCAGATATACAGGAAATATTCATCCCCGATATTGGCGGTGCTGTGGATGTGGAAGTCATTGAAGTCATGGTGGCTCCTGGCGATAGCATTGCACAAGATGATTCTTTGATCACTTTAGAGAGTGATAAAGCTTCCATGGAAATTCCAGCGCCTTGTGCGGGGGCGGTAAAAGACATTCAGCTGAAAGTCGGCGATAAAGTATCTGAAGGGGCGTTGATTCTAACCCTGGAAGTGGCTGGTGAAGTCTCTGCCGAAGCACCCGCTGCAGCACCCGCTGCAGCACCTGCTGAAGAAGCTACTGCAGAGGCTCCTACTGCAACACCTGCTGAAAAAGCTCCTGCAGTAGTGCCCGCATCACCACCTGTTGCCAGTCCTCAAACTGTGGAAGTAAACATCCCTGATATTGGGGGGGCGACAGATGTCGACGTGATCGAAGTGTTTGTAAACGTCGGCGATGATGTGAATGTTGATGACTCTTTGGTTACCTTGGAAGGCGAAAAGGCCACCATGGAAATTCCTTCTCCCCACGCAGGCCAGATAAAAGCCGTTACAATTAAGGTGGGTGATAAAGTTAATGAAGGTTCTTTGATCCTAACTATGGATGCACAAGCTGCCAGTGCAGCAACAGCGTCTGTAGCTGAAGCATCTGTAGCTGAAGCACCAACATCTGCGAAACCAACAGCAGCACAAGCTGCACCGCAAGTTACTGCTGCGCCTGCGGGCAAAGGCGGAGTGATTTATGCAGGACCTTCTGTTAGGCGTATGGCTCGTGAGTTGGGTGTTGATTTAACCCAGGTACCAGGCAGTGGTCGTAAGGGGCGTATTCAAAAAACCGATATACAACAGTTTGTGAAAGCGGCCATGAGTGGTGGCGGTGCTGCTGCTAGCGGTGGTGGATTCAATTTACCTCAAGCACCTGCCGTAGACTTCAGTAAATTTGGCGCCACAGAAATTAAACCCTTATCTAAAATTAAAAAAATATCAGGGGCTAATTTGCATCGTAATTGGGTGACGATTCCCCATGTCACACAGTTTGATGAGGCGGACATCACTGAAATGGAAGCTTTTCGTAAAGCATCAAAAGCTGAAGCTGAAAAGGCTGGGGTGCGTTTAACGCCTTTAGTTTTTTTAATGAAAGCGGTAGTTGCGAGCTTAAAGGCATTTCCTAACTTTAATGCTTCCCTGGACCCCCAGGGTGAGAACCTCATCTTGAAACAGTATTATCATGTGGGGGTGGCCGTCGATACACCTAATGGTTTGATGGTGCCAGTGATTCGCGATGTGGATAAAAAAGGTTTGTTTGTTCTATCCCAAGAATTAATGGATATAAGCAGTAAAGCTCGGGAAAAAGGTTTAGGACCTGCCGATATGCAAGGCAGTTGTTTTACCATATCCAGTTTAGGTGGTATTGGTGGTACGGCATTTACGCCAATCGTTAATGCACCTGATGTGGCTATATTGGGCGTATCACGCTCCAGTATGAAGCCCGTCTATCAGGACGGTGAATTTGTTGCCCGGCTCATGTTACCTCTCTCATTATCTTATGATCATCGAGTTGTTGACGGGGCTGAAGCTGCACGCTTCATCGTATTTTTAAGCAAACAGTTAGGGGATATTCGACGCTTGCTTTTGTAGTAAGTGGTTGTTACGGATTGAGACAACATAGTGCGAATAATAGGTTGTTCATTAACATTATAAATTTTAGAGGAACGATATGAAAACAATATCAAAAGCATTGAGCTTCGTTGTAACGATGGCAGTGGTATTATTATTAAGTGGTTGTATGGCCAGTCAGACAGCCTTGAGCCATCACAGTTTGGAAGTGAATACGAAAATGACCAACAGTGTTTTCTTGCAGCCCACCAAACCCAGTGAAAAAGTGGTTTACTTAGCTGTGAGCAATACGTCAGACCAGCCCAGTATGAATAGCCTTAAACCGGCGTTAGTGCAAGATTTAAGGGTTAATGGTTATCAAGTGGTTAATGATCCTAGTAAAGCCCATTACCTATTACAGGTGAATGTATTGCAAGCAGGTAAAAAACAACCTTCAGGCAAACAGAATGTGGTTGATGGTGCCTTAAGTGGTGGTCTTGTGGGTGGTACCACGGGTGCTTTAATCGACAATGCCAATGCAACGGATATTGCTGTGGGTGCTGTCGCTGGTGCTGCGGCAGGTACCTTGGCTAATACTTTAATTAAGGACGTGAGCTATACCCTAACTACGGATGTGCAAATATCAGAGCGCACGACGAACGATATTCATGCGAATACCAAGTCTACCGTAAGCAATGGCAGTAGTTCTAAAACAACGTTGACGTCTAATAACACCACGCAATGGCAGAAGTATCGTACCAAAGTGATTAGTAGTGCTGAAAAAATGAATTTGAAATTTGATGAAGCGAGCCCACAATTAGTGACGTCCATGGCGCATACCATCGCTGGGATTTTTTCATAGGCTCCTGTTCGTCGTTCCGCGGCTTGACCGCGGAAAACCAGAGCTGAGTGGAATATTGCAGAAAGTTTGAAATATAGTTCTCCCCAAAGATTGCTTGGGTAGAAATAACTTTGAAATAGATAGGAGTAGTAAGAAATGAAAGCATTAAAAACGGAAGTGGTTGTATTAGGTAGCGGCCCTGGTGGCTACTCTGCCGCCTTCCGCGCAGCTGATTTAGGCAAAAAAGTCATTTTAGTAGAGCGCTACGAAACCATTGGTGGCGTTTGTTTGAATGTGGGTTGTATTCCCTCCAAAGCTTTATTGCATGCAGCAAAAGTATTAGAAGAAGCAGAAGAGTTTGCTGAGTTTGGTATTGATTTTGGTAAGCCTAAAGTGGATGCTGAAAAGCTTCGTAATTGGAAATCCAAGATCGTGAAAAAGCTCACGGGCGGTTTGCAAATGTTGGCGAAGCAACGCAAAGTGGAAATTATTACAGGGTATGGTGAATTTACTTCCCCTACACAACTAAAAGTGGGGGACGATGTTACCATCGATTTTGAACAGGCAATTATTGCCGCTGGTTCTCAACCTGTGAAATTGCCCTTTTTGCCTGAGGACCCTCGCATCATGGATTCCACGGGCGCTTTAGAATTAGAAGACGTGGATTGCGAAATGCTGGTTTTAGGTGGTGGCATCATCGGTATGGAAATGGCAACGGTTTATAATGCCTTAGGTAGCAAAATCACCGTGGTCGAAATGGCCGATGGATTAATTCCTGGCGTAGATAAAGATATTGTTAAACCCTTGCTGAATCGCGTAAAAAAACGCTATAAAGATATTTTGGTCAGCACTAAAGTCACCAAAGTAGAAGCGAAAAAAGATGGCCTATGGGTAACTTTTGAAGGGGCCAATGCGCCTGATAAGCCACAGCGTTTTGATCGCTTTCTTTCTGCTGTCGGTCGTACGCCTAATGGTTTAAAAATTGCTGCTGATAAAGCTGGCGTGAATGTGGATGAACGCGGTTTTATTGCTGTGGACAAACAATTACGTACCAATGTTCCACATATCTTTGCTATTGGCGATATCGTAGGACAACCCATGTTGGCTCATAAAGCTGTGCCTGAAGGACGTACGGCAGCAGAAGTGATTGCCGGTAAGAAACATTATTTCGAACCCAAAACCATTCCTAGTGTCGCCTACACGGATCCTGAAATCGCGTGGTGCGGTGTGACAGAAACTGAAGCAAAAGCACAGGGTATTGCCTATGAAAAAGGCGTCTTTCCTTGGGCGGCCAGCGGACGTTCTTTAGCATTGAATCGTGATGAAGGGGTAACAAAATTACTCTTCGATAAAGATCATCGCGTTATCGGCGCGGGTATTGTTGGCCCTAATGCCGGTGATTTAATCTCTGAAGTGTGTTTGGCTATAGAGATGGGTTGTGATGCAGAAGATATTTCATTAACCGTACATCCTCATCCGACTCTGTCGGAGACCATTATGATGGCGACGGAAATGTTTGAAGGAACCATCACGGATTTGATTGCGCCTAAGAAGAAGAAATAGGGTTGAATTTGGGGGTATTCATTTGCCCCCCTCTTTGATTATTATATCCCTATATTTCAATGGGTTATATATGCCCAGCTCTAATTACTCATGTAAATTTAACATTCAATATTAAAATTGCATTGAATATTTTTAAAAATCCATGTAAATTTAACATTAAATATTAATTTTACATGATTTGTCTCTATGGAATATCAACCTCGGAAAGCCGAACTTTTATTGCAATGCCATAGCAAAGCCTCCCCCGTGGTGGGCGTCACGGGGCCGCGCCAGTCGGGTAAATCCACTCTGACTCGGCATGCCATGCCAGACTACACCTACGTTACCTTTGACGACTTGCAAACTCGGGAATTTTTTCATGAAGATCCTCAGGGGTTTATGCAATATTACAACGACCGAGTCATTTTTGATGAGGTACAGAATGTGCCGGAGATATTCTCTAGGCTCAAGTTGGCCGTAGATCAAGATAGAGATAATTATGGGAAATTTGTTGTTACAGGTTCATCTCAATTTAATCTACTGAGGAATATTTCAGAATCTTTGGCCGGGCGCATGGGGTTACTTTCTTTATTGCCCTATGAATTTTCTGAGTTGACTATAAACGCTCGTCAAGAAGTTATATTAAAAGGGTCTTACCCAGAATTAGTGGGTCGTGTTTATTTTGAAAGTGAATTATGGTATTCCTCATACATTGATACTTATCTTAACCGAGATGTGAGGCTGCTAACTAATATTGGCGATATGCGAGACTTCCAACGCTTTATTTCACTGTTAGCCGCCAGTGTAGCACAACAAATAAATTATTCTAGCTATGCCAAGGTCCTAGGTGTGTCGGTTCCCACAGTTAAACGTTGGCTATCTATATTAGAAGCATCTTATATTGTTTTTTTAATTCCGCCTTACTTTAAAAATTATAATAAACGTATTGTAAAAAGCCCGAAGCTCTATTTTTATGATAATGGTTTAGTGAATTATTTAACGGGTAATAAAACCATGGAGCAGCTTCATCAAGGCCCTATGGGGAGCAGCCTATTTGAAAACTTTGTTGTTTCTGAAGTTTATAAAAGAGAACAACACCGGGGATTAAATAGCGAGCTTTATTATTATCGCACTAGCCAAGGGAGTGAGGTAGACTTAATTATTCATCGTGGCAATCATAAAGAGTTATTAGAAATTAAACATGCCCAGACATTTAGAAGTAAAATGACAGAACATATGTCTTCCATCATGGAAGAAGGTGATAGGGCGCTGTGTATTTATCGGGGTGAAACTCTGCCGCCGCGTAATAACATTGCCATTGAGAATTATGCAGAATATCTTTTGCAAGAGCCACTATGATTATCCAAAAAATGACAGCAGAGCATCTTGATGCCGTAGTAGCTATTGAACAAAGCGGTTATGATTTTCCCTGGGGTAAGGGGATTTTTTCTGATTGTTTGCAAGCTGGTTATTTAGCTTGGGTTATAGAAGACAACCAGCAGGTTTTAGGCTATGTCATTATGGCTGTGGGCATCGGTGAGAGTCATTTATTAAACATCTGTGTGGACACGAACCATCGAGGTCGCTGCCTGGGTTACCAGCTATTGCAGCATGCCATTGACCAGGCTGGCCTCTATGGAGCTGCTCATATGTTTTTAGAGGTGGCAGAGAGTAATGCAAAAGTCATTGATTTGTATAAAAAAAATGACTTTGAAGTGGTGGCGAAACGAAAAAATTATTATCCCACCCACAAGGGCCGTGAAGATGCTATAATCATGCGCCTTGAGCTTAACCCCCATGATGAAGACCATGACTGATCTCAAACAAGAATTAGCAAAACGACGTACCTTCGCTATTATTTCTCACCCTGATGCGGGTAAGACTACGGTAACGGAAAAATTATTGCTTTATGGTAATGCCATTCAAATGGCTGGTACCGTGAAAGGTCGTAAAGCAGCTCGCCATGCCACTTCCGATTGGATGGCCATGGAAAAAGAACGGGGCATTTCTGTTACTACCTCCGTGATGCAATTCCCCTATGGCGGGTGTGTGGTGAACCTTTTGGATACGCCTGGCCATGAAGATTTCTCTGAAGATACTTACCGCACCTTAACAGCTGTGGATTCTGCTATGATGGTTATCGATGCTGTAAAAGGCGTCGAAGGCCGTACCATCAAACTGATGGAAGTGTGTCGCTTACGTGATACACCAATTATAACCTTTATTAATAAGCTGGACAGGGAAGGTCGTAGCCCTCTGGATTTGTTGGATGAGATTGAAAAAGTATTAGAAATCCAATGCGCTCCTATTACTTGGCCCGTGGGACAAGGGCGGAATTTTAAGGGTATTTATCATTTGTTGGAAGATAAGTTTTATCTTTATAAATCCGGTAGCAATGAATCTAAGCAAAACGCTAGCATATTGCAAGGTATAGATAATCCTGCGCTCATAGAGATTATGGGTGATGAATTAGAGCAGCTAAAAGAAGATTTGGAATTAGTGCAAGGTGCAAGCTTACCCTTTGATAGAGATTTGTTCTCACAGGGGAAACAAACGCCCATATTTTTTGGTTCTGCGATTAATAATTTTGGCATTAAAGAAATGATGGATGCCTTTGTAACTTACGCGCCTCCACCTAGTGGGCGTGAAGCGAATAGTCGTATGGTGCCCGCCGATGATCCTAAATTCAGTGGCTTCGTTTTTAAAATCCAAGCCAACATGGATCCTAAGCACCGTGATCGCATTGCCTTTTTACGCGTATGCTCAGGGAAATATATCAAAGGTATGAAAATTCGCCATTTGCGTATTAATAAAGATGTTCAAATCAATAACGCCCTAACTTTCATGGCGGGCGACCGCACCCATGTGGACGAAGCATTTGCTGGTGATATTATTGGGTTGCACAATCATGGTACGATACAAATTGGTGATACCTTCTCTCAGGGAGAGGACTTGAAATTCAAAGGTATTCCTAATTTTGCGCCTGAATTATTTCGACGGGTTCGTTTGCGCGATCCCATGAAATTAAAAGCGTTGCAAAAAGGCTTGATCCAATTAGCTGAAGAAGGCGCCACCCAAGTATTCCGGCCTCTCCATAATAACGATTTAATTGTTGGAGCCGTGGGCATCTTGCAATTTGATGTGGTGGCTCACCGTTTGCAGTTTGAATACAATGTCGAATGCGCCTATGAAAACATTAATGTAGTGACCGCCCGCTGGGTTTATTGTGATGATGAAAAAATGTTAGAAGATTTCAAATTAAAAGGGCAATTACATTTGGCTCTAGACGGTGGCGAACACCTTTGTTATTTGGCACCCAGTATGGTAAATCTTAATTTAACACAGGAACGTTGGCCTGATATCCGATTTTTGGCCACACGCGAACATTAAAGGAATATAATGATGTTGCATTACCCTAATATTAATCCCATTGCCTTTAGCATCGGTCCCTTGAAAGTCCATTGGTATGGCATTATGTATCTAGTCGGCTTCGCAGGGGCATGGCTATTAGGTTGTTACCGTGCGAAAAAACCAGGCAGCGGTTGGACTACGGATCAAGTAACGGATTTGATTTTTTATGCCGCCTTGGGGGTCATTTTAGGTGGGCGCATCGGATACATCTTAGTATATGATCTTCCTGGATTTTTACATAACCCCTTAGTGATGTTTACGGTTTGGGATGGCGGTATGTCATTCCACGGAGGATTGCTCGGGGTTTTCCTTAGCATGTATCTATACGGGCGTAAAATTAAAAAGTCCGTCTTTGAAATTACCGATTATATCGCTCCTTTAGTGCCTATTGGTTTAGGTGCTGGGCGTATTGGTAATTTTATCAATGGTGAATTATGGGGTAAAGTGACTAACGTGCCTTGGGGCATGATCTTTCCTCACGCGGGGCCTTTGCCGCGTCATCCATCTCAATTATATGAATTTTGTTTAGAAGGCATTGTGATGTTCACGGTGCTGTGGATTTTTTCGCGCAAACCACGGCCTCGGTTAGCCGTATCAGGTTTATTTTTGTTACTGTACGGTTGTTTCCGTTTCTTTATAGAATTTTTCCGCCAGCCAGATCCGCAAATGGGCTACTACGCTTTTAATTGGTTGACCATGGGGCAAATTTTGTCATTGCCCATGGTTATAATGGGGGTTTTTTCTTTGTGGTATGCCTATCGTTATAATGAACCAGTACAGCATGCAGTAAATCACTAAGGCGTGAAGAGTTGGCCGCCACTACTGGGGGTCAATTCGTGCCAATGGGTGATATCTCCGTGAAGCATATAGGCATTGCTGGTGGACATGCCTAGAAATATACCCTGGGATAACCATTGGGTTAATTCACTCATACCAGGGTTATGGCCGATAATCACAATGGTTGAGTGTTCATCAGCCACCTTAGAAATAATTTGTTGAATACTGTGTGCACTGGCATTGTATAATTCATCACTTAATACTATTTTCCCACAGGCTAAAGTTTGTTGAAGAATTTCACAAGTCATGCGTGTGCGTTGAGCCGAGCTGGCTAAAATTAAAGAAGGTTTTACATTGCTTTGCTGCAATTGTAAGGAAACAGCTTCTACATCTTGAGTGCCCTGCTGAGTTAAGGCTCGTTGTTTATCCAGTTGACCGGGCTCGGGATCATGGGTTTGCCCATGTCGCATCAAAACTATTGTCTTTGTTGGCATATTTATTCCTCATTGATACCCATTGCTGTTAAATAGCAGTGGACAAGGGTAACATTTGTTGCTTAAAATAACACGCTGAAGAAAGGAGTGCTATTTTATAATAGCTAGATGTTAAAACAAATGCCATTGGCTGGGATGAAAGTGGTTACAACAACAGAAAAAAGGGATGAAACTAATGAGCTTCATTCCCCCGGAAGTCGATTAAAATTCTTACGTCAAATGTCGCGTCTAACGCGAGCTTACTTGGAAAAAAATCACAGTTTACCCTCAGTCACCTTGAAGTCTTGGGAAAATGGCACAGCCCGTTTGACCCATAAAGGCTTGTCACGGTGCATAGCGATTTATCGCCAAGAGGGGATTGTATGTTCCAAAGAATGGATCATGGTGGGCAAGGGTTTAAATCCTCGTTTTGCTGTGGATCTTGGTAAGTACTTTGCGCAAGATCGTCGTTACGCTCAAGGTGAGCAAACAGAAGCTGCCTGTGATGCGGAAAATGAAAATACCTTCGCATTGGAAGGTCTCTCTGAAGATTTATGCATGGCGAAGGAAGCCAGTTTCTTTAAAGAAGCTTACGCTGACTCCGTGGTCATGGTGGTTCCTGATGAAAATATGTCTCCAAATTATCATTCAGGTGATTATATCGGTGGACGTTTTTGCTATGGTGAGGATATACAGCGAGCCTTGAATAAAGATTGCATCGTGCGTTTACAAGATGGCAGCGTGACTTTCAGGCGCTTATACAAAAGTGAACATGCCCAGGGCTATCATTTAAGTTTGATTAACCCTTTAGCAAGTACAGCGGTTCCCGTCTTGTTCAATAAGCATGTAGAAGCGGCGGCACCAGTTATTTGGCACCGCAAGCCTAATGTGGAATAGGTCTTCAAGCGTTACTTTGAAGTTCCAAGATGGTTTTTATACCGCCTTTGGCTAGGACCAACATATCGTCCAGTTGCTCTAATTTGAATGAGAGGCCTTCTTCAGCGGTGCCTTGGACTTCGATGAATTCGTCTTTGTCATTCATCACTACATTGAAATCTGTTTCAGCATTGGAATCTTCAGCGTAGTCTAAATCCAAGATGGGCTCGCCTTTGTAAATGCCTACGGAAATCGAGGCTATCTGTTGGACGATGGGATTACGTTTCAATTTTCCGGCTTTCATTAAACCGTGGATAGCATCTTGCAATGCAATAAAACTACCACTGATGGAAGCTGTGCGCGTCCCGCCATCGGCTTGAATCACATCACAATCTAAGGCAATAGTGATTTCAGGTAGGAGTTTTAAATTCACCGCTGTTCTCAAAGAGCGTCCGATGAGTCGTTGGATTTCCATGGTGCGCCCCCCTTGTTTACCGCGAGCGGCTTCTCTATCACATCGGCTGTGGGTAGAGCGTGGCAACATTCCATATTCAGCCGTAATCCAACCTTGTTCTTTGCCCCTTAGGAAGCGCGGTACGCTTTCTGTCACACTGGCTGTGCAAATCACCTTCGTGTCGCCATAGCAGGCTAGCACGGAGCCTTCGGCATGTTGGGTGAAGTTACGCTGAAATTGGATCTCTCGCAGTTGGTTCGGGGCACGCTTACTAGGTCTCATATTTTACCTTCTTGGTTATGTTTGGCCGTTAGTATGCCTGAACCTGGAGTGGGATCAAAGCCTACAGATGGGTTTCTCATAAAGGGGATGATATTATGCTATTATAATACCCAGCGAATTAGAGGATACAGTGCTATGAGTAAGGTACAAAGCATGACAGCCTATGCCCGAGGGGCAGAGCAAGGTCGATTTGGTCAGTTGAGCTGGGAAGTTCGGGCTGTTAATCATCGTTATTTAGAACTTAATATGAATCTACCTAGTGAATTGCGGGAATTGGAGCAAGACTTTCGCCAATTGATCCGTAGCCAAGTTCACCGAGGTAAAGTAGATTGTACCTTGCGTTATCAACCCTTAGCGGGGCATGCCCGAGGGTTAAGTTTTAATGAGCAATTGGTGCAGCAGTTGGCCATGGTCGGGCAACAAGTGGATGAAGTTCTCCCCAACTGTGATCCTTGGCGCATGGTGGATATTCTGCGTTGGCCCGGCGTGGTAGATGTTCAAGAAGTCGCGTTGGACGAAGTGAAAGCCCCTTGTTTGTCTCTTTTAACTTCAGTGTTAGAACAATTTATTGCGGCACGTCAGCGTGAAGGTAAAGCCATGCAAGATTGTATCGAGCAACGTATGCAATCCATTGCCAGTGAGATTCAACAAATTGAACCTTTGGTAGCACAAGTGTTAAAGGATTATCGTCAGCGTATGGATGAGCGTTTAGCCGAATTAAAATTGGAAATAGATGAGCATCGGTTTGAGCAAGAGATGGTAATTGTTGCGCAAAAACTCGATATTTCTGAAGAAATAGATCGTTTGAAAACCCATCTCGCGGAAGTGAGTAAAACTTTAAGTGACGATGATAGCATTGGGCGTCGTTTGGATTTTATGATGCAGGAATTGAATCGTGAAGCCAACACTCTTGCATCCAAGGCGAATCACAGTGATGTGACTAAACATGCCGTAAGCATAAAAGTATTTATCGAGCAAATGCGCGAACAAATTCAAAATATTCAGTAGGAGGAAGTTTCCATGCAAGGCCAATTATTTATTGTGGCGGCACCATCAGGCGCTGGCAAAACCAGTTTAGTGCGTGAGGTTGCTAATATTTCAAAAAGCGTGGATGTCTCCGTTTCTCATACAACGCGTTCGCAACGTGCCGGCGAAGAGCAGGGTGTGGATTACCATTTTATTTCAGAAGATGTTTTTTTAGATATGGTGAAAAAAGAGCAATTCTTAGAATATGCCAAAGTTTTCCAGCATTACTATGGTACTTCGAAAGCTTGGCTTACAGAACAGTTGGAAATGGGACGCGATATTATTTTAGAAATCGATTGGCAGGGCGCTCAACAGGTGAAAAAGCAATTCCCTGAACATGCCACCAGCATTTTCATTTTCCCACCCTCCCTGGCGATTTTAGAAAGCCGTCTGCGGGGACGGGATCGGGACGATGAAAGTGTGATCGAGCACCGCATGAGTGAAGCCAGGGCAGAAATGGCCCATTATGCCGAATTTGACTATTTAATAGTCAATGATGATTTTGTCCACGCCAGCAAAGAATTATCGGCCATTATGGTGGCTAAAAATTGCTCTATATCACGACAAAAAGGTCAAAATGAAGAATTAATAAGGGATTTGCTCAAAGGGTAGCCTGGAGGCCATAAAATGGGTAGAATCACCCTTAGACAGGCTAATTAGGCCTATGAATGAGTGAACCGAGGAAAACCAATGGCGAGAATAACTGTAGAAGATTGTTTAGAGAATGTTGATAACCGATTTGAATTGGTCATGGTGGCCACGAAGCGGGCTAGAGATTTGAGCTTTGGTGCGGAGCCCCAGGTGGCTTGGGAAGATGATAAACCTACGGTAGTTGCGCTACGTGAAATAGCTGAAGGTTATGTGGACAGGGAATATCTAAATAAAAAGACAGAGGCGCAAGAACAAGAAGAAATCATGTCCGTTAATTTGGGCATTGACATGTTATCAATCCCCGACGACCGGAGCTAAGTCGATATGTAAGCAATAGTTGCTTATATATTCAGGTTAAGCTGTCTATAGTTATAGTGAAAGGTGTCCTGTGACATCACCATAGGGGTTTAAGTTCATGGTTCAGGAAGCATTATTTGCGCCGTTGGCAGAAGCTTTATCTGAATATATGGATGAAGAACAGATCCATGCCATACACGATGCTTTTAAGTTAGCTTATAAAGCCCACGGTGAGCAAACCCGCTCTTCCGGTGAACTTTACATAACTCACCCGCTAGAAGTCGCTCGTATTTTGGCTGAGATGCATTTGGATAGCCAAAGTATTATGGCGGCTATTCTGCATGATGTATTGGAAGATACAATCATATCCAAAGAAGATTTAAAAAAGCAATTCGGTGAGTCCGTAGCTGAGTTGGTGGATGGCGTTAGCAAATTAACCCAAATTAAATTTGGTTCGAAAGCAGAAGCACAAGCAGAAAATTTTCGTAAAATGGTTTTGGCCATGGTGCGTGATATCCGAGTGATTTTAATTAAATTGGCGGATCGTTTGCATAACATGCGCACGATCCAATATTTGCCCTTCAATCGACGTATACGTATTGCGAAAGAAACACTGGAAATCCATGCGCCCATTGCTAATCGCTTAGGTATGCATAATTTTTGTGTAGAGTTTGAGGACTTAGGTTTTGCAGCTTTTTATCCCATGCGTTATCGTATTTTGCAGGAATCCGTTAGAAAAGCGCGGGGCAATCGGCGTGAAATTGTAGGTGAGATTGAGCAATCGCTAAAAACCTGTGTAGAAGAAGCAAAGTTGCCTGCGATTAAAGTTTGGGGGCGAGAAAAACATCTTTATAGTATTTATAAAAAAATGCGTAACCGGCATGTGCCCTTCAATGAAATTATGGATGTTTATGGTTTTCGTGTGGTGGTTGATTGTGTAGACAGTTGTTATCGAGTGCTGGGTGCCATTCACAATTTGTATAAACCAGTCCCTGAACGTTTTAAAGATTACATCGCCATACCTAAAGCAAATGGCTATCAATCCTTGCATACTACTTTATTTGGGCCCTTTGGTGTGCCCATTGAAGTTCAGATTCGCACAGAAAGTATGGACCATGTGGCTGAAACGGGGATTGCATCCCATTGGCTTTATAAAACCAGCGACAGTAGTGAAGATAGAGCACAAATTCGTGCACGCGAATGGTTGAAAGGGTTGCTAGAAATGCAACAAAGCGCAGGGGATTCTTTAGAATTTATCGAAAATGTTAAAATCGACCTATACCCTGATGAAGTTTATGTTTTTACACCAAGAGGCGACATTATAAAGCTACCCAGTGGCGCAACGGCCGTGGATTATGCCTATGCAGTGCATTCCGATATAGGCAACTGTTGTGTGGCAGCCAAAATTAACAGGCGTTTAGCGCCGCTAAGCACGCCATTAAGCAATGGTCAAACCGTAGAAATTATTACAGCGCCTGGTGCGGGTCCTAATCCTGCATGGCAGCATTTTGTTAAAACTGGCAAAGCACGCAGCAATATCCGACATTTCTTGAAAAGCCGTCAACAGGCGGAATCCATTATTTTGGGTAAACGTCTTTTAGAAAAGGCCTTAAGTGCTTATTCTTCAGATTTAGATACGCTTTCTAAGAAGCAGGTGAGTGAAGTATTAAAGGATTCAGGTTTTAAAACTTTTGATGACTTATTAGAGTCTACGGGTATGGGGGACCAAATGCCTTTGGTTCTAGCCCAACGATTATTAGGTACGGGTGAAATGTCCGATACACAATTGCCAGGCAAAGCTAAGCCCTTATCTATTCGGGGTAGTGAAGGCATGGTGGTACAGTTCGCTCCCTGTTGCCGCCCTATCCCTGGTGATTGTATTGCCGGTGTATTCAGCAAAGGCCAGGGCATTGTTGTTCACCAAGATCAATGCAAGGTGCTTGAAAAGTACCGCGACCAACCCGACCGTTACTTGGATGTTCGTTGGGAAGATAGCGTGCAAGGTGAATTTTCTGTGGATGTAAAGGTTGAGGTAATCAATCGGCGTGGTATTCTAGCCACATTGACTTTAGCTGTAGCTGATGCCGGCGCCAACATTGACGATATTCGGGTGACGCAACATGTTGGAGAATACTGTGAAGTGGATTTCACTATTGCGGTGCGTCATCGGGTACATTTGGCCAAAGTCATGCGTCGTTTGCGTTTGGTAAAAGCAGTCGCCGGCATCAAGCGGCGTTCATATGGAGATTCCTGAGTTTAAATAACTAAATTAGGGATCTAAAAGATATTGAGAGGAGTAGTTGATGACTACTAGACAAATAGTGGAAACAACGAGAGCCCCTGCGGCAATTGGTACTTATTCACAAGCCGTGAAGGCCGGTGGACTCCTATTTATTTCCGGGCAGATTCCCTTTGTACCAGATACTATGGAAAAAGTGGATGGGGACATCAATGCGCAAATTGCCCAAGTTTTTGATAATCTAAAAGCCATCGTGGAAGAAGCCGGGGTGACTTTTGATCATGTTGTAAAAATAAATATTTATTTAACCAACTTGGCGCATTTCCCTCAAGTGAATGCCGTTATGGCTACATATTTTAAAAAACCTTATCCAGCGCGCGCTGCAGTGGAAGTTAGTGCATTACCTCGTGGAGTTGAAGTGGAAATGGAAGCCATTGTGACACTCTCTTAGGAGTTATCTCATGGGCATGCAACGCTCTATTCGCACGCTACCCTTAATGTTTACGGCTATGGGTGGTTTAGTGGGCTCAGGTTGGCTTTTTGGTGCCTATTACGGCGCTACCATTGCTGGGCCTGCGGCTATCCTATCTTGGGTTATCGGTGGCGTGCTCATGATGTTCATTGCGTTGACCTTTGCTGAGTTAGCCATCGCTTATCCCGTGTCTGGTGGCAGCGCACGTTTTATTCATATGAGCCATGGGCCCTTTATTGGCTTTATGTTCGCTTGGATTGCTTGGGTCGCGTCCATTGCTGTAGCGCCCATCGAAACCATGGCTTTGATCCAATACGCTTCAAATTATATTCCAGTCCTTACCCATAAAGTTCAAGGTATTCATGTCTTAACTCTTTGGGGTGGTTTAGGTGCTATGTTACTTATGGCCAGCATTGTGTGGATAAACACGATTAAGGTGGGGCATTTAACCAAAGGCAATATGTATTTAGTGATTGTGAAGGTGGCTGTTCCTGTGATGACGATCATTGGGCTTTGTGCTCATTCATTTCATTTAAGTAATTTATATCAGGGGCAAGGCTTCTTCTCCATGGGCTATCAAGCGGTTTTTAAAGCATTACCCGCGGCAGGCATTATCTTTTCTTTTCTTGGCTACAGTCCAGCGATTCAATTGGCTGGAGAATCTAAAAATCCTCAAAAATCTATATTTATTGCAATTATGGGCTCATTAATCGGAGCTATATTTTTATATGTGATCATTCAAACAGTATTCATTGGTTCGCTGTCATCGCAACAATTAAGCAACGGTTGGGAGCACTTGAGTTTTTCTGGTGATGCCGGTCCCTTTGCTGGGATGGCCCTGGCATTGGGTATGGGGTGGTTAGCTAAGATACTTTATATAGACGCGGCGATATCACCCTTTGGAACAGCCTTTATATATTCTACAAGTACGGCGCGTATGACTTATGCGATGGGGCCTTACTTGTCTAAATCCCTCATGAAATTAAATAAAAGCCATGTGCCCGTGCGAGCTTTGCTATTGAATTATGTTTTGGGACTTTTATTGTTATTGCCTTTCCCCGGTTGGCAAAAAATGGTTGGCTTTCTAGTATCAGCATTTGTATTAGCCTATGCTGTGGGGCCTATAGCGTTGTTGTCTCTACGCCGTTCTAAACCAGATGTAGCAAGACCTTTTAAAGTACCCTATGCTCGTACTATGTCCTTGGCGGCATTTTATATTTGTAATTTAGTGATCTATTGGACCGGATGGGATACGGTTTATAAAGTAATGATTGCTGTATTTATAGGTGGGATTTTATATTTCATCAATAGACGCAACCAAAAGAATATCCCTTGGAAGCAATTGCTTTGGTTGGTGTGTTATTTAACTGGATTAAGTATGATTTCTTTCTTAGGCAGTTTTTCAGGGCGTGATGTGATTCCCTTTGGTTGGGACTTTATGGTTATTGCTGTTTTCAGTGTGATTATTCTTTATGCCTCACAGAAGATTTCTAAATTCTCTATGGGTTCGCACCATTAGTCTCAGAAAATACAATAATGGGCATATATTCAAATTTACCATCGCGCACTACTTTTAAACGAATGCTTTGGTTGATTCGATCACCTTTTTTATCAAAGGTAAATAAACCCGTAACACCTGTGTGAGATTCTAATTTACGCATGGTTTTAGCAATATCAGCTGGAACTATGGATTTGCCCTGTTCGATAGCTTCCACCAATACCGTAACAGAATCATAACCCATGGCCGCACCAGTATCAGGTGGCTCGCCATAACGTTGCATATAAGCTGTATAAAAAGCTTTATTCTCAGGCCTAGGATCATTAGCAAAGTACATGGAAATTACAGCCGTGCCCTCAGAGGCTTTACCGGCCACATTGATGAGTTCTATAGTATCCATGGCCGTCCCACCAAATATAGGCACATCAAGGCCTAAAGCGCGTGCTTTTTTAATAATAGTACCACTAGTTGGTAAGGGCCCAATTAAAAAGATTGCGTCGAACTTATGTAGGGTTTGCCACGTCTCTAATACTTCGAGATAGTCATCATTAAAGGCAAAGTAGCTGCGTCTATCAACAATATTGATATCATTAAAGTAGGCATTTTTTTCGAAGTGATTAGCTGTATCACGTCCATATTCATCACCAATATAATAGATCATAATGTTTTTGTAACCTTGAGACCGAGCATAACCCACTAAGTATTTCCCAATTTGCTGATTGCTGGGTACACCACGAAAGACATAATCAAAACCTTGATCCGTTAATTTAGTAGCATTGGAGCCTGGGGTGAACATTAATATGCCTGCAAACTGGTAGGTGGCAGAGGCCGGTATGGAAATATATGAATTAATGTGTCCGATGACAGCGACCACATTGGGATTATCCGCAAACTCTTGAGCGATAATCATGCCTTTATTTACAGAGGCTTCATCATCTCGAGGGATGACTTTTAGTTTTTTCCCCATGACCCCACCTGCTTCATTGATTTGTGACACAGCAAGATCAATACCTTTGCCCATGTTTTTCCAACGGCTTTTCCAGGGCCATACGGCACCTAGAACAATGTCATCCTTGGATTTAAGCAAATGATTTGCTCTATCTTTTGCCGGATCTCCTGTACTGCAGGCGACAAGAAGCGTAAGACAGAGTCCCAACAGGGTCATTAATTTTAAGTCGTTGCAGAACCTCATGCTAATTGCCTCTTGGCTAACAGGGCGAAAGTTTCCCCTTGTTCTATTAGTTCATTATAGTTCCCTGATTCAGTAATTTGTCCGTTTTCCAGTACATAAATCCGATCGGCATGTTCTATTGTACTTATGCGATGTGCGATAACCACTCGTGTTGTATGTAACCGCTTGAGACTACTCGTAATAATCTCTTGCGTTTCATTATCTAGGGAACTTGTAGCTTCATCTAAAAACAACACTCTGGGCTTGTGAACAATGGCGCGGGCAATCAAAATACGTTGTCGCTGTCCCCCAGAGATACTGCCATCACCTTCACTAATGACTGTATGCATACCCATGGGCATGTCATTAAGATCATCACCTAATCCGCACATCGTGGCCGCTTCCCAAGCATCATCCATAGTGAGATGGGATGACCCAAGAATGTTTTCATATATACTGCCAGGGAACAAACGATCATTTTGTAAAACCACACCAACTTGATAGCGTAATAGCCTTAGATCAATGCGGTTGATGTCGATATCATCGAAATAAATAGCACCATTAGTACTGGTTTCAAAACCTAACAATAATCTCAATAGGGTAGATTTCCCAGCTCCAGAAGGTCCCACTAAAGCAACCATTTCACCAGGCATTATTTTGAGACTAAGATCATTAATGACATATGATGAAGTGGATTTGTAACGGAAAAATATATGGTCTATTTCTATTTTTCCGCTAATGTCACCTGGATCTTCTCTTGAGTCATCAATTTCAGGTTGGGTGGTCACAATAGGCTTTAGACGTTCATAGGTTGGGAATATTTTTACTGTCTTTAATAAGGCATCAGCAAGGGCTAGGCTAGAGGTAAGAAATGTGCCGTAAGCAGCGCTGAATGCTAAAAACTCACCAATACTGAGGGTGTTGTCTCCTAGGATATAAGCAATAGTGGCAAAAATAATCATCATTGAAAAGATATTAAAGATATCATAAAACATTAGAAATACATTTTCTATATTTTCACTTCGATAGCTTTGTTCTTGATAATGAGTAAACAATTTACCCCAATGTCTAAATGCACGGTTTTCAGAGCAAGTAATGCGGATTTTAGCAATCCCTTCGATAAACTGACGTAGAGTTCCATCAATCGCGCCATCCATATCGATCATTTTCGATTGATACTTGACTAAAAGAAAAGTAGATAATGTGCTTATAGCTAACAAGAACAATACCGTTACCGTGGCAATCATAGCTAACTTAACACTAAAGTAGAATAGGATGGAAAAGCTGAAGAGTGAGAAAATGGTGCCCAGTATAGTGTTAATAGTCGTACCTGATATGATCAGGCGAATTTCATTGATACCGTTTGCCCTACCTGCTAGATCCCCTGCGGTGAAATCTCTAAAAAATGGCAGAGGTAATTTAATTAGATGGTCCCAAATGGCCGCCTGCAAGCTTAAGTCCATTTTGCTTTCTAAGCGTAAAAGTGAAATGCTGCTAGCAATATTAAAGACAGCGGATGCAACAGTAGCAAAAATTAATGCCAGGGCATATTGAAAGAGTAGTCCTCTTTCAGCATCAGGGATGATTTCATCAAATAGTAATCCCGTTACAATGGGGATTGCCAAGCCTAATATACCCACTAATCCACCTATTAGTAGGTAACTTATAATATCTTTCTTGCCTCCACGTAAACCAAATCGAAATATTCCATAGAGTGAAGAATCCGTTTGCATATCAATAGGGCGATACAACATAAAGGCTTCTACTTGAATAGTTTGGGCTATGTTTTCATCAATAATTACAAAACGATTCAGTTGGGGAGACCAATAATGATAGTGTTTTGAAGACTTCGGAATAATGGCAATTGGGGCGTTGCTCTCCTTCATGAATCCAATGAGAGTACCGTGATCTTCCTCCCACCATTGTTTTCCCAGGTAAACTTTGCGTTTTGATATATTTGCTGTTTTTGCAAGGTTATCTAGTTGATGTTTTAGGTTGTCATTGTGCTTATCTTCCGGTGGGGTTTTTTTGATTTTTATTTCCATACTATTGCAGACCAAGTTAAAAACCTTTTGCATATCGCTGGAAGAACTGCGCTGGACTTTATCTACATCCTCTTCATCTTCGAAGATGGCACTCAATCCTTTTAGTGAACTATTAACTATTGAAATATCTTTTGCTTTCCTTTTTCTTATGCTCTTTAACTCATTTTCTTTTTGTTTTTCTGATTCACTCATGAATTCTTCAAGAACAAATCGGTGGAAAGTTTTAAGTCCATCATTTAATTTTCCTTGGTTAATTATATCTTTCGTATTTAGTGTGATTATATTTGATGGGCCAGTAGTTCGGAACCAGGTTTTTTCAGAAACAGGGAAGTATGTTTTTGAGCCATCAGCCATATGTTTGTCAAATAGTTTCAGCGTCGATATGGATGGAATCCATTTTATTCCTGCAGGCAACTGTATTACCATATTGGTTTCAAAGTGATCTTCTTCAGATATGCTTAGTATATGTTTATCAGAAGGTAAAGGACTTTTTGTGGTTATATCCCAAATTCGTTCAATCCACCGTTCCAATTTTTGTATGAAGAGAGTTCTGCACTCTGTATCTTCGCAAATAGAGATGATTTCACTAATGGGCATTTTATAAATGATGCTTCCGGGAGTGGCTTTGCCAAGAATTGTAAATTTTCGGTGTGTTTTTGGGATGGATATGTAAAAAGCCATTTCAGTAGAATTAACTCGTGAAAGATGGGTCCTGTGACCTGTTAATTCCCCTTGGGATACATCAGATAAGAAAATATCTATACTGCCTTTTTTTACGTACCAAACATAATCCTTTTGATTGATTGGAAGAATATTATTTGATGCAAGCGGCACCTGAATTGAGTTTTTAAAAAAGACATTTTTAAATTCCATAATGCTACCCCTACATGGTTCTCACAAGATTGGCATAAATGCCACTCTGTTTGATTAAGTCATCATGGATACCCCGTTGAGCGATTTGTCCTTTATTAAGAACAATTATTTCGTCACAGTCTCGAATTGTGCTCAAGCGGTGGGCAATGATTATGGCAGAACATCCTCGTCGACGAATATTATCGTCGATGGTCAATTCTGTAAGTGGGTCAAGTGCGCTGGTCGCTTCATCCATAATAATGATCTTTGGAGAATATATAAATGAGCGGGCAATTTCCAAACGTTGTCTCTGACCTCCACTGAAGTTTTTTCCTCCTTCTTCTAAAATTGCATCATAAGCATGGTCTCGGCTGCATATATCAGAGTGTATGCAAGCATCTTTTGCAGCCGACAAAATGCTTTCTTGAGTGACGGTGTCATCCCACATGGTTAAGTTATCTTTAACAGTCCCACTAAAGATAAAGATATCTTGTGAAACCATATTGATCGCAGACTTTAATGACTCGCGGTCAATATCTCCTATTGGACGTCCATCCATGAGGATCTCACCTTTCCAAGGCTGGTAAAGTTGCATGATTAGTTTTGCTACAGTAGATTTTCCACAACCAGAAGGGCCAACAATTGCAACCCTTGAACCAGGTTTAATGGTAAGATTAAAATTATCAATCACGGCTGGACTGAATTTGCTATAGCCGAAAGATAAGTTTTTAATTTCAACTTCACCAGATAACGTCTCTATTTGGCTAGGTTTATTCCTGTAGATATGATCTTGTTTATGTAAATTGATGTCATTCAACTTCATCATATCACCATTGAGCTCTTGAATTTGAGCCCCCATATTGACTAATTTGTTAATTGGGGTGAGAAAACTAACCATCAAACTTTGGAAAGCTACTAGCATACCAATGGTTATGGTGCCGTTCATGATTTGTAAGGCCCCTAATACAAGAATGGCTACAGTCCCAAGACTATTGATTGCAAGTGTAATGGTGGATATACCTAGGGATTTAACCGCAATGCTTTGCATTAGGTTAGCTAAATTTGCGTGTTGGCCGGCCCATTTAGCGAAGAAATCGTTTTCTCGGCCAGTGGCTTTTAAAGATTCCATGATGACAAGGCCATTCATGGAAGTTCCAATGAATTTGCCAGCCATGGAAATCTCACGGAAACTGTCGGATTTGCGCATGTTTGCAGTGAACTTTAATATAAGAATATTGATAATTGCGATGCCAACGGCAATGATAGTCAGAATGTAAGAGTAATAAAACATTAATGCTGCATAGAATACGATAGTCAGGGTGCTAATGAAGGTGCCAGCCACATTGTGTGCGATGGTTTCAGCAACTCGGTCATTAATAGAAATCCGATTGCTGATATCTCCCGCACTGCGTTGAGAATAAAAAGACAATGGCAAGCGTAGTATGTGCCATAGGAAACGGCTAGAGCTATTGGTTGATATTTTGATTTTCATTTTTGTTAGACAAAATGACTCTAAACCTCTAAGTAATCCTCTGACAACAGCAGTGATTCCCATACCAATTAATAATGGCATGATCCAGGAGTGCAGCTTTCCCACTAAGTATTCATCTACAAAAACCTTCGTGAATACAGGGACCAACAGTCCTGGGATAACTAAAGCTAAGCCCACCAGAATCAAAAAGACAATGGCTGCATAAGACCCTGGCAATCTTTTTATTAAGCTTTTAATTAAACTGGGTGGTGTGCCGGAAGATCTGAAATTAGGTCCGGGCGAAACTTCAATTACAACGCCAGTGAAGCCATGGTCAAACTCATCGTAAGTTACTATTCGATGCCCATTGGCAGGGTCATTTAGATAGACACCATTTTTTGCAAATCCTTCCACCACCACAAAGTGGTTAAAGTGCCAAAAGACAATAAAAGGTGGAGGTAAGTCCATCACTTCAGACAGACTGAGACGGATGCCTTGAGACTCGAATCCATATTGTTTTGCCGCTTCAATGATATGCCCTGCATTAATGCCATCTCTAGAAACACCGCAGGCCACTCGAATTTCTTCTAATGGGACAATCTTCTGGTAATGGGCCATTATAATAGCAAGGGCCGCCGCGCCACATTCTGATGATTCCATCTGTAAAATCATTGGTGTTTTGACATGCCCAGTTGTGCTTAGTTGTAATGTGTTGAGAATTTTACGGAAGTTCATATTTATATGCCCTCCCTCATTTCGTCGCTACTGGCAGAATTAAACTAATAGGACGTTTCTTTCTGATGGTTACATCTGATTCACCCAAAGTGCCACTCTGTAACACTATGGGAGGGCCGTCGGGTGATGTCCATTTATACCCACTGGTGGTGGATGTGTTGGGTGTCAGGTTGGCTCTTACTTGGAATACGGCACCTTTTCTCAGTAGATGTTTTACTAACTCTTCATTGTTTAAGACATTCATTATGGCTTGAAAGGTCGCTGGATATTTAGAAACGGAAGTGACTTTACCCAGCAAAGTCCCATATTCTTCTTTACGCACAGTGGACGGGGATATGTTAACTTTCATCCCTGGGGATATTTTTTTACCGTCCAGAGCAGATACGTAGATGACGGCTTCTAATGCTTCAATGTGTTTTCCCGTTGGCTCAATGCTAAGAATGGGCGTGGAATTTTCAATTTGATTACCCTGGGTAACTTTTATTTCAATGACACGACCCGTAGCAGGACTAATTATTTGAGTTTTGTATTCATATTTGTCCAGCAGGATGGCGAGGTTTCTCTGTATTCTGCCTAATTCTTGTTGAGCTTCTAATTGGTCGATATCTGCTTGTTTTACCTGCGTTAAGGCGCCACGAACAATTTCTTGGGTTTCAAGAACCTTACGTTTACTGACAATACCTCTTTCTGATAATTGTTGTTCAGATTTTAGAATGCTTTTCAAGCTGCCAACGTAGGTTTTTAACTCATCCTGTAGAGCGACACGCATGTCTTTTAGATTTCTATTTTTTATCTGAAGCTCACGTTCTTTTTCGCGCAGGAGAAATATTTCATCACGTAGATCTGTTTGCTCAATGCGTCCTATTACTTGTCCAGCGGTAATAATATCATCTGAAATGACGGATATATCAATTACACGTCCAGATGAATTGGCCGTAACATCAATAATACCGCCTGTTTTTACCAGAACACAAGACCCAGTAACTTTCTGAGGAATACTACCAAATAGGCCCCAAACAATACTAGCACCGATTAAAATCAGTAATGCGGCTAGTGCTAACCAGGATTTTGGACTGACTATCTTAACCAGAGAATCCAATTGTTCTGGCGAAGAAAGACGCTCTAAAGCCTTTTTTCTAAAGATGGATTTTTGTTTATCCATCACCTTCTCCCACTCTTCATTATCCTATCATTTTTGGAACAGTACTAACTCCGTCGATGGCGTGGGCCATCGAGATGCTTTCCTCGACGTCCACACATGCTTGCATGGCTTTTTTCTTCACCGAAATGGATCTCTAAATTTTTATCCACCGCGACCGCAATATCGTTGCCATATTCATATAATTCATCTTGGACTAAGTAAGGATGAAAATTGCTTCCTGCGATTGTTATTTTTTCCAAAACCTCATTTGATAGGGGCTGTTTCGTTTTCGAAATACTCATGTTGTTACCTTATCTCGATTTGTTTCATTAGGTTAAAAGTTGTTTTTTCTATACCTTATAGCATAGTTCAATGTTTCAACTTTCGAAAATATCATCTTACTGCATATGTCTTGCCAAGTTACGGACATAGAGTCTAATCTCTTGATTCTTCTTTCATTTAATAGTTTTCCTTTGTCCGAGATTCCCCTGTTCATAAGTCTATATCGTGATAAAATAGCCCTTCTTGAGCTTTTCATCGCAGAATAGTGAATTAAGGATAAAACAGTGATAAAACAGAGGGTTATAGCCTACCTTCAATTGATGCGCTGGCATCGCCCCAAGCCCCTTTTATTGTTACTATGGCCCACCCTCACGGCCCTTATGTTGGCAGCTGGTGGTATGCCACAGGCTCACCTTCTCATGATTTTTGTGGCAGGTGTGCTTGTCATGCGAGCTGCTGGATGCGTTATCAATGATTATGCTGACAGACATTATGATGGCAGCGTGTCGAGAACAGCTAAAAGACCTTTAGCCGCAGGCACCGTGAGCGCTTGGGAAGCGATATTTCTGACAATTTTTTTATGTTCCATTGGCCTTTGGTTGGTGCTTTTATTAAACGCTAAAGCGATTATATTGGCGTCAATAGCCTTGCTTCTTGCTATTTTATACCCTTTTACTAAGCGATTTTTCGCTATGCCGCAAGTGGTTTTAGGATTGTCTTGGTATCTCGGTATCCCTATGGCCTATGCTGCAGTGACGAATACTGTTCCTTGGCAAGCCTGGTTCTTTTATTTGATTGTTGTATTATGGACAGTTGTATATGATTCTATGTATGCCATGGCTGATAGAGAGGAAGATAGTGTAATTGGCTTAAAATCCAGCGCTATATTATTTGCTGGACATGACCGTTTAGCTATTATGCTAATGCAATTACTAATGTTGATATTATTGGTTACCATGGGTTGGGCTTGCGGCTTAATCTGGCCCTACTACATGTGTTTAGTTTTTGTGGCTGCCCACTTTACTTATCAACAAAAGTTATTGATGGCACGGACCAATGAACATTATATACGTGGTTTTATCAATAATACTTGGGTGGGATTTTGGATTTTTTTTGGGGTTGCACTAAGCTACTTTTAAATTTATGGTTGGTAGTTAAGTACTCAGTGGTTTGTTCAGATGACATGGGTTTGCAAAATAAGAATCCTTGCATGTGTGTACAGCCTTTTCTGAGTAAAACGGTTTTTTCTTTTTCCGTTTCTACCCCTTCTGCTAGCACATTCATTTTCAAACTATGGGTCAATGCAATAATAACTTCGACAATTTTTTCATTATCGGGTTCTTTCTCTAGTTGGGTAACAAAGCTTTTATCGATTTTTACTAAATCAATAGGGAGGTTTTTTAAATAATTCAAGGAAGAGTAACCTGTACCAAAATCATCAATTGAAAGATGAACACCGATATTTTTCAATTCATTGAGTGTTTTAATGACGTCTTCTGGACTTTTCATAATAACGCTTTCTGTGAGCTCAAGTTCAAGGCAATCCGCCTTTAGGCCGCTGGTTCTGAGGATACTCTTTATACTTTCAGTAAAGAAAGCAGGCTCGAATTGTTTAGCCGATAGGTTGACGGCAATACGTTCGGGCGCTATACCCATTTCTTGCCATTTCACATATTGTCTACAAGCTGTATCTAATACCCATTCCCCGATGGGCACAATGAGACCCGTATCTTCAGTAATGCGAATGAATTCAGACGGAGGGATAATCCCAACAGTAGGATGTTCCCAGCGCAATAAGGCTTCGATGCCAATGATTTCGTTACTTGAAGCGTCGAATTGCGGCTGATAATGCAACTCGAATTCATCTCTATCTAATGCTTTACGTAGACTATTACCCAGAGTTAATAATTGTAAACTGGAAATCTGCAGATTTTTGTTAAAATGCTGATAGTTATTTCTGCCTCGTTCTTTAGCTTTGTACATAGCAATATCTGCGTGTTTCAGCAAGGTATGGCTATTTTGTCCATCTTCGGGAAATACAGCAATCCCGATGCTAGCACTAATATAGAGCTCTTGATTTTGAATGCAGAAGGGGTCTCTCAATGCTTGGATTATGCTGCGAGCTATTTTCACCGTGTCTTTTGGTTTGTTTAATTGCGTGGCAACAATGACAAATTCATCACCTCCTAAGCGTGCAACGGTGTCCGTAATACGGGTGCATTTTATTAACCTTTGTGAAACATGCTTTAGCAGTTCATCACCAAAATTATGCCCTAATGAGTCATTGATGGTTTTAAATGAATCTAAATCAATAAAAAGAACAGCAAATAGATCATTGTTGCGCTGGCCAAAAACCATTGCTTGTGATAAACGATCTTGGAGTAATTGTCGATTAGGCAATCCAGTAAGAATATCATGGGTCGCTAAATATTGTTGTTGCTTATTAAGATTATTAAGAGCTAAGGTTAAACGATGTCGCTCCATGGCATGTCGGATAGCGCGAGGCAAATTGATACTGTCTAATTCATCCATGACAATCAGATCCTGAGCGCCAGCTTGGACTGCCTGAATGGATGGTTCTTCGTCATCGGATAATGCAATGATAGGTATCTCAGGTAATGTTTCATTAAGCATTAAAATACATTCAATGCCTTCTTTTATGTGGAGGTTAACTAGAATCAATTTAAATTGATTAGACTGTATCTTATCAATTCTTGATAAATCAGATTTCTGCTTCAAGGTGAATTGCTGCTGTTTCCCAAGGTATTTACCAATCTTATGGGCCATTTCAGGTTCAGGGTCTATCAGGAGAATTGGGATTGAAACACCATCGTGGTTCATGGATACCATCCTAGTAATAATGCTACTAAGTGTGCTATCGGCAAGCTTCTTATTAACTTGATGATATTGGCTTCAAGCCGATATCATGGTTAGAAAAGTTGATTGGTATCATTATCATTATTAAGGTTATCAGCAGTAACCGTTTGATTATTGGTGCTTTGGGCGTAGCTTGATGCCTTTTGAGGTGCGTATTGCTGGCGGAAGGTCTCAAATATAGAGTCTTTTGAGTTCACGTTAGCAGGTAAGCCTGTTTCTCCGTCAATACGCATTGCAATTAGGCCAGGAGGCTCTGGCATGCTAGCTTCAGGTTTATTCGCTAGGGCCTGTGACATGAAATCCATCCACATGGGAAGGGCGGCTTGGGAGCCATATTCATAGAGGCTGCGAGGCTGGTCGAAGCCCAGCCAGGCAATGGTAACTACATCAGAATTAAACCCACCAAACCAGGCATCTACCTGATTATTTGTGGTGCCTGTTTTCCCCGCTAAATCCGTTCTATCTAAATTCAAGGCCGCACGTCCAGTCCCTTTGTCAATAACACTTTTCATGGCGGAGGTCATGAGATACGCTACCTGAGGTGAAATGATACGAGGTGCCAGCTGAGCGGCTAGCTCAGGTGATGGGGGATGTGAGCTGTTGCAACCGGGGCAGGCTATTTTTGGATGCGCTTTAAATAAAACATTGTCTCGGCTGTCATCAATTTCACTAATGAAATAAGGTGTAATGCGATAACCACCATTAGCAAAAGTAGCATAACCACGGGCCATTTCTAAAGGTGTTACATTTCCGGTACCCAGTGCTATAGAAAGTGAGTGGGGGAGGTTATTAGAATTGAAACCAAATTGGCTCACATAATTTACGGCGTAATCTACTCCAACAGATTCTAGAAGGCGTATGGAAACTAAATTACGAGATTTGATTAAGCCTACGCGCAAGCGGGTAGGCCCATAAAATTTTCGGGTATCGTTTTGTGGGCGCCAAAGATTTTCTTGGCTAGGGTCGTTATAGACGACGGGAGCATCATTAATGATAGTTGCTAAAGTGTAACCTTTAGCTAGAGCTGCAGAATATACAAAGGGCTTGAAACTAGAGCCTGCTTGGCGTTCAGCCTGAGTCGCCCGATTAAATTTACTTAATTTAAAATCAAAACCGCCAACGATAGCCGTAATGGCACCAGTATCAGGTTGTAATGCTACAAGGGCTGCTTCAGCTTCAGGTATTTGACTGAGTCTCCAGCCTTTCTGTGTGGCTTCAACGCGAATAACATCTCCTGGCTTTAATACGTCACTAGCTAGTTTAGGGCGTGTTCTAAATAAGTTATTACCTAAAGCTCTGCGTGCCCAGGAAAGTCCCTGCCATGGAATATCAACAGTTTGGCCATCAGCTAGTAGCACAAGGGCATCTTGTTCATTGACTTTTGTAACCACGGCAGGCAGTAAAAGATTATAGACAGGTATCGTGCTTAACTGTTTTTGCCATTTAGGCAAGGTTTGCGGCGATGGTGTACCCCAGTTAGCATCGGGCCCACGGTAACCATGGCGTTGATCATAAGCCAGCAAGGCATCGTGGAGTGACTTATTAGCGGCAATTTGTTGTTGGCTGGTAACAGTGGTGTAAACCTTGAAGCCTTCTGTGTAGGCTTTTTCACCGAACAGAGCCACCATGGTATCGCGAGCCATTTCTGCAATATAGGGGGCTTGCACTTGCATGGTTAATTGATGGAAGCTTGCTGTGATGGGCGTGTTTATGGCTTGTTCATAAGTGGTTTTATTAATATAGTGTTGCTCATACATTCTTTCTAGAACGTGATTTCGTCGGTCTTTAGCTGCTTTGGGGTTAGCTAGAGGGTTTAATGCTGAAGGTGCTTTTGGTAAACCTGCAATCATAGCCATTTGTGGTAAGGTTAATTGATTGAGTGTCTTACCATAATACACCCGTGCGGCAGCACCAACACCGTAGGCTCTATTACCCAAATAAATTTTATTAAGATAGAGCTCAAGAATTTTGTCTTTACTGAGTTCACGGTTAATTTTTAGAGCTAACATGATTTCATGTAATTTTCTGGAATAGGTTTTTTTGCGGGTTAAGAAAAAATTGCGCGCTACCTGCATAGTAATAGTGCTGCCGCCTTGTGATTTCTTACCCGTCAGAACTAAATTCACCGCTGCTCGCATGAGTCCAACGGGGTCCACTCCGGCATGTTCGTAAAACCGACGATCTTCCGTAGCAATGAAGGCTTGGATCATAGGTTTAGGCACTTCATCCAAGGAAACAGGGATGCGACGTTTTTCGCCATATTCGGCAATCAATTTTCCATCGTTGGTATAGATTCGCAGAGGTACTTGAAATTGGACATTTTTCAAAACAGCGACATCTGGTAATTGTTTGTCTAGATAATAGTAACCCGCTACTAAAATGATACCGCCTAATAGTAGGACTGTGGTGGCCATACCAAAGAATCCTGGAATAATCCGAGCGGTTGATTTGGCAAGTTTGTGAACAAATCTCATGGGTGTATGGTATCGGCTGCTAATGGTTTGTGGGTCACAGGACATATCTATTAAAGATAAATTACTGTCCTTAAGAGATGAAAGTTTAACAGACTCAAGGAAATTATATAGTTATTTGAGTGATTTTTGGGCTGAAAAATACGCAAAATCAAAATTTGAGGGCAATGGCTGATAGTTTACTCTAGCAAAATGCGATTTACTATGCAGTTCTGCGCGTCAAGAAGAGTGAACGGTGAGCTTTGTTAGTAAATTGATCAAGCGACAATCACCATTATTGGGGATTGATCTTACTTGTACCTCGGCAAAATTATTGGAATTGAGTCGAAGTGGCAATCGCTATCGCGTGGAAAATTATGCAGTTGCACCATTTTCGCCCAATGCAGTCATTGAACAAGATATTAAAGATGCCGAAGAAGTGAGTTCCGCCATACGTGCGGCTGTCAATATTTCTAAGGCAAAGGCTAGTCATGCAGTCATCGCTATGTACAACGCTTCTGTTATCACTAATGTCATTCAAATGCCAAATAATTTTAGTGATGAAGAATTGGAAGGATATGTGGAAATTGAAGCAAATAAATTTATCCCTTACTCCTTAGATGAGGTGAACCTAGATTTTGCGACCATAGGCGCATCTGCCCAGAAAGAAGAATTCAGTGATATTCTGGTTGTAGCTTCTCGCCGTGATCATGTGGAAAAACGTGTAGATGCGGTGGAAGATGCGGGATTGACCGTGGATGTGGTTGATGTGGAACTTTATGCGGTGGAGCGTTGTTTTACGTTGATATCCCATAAAATCCCCAACCATAATGAAAATACGTTGGTGGCTGTTGTGGATATTGGGGCGACCATGACGACGCTTACTATATTACAAGGCGGCAAGGCCATATATAACAATAGTGAAGTATTAGGTGGAAGGCAATTAACGGAAGAAATTATGCAACGTTATGACCTTTCCTATGCAAAGGCAGGTTATGCAAAAAAGACGGGCGATTTACCAGAAGACTATCACAGCGCTGTGTTAGAACCTTTCAAAGGTGTTCTCTCTCAACAAATCAGCCGATTATTGCAGTTTTTCTATTCTTCTGGGCAGCACAATAAAGTGGATCATATCCTTTTAGCCGGTGGTTGTGTTTCTATAAATGGATTAGTAGATTCTTTACAAGAGCAACTAGGTATCCCCACAATGGTGTCGGATCCTTTTGCCGACATGATTATTTCACCTTCCGTTAATGTTACGGCATTAAATAATGATGCCCCAGCGCTATTTGTGGCTTGTGGACTTGCAATGCGAGGTTTGCAGAATGCCTAATATTAATTTATTGCCTTGGCGTGAGGAAAAACGTGAAGAAGATAAGCGGGAGTTTCATATAGTTGTTATAGGTGCAGTATGCGTAACGCTGTTATTAATTTATCTGGTACATATGTCTATCGGTGGCAGAGTGGACAAACAAAATCAAACCAATGCCTATCTGCGCCAACAGATGGTTGTATTGGATCAACAGTTAGGGGCAATTAATAAATTAAAAGAAAAGAAAAACATGCTATTTGTTAAAATGCAATTAGTGGGTTCATTACAGAGTACGCGTCCTTTAACGGTGCATGTTTTTGATGAAATACCGCGAATATTGCCCGATGGCGTGCATTTGAATACACTGGATCGTAAAGGTGTGGACTTGACTATGACCGGTGAAGCGGAATCTAATACACGAGTTTCACAGCTAATGCGTAATATTGATAAGTCCCAGTGGCTTGAAAATCCCGTCTTGGTGGAGATTAAAACGGATGATGAGGACGGTATACGTGTCCGGGACTTTAAATTGGAAATGACCCAAACAAAAGCGGCGAAAGAACAAGAGGAGGCCACCCGTGGACCTCAACATTAATTTTAATGAATTGGATTTGCAGAATTACCACACTTGGCCAACACCTGTTAAAGCAGTAGCCATAATCATACTTTGCTTATTATTATTGTTTATGGGGTATTGGTTAGATACCAGTAGTCAGCTGCAAAGTTTAAAAGTTGCTAGACAACAAGAAGTAGAATTGAAGCAACAATTTGAGGTGAAACAACGGCAGGCTTCTAATTTAAAAGCTTATCGGGAACAGGTAAAAGAGTTAGAGCAACGCCTGAATGATCTTTTAACATCCTTGCCAGAGCGAACGGAAGTTCCAGCACTATTGGAAGAGATTTCTAAGCTAGGTGTATCCAACGGCTTGGAATTCATTTTAATTAAACCTTTACCTATTGAAGAGCAGGATTTTTACGCGGAGTTGCCTATTCAAATACAAGTTCTGGGTGATTATCATGAGTTTGCTAAGTTTATTAGCGATGTAGCAAGTCTGAAGCGAGTAGTGATCTTATCGGATTATGATATTAAAGCCGCATCAGCAGAAGCTTTAAAAAAGGCCAATATAACCACAGCGAAGCACCCACTGGAAATGACCATTACAGCTAAGACTTATTGGTACACCGGTGTGGAACAAGGTGCGCAGGAGGGTGCTAATGCAAAGAAACCATAGTCAGGGTTTATGCATCATCTTCGGGATAGCGACGTTCTTATTGGCATCTTGTAGCAGCAATGATGGTGTGAAGAATGCACAAAGCTACGTAGCTGAAGTGAAATTAAGGCCTCAAAGCAAGGTGGAGCCTTTGCCGGAGTTAGTGGTTTTTAAACCCTTTGCTTATTTAGCTCGGGATTTACGCAATCCCTTCAAGCCTACGCTGATTGAGCAAAATAAGGAAAATGGTCCTGATACGGACCGTCTTAAGCAACCTTTGGAGGCATTTCCCTTGGATTCATTGCGTATGGTGGGTACACTAGGGCAGAACGAACGCATGTGGGCCATTGTAGCGGCTCCAGACGGGAGTGTTTTCCGGGTAACTCTCGGTAACTATATCGGGCAAAATTTTGGTCGGGTTCAGGATATTAAAAAGGATAAAATCATTCTGACGGAGACTGTGCCCAATGGGACTGGTGGTTGGTCTAACCGCACGTCAGAATTACTTATGGTTAAGGATGAGTAAGGATTAGGCAATAGGAATGCATAAATTAAATCGAAAAATTGTTTGGTTGCTAAGCCTTATGGTCTTCCTTTGGGCCACGGCGTCCGCACAAACTGCTTTGGCTAATACCTTAATATCAGCTAATTACGATGCCTTAACGGGTGGTCGAGTGACCATCACTTTGAGTTTTTCTCAACCTGTGAAATTTACCCCCCAGGGATTCGTTACCCAGTCCCCACCACGGATTGTATTGGACTTGAAAGGGGTGAGTAACCAATTAGAGCCTCCACAGCAAACCATCGGCTTGGGTATGGCTCAAACCCTAACCGCAGTGGAAGGTAATGGGCGTACACGGGTTATTATTGATTTGAAGAAGGCTGTAAATTACCAAACCAGAGTCAAAGGCAGCAAGCTCTATATTGATCTTGCAGGCAGTGCACAGAAAAGTGCAGTACAAACGTCTCGACAACGATCATTGCCCGTGACGCATCGTGTCGCCGGCATTGATTTTCGTAAAGGAAAAGATGATGCTGGGCGTATTGTAGTGAACCTGGCCGATGAAAATACAACGGTTAATCTCGAACAGCAGGGTGAAAAGCTCATCGCAACATTTATTGCTACAGGTGTGCCTTCACGTTTGGAACGGCGCTTGGATGTAACGGATTTTGGTACACCTGTACAGAGCATTGCAACTACTTCTCAGGGCAGCGATGTGCGTATGGTTATTGGGGCCAAAGGTGATTTCGATCATGTTGCCTACCAATTGGGTAAACAATTTATTGTTGAAGTGAAACCTGTTAGTGCAGCAGACGTCGCGAAGAAAAATGAAGCCCCCCGTTATTCAGGTAAACGTATTACACTTAATTTCCAGGATATTAATGTGCGTGCTGCGTTGCAGTTAATTGCCGAATTTACAGGATTAAATATTGTCGTAAGCGATGCCGTTCAAGGTAATATTACCTTGCGCTTACGAGATGTACCTTGGGACCAAGCTCTTGATATTATTCTTACGACCCAGGGGTTGGATAAACGTCAAATCGGTAATGTTATTTTAGTGGCACCTGCTCAAGAAATTGCGACGCGGGAAAAAGCCGAGTTAGAGAATCAACAAAAAATCGAAGAGTTTTCCCCCCTTCATAATGAACTCATTCAGGTGAATTATGCTAAAGCATCGGATATGGCAAAACTGTTGCAAGATAAGGACAATGCTTTATTAGGCCCACGAGGTGCCTTGAGCGTAGATGACCGAACCAATACTCTATGGGTGCAAGATACGTCGGATAAATTGACAGAGATCCGAGAGTTTGTCCACCGCCTAGATATCCCCGTTAAACAAGTCTTGATTGAAGCGCGTATTGTTAATGTGGACAAGAGCCTTGAACAGACCTTAGGAATTCAATGGGGTATCACCAATCCTAAGCATGTATCTGGTACCTTAACCGGCGCTAATAGCCTAGCCGGGGGCACGGCTGCCTCAGCTATCCCCGTGGCTGATCGACTTAATCTCAACTTACCTGCAGCTAGTATTAATGGTGCCACGCCAGCTAGCTTTGGTATGGCCTTGGCTAAAATCAGCGATAATGTCATGTTGGATTTGGAAATTTCTGCTTTAGAGGTGGAAAATCGCGCTAAAGTAATTTCCAGCCCGCGCTTAATGACCTCTAATCAACAGGCTGCCTTCATTGAGGCCGGTGAAGAATTACCTTTCGAAGAATCCACATCCAGTGGCGCCACATCGGTTACTTTCAAAAAAGCGGTACTAGGTTTGCGGGTTACACCACAGATAACCCCTGATAACCGTATGATTTTAGACATTAAAGTCAACGAAGATAGTGTAGGAGCCGTCGTCCTTAACAATGGTCAGACTTCCATTGATACACGCCAAATCCAAACAAAAGTCTTAGTGGACAATGGGCAAACTATTGTATTGGGTGGTATTTATAAGAAAACCCAGAATAATACGGTTAATAGGGTGCCTTTCTTGGGTGAATTACCGGTCGTGGGCAGTCTCTTTAGGAATAAACACATTACTAACAAAAATGAAGAATTGTTGATTTTCATTACACCTAAGATTATTGAAAGCGACATGTCAGTTGGATAAATCCTCTTGATCAAGGTAAGATAGGTACCATCCTTGATGGGCATTGTGTTATCGGTACATAAACATGTTGAACAAAAATATTTATTTAATTGGCCCTATGGGGGCGGGGAAAAGTGCCATTGGCCGGCAATTAGCTGTGCGCCTAGGGCGTGATTTTTATGATAGCGATGAAGTTATCGAAGAACGTACTGGGGCCAGTGTAGGTTGGATTTTCGATGTGGAAGGTGAAGAAGGTTTCCGACAACGAGAAATCAATGTGATTACTGAGCTAACCCAAATGCAAAATATCGTGCTTTCCACCGGGGGTGGCACCATTACTCGAGAAGAAAATTGTCAGAAGTTAGCGGCTTTTGGTTTTGTTGTGTATTTGTCTTTAGATATTGAATATCAGTATCAAAGAACGGTGAGTGATTATCGGCAAAGACGTCCATTATTAGAAGGCGGTGATCGCCGTCAACGTTTGCTGGAATTACACCAACAACGAACACCCATTTATGAGCGCTTAGCAGAATTCTCGGTGGAAACGGGAGGCAAAAAAATTCAAGATGTGGTGCAAGTTATTTTAAATCATCTATCTAAAGAGTCGATATGAAGCAACAAATAGTTTCACTTGAAGGTCGCAGTTATCCCATTATCATTGGCCGAGGCATATTGGGTGAGTCTAAAACCTTGCAACCTTACATTATCAGCGATCAAATATTAGTTGTGACCAATGAAACTATTGCTCCTCTTTATTTGGCGCCTTTAAAAAAAGGCTTGATAAGTGACTACCATGTGGATGAATTGGTTTTACCCGATGGCGAAAAATATAAAACCATGGGGACTTGTTTGAAAATAATTGATGCTTTATTAGAAAATCAGCATCGCCGTAATACGACGCTCATTGCTTTAGGCGGGGGGGTGATTGGCGATATGACAGGTTTCGCTGCTGCGATGTACCAGCGCGGGGCAAACTTCATTCAAGTGCCTACAACCTTACTAGCCCAAGTGGATTCTTCCGTTGGCGGGAAAACAGGGGTCAATCACCCCTTAGGAAAAAATATGTTGGGTGCTTTTCATCAACCGCAATGTGTGTTGGTGGACTTGGATACGTTAGATACCTTGCCTCAACGGGAATTTGTTGCGGGTTTGGCTGAAGTGATAAAAGCGGGCTTATTGGGTGATAGTGATTTATTTACTTATTTAGAACAGAATTCTCAAGCGATATTGAATAAAGACCCAGAAGTTTTAGCATATATTATTGAGCGAAGCTGTGCTATTAAAGCAGACATAGTGGCGCAAGATGAGCGGGAAAATGGTTGTCGAGCACTGCTGAATTTAGGTCACACTTTTGGTCATGCGATTGAGACAGGATTAGGATATAAAGACTGGTTGCATGGTGAAGCGGTGGCCTGTGGGATGGTATTGGCAGCCAAATTATCCTGCAAAATAAATGCACTAGATGAAGGTGCCCTGAACCGCATCGAAAAGCTAGTTACAATATTTGGTTTGCCCCGTGAAATACCGAAAGAGTTATCAGTGCAAGAGTTAATACAATCAATGCGCCTTGATAAAAAGAATGTAGGTAAAGGGTTGCGTCTAATTACATTAGAAAACATAGGTAAAGCTGCGATTACAGAAGATATAAATGAGAACATGATTAAACAATTATTGGAAGGTTACTAATGTCTAAACATAATTACATTCGAGCTTTATTAAAACAGCCTGTGGAGAGGACCCCTGTTTGGGTGATGCGCCAGGCAGGGCGGTATTTGCCAGAGTACAGGAAAGCCCGAAAAAAAGCGCCTAACTTTATGGAGTTTTGTAAGCAACCCGAATTGGCTTGTGAAGTGACACTGCAACCTTTACAGCGTTTTGATTTGGATGCCGCCATTATTTTTTCTGATATTTTAACTATTCCCGATGCGCTGGGCATGCCATTAGAATTTATCTCTGGACAAGGGCCCGTATTTCCAGAACCTCTGCGCGATGAAAAAAGTCTGGTGGCCTTACAAGAGAGAGAGCCTCTAGGTGATTTACAATATGTCATGGATGCAATCAAATTAGTTAAGCATGAATTAGCGGATAAAACGCCTTTGATCGGTTTCGCTGGAAGCCCTTGGACAATTGGTTGTTACATGGTGGAAGGCAGCGGAAGTAAAACTTTTTCGCAGGTGAAGAGATTGCTATATCGTGAACCCACTTTGTTACATGCTTTACTAAGTTTATTATCTAAACATATTACGCAGTACTTATTAGCTCAAGTGAAAGCGGGGGCAGATTCCTTAATGGTATTCGATACTTGGGGTGGTGTTTTATCGGGGCCGTGCTATCAAGCATTTTCTCTGGACTATATGAGTGAAATAGTTGCTGGTGTAAAACAAGAAGCACCACATATACCTATTACTCTCTTTACGAAAGGTGGAGGCCAATGGTTAGAAGCCATGGCAGTTTCTGGGTGCGATGCTTTAGGACTTGATTGGACTACGGATATAGCCAATGCACGACATCGCGTGGGAAATCGTGTGGCACTTCAAGGTAATTTGGATCCTTGTGTACTTTACAGTTCCCCAGAAGGGATTCGTCAAGAGGTTAAAAATATATTGGATCAATTTGGCTCCCATCCTGGGCATGTTTTTAATTTAGGCCATGGTATGTACCCAGATATGTCACCAGAACATATGCAAGTGCTCGTGGACGCTGTACATGAATTTTCACAAAGCTAGGCTTGGTTGGTAATTATCCCACACCATTTTGCTTTAGGCTGTGGTAAACTAATTGACTTTGCAGTGGCGGAGGTAACGTTATGATTCGTAGACTATTTTTCCAGTTAGCAGCCCTATGTATTTTGCTGCTGCCGGTGTTAGGCTCCGCTGCCACCATTGATAAGATTTTTGTTTTTGGGGATAGCTTGTCGGATAACGGCAATTTATACGCCTTAACTCATGGCAACACACCCAAATATCCCTATTGGAACGGACGTTTCTCCAACGGTCCGGTTTGGGTAGAAGACTTGGCGAAAGATTTAGGTATGCCCGCTAGCGATTTGGATGATTACGCTTTTGGCGGCGCACAAACCCGTGGTGGTTTTTTCCCAAGCGTGAGCCGCCAAATCGATACTTTCGATTATCGCTATAGTAAAGCTGACCCAAAAGCGCTTTATATTATTTGGGTGGGTGCTAATGATGTAATCTTCCATTCGCACGACCCTCTCTTCCTTGCAGATCAACATGTCTTAAATATTATGTCAGCCGTTGATAATTTGCATGAGCGTGGGGCGCATATCTTTTTAATCGTCAATTTACCAGCTATTGATAAAACGCCATTAGCCCATACTCTTGATGCTAAAGCAGGTAATCACAAATATTCAGAAAATGTTGCGGCTTTAATTAAGCGTCACAATTTGCAATTACAAAAGAGCATTGTAGATTATAAAAAACAGAATCCGGATGTAACCATTTTGCAGTTGGGTGCTAATGTATTATTTAATAAAATAATCGCGAACCCTGAAAAGTTTAATATCAAAGTGGTGGATAAGTCTTGTTATAAGGGGAACTTCAAAGGTGAGCCAAATCCCGACGATGTATGCTCGGACCCCGATGACTATTTATTCTGGGACATGGTGCACCCCACAAGAAAAATTCACCAAGAATTAGCGCGGCACGCAAAAAATTTATTGGAAGAGAATGGCATTTTTGCGGTAAATAGCAAGGTTAGTCGACATCCAATTCCGAGCAAAAAAGCGGTGGAGCAATTGAATAGTATTCATAAAACTACGAGTAAAGGATAAGCAGTGAACGTCTATATATTAGGTATTTGCGGAACCTTCATGGCAGGGGTTGCCGCCATAGCCAAACAAAAAGGCTATCAAGTATCGGGCTGTGATGACAATGTCTATCCGCCCATGAGCACTCAATTGCAAGAACAGGGCGTTGAGTTACAGCAAGGTTATAATGTTGATGCATTACCGGAAGGTGTGGATTGTTATATTATTGGTAATGCAATGCAACGGGGAAATCCGCTGGTAGAGCATATCCTTGATAAAGGCTTACCCTACCAATCAGCACCGCAATGGTTGTATGAAAAAGTTTTATACGATAAGTGGGTGTTAGCTATAACAGGTACCCATGGTAAAACAACTACATCAGGAATGTTAGCTTGGATTTTAGAAGAAGCCGGTTTGCAGCCAGGTTTTTTAATTGGTGGTGTACCAGAAAATTTTGGCGTGTCAGCGCGTTTGGGTGATTCTTCCTTTTTTGTTATTGAAGCCGATGAGTACGATACAGCATTCTTTGATAAGCGTTCTAAGTTTGTACATTATCATCCAAGAACATTGGTGTTAAACAATTTAGAATATGATCATGCAGATATTTTCCCTGATTTAGATGCGATTAAGCGACAATTCCATCATTTAATTCGCACGGTGCCTGCTAGCGGGCGCCTTATTTATAAGGGGAATGAACCTTATTTGCATGAGGTGCTGGATATGGGATGTTGGAGTGAAACAGAAACCTTTGCCGTAAGTGACCCTCAATGGCATGCTAGCAATATCACCCAAGCGGGGGAAGAGTTTGCAGTGAATTTATTCGGTGATGTACAAGGCAAAGTTAATTGGTCTTTGTTAGGCAAGCACAATATTGAGAATGCATTAGCTGTTATTGCTGCCGCTCGTCATGTGGGGGTCGAGCCTAAACAAGCTATTGCTGCTTTGCAGACCTATAAAAATGTTAAAAGACGTATGCAAGTAGTTGGAGAAATAAATGGTGTCACCATCTATGATGACTTCGCTCATCACCCAACCGCCATTGCTTGTACTTTAGAAGCATTGCGCGATAAGGTCGGACAAGATCGTATTTTTGCTGTATTGGAATGCGCATCATATACCATGCGTAAAGGATTACACGGTAATGCGGTGATTACAGCCTTAGCTGAAGCAGATGATGTTTACATTAAGAAACCACAAGATGATGCTCTGGCAAAATTGTTAGACAATCAAGATGACAACATGCTGGTAATGAATGACACTCAAAATATCATTGACAGTTTAATTGTGAATGCAAAATCTGGGGATCATATTTTGATAATGAGTAATCGTGGTTTCGATAATATCTATGAACGTTTATTAGAAGGTTTAACTCAACATGTCTAGAACACCAGGAAAAATAACCCTTGCCATGACCGGTGCTTCAGGCATGATTTATGGTATGCGACTATTGGCATGTCTTGCGAAACAAGAAGTATCGGTAAATTTAATTGTTTCCGATGCGGCATTTGAAGTCATTCGTTTAGAAACCGATTATCAATGGCCGAAGGATCTAAAGGAATTGCACCAGCATTTGGTTAGTACCTATGATTTTCCAGCAGAGCGTCTAACTATATATAGCAAAATGGATTGGACGGCGCCAGTAGCGAGTGGTTCTGCGTTAGTGGACGCCATGGTGATATGTCCTTGCAGCAGTGGCAGTGTTTCGGCCATTGCCCATGGCGCCAGTAATAATCTTATCGAACGTGCTGCAGATGTGATGTTAAAAGAACGACGTCCTCTGATCATTGTCCATCGTGAAACACCGTTGTCTTTAATTCACTTGCAAAATCTAACTAAATTAGCTGGGATGGGCGTGCATATTATGCCTGCATCCCCAGGATTCTACCATCGCCCAAGTAATATAGACGAATTGGTGGATTTTTTGGTGGCACGGATTTTAGACCAATTGAACATGGAGCATCAATTAGTTCCAAGATGGGGAGCCCAATGAAACACAATGATGATAGTTTAAATTTTACAAAAGGCGGCGCTCTTATGGGTTCTGTTTTTTATATGTTAATGGTCTTACTTATGGTCCTGGTATTTATATAAGTGAAAATTGATCCGCCTCCCATAAACTGGAGCAGACATAATTAGAGGAATTTGGCAAAATGACCTTATAGAAAGGAGAATTTTGTCATGAAGAAATGTTGTTCTAAGCAAAAAATTACCTAAAATAGTTTGATTCCGTTGATCTGATTAGCAGCCAGACGAATCTAAAAGCGGTGCTTCAGTTTTTGGGCAGATGAGTTTCTGGGCTTTGCTTGTGTTGGATGTCCACACATTTTTCACAAGTTAAATGCTTGGTACTTGCGATACTAAGAGTATGAATCTAGATGATCGAATGCACTTGCGTTCGTGCAACACACCAGACATCTACTTGTTCCACGCCATTAGCTAATAATAATTTACTGAATTCATGGGCAGTGTTACCTGTAGTCATTACATCATCCACAATAGCCACATAGGAGTAGGGGATAGATTGCGTTAGGCGAAAAGCCCCTTGAATATTACCCGCTCGCTTTGAAGCCTCAGTTTGTGCTTGTGCATTAGTGTGACGAGTGCGTTGTGAATGTTTATGTAAAATAGGTAAGTTCAATGCCTTTGCAATGGGTTTTGCAATCTCCAAAGCTTGATTATAACCTCGTTGATTCAAACGCTTTATATGTAGTGGGATCGGTAAAATAGCTTGTGGAAATTTATTATAATGTCTGATTAATTGTTGGCTTAATAGCGTTCCCATGATGTGTGCATAAAGCAGTCTATGTTGGAATTTCAATTGATGAATATAATTTGTTAAGGGCGATTCATAAATGAAGCAACTGCAGGTTTGTGTAAAAGCGGGTGGGGATGTAATACATTGCCCGCATTGCTGAGCCTGCAGTGGAATTTCTAGGGCGCAGCGTGGACAAGCCACCTGTAACCAAGGTAATTCTTTTTCGCAAGCTTGGCAGAGATCCAAAGCTCTGTCGCAAGCGCCTTGGCAACGAATACAGTGGGGCGGTAGGCATAGCCATTGGGCCTTTTCTATCCAGTTTATCATGTTAATCTTCCTTTTTATTGACAGGCGTATGCGATTAGGTATTATCACCCAATCAGTTGCCGCAAACTGTAGGATTATTTTCTTGACCAAAATATTGGCAAGTTCACAAAAACAACAATTTGAAATGGAGCCACGATGCAAGCTATGACCTCTCCCCATGAACCATTGAATAATGTTTTATTATCCAGTAAGAATCATATTTTCCTGCGCAATGTTTTGTTTGTTGCGTTGGGTAGTTTATTATTGACTGTATCTTCGAAGATTGCCTTACCCCTTTATCCCGTTTCTATGACCATGCAAACCCTTGCGGTACTTTTTGTGGGTATGGTGCTAGGTTGGCGTTTGGGTACTTTATCCGTGATGTTATATCTAGCCGAAGGCGCCATGGGCGTACCGGTTTTTTCTGGAATGGGCGCTGGTGTCGCTGCATTCTTCAGCCCTTCAGGGGGCTACCTTATAGGCTTTTTGCCCGCCGCATTGATTAGTGGATACCTGGTTGAGCGTGGTTGGGGTCGTAGCGCAATGAAGGCCGGTTGTGCGGCTTTAATTGGCATGGTTTGCATTTATGTTATGGGCGTGGGTTACTTGTCTACCTTAGTGGGCTTTGCCAATGCTATAGAATATGGCTTCGTACCTTTTCTCTTTGTGTCTTTACTGAAGATTGTATTTTTAGCGTTTTTGGTTCCCTTATTTTGGAAGAGAAAACATTCAGCCTAAAGACGGTTTTATTTCTTGTTTAATTCTTTGAGAGCTGCCTCACAAAGTCCTAGAGGCTTCCACTGACAGCTCTCACAAGCTTGATGAAATTTTTCTAGCGTCATGGATTGTCGGATCTTTTCTTTGGCTTCCTTCCACGTCAGTATATCGCCTTCTTTTAATTGCAATACTTGTTGATGGTTCTTATCAAGCAGGCTGATTTTCTCCTGTGAGGTACAAGATAAACCTCGACGATGGGGGCAAGGGGCACAAATATGATCCGTATGCAGCGTGACTTTTAATAAGGTCTTCTCGCCCCCCGGTTTTCTCAGCTCATGGGTAATATCTTGAAAATTCTGCACGAAAGCAGAGGAATACCCTTTACCTTGAAAAGATAAAGCACATAAGAAATGATGAGGACGAAATTCAAAGGTCTTAGGCATAGTATATTAAGTACCTGCAAGGTATCGGCAGATGTTATCTTCCAAACCTTGAAAACGTTGCATAGGGCCAAGGGCGCCATTGATCATAATGGCAAAGGCCAGAGTCTGTTGATCCTTAGTGGTGATATAACCCGATAAGCTTGTAATACTCTGCATTGTGCCTGTTTTCGCGCGTACTTTTCCAGCTATGTCGGTATCGGACATTCGATGCTTGAGGGTCCCATCGACGCCAGCGACGGGAAGGGCGCTAATGAATTCATAACTGATGGCAAAATCATGATAGGCATAATTCAATAAGTCTACCATTTGATTCGGCGTTATATGATTGTAACGTGACAGACCGGCGCCATCCACAATCACGGCATCATCTAAATTTACCTTACTGTCTTTTTGTAAAATATCTTTTACTGCAGCAACACCATTTTTCCAAGTGCCAGGTTTATTGTAATAGGTTTGCCCCAGCTTCTTCAGTAAAGAGTCAGCGATAAGGTTGTCTGATTGTTTTAACATGGTGGCACCAAACACTCTTAGAGTATGGGATTTATAAGTTACCAGGGGGGTGATTTTGCCTTTTGGCACACCTTTGGTGAT
>JAJFKN010000020.1 GCA_021773195.1 Gammaproteobacteria bacterium | reverse complement strand
AAAACACTCAAAAACACACCCCCCCCTCTCCCCAACACCGGCCACCTAACGCCAACCCGGAATTTTTCGAACAAAAATATCCGGGATCCCGCGCCCCATTCTACGCAGCTCTGGATCCCGGATATTTTTCTTCGAAAAATTCCGGGATGACGTGGAAGGCTTCGAAAAATTCCGATGACCTGGAAAGCTTCGAAAAATTCCGGGATGACGTGGAAGGCTTCGAAAAATTCCGATGACCTGGAAGGCTTCGAAAAATTCCGATGACCTGGAAGGCTTCGAAAAATTCCGGCCTATCTAACCCAGAGAAAAATGATCTCCTCACCTGACCATTAACGCCATCTATAGTTTCCGAATTCTCTCACCCTGGTATTTAAAACGACGATATTGCCACAGGTATTGCTCAGGGTGCTTGGCAACACCATCTTCTATAACTTTGGTAATGACCGCTGTATCATGGGCCAAATCGCCGTTGCCGATACCATCGATGGCTGGCAGCACTTCCAAATTATAACCCTTCCCATCGTCTCGTCGATGAAAATGCACAGGCACAATTTTTGATTTTGTTACTTCAACAATACGCGCTACACTATTGATGGCATCCACTTCGCGGCCAAAGAAAGGTACCGTCTCATATTGTTTTTCACCCGTGTTAGTATCAGAGGCAATCCATACAGTCACACCATCACGCACTGCACGCAATAAACTTTTCACAGAAGTTCGCGGTATGGTTCTTTCATAACAACTTAATGCACGCCTGGAGAAATAATCCATCACTGGATTTTTATGCGGGTTATACATCACGGCATAGGGCCATAGATACGTAATCAAACGCCCCACTAAATGCATGTGAGTAAAATGTGGCGACATGACTAATAAATTTTCCCCTGCATTTTTTAATTTTTCATAATTTTCTCGGTCGATTGTATGCAACAATGGGCGTAAACGTCTATCGGAGCCCCAAATAGCCAATGCCGCCTCAAAGATAGAGGCGCCTACGGATTCAAAATTACGTTTTTTCAATTGAGCACGTTCTTCATTGGACAACTGGGGGAAAAAAAGTTGCAGATTAAAATCCACTCGCTTACTCTGCCTCTCAGAGAAATAGGGGAGGAAACGACCCACCAGTTTACCCAATTTTATTAATAGTCCATAGGGCAGATAACTGCTAAGCCAAAGACAGCCCACTCCTAGCCAATTAAGCCAGTATTTGGGTTTGCATAATTCACTGAAATCACTAGACATGAAGACTCCTAAATATGACAGCCTATTTTACCCTACCACCAAGGCTTGTTCCACAATTGTTTCAATATTAATCATAATTATGCCCATATATCGGAATTTTTCGACCCCTTGGGCCTAACCTATTGCTTTATGCTCAGCACAACGCTAGCTTATAGGCAATCAAATTAGGCGACGGATCTCTATGAAAATCATTATTTTAGGGGCAGGGCAAGTTGGCGGCACACTTGCTGAAAATTTAACCACTGAAGACAATGATATCACCATTGTGGATATGGACCCTGAACGCCTTCGTTATTTGCAGCATCGCTTGGATCTGCGCACAGTGTGCGGGCCAGCTTCTCACCCTGATACATTGGAAAAAGCCGGCGCCGTGGATGCTGATATGCTGATTGCGGTGACCAGTAACGATGAAGTCAATATGGTCGCTTGCCAAGTAGGTTATACCATTTTTAATATTTCCACAAAAATTGCCCGCATTCGTTCCCAACAATATTTTTCTCACGCAGAACTATTTTGCAGTGAAGCATTGCCCGTGGATTTTTTCATCAGCCCCGAACAAATTGTTACAAACAACGTACAACATTTAATAGAATATCCCGGCAGCTTACAAGTACTGGATTTTGCCATGGGACAAATTCAGTTAGTGGGCTTACGTCCCATGCAAGGTGGCCCTTTAGTGGGGAAAGCCCTAACAGATATTTGGCAATTAATGCCTGATAGTCAAGTAAAACTGGTGGCCGTTTACCGCGGTGAACGCAGCATCCCCGTGAATGCTGAAACCACCATCGAAAACAACGATGAAATATTCTTTATCGCCCACAAGAAAACTATCCGAGACATGATGCAAGCCTTTGGTCGCTTTGACAACCCCAATCGTAAGATCATGGTAGCCGGCGGGGGTAATATTGGCTATTGCTTATCAAAAGCATTAGAGGAAAAATACCAAATAAAAATCATCGAGCACGGACAAGAACGCACGCATTATCTCGCCGACAAATTAACTCGCTCCACAGTACTCTTGGGCGATGCAGCTGATAAAGATTTACTGCTCAATGAAAACATTGAAGACATTGACGTATTTTGTGCCGTAACCAATGACGATGAAGCAAATATTATGTCTGCGTTACTAGCCAAACAATTAGGCGCCCGCACCGTCATGGCCCTAATAACCCGCCCTGCTTATGTGGATCTGATTGAGGGTGGGCCCATCGACATTGTGATTTCACCTCAACAATTTACTATCGGCTCTATTCTCGCGCATATTCGTCGAGGCGATATTGTGCGCGTGCATTCACTGCGCCGCGGCGCGGCTGAAGCCATTGAAGCTGTGGCGCATGGTGATAAGAAAACATCCAAAGTAGTCGGGCGTAAAGTCAATGAGATCAAACTACCTCAAGGTGTCAGCATCGGAGCCCTGGTACGTGACAATGATCAATTGATTGTAGAGGATGAAAGTATTGTAGAGGCCGGCGACCACGTCATTTTGTTTGTGGAGGATAAAAAACGTATACGTGATGTAGAAAAATTATTCCAAGTCAGCGCCACATTTTTTTAATTAGGTAATTCTCTATGCAATACAGAACAATCATTCGCATTCTAGGCTTATTGCTGATGATTTTCAGCCTAAGTATGTTGCCACCTGCTTTCATTGCCATGGATTACAAAGAAATAGGCGCACCCGCTTTCATTGCCGCCTTTGTTATGACGCTATTTATAGGCTCTCTTTTATGGCTTTTCAACCGACAATACTCCGCTGATTTAAAAACCCGAGATGGCTTTTTGATTGTCGTTCTGTTCTGGTTCGTGCTTAGTCTTTTTGGTGCTCTGCCTTTGATGCTGGCGTATCATCCCCATCTAACCTTTACCGATGCCGCTTTTGAAGCAGTTTCTGGACTTACCACCACGGGAACTACTGTCTTAACAGGCATTGATTTCTTGCCCCACGCCATTCGCTTTTATCGCCAAGAATTACAATTTCTAGGTGGCATGGGTATCATTGTATTGGCCATTGCTATTTTACCCATGTTAGGTATTGGGGGCATGGCTCTGTATCGTGCGGAAATCCCAGGCCCCATTAAAGATACTAAATTAACCCCTCGGATTACCGAAACGGCCAAATCACTGTGGTACATTTATTTGGGATTAACCGTAGCCTGCGCTGTCGCCTATTGGTTTTCTGGGATGTCCTTATTTGATGCCGTGGGTGAGAGTTTCTCAACGGTGGCTACGGGGGGCTTTTCTACCCATGACACCAGTTTTGCTTATTATCACAGTACCACCATCGATATGATCGCTGTGGTTTTCATGCTGCTTAGCGCTACCAACTTTTCTTTGCACTTTTATGCCTTGCAAAAACGCACGGTGAAATATTACTGGAAAGATGTGGAATTTCGCACTTATATTTATATTGTCTTAGCAGCTTCAGCCTTAGTTGTCACTTCTTTATTACTTCACCATACTTACTTTGATAGCAAAACCAGTATCGTCGATGGCATATTTAATACGGTTTCGATGATTACGACTACAGGATTGACTACGGGGAACTTTGATCACTGGCCAACATTCTTACCCATTCTTATTATGTGTCTGGCCCTGATCGGTGCTTGTGCAGCATCCACTTGTGGTGGTATCAAAATTATTCGTATTATTTTACTTTACAAACAAGGCGCTCGGGAGATGAATCGTTTGATCCACCCCAATGCCATTTTAAGCATTAAATTCGGCGACCATACTTTACCCGAACCCGTGATCCAAGCCATGTGGGGATTCATCGGTATATACTTAGCATTATTTGTGGTAGTTATCTTAGTATTATCTGCAACAGGTATGGACTTACGTACGGCGTTTAGCGCCGCCGCTGCTAGCATCTCAAATGCCGGTGCAGCACTAGGCGCCGTATCAAATAATTTTGAACATATCTCCCCCATAGCCAAATGGACTATGGTCTTCACCATGATTGCCGGCCGTTTAGAAATATTCTCTTTATTAGTGTTATTTACTCGAACCTTCTGGCGCGGTTGATGACATAATATCTTCTTTGGTAGATGGCTTAGCCTGACTTGCGTGCTCATTAAACTGCTGCAGAATCATTCTAGGGTCAAAACCACGGTACCCTCTGTCCCAAGAATCGATTATAATTTCATGACGCCATGGCTCATAGTGATGCCTCGCCGTATATGGACTAGAAAATTTATCAGCTAACAAATCATTCCTTACAAAAAAAGCATTGACGCCCGACATATTACAACCTACTAGGGAATAGCCTTTGTTTTTCATTAAAGAAACATAAGCTTCCAAGGAAACACCATAGTAATGACTTCCATTCCACTGATGATTTTCATTATATTCCATAACCCAATGTACAGGTGGTGGGAAATGTGGATTATATTCCACAACAATAACCCTAGGACTAATGCAATTAATGGCATTAAAAATGTGATAATCATTACCATCTAAATCTACCGATAGTAAATCAATTTCTTTTTCTGGTATATGGCTAGAAATTACCTGATCAATATTATCAATAGTTATATAAACTTGCTGAAATTTTAATTGCCCCTCGGCAATAGGTTTTTTATAAAAATCTTGTATTTTCTTAGTAAGCTCATCACTGCCTTCCATCCAAAGGCCTTTCCAACCTTGAGTCAGTAACAGCACCGTATTATTTTCTATGCCATCCCCTGCACCAAATTCTACAAACACTTTATTGGTGGTGCCAATACGTTGAAAAATTTCTTGAATGAACCCATCCTCGTCATTTTGAGAATAGAGGGAATAACCATACTTAGTAAGACGCTTTGGATCTTTGTATTTCGAATCCGACATAATACTCTGATGAAGAATTTGAGTTTGCAGCTTATTACTTTTCGCTAACTTACGCATAAGCTTGCGCATCATGCGCTTCCGAGTAAATATCATAGTTATTCCTATCGAAAAATTAAAGGATATATCCTACTATATCTCCAGCGAAAAGGACAGATTAGCCTATAAAGAACCGGAGACACGTCGTAGCTACGCATCCCCGGATGATGGCAAACCCTGTTATTCTTGTTGATTCAGTATTATTGTCAATTACTGTATCGGTCTCTCAAGGACAAACTTTAATGGCTTTATTTTCAAGCACCTATTCTTCGGGATACAAGGGTGGCAAAGGCTCCTTTGCATCCTTAGCTTGGCTAGCTTGCTGTTTTAGAGCCGCTTCAAAGGCCGGCCAAAAACTTTCACCCTGCCAATTCTCCGTTAAATGGTTATATAGCGCTCTGTCCAATTTAATCAATGCGGTGGTCAATTCACCGTCATCCATTAACTCAGCAATGGCCATTAAATTACGCGGTTCTTCACCGGGCCATTGGTTTGCTGCCCAAGCTAATATTGCTTTATGGGTTTCTTCCCGATCATTGGCTATGGCCGCTTTTTTGATGGCTTTGAGGCTATGATCTTCTTGAACTTGCGTGGCTTTTTTAGTTTTCGCCGTATCCTTACGCCAGTATAAAAACATCGTGGTTAACCACGCCAATAATAAAACACCGGAAATATAAGGCCAATAGTTTCGCCAGTTACGGACCTTAGCTTGGGGCTTAGGTTGAGGCTGAACTAGAGCCTGGGTAACGGGTTGTGCAGGTGCGGCACTAGCATCATTGGCACTGGCTGCTATTCGATACTGTTCTGCGGGTAAAGACGCCATAGCAGGCTTGTTGGTTTGCGTATTCCACCAAGACACTTGCAAAGCGGGAATCGTCATGGAACCTGGCATTGTAGGCACGTAAACTATTTTTTCTATCCGAGAACCTTCCACCCAAAGACCTTTATGCTCATTAGTGACCGTAGGTTGACTGGGATAGGTATTAGTATGGGGTACTGTTGGTATTTTAATTTGCGGTAGTTGTTGTCCCGTTAGCCCTTTGCCTGTCAGGGTAATTGTGCGCGTGATAGGCTTACCCACTTGGAATGCCCTAGGGTCCGTAGACCAGGTTTGTTTAAGACTCACGTTTGCCGCAGGCAGCCACCATTGGCTCTGGGCGTGAGCGGGCGGTGCCTTCACATGAAAAACAGCTTCTTGAGCCGAAAGATGAATGGGATGGGTGGAACTCGCCACCAACTGAGCCAAGGGTGAATTGGGATCCACACTATTGGCTATTTGCCCATCCAATATAGCGGGCTTAATAGTAATAGTACCGGATTTTTGAGGGAAAATCGCATAATGTCGTTCAATGACATCGTAAAGTTTGCCCTTGGAGGTTGTTTGATAGGTTTTATCCGCGCCAATACGGGCAATCATGGCATTGTCCGATTGAGGGTTGGTCAGTACGCCCCCCACTAAACTGCCATCGGAATAGACCTTCACAATATAATTAGCTTGTTGTTGTTGATAAGGATCCGCTGGGCCAAAAGAAGACTTCACAAAAACCGTGCGTACCGTATTGGAATTGACTTGAGAGTTAGGCGAAGCAACCGTAACCGTCACGGGCTTACTGGAGACACCATCAATGCTTAAACTGGGGATAGTTAATTGGCCTGAATGCTTGGGTGATAGGGCGAGAATCCAAAGGGTTGACACTTTCTTTTTGCCATTCACCATGCGATATTCACTGGATTGTTGTGTGGCGTAAATAGTAAAGTTCTTTTTTATCCCACTAAAATCCGGCGAGGTTTGTAGAGACGCCCCTCTTAATTGAACAAATAAATTGACGGTTTCGTCAGCTGCAATTTGAGGACGATCCAACTTTACAATTAATTCATTAGCCCAAGCCCACTGCGCTGTAGCCAGCAGTAATAACCCACAAATGATTGCTTTAACTCGTTGCATTACTTTAGTCCTTAATACGTGCTTGTTGTTGACGGTCATGATCGCGTAAAAACTTTTGTCTTAATAACCCACCAGGGTCGTCGGGGATGGCACCTAACCATTGCTTAGTGGATTGTTGCTCCATGGTTTTTCCATCAGAAGGGGAGGCCGCCTGATGTTGTGCGCCCCTTGGCTGATTATTTTGAGTATTATCTTGTGACGGTGAAGTTTGAGACTGCTTACCATCAGAATTCTGTTGTTTCTGCTGGCTTGATTGGCCCTGGTCATTTTTAGATTGTGTTTCTTGCGGAGATGGTTGCTGCTTTTCTGATTGAGCCTGGGGGTGGGGCTTGCCCTGAGAATCCCCCTGTTGTTGCTTGGATTTAGACTGCCCATTGGTGGTCCCCTGATGTCCTTGCGCACCATTGGCACCATGAGATTGGGCGGGTTTGTTTTCAGGTTTACTTTTATCCGGCTGATGCTGCTTTTTCTGTAATAACTTTTCTAAAACTGACTTGTTATGCAACGCATCTTGGTTATTAGGTTGTTTAGCTAAGACTGTTTGATAGGCTTCAATGGCTTTTTGGTATTGACCCATTTTAGCCAGAGCATTACCACGATTATAGTTAGCCATCGGTGTATTGGATTTCGAAAAACCCTGTATTGCTTGCTCATAACGGCCAGCCCGATAATCAGCGATAGCTTTCCATTGTGGATCATTGAAAGACTCGGCAGCCGCTGTTGGCTGATTTTGCTTTAATAACCGAGCGCCCTGCTGATTGTCATTATACCAAAGGTCATCCCACCAAGAAGATGCAGAAGCAACAACGGGCATAGACAAGGCTACGACAAACAAAATCACCTTAAATTTCATGGTTTCAATATCTCCTCAAACCAACCTCGTCGAAATCCCAACAAGAGCAAGGGCAATACCAACCATAACAACCAACGGCCTTCATCTTTCCAAATATCAGTCTTATCCATCATTTTAGTGGCTTTTGTTAGGGACGTAGCATGCCCATTTAATAGCTGACGAACATCACTGTCGTTATTATTAAAACGTTGGTAATGACCACCACCAGCTTTAGCTAACGCTTGTAAAGACGTTTCATGCAGTTTAGTTAAGACCACATCACCTCTAGAATCCGCATAAAAGCCTCGAGAAGTGGGGATTGGTGCACCAGCCAAAGTACCTATGCCCAACACAGAGGTGGTAATACCTTCTTTTTCTAATTTGGCCGCTTGTGCCATGTCAGAAGCGGTGGCTTGAGCACTGGTGAATAAAACAATTTGCCCCTTTGCATCCCCCCCTTGCTTAATCAATGCTGCCGATTTAATTAAGGCCTGCTTAATGTTCTGTCCCGATACGGGCATGATATTAGGCGTTAACTGTGGCACCATTTCGGAAATAGTATGGGTATCATTGGTTAAGGGCGAAACCACATATGCTTCTCGCGAAAAAGCCACCATGCCCACTTGCTTTGCTGTCGCTAATTTTAATAAATCCATGGCTTTGAAACGTTCGCGCTCCAAACGCGACGGTGGCAAATCCTTTGCATACATAGTCTGCGACATATCCATGGCCACAACCACTGCTGATTGAGCACGATAAACGGGTTGCGGTAAGCGAGTCCAGGTGGGACCCGTTAGAGCGAGTACCGTTAACAACCAAATCACCGCAAGAATGTAATAGGGCCAGCGGTTAGGACCTTGTTGATATTGATCCAATAATTGCGGTAACAAATGTTCGTCACACACAGCTTGCCAACTGCCCGCTTGCACTTGTTTTTTTAATAATTGCCACAGGAAAAATAAAATTGGCAGCAATGCCAACAACCACCAGGGGCGAATAAAGTGAAACTGAGCCATCAAGCCACCTCCTTCTTGGGCACTTTAACCCATTGTGGTTTTGGCAGACGTAAGGCGGCGAGACATAAACTGAATAAAAAAGCTAACCCCAAAGGCCACTGATAAAGGACACGAATGGGCTGAAATATGGATTTTCCTCCCGTAACGGGTTCCATTTTATCAATGTTTTTATAGGCTGATTGTAACGCCCTGGTATCTTTCGCTCGAAAAAATGAACCACCCGTTATTTTAGCAATGCTCTGTAATGTTTTAATATCCAAATCTTGCGAAGGGTCAATGGTTTGCGGGCCGAAGAGCCCAGGAACCACCAGGTGATTAGACCCCATACCAATGGTATAGATCTTAATTCCTGATTGTGTTGCGATTTTAGCAGCTTGCATGGGGGACATAATGCCTGTATTACTCACGCCATCAGTTAATAAAACCATAACTCGCGACCCTTTCGGCACCTCATCCAAGCGCTTCACAGCTAACCCAATGGCATCACCAATGGCTGTTTGGGGCCCCGCCAAACCGACAGAAGCATCTTGCAACATTGCCTGTACGGTTTTACGATCGAAGGTCAAGGGGGTTTGCAAATACGCTCTCGTTCCAAAGAGAACTAAGCCCAATCGGTCACCCATACGATGATCTATAAACTCACCCGCGACTTTTTTGATGACATCCAAACGATCCACATGCTTGCCTTTCCAGGTCATATCGGGGATTTCCATACTGCCTGAAAGATCTACCAATAACATAATGTTACGACCGGTTTTGTTCAAGGATACTGGCTTGCCTAACCATTCAGGTCCCGCCAAAGCTAAAACTAATAATCCCCAAATAATAAAAGCTAATATTTTTTTTATATTCCAAGGGGATTTAGCATGATGATTAGTGCTGGACAAATGCTTTATGAATGGGAAAAAAGGCACCTTTAAGGCTGTTCCCAACCTCGGCACTGCTGGTTTCACAAAACCATGAATAATCCAAGGCAGTGGTAACAATAGTAAAGCCCAGGGGGCAGCTAAGTGAATCATTGCGCACCTCCCTCCATGGAAATACCTTTAGGGATTGCATCAAGACCTTGCTTTTTGAACCAATCTTCCAATAAATCAAATAAAGGTTCTAAGCCTTTGGTTTCTTGCTTTTTATAAGGTGCAACAATAAGCAATCGGCCAACGGGTCCTGTAAATTCCTGTGTATCACCCGTCGCATTCAAAAACTCCAGCCAAGCTTCTCCCTGCAAACCCGCCACTTGATGAGTAGGGTAATAAGCCAAAGCCACACGCTTAACTAAGATGGATAATTGCGCCATGGAGTTAGCTTGATTCCTTAATTGGTGCAATTGCTTCAAGGCATAACGTCGCGGCGCCGTACGCCGCAGATATTTCCACAGAAAATAAAAACTAACCAACATACATAAAATGATAAATCCCGCTAAAAGATACCAGCCCCATGCCAGAGGCCACATGGAAACAGGCGGCGGCAAATGAACATCACGTAGGGTGGCGATGGGATCAGGCATGACGTTGCCTCCTTGCGCCCATGCGACCGTGATTTAATGATTTTACTAAGGGGTCATGAGTGGCTAATTCCAATAATTCGGTGCCTGAAGACGTGCACAGGTTACGTAGTTTCTCAAGATGCTGCTCGAAACCTTGAGCATAGGCATGACGCATTTTAAGATCCGATGTATCAAGACTTGTATACTGCTGCCCATCGCTATAAGCATAATAATTATCCGGTGGTGCAACTTTTTCTAAAGTATCATAGATACAAATAGACGTCATGGATTGTTGCAAACTCAGACGACGCATTTGTTTTTCAGCGGCTTCATCCAAACTGTGAAAATCACTGATCACATACACTAAACTGCCTGGACGAATGACTCGCTGTAATCGCTCTAAAGCAATAGTCAAAGAAAAAGGCTTGCCGCAAGGGATGTCATAGGATGCTTCTGTCATGGCTTTAAGAAAAGGCAATATTTGACGACGCTGAGGCTTGAACTCTTGCAATCCCTTTTTAGATAAAATCATACCACCCGCTTTATCGCCATGTTTTGTGGCGGCCCACGCTAATAGGGCAGCGGTTTTTATAGCTATATGGGATTTAAAAGCAACTTTGGTACCAAAGAACATAGAAGCATTCAAATCCACAATAATATAAACAGGCCGCTCGCGTTCTTGCACATATAATTTTGTATGAGGCTTACCGGTGCGCGCTGTCACTCGCCAATCCATGCTGCGAATGTCATCACCCGCTTGATAAGCCCGTACTTCATGGAATTCCATGCCGCGACCTCGCTGGGCAGAAGCATAATCACCACTCTGTTGGTCACCGCCCATTTGCGGTGATTGCCAATGTAAACCTAGGGCTTCAAAACGCAAACCCGTCAATTCTTCCAGGGTGACATAGATGCCTGGCTTGGGATTCTGCATATTTAAGGCACCGCTACTCGATTGAGAATTTCATGGATGATGTGATCACTGTTATGACCTTCGGCTTCCGCCTCAAAGCTCAATAAAATCCGATGGCGCAATACATCATAAACCACGGCATGAATATCTTCAGGCGACACATAATCACGACCGGCTAACCAAGCATGGGCTTTAGCACAACGATCCAAGCCAATAGTGGCCCGTGGGCTCGCGCCATAACGAATCCAACCAGCTAAATCACTGCCGTAAACCTTAGGTTCACGCGTAGCCATGATTAACTGCACCATATAGTTTTCTAGAGGTTCACTAACATGCAACGCCATAGCCGCTTGGCGAGCTGCAAAGATGGTTTCTTGGGACACCTTCGGGGATTCCTTTCTCTGGGGTCTAAATACTTGCTGAGCTTCTTGGCGAGCCGAAGCTAAAATCGCTTTTTCCGTGCGTGCATCAGGATAATGTATTTTTACGTACATAAGGAAACGATCCAACTGGGCTTCGGGCAGTGTGTAAGTACCTTCTTGTTCTATGGGGTTTTGTGTCGCCATGACCAAAAAGAGCGGTGGCAGCTGGTAGGTGGTTTTACCAATAGTCACTTGTCGTTCTGCCATAGCTTCCAAAAGCGCTGATTGCACTTTAGCTGGCGCACGATTAATCTCGTCGGCTAATAACAAATTATGAAAAATAGGTCCCGGCTGGAAAGAAAAGGACCCGTCATTGGGTCGATAGACATCGGTACCCGTTAAATCCGCCGGCAAGAGATCCGGAGTAAACTGAACCCGATGGAAATCTCCGGCAATACCTTCGGCCAAGGTTTTAATGGCTGTAGTTTTGGCCAAACCTGGCGCCCCTTCTACCAATAAATGACCATCCGATAAAAGGGCGACTAATAAACGGTCATTTAAGGCTTTTTGCCCAAGAATTCGATGGTTTAAATATTCCTTGAGAAGGGTAATGGCTTCATGGGTATTCTGAGTCGCCCGCACAGGTGTATCTATCATAGTCCTTTTTTCCTCATGGCCTTTTATCAATAAAGAGCTTTATTAAAACAATAAAGCCCTCTGTCGTCCAGTAGTCATTAGCCCATTACCAAGGGTATCTGTTTAAAGGATGAGCTAGGTTTTTTGCCGGGGACTTTACAGAACTTTACAATTTCGCCAAAGCACTTAACACGAGGTTAATATTGTCTTAATAAAGGGGGGGTAGATTGGGCTTACTTAAAGACGAGATGTTAATCCCTCAGAGTTAAAGTGCACGACATGAGCTATCAAACAAAATTACCACCCAGCTTTGCTATTTATTTCAATGAAATTTATGGAAAGCTCTGTACGCCTAATCCTTCCTTCATGAACCGTCTATTTTCGTCAACGCCAGCATTATCACAGGCACAAGGAGTTCTAAAGTCTGATTTAATCGCTATTAAAGAAAAGTTTTTGGCTGGCTTGCAAGCCTCGCAAGAAAACCTCGATGCCTATATCAAACAGTTCGAGGATAAAAACTTCCAAAGACGTATTCATTGGTTGGGTGTGATTCGCCAGGTTGGTTTAACTAAGGCTTTCTTCATGTATCATGACGTCATCGATAACCTACCACATGCAGTAACTAAATGCCTAACAGAAAGGGAATTTCTTGCATGGGTTAACCCTGACACATTGACGCCTTTAGAGTTTTTTTTCAGGAACCAATACATTCCTGTTAAAGATACAGAGACCCAATGCACTACAGGGGAACTTACAATAAACGGTAAATCACTGAGTTTCAATACCATAGTGCAAGAACTGGCTCCTCATCAAGCAACAAAGCTTTCCCCAAAGGCCCCTAAAAAACCAGCCAGACGATCTGACCGAGCTAGCGTACATTTTGTCGCGCCTTTAGCCAATGATTTATTCACAACTACAGGCAATATGGCACTACCCCCGGATTTTTTATCCATGCCTTCTGATTCTGATGGGAGCATGAGTAGTGGTGACAGTGAAGAAATGCCCGCTCTACCACATAACCCCACTATTGCAAAAACTCATACCTTCCCCCTAATGCCTAAGCTACTATTAGAAATCCTGCAAGCATTGGAAAAATTTGTTTCCCAATCTAGTTCCAGTGAAAAGATTGGCATAGCCCAAGGCTTTCTAAAACAACTCCGGGAATATGATGAAGTTAAACTGGCACGTTCACAGCAAGAAAAAATGCCAAAGGCTGGCACAAAATTCTGCCAAGCGCTAGAGCAATTAGCACAGCAACCCTATGTGGATTTTCAGCAATACGCAGCTGACATTTCTAGTGGTTCGGATACTGAAGACTCTACAGCTCATAATAAAGAGCCCACTCTATTGGATAGTATTGGAGAGCTCATAGGTAAAGATCCAATCCGTTGCTATGTGGCCAAACTAAGGTATGTACTTAATCACGGTAATTATGAAAGTAAGCCGATGCTAGAACTTCAAAGTATCCTAGAGGACTTTTCTACCTTACAAATAGGAAATGGCTCTGTTGCTATAATCATTGCATTTCGTAACCATCTAATGAAGTTGAAAAGAACATCACAACATACAGCCATTATAAACCATGAAATTCGAACCATAGACAGATTTATAGCAAACGATCCCCATCTTAGAGAACAATTCGAACGGGCATTTTTATTAAATGCTCACTGTCATCTCCTTGGAGAAATACAGGAAAGCCCTCTTTCAACGGCCAAATTGGCCGAACATATATATGAAAAGTCGAAGTTCCATGACCTAAAACCCTTTTTATTCCAGTCTTCTTATTTAAAATCAGTACATCTTAATAAGCAACTTGTTCACATTTACAAAAATCTATTCAACATATCTGAGAAATTCTCTTCATTTATCAAGCGTTACCCACCATCGGATGATACCTTCGTCATGGCTTTATTGATGAATAACACCGGTAGCCTTGATTATTCAGATAATATACAATTAACTACGATATTCGGAAGCCATCTACCCTTGAGCTATAAGCTAACAGATATTATTAATTTTTATATTAATTGCATTAACAAAGCCCATGCAGATCCAGCAAGCAATAGTCGTATGGAAAAAAGAAGCCTGATTGCTGGAGTAGGGGAAGCTATTAAACTGCTGCCGGAAGTCTTACGCATTAATTTACAATCTTTTAACGAGACACCTCAAGACATGTCCCACGAACTGCATGAATTATATGCCCCACAGAGTAAGAGAAGAAGCAAGCGAGTATAATTTAGATACTAACTATTATTCCGAAGAAGCGCGTTATACACTGGGTTAATTATCCGATACCGCCCCTGTTCATATTCTTCTATCAAATCTTTTTTCAGTAATACTATAAGTGCCTTAGGCACTGAAGTAGCAGATAAAGCCATTCGACCAATGGCTTGAGCTGAATATAGGCTCTCCCCGGGGTAATTAGCTAAGTATATTAATAATTTTTTTTGTGACTCTGAAATAGAAAAATATTCACGTAATAAATCACTACGTTCCTCTTCTACCATTCTATCCCACACTTTATGGACATCCTCTATTTCCGGCACTTTCTCATAACAGTCCCATAATCCATCACAAACATAATTTACGTAATAGGGATGCCTTTCTGTCAACTGCATTATTTTTTGGAATACAGCTTCATTCAGTTCACTTTTCCACATGGCTCTAGCAGCTTTGTTTAAATGCTTTTTATAATGCTCTTTCGAAATTCGATCCAATCTGATTTTTTTGCATAATTTGTATAGAGGGCGACCTTCATCTTGGAAAATACTTTCAATTAAATGGCGACTGCTGCCTGAGAATACGATGGCAAGGTATTGAGTCTCCTGCGCTGCACTACGAATGCCCCCTTCAATCCCCATATCGGGCGCAATCTCTATCACTCTCTGAAATTCATCTAACAACATAACAGCAGGTTGTTTTTTTTCTTTTAACATCTTTTCCAGTATTAATAGCGCCTCTCGTATCACCTCAGGTGATGGCGCCTTATCCGTTACTTCAAGCTCTAATTGCAAGCCTACCGTCTCTACAGCAATCTTAGGTTTGATGTAGCGCAGCTGTTGTTTAAGAGCAAGCAGTTTTTTTTCGATTGAACCCACACATTGGCCGATCAAATAGGTTACGCCCTTTAGTATGGCTCGCTCAATGTCTTTTGCACTGGTAGATACATGCAAATCAATTTTTACTGTGGGCAATGAACTTTTGTCAATGGCCTTCTCGCTCAAGCTACTTTTACCATAACGTCTCGGTGCTACTAAAAAGCTATGCTTACCATTTTCAATATTTCCCAATAAATCTTGGGTTTCCGTAACGCGATTACAAAAAGCTTCACCGTAAGCTTTACCTAGAGGAAAGTATTGTCTTGGCTTCATTATCCATCCGCTCCATTCTTTAATTCGAACAGATTCATATAGTACTATGCAAAGAAGAATTATGCAAAAAAGAATAATTCTTTTTTGCATAATTCCGAGAAAAACAAGAGGTTTGCAAATAAGTCAAATATAATCAATTAGTTATATGATATCGCCATCACGGGGGGGGGTGGAGAGCCCCTCTGCCACCCCAAGTGAAGAGAAAGCTAAGCCGTTTCCATTTCTTCTTCTGAAAAGTAGCTGTAAGTCCCTTGGGCTGAAATGGCTTTACCGATGCGATCCAATGCATGGGCATAGGATAAAGTTCTCATGTCAGCGTCTTCTTCACTCATGCGTTCGAAAATCACATTAAATTCTCGCGACATGATGGTTTGCAAACGTTGATGCACTTCTTCTTCCGTCCAATAATAGCCAGCTTTATTTTGTACCCATTCGAAATAACTGACCACAACGCCACCGGCATTAGCCAAAATATCGGGAATAACTAAAATATCATTCTTCACAAGAATCTCATCGGCATCTGCTGTAACAGGACCATTGGCCACTTCCACCACTACAGGTGCTTTAATTTTAGCGGCATTCTCTTCCGTGATGACATTTTCTAAAGCGGCAGGGATGAGGATATCCACATCCAGCTCCAATAAGTCTTCATTGGTAATGGTAGAGGCTTCCACCATTTCGCATACTGAACCTTCACAATAAACCGCTTGCACTCGCTTGGTCGAATTTTTTGAATGAATGATGCTAGGAATATCAAAACCTTCTTTACGGTAAATAGCACCTCGTGAATCACTCACGGCAACAATGCGATAACCATCACGATGCAACAATGCCGCTACGTGCTGACCAGCATTACCAAAACCTTGTACAGCAACGGTAATATCAGAGGGATTCCATCCGCGACGTTTTTCTAATTCTTTTATACAATAATAAGCACCACGGCCCGTGGCATCTTCACGGCCTAAACTGCCACCTAATGGTATAGGTTTACCGGTTATGATGGCTGGCGTACGTTGGCGTTTGATTTTCGAATATTCATCCATCATCCAACCCATTATACGCGCATTGGTATATACATCAGGCGCAGGAATATCTGTATCAGGGCCGATGAAATCGGCTATGCTGGCAATGTAACCTCGGCTCAAGCGCTCTACTTCTAAACGCGATAAAGTCTTAGGATCCACAATGATACCGCCTTTACCACCACCATAAGGAATCCCCACCAAAGCACATTTGAAGGTCATCCAAAATGCTAAGGCTTTTACTTCTGGCAAAGAAACATTGGGATGGTAACGAATACCACCTTTGGTAGGACCACGAGTATCATCGTAACGTACGCGATAACCCGTATAAACATTAAGAGAACCATCATCCATACGCACTGGGATGGATACCTCTAAAGTGGTTTTAGCAAACTTCAATTTCTCTAATGCTTCAGGATCAATTTTTGCGTACTTAAAGGCTGCGTCTAAACGCTTTATGGCATCATCAAAGATATTCTCACTCATGTGTCTATTCCTTATTTGTTAAATTCACGACAGTGCTAAACGCATACCCGCGCTTTCGAGCAAAGGCACTGTCATTAATGCAATTACTTTTAAAACAATCATTGCCGCCAAGGGCGACAAATCCATACCACCCACTAAGGGGATAAAACGACGAAATGGTTGCAACACAGGCTCTATTAATGCATGTAATAGTTCCACCATAGGGTTATTACCTGGTTGTCGGAACCAACTCAAAACGGCGGAAATCAAAATGCCCCAGAAAAATATATTAATTAATAAATTCCATAAATCACCCGCGCCCCAGACCAATAGCCCCAACACATTGGGATGCTGGCCTCCGCGCAATAACACTAAAAGATACAGCTCTATAATTTCTAAAATAAAGATTACTAATAAATTACCGTAATCCATGCGGCCCCGATTAGGTATCACTTTATGTAAAGGTTGCAAGAAGGGATTAGTCAATTTAATGGTAAATTGACTAATAGGATTAAAATAATTGGCGTGAATCCACTGCAATAGCAAACGCAACATGAATACAAAAATTCCTAAACCAAAAAGAGTTTGGATCAGAAAGACACCGGTGTTACCAAAGGCATTACCCATCATTTATCCTCGTTTATTCCTTGTCATCAAACATGGTTGCTATGACTTGCCCGCGGTCTCGCGCGGCCTCCATGGCTTGTTGACACATTTTTTCAAAACCTGATTTATCAAAAACCTTTAAGGCACTTTCAGTGGTGCCCCCCGGTGAAGTGACACGTTGGCGCAATGTCGCCACATCCACATCACTTTCCATAGCCATCTTAGCGGCGCCTAGAGCTGTTTGTAAGGTAAATAATCGCGATACATCATGGGGCAAACCCAGATCTTCTGCCGCCTTTTGCATACATTCCATGAGATGGAAAAAATAAGCAGGACCACTGCCCGATAGAGCTGTGACGATGTCTATTTGATCTTCGCTGGTTAACCACTGAGTAATGCCTACAGCGCGTAAGATGGACTCTGCCTGTTCTTTTTGTTTTTCACTCACCCTTGAATTAGCGAATAACGCCGTCGCACCGGCACCCACTAAGGCAGGCGTATTAGGCATACAACGCACCATGGGTATTTGAGCGCCTACCCAATTTTCAATGCTATGTAACATCACGCCAGCTGCGATGGAAACGACTAAGGGTTTTAGTTGTTGCAATTGAGGTGCAATGGATTGTACGGCTTCACGCAAAGATTGCGGTTTGACAGCCAAAATCACCACTTGAGCATTGGCTACTGCTTGCTCATTATCAGCAAAGGTATGGACCCCATAGGTTTGCTGCAAATGGGTCAACTTTTCTTGGTTGACATCAGCCACATGAATGGCCTTAGGCGACATGCCATCTTGCACTAACCCACCCACAAGACTGGTGGCCATATTTCCACCACCTAAAAATGCAATGGTCAATTTATCCATAACAAACTCATTGTTTTAACAGAAAGGCTATTAAACAATGGATTGATGCGAGATGCCAGTACTAGCGGCACGAATAGATCAACAATCCCAACCCTAGGGCATTTCTTTGCGTAGCATAGGGCGCTTTGCTAGAATAGCACACCTTAACATTACACCAGGGCCAAATTATGACCGAGTTTTCATTAGTCCTAGCACTTATTGCCATTATCGTCTTAATAGCCCCTCTTACAATATGGTCCTTTCTCAATCGCCGCTCAAAAATGCGCAAGTTAGAACATCTATACAATGAAAGCCGTCAACGCTCATACCATGGCTCAAAACCCTGGCCTATAAAAACCGTTGCTATGGATACTGTGATTCCAGGATTAACCCGTGATGAATTTGGCGTTCGCACGGCGCACCCCATAACCATTCACGGTGGCTATGTTAGAGGTGGAATAAGTGCCTTAGAAACGACACTTCTTGCTACTTTGGCTTCTTCATCAGAACGCATTTTTGAGTTTGGGACCTGCACCGGATTAACTACCCATAATCTGGCGCAAAATAGTCCCGATTCTGCAAAAATTGTCACCGTTACACTACATCCTGATGAACTGGAGTCAACTGAAAAAGATTCTAATGATGATCCAGGTGCCCATGAAGAATCTTTGAGTGAATCACGGTTCACTCAATTTGTTTATGAAGACTCCCCCGTGGCTCATAAAGTGGAACAGATTTTCAGTGATAGTAAATTACTAGATATTGAAAAATATCGCGGCACCATGGATGTGGTTTTTGTTGATGGCGCCCACACTTATTCCTATTTGAAAAATGATACAGAAAAAGCTCTAGCGATGCTAAAACCAGGGGGCTTACTGCTGTGGCACGATTATCGCGGTAAAAGCACATGTCCAGATGTTTTTAGTTTCATTAATAATTTATCAAAAACGCTGCCTATTCATCTGATTGAAGGCACTACCTTGGCATGCCACCGTAAAGAAGCTTAAACACGCGCACCAAAAATATCCGTACCCACACGCACTATTGTACTGCCCGCCATGATAGCGGGCTCTAAATCAGCGCTCATACCCATGGAAAGAGTATCTAAAGCTAAGCCCTTTTGAATTAGCCTTTCTTGGCATTGACGTAATTTTATAAAAGCGGATTCTGAGTCACCTTTTTTGGGAATGGCCATGAGTCCACGTAATCGAAGCAGGGGTAACGCATCCACTTTTTGAGCCAGCGCTTCTAATTCTGCAGTGCTCACGCCAAACTTACTGGATTCGTCACTGATATTCACTTGCAAGCAAATCTGTAATGGCGCCATATCTTCTGGCCGTTGTTGGTTGAGACGTTCTGCTATTTTTAAGCTGGCGATACTGTGCACCCATGAAAAGTGCTCTGCAATGGCTTTGGTCTTGTTAGATTGAATGGGGCCAATGTAGTGCCATTCTAGAGGATAATCCTTCAGGATTTCTATTTTGGTTAAGGCTTCTTGCAAATAATTTTCTGCAAAAACCACTTGCCCAGCGGCATGGGCTTGCAACAGAGCTTCTACTGATTGAGTTTTACTCACGGCCAATAAAACCACGGAATGTGGGTCTCGGCCTGCTTTCTCGCAGGTTGACTGGATTCGTTGGCGAACTTGCGCTAAATTGTTGGCAATGGTAGTCATTTTTTCCCATTAGGATTTGCTCATGGATATGCCGCAGTTACTCAAGTTCAGTGTACAAAAATCTGCCTCTGATTTGCACATTTCATCGGGCTTACCACCCATGCTCCGTATTGATGGTGAACTGCACCGTTTAGATAGCCCCGCTTTAGACGCTAAGACTACTTCTGAATTACTCTACGACGTTATGAATGATAACCAGCGTAAACAATTCGAACAAGAGCAAGAAGCAGACTTTTCCTTCGAAATTCCAAACCTGGCGCGCTTCCGGGTGAATATCTTTAATCAAAACCGTGGCATCTGTGGCGTCTTCCGTACCATTCCCGTAGAAGTACTCTCTTTTGAAACATTAGGCTTACCTAAAGCCATGGAAGATATTGCGAATCTGCCCCGGGGATTGGTGTTAGTAACAGGCCCCACGGGTTCGGGTAAAAGTACCACCCTGGCGGCTATTTTAGATTACATCAATGACCGCCATTACCGACATATCCTCACCATTGAAGATCCTATTGAATTCGTCCATCCATCCAAACGCTGCCTGGTTAATCAGCGGGAAGTGCACCGCGATACTCACAGTTTCAGCAATGCTTTACGCGCAGCCCTGCGGGAAGACCCTGATATCATTCTGGTGGGGGAAATGCGAGACTTAGACACCATACGTTTAGCCCTATCTGCAGCTGAAACAGGGCATTTAGTCTTCGCTACCTTGCATACGAATTCCGCGGCCAAATCCATTAACCGTATTGTGGATGCCTTCCCTGGTAATGAAAAATCCATGATTCGCACCATGCTATCGGAATCATTGGAAGCTGTTATCTCTCAATTATTATTGAAAAAAGAAGGTGGCGGCCGTATTGCTGCCCATGAAATTATGATTTGTAACTCGGCCATTCGTAATTTAATACGTGAAGATAAAGCCGCGCAAATTTACTCAGCCCTGCAAACGGGGCAACAAGCAGGTATGCAAACCATGGATCAGGATCTGCATAGATTATTAAAAGAAGGTAAAATAAATGCGAAATCCGCCCGTGACGTGGCGATAGATAAAAATAAATTTTAAATAGCCAATATCTTCTCTAACATCATTCCCTACACCCACACGTCATTCCCTGCACCCACACGTCATTCCCTGCGAAGGCAGGGAATCTAGAGCTGAGTAGAATAGTTCACTGGACCCACCTGTCCCCTGAGGGGAGACTTTCGTCGGGGTGACAGGGACTTCACATTAGGCGACGGCTTTTACCATAGCAGGGCCAGCGTCTAAAATCTTTTGGTCCACAGTATACTTTTTGAAGTTTTCAATAAACTTAGCCATTAATACTTCTAAAGAAGCATCATAGGCAGCATGGTCATCCCAACCTTTACGCGGATCCAACAAATGAGACTCTACACCTGGCAAGCCTTTAGGAATCATCAAATTAAAGCCTGGCAACATTTCCATTTCAGCATTGTGTAATTCACCACTGAGAATGGCGCTGATGACGGAACGGGTTGTGGGGATACTGAAACGTACGCCACCTTGGCCGTAAGCTCCGCCAGTCCAGCCCGTATTCACCAAATACACTTTAGCGCCAGAGTGTTGCAAACGACGAATCAATAAATCCGCATAAACACCGGCAGGACGTGCAAAGAAAGGCGCACCGAAACACGTACTAAAGGTAGGTTTCACAGCTTCTGTTTGACCCACTTCCGTACTACCTACTAAGGCTGTATAACCACTTAAAAAGTGGTAAGCCGCTTGCTCTTCCGTTAAACGTGAAACAGGGGGTAATACACCATATAAATCACAAGTTAAGAAAATAACCGCATTGGGTTGGCCACCACGATTTTCACGCACTTGACGCTCAATATGTTCTAAAGGATAAGCGGCGCGGGTATTTTGCGTAAGGCTGACGTCACCAAACAAAGGATCTTTTGTTTTGGGATCCAAAACTACATTTTCCATCACAGCGCCACGACGAATGGCGTTGAAGATCATAGGCTCATGTTCTTGAGAAAGATCGATACACTTAGCATAACAACCGCCTTCAAAATTAAATACGCCTTGTTCATCCCAACCATGCTCATCATCACCGATGAGATAACGTTCGGGATCCGCTGAAAGGGTGGTTTTACCCGTGCCAGACAGGCCGAAGAATAAAGCGACATCGCCTTCTTCACCCAAATTAGCAGAACAATGCATAGGTAAACAATCTTTATCAGGGCAAAGGAAATTCAATACTGAAAACATGGATTTTTTCATTTCGCCCGCATAATGGGTACCGCAAATGAGAATGCGTTTTTGGCTGAAATTCAAAATCACAGCAGCATCACTATTCACGCCGTCAATATCAGGATCTGATTTGAAATTAGGTGCATTCAATAGGGTCCAACCATCGGCATCATGCTGAGGTTTGTCAGAACGAATAAACAAATTACGGCAAAAAAGATTATGCCAAGCCAGCTCAGTCACCACTTCCACAGATGCCCTGTGATTCTCATCAGCACCCACTGCAAGGTTAGAGACAAAGGTTTCTTTTAAGCGCAGATAATCCAGCGTGCGTTCCCACAAGCCTTGGAATTTGTCTTGGCTGATGGGCTGGGAGGTGCCCCAATCCACGGTATTTTCCGTGACATCGTCGCGAACAATAAACTTATCCTTGGGAGAGCGACCCGTACGTTTGCCCGTAGTGGCCACAAATGCACCATTTGAACTCTGCTCACCTTCATTGCGCTTGAGCGCAGCTTCAATCAATTCTTCACTAGTTAAATCAATATGTTGTGCCATTATACCTTCGTTCTGCAGCATGTTATATCCCCTGAATCTGTGTGTTGACCATTGAAATAGTGGACGCATTATAACAGGTTGGGGCAGGGATTAAACGGAAAAATTTTAACCTAAAGCCCACGGCCGCTTGAGCGGTGTTCAAGACCCAAACCCTATGCTAGGATGACCCGCAAGAATTCGAACTTACTGGGAAATACCATGCGCCATTATCATATTATTTTTCGTGCCTGTGACAGGGTCTTTGGAACCCACTGTACCGACAGACCCTTTGGCGTAGATAAAAAAACCTTAATCAAGGTCTGCTTTTTGAGCCTGCATCGCGCCCTTGAAGGCTTCCCTCATACCTATCATGTAGTGGGCGATAACCTGTCTCAAGAAATGAAAGATTTTCTAGGGAAATTCCCCAATGTGACTTTCCATGAGATTGATTCCGAACAACATGATAAGTTTTCAGGGCAATCGCTTTCTCTGCAAAAGTTTGTTGATATTGCTTTAACCCTGCCTGAGGATGATTGGGTTTATTGCTGTGAAGATGATTATCTCCATGCTCCCCATGCTTTTGAGTATATGGATGACCTCATTGAAAACCGTCAACAAATTTTAGACTTTCAACCCGGTCGTTATAACAAATACATTCCCAAGTGGGTGGGTTCATTATCCGACGTACCTTTATTTATTTTTCCGCCCGATTATCCCGACTTTTATCGCAAAGACCGCTTACGCTTTTCATTGATTTTTCTATCAAAGTATTGTCATTGGCGGCAAATTGATAGCACCACTCATACGTTTTTGGCCCAAGGAAAAACCTTAAAGAAATTCTTGAAACCTTTGCAAAACAGTATTTACCCATCTAACGACCGACGCTTTTCTCAATACACCTTTGGGCGCTTCTCTTTTAAAAATCGAGCGTTATGTCTTTCGCCAATCCCGGGTTTAACCACGCATATGACAGACGGCGTCATGTCGCCACAGGTGGATTGGGAAGCTTATTACAAACGTTATTTAAATGAGATGACTAAAGCTCAGGGATAAGACCGAGCAACTCTAAACGTTCACGAATGATTCGCCCCACATTCTCATAGCTATATTGCTTGTCCACAAAGGCTTGGCCTGCTGCTGCAATGGTTTTGGCATAATGGCTATCCGCAGCTACTTTCTTCATGCAATGAATAGCATGATCTATATCGGGGTCAGCATATTGCATGCCAACAGCATGCATGGCATTGGTGACGGGGTCATCACAATCAATTAACTTATAATCTACCGGACATGCGATCTTAGAATTGACATAATCCGTCGAACCTGAAAAATTGGTAGCTATAAGCGGTTTTCCGAACTTCATGGCTTCCACCAAAGTACGTCCAAAACCTTCTGAGCGATGCAATGAAACATAGCAATCGATAACGCTCAATAGGCCATAAACCCCTTCATCGGGTAACATACAAGATATAATCTGGATATTTTGGTTAGGTTTAATGGCTTCGTGTAATTGTTTTAAAATAGGGTCGTCTTTGCTACCTTTATGGGTTTTTAATACAAGATAAGCATTATCTGTCGGTGTAAAGGCTTTTTGAAATGCTCGAATCAAACCCATGGGGTTCTTTCGATCATGAGCTTCGTGATCGAACATAAAACAAAAAATAAAAGCTGAATCAGGCAGACCAAATTCTCGGCGGCTATAGCTTCGAGTTAATCGGGGCTCTATCACTTCAGGCATGTGAATCACTGGCTGCACCGATTGCTGAGCATAAACTTCTTGATTGAATCGGCTGATGGTCCAAAATTCATGGGCGATATTTGTAGAATACATACGGTCAAAGGCAAGCTTCGTATACTCCCAAGCGGGGTAAACGATATTATAATGTTTTTTAAATTTGTCCTTGGGTTCTAACGCTTCACGCACGAGAATATTATCGTTTAATACGAGAATATTAGCTTTATAGGGCAATGTTTTTTGCATTGGGCCAATCAATTCTGATGCAGGCAAATCATTTTTCTTAGGTCGATAATTATAAGTGGAAAAAGGTATCTGGGTTTTGTCCATGGCCACCGCCATTTCCCGTAGCCCTTTAGATATACCTGAGACTCTTAATGCACTACCAATAATATTACAGCCGGGCTTATAATCCTTAATCCCCGTCTGAAAAGATTGACCATCAAAACGCACGAAACCGCGTTTTTTACCGGCATTTCGTGTGCTGCTATAGGTAATATAGTCGCTAGCCCGTTGTTGCAGAGGGCTGACGCCAAGTCCCTTTTTCCCTCGAATGAATTTCTGATAATTTTTGGCAAAAAAACGCAATAACATGATTAATCTAACAACCCCAATAAACGCAATCGCTCACACATAATATCACCTGCCGCTTGGTAACTATGATGAGTCTCTACCCACTGTTTGCCATGAGCTGCAATGCTTTTTGCATAATCATGATCACTGGCCACCTTGCGCAAACACTCTACAGCATGGTCAACATCGGCATCGGCATATTGTGCACCTTCTTCATAATCAATGAATGTTTGTAGGCGGTTTTCTACGGGAATCATTTTAAAGTCCACCAAACAGGCTGTTTTTTCATTGGCGTAATCTAAGGGGCCACCAAAACCTGTTATAACAACGGGTTTACCGAGCTTCATGGCTTCCGCTGGAGGTCGCCCAAACCCCTCAGCGCGATGCAATGAAGCATAACAATCAATAACACTCAACAAACCATAGACATCTGCTTCAGGCAATTTTGAACCCATAATACGAATATCATTGCGACCTTTTATGGCCTCCTGAATAATTTTAATGCCCGGATCACTCTCATCGGCCACATAGGTTTTTAATAAAAGAAACGCATTATCTTCTGGCGTAAATGCCCGTTTAAAAGCTTGCACTAAAGCCAAAGGGTTTTTTCTATCGTAACTACCCTGGTCGTACATATAACAAAAGATGAAGGCATCTTTGGGCAACCCGAAATCTTCTCGCTTATAAGTCCGTGCTAATTCAAAATCCACCACTTCTGGAATGTGCACTACAGGCAAAATGGATCTCTCTGATAATACCTGCTGGTTATAGCGACTAATGGCCCACAGTTCATCGTAAATATTCATGCAATAAAGACGGTTTTTGTAAAACTTGGTAACTTCCCAAGCGCCATAACCAATATTGTAACGACCACGAAATAATGGAGCCGAGTTAATATACAACGTATCCAATTGTAAAATATGATTGATAGCAAATACATTCGCACAGTAAGGTGCCTTTTCACTGAGCAAATGCGCCACATCGGCAGAGGGCTTTTCTTTCTTCTTTCCGCGCCAATTATACAAAACCGTATTAACATCACATTTGTCTAAAGCAATAGCCACATCGCGCGTCACTTTGGATGAACCCGACATACGCAGAGCATTACCGATAACGTTCACGCCCTTGGGTTTATAGCGAGTTTTTGTATGAAATGATTCGCCACGAAAAATTGGGCGTTTGCGCTTACGACCAATCTTTTGCGAATAATGGGATAATAAAAAATTAACTCGACGTACATCTTGGCTTTTTTGTGATGTGCGTTTCTTTTTTATAAAATTTCTAGCGAAAAATCGTCCTAACATTTTTTCATCCTTAATGAATACTAGACGACCCCGCAGAACTATCGATTTCGGCGACAATACGGGTCAATTCTGTTTGCCCAAGGGTATAGGTTTTATTGCAAAACTCACAGGTCACATCTACTTCTTTGCGATTAGCAAGGTCCACCAACTCTTCCTTGTCTAACATTTTTAAGGCTTGCTCCATACGTTCAGCAGAACAACTGCAATAGAATGTAACATCTTGCTCTTCAAATAATCTCACATCTTCTTCGTGGAATAAACGATGCAATAGGGTTTTATTATCTAAGCCTAACAACTCTTCACTGGTGATGGTGCTAGCAAGAGTCGTGATATGCTGCCAATACTGATCGTCTTTGGATTCACTGCTGGGTAGACGTTGTAATAACAAACCCGCAGCATGAGTACCGTTGGCCGTAAACCAAGCTCTCGTTGCTATCTGCTCAGACTGTGTAAAATATTCTTCGATGGCTTGGGATAATTTAGCATGTTTAACGGTCACGACACCTTGATAACGTTCTTTGCCCACGCCAGGGTCAACAGTAATGCCCAAATGAGCGGTGCCCATATTCGCCTGCAAATCCAAACCCTGAATTTCATCGTCCCATTTGGCCAGCCCACGAATTTTTCGTTCATGATCACAATGGGCCAATAATAAGCTCAAAGGGCCATCACCTTCCACCTGCATAATAACTGAACCCTGCTTTATGGCATTGCTCAACAAAGTTGCGGCACAAAGAGTTTCACCCAATAGCAATTCCACAGGCTCAGGATAGCTATGGCGAGACAATACTTCCTGGTAGCTGGTACTGATTTTAACCAGTTGGCCTCGAATTTGCGTGTTCTCGAAAAGAAAGGTTTGTAGGATATCAATATTTTTCATAAAATCAGCCAGTTATGGTACAATAGGGGCGTTGGGAAGGAGCCTCGACAAAGGGTCCCCCCCTTGCCCCGTGAATATTAACAAACCATACTTACTATATGAATAGCCAAACATACTTAAAGCATCAATTTTTACTCGCTATGCCCAATATCAGCGATCCTAATTTTTCTCGCTCCGTCACTTATATCTGCGAACATAATGAACAGGGTGCCATGGGAGTCATTATTAATCGCCCTTTGGATTTGCATTTTGTCACTATTTTGCGCCACATCCAAATTGAATGTGACGATCCAACGGTCAATTCGCGAGCCATTCTATGGGGCGGCCCGGTGAATCCAGAACAAGTTTTTATTTTACATACCCCAGAAGGAAGCTGGGATTCCACCATGAGTACAGAAAAAGGTTTAGCTATCACCACGTCGCGAGATATTCTAGAAGCCACAGCCGATGGTGAAGGCCCTCATAAATCTTTAATTGCCTTAGGTTACTCAGGATGGTCTGCCGGCCAATTAGAAAGCGAATTAGCAGCCAACATGTGGCTTAATGGTCCGGCGACCCAACAGGTTTTATTTGATGTGGATTTCAGCCATCGTTATGAGGCGGCCGCTGAAGCCATGGGGTTCGATTTAAATTCTCTTTCAACAGATATTGGTCATGCCTGAACAACATTTACAAACACTAAACAGCTTATTGGGCATTGACTTTGGCACTCGCCACTTAGGCTTAGCCATTGGTCAAACCATCACCTTGTCGGCAAATCCTTTGCCCACCATTAATGCTCAGCCACCCCAGTTGTGGGATGAGCTGGACAAAGTCATGCATGAATGGCAGCCCGATGCCATCGTCCTAGGATTGCCCCTTAACATGGATGATACGGATTCCAAGCTAACCCCCCACGTAAAAGCCTTCGCAAGAAAATGCCAAGAGCGCTACCACATCCTGGTGTTTTTAATGGATGAACGGCTGTCTAGCTTTGAAGCAAAAATGCAGATGAAAGAAAAAGGCTCCTACCTACATAAAAATCGTGATAAAATTCACGGCATATCCGCCAAAATCATACTAGAAAGCTGGTTTCAGGAGCATCAATGAATTTTCAAGTGGGACCCAACAGTCTGCAATTAAATGAAGACGGCACATTACGCCATTTTTTGAGTATTGAAGGTTTAACTCGTGACCAATTAGTCGCCATCATGGACCGTGCTGATGGATTTTTAAATCCCCACCAAACCAAGCACCCGTTAACTGACTTTACTATTGTTAATCTTTTCTATGAATCCAGCACGCGCACCCGTTGCAGTTTTGAATTAGCTGAAAAACGTTTAGGCGCCCATGCATTAAATCTCGATATTAAAACATCGGCCTCTTGCAAAGGGGAAACCATGCTGGATACCGTGCGCAATTTACAAGCCATGGGTGGTGATTTATTTGTCGTACGTCACAGCGAAGTAGGTGCGGTCGATCATATAGCCCGCAATGTGGAAAGTCATGTGCATGTATTAAATGCCGGTGATGGTTGTCGCGCACATCCCACTCAAGCCATGTTGGATATGTTAACCATCCGTCATAACAAAGGGGACTTTAGTAAACTCCGTGTAGCTATTGTGGGTGATCTTTTACATTCACGTGTCGCCCGTTCAGACATTCATGCACTACGAACCCTCGGCACAAAAGAAATTCGCATCATTGCACCCACAACGTTGCTACCCAAAGATTGCGATAGTTTGGGCGTTACCCCCTTTGATAATATGGAAGAAGGCATTAGCGGTGTCGATGTGATAATGACTTTACGCCTGCAAAAAGAACGCATGCAACAGGCATTGATTCCCAACGACAGTGAATTTTATCATCGCTTTGGGCTTTCTCAAGCACGTTTGGCTTTAGCCAAACCCGATGCCATGGTTATGCATCCTGGCCCTATGAATCGTGGCGTGGAAATTGCTAGTGACGTGGCCGATGGGCCTCAATCGGTGATCTTGCAACAAGTGAACTATGGCATAGCAACTCGCATGGCTATCATGGCTATGTGTTTAGGCAGATAGCCACACGAATTTATTCAAATTTAGAAATGATAAGCCATTCCGAAACCTAAAAAGTTACTATCGGTGCGTGAACCGCCACCAATGAAACGATCATACTCTATGGTAGTAGACACTTTGGGTGAGAGGTAATGATCATAACCCAATCCGTAAAGCGGTTGGAAACCATTAGTACCACCTTGATTGATCCAACCCATACCGCCTTTCACAAAAACATCGCTTTTAGCCGATAACGGCAACATGCCTTTTACAGCTAAGTCCGTATTGTTTTGGTAATTCTTGAAAAAGTCTTTAGACATATACATATAATCACCCTCTACCGCTAAGTAACGATTGAATTGATAGCCTGCCAAGCCTTTCAATGCAACACCGCCTTCTTTGTAGGAAGAAGTGAAAGGGAAGAAGTCACCGGAACCTTTGTCGCGATCGCCTAAGCCAATTTGACCACCGGCATAGAAACCTTTGTAGGGATTAAGCTGAGCAGGCGCTGCAGCTTCAAGAGTCGTAGCAAAACCGAGAGAGCCTATTGCTAAAGCCAGAGCCGCACTTAAGTGTAATTTTTTAAGCATTCTTTTCTCCTTTGAATGAGTTATAATATTACGAGCGGAAGCATTATTGCATTAATGGTAAGGGATTTCTACAAATGAATGAGCATTCGAAACACCAATACACAAGTCTTTCATCCCCTAGGATTATCTACGGAATAGGCTTTTTGACTTGCCTAGTATTATTTTTGGTCAGCTTGTATTTTGAATTCGTCATGCAGATGCAACCTTGTCCTCTGTGCATTTTACAACGCTTATCCGTCATCGTAGTAGGTTTGTTAATGCTGATGGCGGCTATACATAATCCCAAAGGACGTGGCGTTTATGTTTATGGCATTATTATACTAGTGGCAATTCTATTAGGTGCTTCCGTATCAGCCCGCCAAGTATGGCTGCAGAGCTTCCCCCATGAAACGGTTTCTTCCTGTGGTGCAGGTTTGTATTACATGTTGAGTAACCTCCCCCTCAATGAAACATTAAAACTGGTATTACACGGTTCAGGTGAATGCGACATCGTGCACTGGTCATTATGGGGTTTAAGTATGGCAGGCTGGTTATTGCTATTCTTTGCGTTATTCGCAGTAATGACAATCTACCAAATGATTCGCGGCGGACGCTGGCATAAAAATTAAAAGAATGATAACGAAGTTATAGAGAAAAAGTGACAATCAACCAGAGCGGCTTTCAATTTTTCTCTAGAACAAGACAGAATTCAGCGAGCAAGCGCAATGTATATGAAATACATGAGCATTGTGAGCTGAATTGTAACGAAGTTATAGAGCAAAAGTGGAAGCCGCCCATATAAAGGAGGGTGGAATAAATCCCACCCTCCAGGGCTTGCCCAGCCTCCATGCTACCGTTCACGTCCATGTTAGACGTCCTTGCCGACCCCAATCCTTAAGGTCTAATCCATTGCACTCATCCTAAGCGTGAGCATTAGCTTACTGATTTATTTTCCCAACACAAGCGGCAAAAAATCCCAAACAATTGACGATGTTAAAGTAGTTTCTTAGGTAGAAAAAAAATTTAACTATTTATCAGGCTTATAGATCATTAACTTCACAAAGCGCGCTAAGAACTGCGTACATTTGTGTCAATTTAATGGCAGCCTTTTGCGATATCGCGCACGCTGATCTGGGCTTTTGCGCTTGTGGCTTTGCTAGATTACACTTGTATTACTGCGTTTTCTGACTCAAACGTTGAAGAATTCGCTCAATGAATTGCCCGGCAATGTCTAAATTATAGAGATTATCTAATTCCCGAATGCAGGTGGGGCTCGTCACATTGATTTCTGTGAGGTAATCTCCGATGATATCTAAGCCGACGAACATCAAACCCTTCTTTTTTAGGGTTGGGCCCACCTGTTGGCAAATCCAATGGTCCCTTTCTGTTAAAGGCATACCAACCCCTTTACCGCCTGCGGCCAAATTACCGCGTAATTCGCCTTCTTTTGGAATGCGAGCTAAGGCATAGGGAATGGGTTCGCCATCAATTAATAAGATACGTTTATCCCCTTCGCTTATTTCGGGAATGTAAACTTGAGCCATAATGTAACGCTGTTCTTGCTGTGTCAGTAATTCTAGAATAACAGAACGATTGACATCTTCTTTTTGTACCCGAAAAACTGAAAAACCGCCCATGCCTTCCAAGGGTTTTAATACTGTATCTTTATGTTTGTCGATAAATTCATTGAGTCGAACGTGGCTACGTGTAACCAATGTGGCAGGGCAACATTGAGGGAACCATGCTGTATAGAGCTTTTCATTGGCGTCACGCAATGCTTGTGGGTCATTGAGAACTAGACAATCTGTCTTTGCAACCAAATCCAATAAGTGTGTCGTATAAATATATTCCACATCAAAGGGAGGGTCCTTACGCATTAATATAATATTTAACTCCGACAAAGGCCGAGTAAGAGAGCTTTCGATTTTATAATAATCTGCGTCTTGATCTGTTACTGTTATTTTTTTCATATCACCATACACCATGCCCTCTTGTAAAAACACATCGGCTTGGGTCATATAAAATAATTCGATATTTTGCTTTTGTGCTGCCAGCAGCATGGCAAAGGTGCTGTCTTTATGCGGCTTTATGGTTTCAATGGGGTCCATAATAACCCCTAATTTATAGGACATTTTAAGACTCCAACAATTGGGACTTCTCTCGAGCTGCGGCCAGCAAAGCCAGCCGAGCCACCACGCCATAGGCATAAAAACGATTAGTGCAATCTTTAGGTGCACAGTCAGGTTTAGCATAAGCACAGGCAGAGGCAAAAGCTAAAGGTTCAAAATGCATACCTGGGGCATTGAGATTTTCATCTATGCCTCGATTGGTGTGCACGCGATAAAAGCCACCCACCACATGTTGCCCTAGCATATAGACCACAGGTTCTGCGACGGATTTTTCATCGCCTACGGTCTCAAACGTGTAAACCCCTTCTTGCACAAGAATCTGTGTAATGGGTTGCGCGCCTTTGCTTTTCATCATACGCGTACGTTGCTTACGATTTAATTGTTTAATTTCTTCAGGCGAACGCAAGGTCATCACCCCCATGCCATAGGTGCCCGCGTCGGCTTTGACTATCACAAATGGTTTTTCTTTAATGCCGAAGGCATCGTACTTGCGTTGAATGGTTTTCAACAATAAATCTGCATTATACTCCAGGCAATCTTCACCTTCACGACTCATGAAATCTACGTCACCGCAATTACGAAACAAAGGGTGTAAGCACCAAGAATCCAAACCTAAGATCTCCGAGAATTCATCACAAATCTGTTGGTAATGAGTGAAATGCTGTGATTTTAAACGTTGATACCAACCCATACCCAAAGGTGGCACGATGTCTTGTTGCAAATCCAATAAAATATCGGGCTTACCTTCCGAGAGATCATTATTTAATAGCACCACATCAGCGACAAAATCCCCGCAACTTAATCTATTATCGTGTCGGGTTAAGGGCTCCAAGGTTAAACTATCGCCTGAAGGCAAATCAAAACTCTCGGGCTTTGTGATGGTTTCCAATAACGTACCAATACGCACCTCAAGACCCGAAGCTTGAAGAATATTACGCAACTTAGCTAAACTCACAAAATAATGAATATTTCTCGTGTGACGCTCTGGCACTAAAATAATATTGTGTGCATTGGGATAATGTAAAGAAAAATACGATTGAGTGGCATGCACACACAGGGGCATAAAGGATTCCGGCAAATTATTAAAACCTGCGGGGAATAAGTTGGTATCCACGGGCGCTAATTTAAAACCCGCATTGCGCAAATCCACCGATGCAGTAAATGCCGGCGGTGTTAACAACCATTGCTGACGGAACCATGCTTCGATAGATACTTGCTGCAGTAATAGATGCCGCTCCAAGTCCGCCAAGGGGCCCGACATGGCCGTGGCCAAATGTGGCACCACGCTTTTTTCCCAATTTTGCATTGAACGCCCCTCCCAGGAATCATTTATGAGTATAATACGTCAATTGCCAGCCCATGGAAAAATTTCATCCTCAAGGCTGTGTAATATTTGCTTAACCCCATGGAGACCCTTGCTATGCGTGACTTCCTCACTTTCCGCCGAATGCTCACCCCCATGCTCATTCAAGTCATTTTTTGGGTAGGCCTTGTGGTCTGCGTCCTATCAGGCATTGTTTACATGGCATCAGGCCATGGTCTCCTCAAAGGATTACAAACTATTATCTTAGGGCCTATTTTAATAAGAATTATCTGTGAATTGGTTATTTTGTTCTTCCGCATGAATGAAACCCTAACGGATATCAGTAATAAAAGTTAATTAATAACCAGTTATATTCGCATGATTCATGTCATTGCCACTATTTGTTGCAATAGTGGCCGCAGCCATAAGTTTGAAGTTTATCATTCGAAGTCATCTTTAAGTGCCAAATTGCCGATGCAATTTAATTGCTTACTAATTTCATGCTTTTTATTTTCCAAATCATAATCATTTTGCAATCCCAGCCAAAACCCTTCGGAAGCGCCCAATGCCCGAGACAATCTAAGGTCCGTATCTGCCGTCACCGCCCGCATGGCGTGAACAATTTCGTTAATACGACGGGGCGGCACAAACATATCGCGAGCTAGCCTATTCTGGCTAATATCCATGGGTAAAAGGAATTCTTCCAATAATATTTCACCTGGATGAACATTTTTTAACTTTGTCATCACAGCTACCTCGCAGATTATTAGTGGTAACCAACCATTTCCACTTCATAGGCCAGCCCATTATTCCAAATGAAGCATAGCCGCCATTGTTTATTAATACGAATGCTGTATTGGCCCTTACGCTTGCCTCTGAGAGCCTCGAAACGATTATTGGGTGGAATTCTAAGATCTTGCAAACAGTTAGCATTATTCAGCATACGCAGTTTTCGCCGGGCCACTTGCTGTATCGCGCGCGGCAGGTGACGGGAAACTGTGCCTTCGCAAATCAAGCCTGTTTCAGCACATTTAAAACCTCGTATTGCTTCCAAGCATAACACCCCACGTTATATAACGCCTTGCGTTATATCCCTCAACTTTAGACCTTGCAATCCATTGTACTATCATCTGAATGGTCCCCCACTAAAAACCATTATGCCTGAGGAATCCTGAGCACTCTGTAAGTCGCCATAGACCCATGACAAACTCTGGATCCCGCCGCTCTGATCCTTTACAATGGCCAGCATGAAAACATTAACTCTTATCATTGGCCTCGGCGCTAGCGCATTATTGCTCAGCAGTTGTTCATCTACCCTCTACGGTGTACCTAAATCCGAGTGGAAGCAGATGACTCCTCGCGAACAACAAATGGTCATGGCCAGCGGCAAACCTTTGAATCAAACGGGTACCAATGCTGGTGTCTTGGAAATATTCCACAAGAAACCTGAGGCGACCCCTGAAGCCGCTGCAAGAGCCGATGCCGCTCAAGGCAATAACTAAGAATAATTAGGGCCGGCTACAATTCGCTAGGTTGAAACATAAGTTGCTGATTGGCGAGCACTGTAGCGCAGTTTACACGCTAGTAAACGAGCAACAGCGCGCAGGCTATCAGCAAGATACGGCCAACACTGTGGAATTATAAACAGGTCCTAGTCCTAGGCCAATAAATTTGCTAAACTCCCGTGGTTATTATTCACCAAAATGGGAGGGTGGGCCATGGCTGCCATCTGGAACCTCAAACGTCGCCACGGGGAGTCTGCTGAACTCTCGCCTGTTGTGGATCCCATCGGTGAAACTCCCATTACCATTACTATGGTGAATTATTCCGAAGACGAACTTATTGAGCGTAGCGATGTGGAAGCCGGCGAATGTAAAGCCTACATTGATAAGGGGCCTTTCACTTGGGTTCATATTCAAGGCCAGCCGAAACCTTCTGACTTAAGAGAATTTGGCAATCTTTTTGATTTACACGCTTTGGCCCTGGAAGATGTTATCGACACCAGCGAGCAACGGGCTAAAACAGAAACCTATGAAAACCAAATGCTGGTTATTCTCGGAATGCCCACGGAAAAAGACTTCAGAATCATCATGGAACAGGTGAGCTTCTTTTTAGGTGAGAACTTCATTGTTAGCTTCCATAATGGGGAACATGATCCTTTCAAAGCCGTACGCCGGCGCCTCAATCATCCCAAAGCCACCATGCGCAAACGGGGTATTGACTATTTATTGTACATACTGTGTGACGTGGTTATCGATTCAGGCTTTCCTATCCTCGATGAATTCGAGCGGGAAATCGAACATGTGGAACAAGAATTACTCGGGCCCAAAGGCGAAGAAACCATCCATTCGCTATACACCATCAAGCGGGAATTATTGGTATTACGTTTAAAAATGCGTCCCCAACGGGAAGCCATCCGCACACTGATCCGTGATGATAAAAATATGTTAACGGAAGAAACCAAACTGTATTTGCGCGATTGCCACGATCACATTATTCGTCTCATCGATGTATTAGAAATTTATCGCGACATGTCATCCAACATGGTAGATGTGCATCTTTCCTTGGTAAACAATAAAACCTATAAATCCAATGAAGTGCAGCGCAAAGCCGCTGTATGGGCCTTCATCTTTGCACCGCTGACCTTTGTCACGGGCATTTACGGAATGAACTTTGTGTTCATGCCCGAAACCAAACTGCATTACGGCTACCAAACTTGTTTGGGCTTTATGGTCGGCATTGGCATCTTGTTATATATTTACTTTAAGAAACGTAAATGGCTGTAACACAAAAGGCTTGCTTTGCTGCCGGATGTTTTTGGGGCGTACAAGCCTTCTTTGATGAACTCCCAGGCGTCACAAAAACCACCGTGGGTTACTGCGGCGGCCACAGCGACCACCCCACCTATAAACAAGTGTGCCGCGGCGATACAGGACACGCCGAAGCCTTACTGATTGAGTTTGATCCTGACATTATAAGCTTCAACGACTTAATCGATAAATTCTGGGAATGCCACAACCCCAGCCAATCAAACGGCCAAGGCCCCGACAGAGGCAGCCAATACCGTTCCCTGATATTTTATTTTAATCCTGAGCAACAAGCCCAAGCCGAAGCGGCCAAACAGCAATTAGCTGAGTCCGGCCAATACCAAAACCCCATCGCCACCCAAATTGAGCCCATGGCCACCTTCTTCGAGGCCGAAGAGGACCACCAAAAATACCATCAGAAACATGGCGGCAGCTGCGGGATATAAAATCAACAAGTTATAGGCTTTCCCAATTATTGTTTTCGCACATCATTCCCCCAACGTCATTCCCGCACCCCAACGTCATTCCCGCGAAGGCGGGAATCCAATTCATATACAATAGTAGGCTGCATAATCCACCACCCAACCCTTTCCTTCTGTAGAAGGAAAGAAATAGGGAGGTCTTTCCTCTTGCAGAAGGAAAGAAATGTGGTATTCTTTCCTTATAGAGAAGGAAACCATGCTATGTTAGAACTACTGCAAACCCTACAAGAAGAAGCCCAAGCCACGCTGATCAAAGCCAAAGACAGCATCCAGCGCCTTGTGCACTTCCCACAAGACCCCAATGTTATAAAAGTGGCCATTGGCATGCGGCGTAGCGGCAAGACGTATTTTCTCTATCAAACCATCAATGAGTTACTGGCCCAAGGCATCGCTCAAGAACAAATTCTCTTTATTAACTTTGAAGATGACCGCCTCCTCCCTATGGATGGAAAAACCATGGGGCAATTATTAGATGCCTTTTACACCCTATACCCTGAAAACCATCAACGCACCTGTTATATTTTTCTGGATGAAGTGCAAAACATACCTGACTGGCATTTAGTGGTACGACGTTATTTTGATAGCAAAAACGTCCAACTCTATTTAACCGGCTCTTCTGCAAAACTATTAAGTAAAGAAATCAATACCAGCTTACGGGGGCGCTCTTTAGCCGTGAATATATGGCCCTTTGATTTTTACGAATATTGCACGGCTCATGATATTGCAGAGCCCAAGCCGCCCTTTGGTCAAGGCACTTATGATAAAATGCGCAAGCACTTCGCAGATTATTTTAACCGTGGCGGCTTCCCCGCCGTGCAGCATATGAATCCCCACGAATGGCGTGAAACGCTGCAAAACTACGTAGATACCGTGATTTTAAGGGATATTATTGAACGACATAATGTCACAAATATTGCTTTATTAAAGTATTTAACTATCTCTCTACTCAAAAATGCAGCGTCTGTTTTTTCCGTCAATAAATTTTTTAATGATGTAAAAAGTCAAGGATTTAAAGTTAGCAAGACCATCATTTATAATTACATCAATTACCTCGAAGACGCCTTTTTAATATTTACCGTGCCTTTTTATTCAGAGTCGGGTAGAGCCATACAAACTCGTCCAAAGAAAATATACGCTATCGACAGCGGCCTTATACAAGCCGTTACCCTTAACATTAATCATGCCCATGGCCAGCTCCTGGAAAACTTGGTATATCTTGATTTAAGAAGGAAAAATAAAAAAGTTTATTATTACCATACCAAAAAAGGTTATGAAGTGGACTTTGTTACCGAAAACACAGCGGGCAAGCGGGAAATCATTCAAGTCACTTGGGATGCCAGTGACCCGCAAACCCTAGCAAGAGAAGAAAGAGCTCTCACCCATGCGGAAAAAGAGCTAGGCATCAAAGGCAGAATCATCACCGCCAAGGATTATCTGCAGGCATATATTTATAAGTAGAGTGGATTAGCTGTGTTAGTCCACCCCGGATGGCGAAGCCATTCCGGGGTCTATTGCGCGTGATTTTGTCTATGGACCCCGGAATGGCTTCGCCATCCGGGGTGGGCTTATGGACCGCCACCACTCACGCCATACCACAGCGCACCTACGTCATACCACCGCGGCGCACCTACGTCATACCGCGGCTTGACCGCGGTACCCAGAAAAAAGGGATAAACCAAACCTAAACTGTTAACTTTTAGCTAAAGAAAGATAGTTTTCGCATAATCCCCTCGAACAATCAACTAGTTACGTCGATTTGGCTCTTGCTTTTTAAGGTCAGTTTATGTACAATATATCCCTTCGAATATCAGAAGATTCAAGAATTTATTTACTACGAGGTCATCCCATGTACGTAACACCTACACAAATCGAACAAGCAAAAGCGCAACTGAAGCCAGTGCAAGACAATACTAAAAAGCAAGATGGCCTGATAAAATTAGATGCTAATTTACTTAAAATGCCTAAATGTTTAAATAATCATATGGCTGATAGGATAACCCTTGACCTACTGGAAAATATACACGCCACTTTAATTTCATTTATTCTACCCAAGGACCTGAATGCTTTATTTAGCAAGCAAACTATTCTTGACTACAGGGAGGATGCATTAGAAGCCAAAGATCACGAGCAGTCGCTCAAAGAAAAAACCGATTTTTTTGTTCAAGCCATTGCGAACTACGCTAATACTGCAGAACCAAGTGACCTCTTGACTTTACTTCTTCAGCTTCAGATAGTTCTAAGATTACAACTCAGTAATGGTGCCGTAGATTTTGATCATCAGAATAAAAGTCTCGACGCTAACGTTCAAAATAAACTCTTCTTTTTTAATATAGTATTAAATGCGGTTGAAGTATTAGGCACATTAGACCTTTATAATAAACATGTAGCACCTCATTGCAAGGCTGAAGATGCTGCCCATGACGCCCTAGAATCAGCCCAACCTAGTGCAGAACCCAAAAGCGACGTTGATTCTGATCATGATAGCAGCGCAGCATCTGAGTCCAGTGAAAATATGTCTGATGATAGTTCAGAGGATGAGCTTGGCGCTAGCATTTCAATTCGCTATACCGATGCTCATGAAAGACTAGTCAATGCTTTGAAAGAGGCATTAAAACTAGCAGGCAAAGAGATTAAAACAACGGAAGATCTGCTTCCTGGTTTAAATAGCAATCAGGAGAAAATAAACGCTGTATTGAATCGCAAAAGAATGCTAATTCACCTAAAAATTGCATTCATAGCACTGCACCAATTAAAGTTAACTGACGATACGCTTAAGGATTCAATAATAACCCATTACCATAATTTCGATCTATTAACTAAAGAAAGAATCGAACAAAACGCAACTGAATTAATGGCGTTTTTCCAAAAAATAAAAAGTATTTTGACCCCCTCTGCAATTCGGGTCTTGCAAAATCCATCTACAGAATCTGAGTTATTATTCAGTGATGAAAAACTATTTAAGCAGGAATATCTTGTTAGCGACCAATGCTTATCAGACGTAATGCCGCCTAGTAAAGATGCCAGCCATGACCAATCAGCAACGGACCACACATCTAGAACCCCACCACCCGCTCATCGTGATGCGGATAGCATGGACGACATGAGCCATGATGTTGTCGTAGGGATTGAACATTTTGACAAACCTACTTCAGAGGATAGACGCAACCATAGGCCCACATTGCATAGCGACTATCATGGTGATGTAGATGTCTTATCAGACATCACTGTAACAGGAGTGGCTGCTGCCAATACAGGCACTACAGTTTCACAACAACTGCAGTGGTTCAATAGATTTATTACCATTGTTACCAAAGAACAGACTCGCTTGGCAGTCAAAGTCGCTTGGCATACCGTTGGCATGGACTATAAAGCACGCTTAATTGGTTCTAGCCTAAACTTGTTGCAAGGTTTATTTTCAAAAGATAATGGTCAATTAGCCGCAAAGCCTGAAGCTAATACGGATAAACTCCAATCTGTTCTAAACGCTGAAAATCAGAAAGATTTCTTCAATGCCTTACTGGATCTAAAGATGGACACTACCTTTACGGATAGTAACGGGAAGCAGCAAACTGGCCCCCAACGCTCTGTAAAGCAAGCTCTACAACACCACCGCTTTGGTGGGATTTTCAGTGCGGCTAATTCTTGGAAAACCGCTACTGAAAACTTACGTGAAGACGCTGGTCTTGATCCTAAGACAGGCGACAAACTACAAAATAGATAACGAATCCCCCCCTCCCTCGGGAGGGGACTTTCCATTGAACTATAGCACCATCTACGATAAGACTAACAGGATACTTCCATGCCGAGACCATCCCTAAAATATAATAGAGATGAGTGTGAGACGCTCTTAATCGCATGTCTGCAAGAAGCCAATCGTCGTTCTGGTTACAGTATTGATAAAGTTATAGGAACCTATGAAAAGTTAAAAGTCGCGGATAATAAAAAAGGAATAGCAGAGGTGCGACAAGCATTTCATTTCCTCTTAGCCGTTATTTATTTTATTAAACAGTTGTCTGACCATGGCGATTTTAACTCTGATGCAATTCAAGTTAAATTATATGCTGCTTATAATTATAAAACTGATTCAGGGCAAGAAGGGCATCTTAAAGATGACTATGAAAAGGCCCAAGCAATGCTATCACAACTGCTAGAACTCAGTGAGCCTCACCAGCAAGCCATCGCTAATTTTCCTAATTATGAACCTGGTTTTTTCAACAAACCCGTTAAAGAAGGTTACCTGGCAGCTAATCAAGCTAACTTAGCAACACATTCACGCGCTATATACGATCATCGCGTGACTTTGCAACCCGCAGCTGCTGTCAGTCAGCCTACCAGACCAGCACCACCCTCTGGCTCACCACCCTCAACTAATCACCGCTCCAGACCAGTACCGCCTGCTGGCTCTCCACCGAGACCTGCTGCCGTAGTAGACTGGCGCATTACTGCTTTCCAAATGCTGGTGGCCACGGTGCAAACCGAGATAACACGTTTGAGGACAGCAAGCCAAGATTGTACTTCCATTGGCATGACCGAAAAAGTTCAAGCTATTGAGGCTGCATTGGGAGCATTACTGATACAGGACAATAAAATAACTGGCGCTGCTGTTGGAAGCATTACTCATACGGTTACAAAAGAAACAAGAAGAGCTCAAAACAAAGCAGCATGGCTTGAAAAACCCGCAAACCGAGAACACCGAGAGCCAGCACCAGCAGCCTTTTCAAACAGGGCTGAGCTTTACAATCACTGTTTAGACCTCAAAGTTGGTGACAATAACCAATCCCTCAGAGATACCTTAAAAATTCGCCGACATGGCATATTCCATCGCGGTATATTTGGTGGTTTATTCTGTGGCTCACGGGATACCACTTCCACTGTTAATGTCACACAAGCACTTCGCGACGATGTTAGAGATAATTCTACCCCCTGAGGGGAAACTCCGTACTAGAATCATTGCAGCTCTGGACCCCGGACATTTTTCTTCCCCTCAGGGGACAGGTCGAAAAATTCCGGGGTGACGGCCTGCTTCCTGAGGAAATGCCTTCGCGCAGCTGTAATTCAGTGCACCACACTAAATTACAGCTGATCAAAACCAAACTCATTCTATTGGCCTCTTAGCCATTACAGCCTTTGAACTTTTCAATATTATACTCTACAATACCCTTATATCACGAAAAACGTGATTTAGAGGTAATTATGAGACTATCTGATTATATTAAACAAATTAGGCAGTATGGTGGGCGACACTTTACATTAACGAAGTTAATGGCTGATATGGGCCTCTCCAAGAACGCTGCCCTGAACGCCATTTATCGTATCAAGGATCAAGGCGAATTGATTTCGCCACTGAAAGGCTTGTACGTCATTGTACCACCAGAACATAAGCTCCATGGCTGCATTCCTGCAGAGGAACTTATTCCCATTGTAATGAATCACCTAAACGCTGAGTATTATGTTGCTTTATTGAGTGCAGCTGGTTTTTATGGCGCCGCTCACCAAAAAATATTTAAGTTCCAAGTGATTACCAATGCTAGAATCCGCCACCCTTGGGAATTTGGACAGATTAAAATTGAAGTTATAAAAAAGAACGATTTATCCAATTTACCCACGCAAGATTTTACTGTTAGTACAGGTTATCTGAAAGTTGCTGCACCTGAGTTAGTAGCGTTGGATTTACTAGAGTATACTCACCGCTGTGGTGGATTAAATAATATTGTCACTGTTTTTTCTGAACTTATAGAAAACCTCGATGCCGATAAACTCATAAAACTTGCTTGCGACACGGGCACTGTATATCAACTGCAGAGAATAGGCTATATCATAGATAATATTGAGTTAATGGACGAAGCATTAGCCAATCAGTTTGTTAGAACATTAGCTGACTATGTATCGAAAAATAAACCCAAGTACTTGCCACTATCATCTAAAACACCTAAAGCGCATTTTCCAAGATGTAAAAAGTGGCGAATAATCATTAATACAGAAATAGAGAGCGACTTATGATACCAGAGATATACATTGAACAGTGGAGAAACTCATTCGGTTGGCAGACACTTGCCCAGATAGAGCAAGATCTAATTATATCCAGAGCATTGGTCGCTTTATATAATAACGAACATATTAAAAATAACCTGGTTTTTCGCGGAGGCACTGCATTAAACAAATTATTTTTAAAACCACCTGCTAGATACAGTGAGGATATTGATTTTGTCCAAAAAAATGCTGCCCCTATAGGACAAACAATAGATGCAATAAGAAACGTTCTTGAATCTTGGCTTGGTGAACCAAAATGGAAAATCACACAAAGAAGTGCCAAACTAGTTTATAAGTATGAAGCCATAAATAAATTACCATCCAAATTAAAATTAGAAATTAATACCACTGAACATTTTCAAGTGCTCCCACTAAAAACCGAAAAATTTGATGTTAAATCTGAGTGGTTTCATGGAGCAGCAGACATTTCTACCTATGAGATTGATGAGCTAATGGCAACTAAGCTTCGTGCTCTTTACCAACGCCGCAAAGGTCGTGATTTATTCGATTTATGGTATGTGGTCAGTCAAGAGCTTATTAACATCGATCGAATAATAGATATATTTTTTAAGTATTGTGCAAATGATAACATTACTATTTCACGTGATGAATTTATTAAAAACTTGGAACAAAAAAAAGACAATCAAGACTTCCAGTTGGATATGGATTTTTTGCTGCCACAGCACCAAGACTGGGATTATGAAAAAGCCTATCACTTTGTTATTGAAAACGTTATCAGAAGGCTACCATGAAATTCCGTGCACTACACTAAATTACAGTTGACCAAAACCCACTATGATAGGTATAAATCCTTTATCGCTCAAACAGCAAACAAAACCCCATCGTCTAACCGCATAGCCGTGAGCTTGCCATCCCAGATACAGCCTGTATCCAGCGCATGTATGCCAGGCGCATCACATTGGCCTTGCAAAGCAGCCCAATGGCCGAAGAGTAATTGGTAGGGTTGGTGATTTAATTCAGAATGATCAAACCAAGGGGCGTAGTCATTCTGTGTTATATCACTGCCTTTGTTCTGCAAATCCAATTCACCTTGTGAATTAACAAAACGCATGCGGGTGAAGGCATTAACGATGAAACGCAGGCGATCAAAGCCCGCTAAATCCTCACGCCAAACCACAGGTTCATTACCGTATAAGTGTTCATAAAGTTTGATGTGATCATCGCATTGCAATAGAGCTTCCACTTCTTTTGCTAAGACTTGCGCTTTGTCCACGGACCATAAAGGGTATAAACCCGCATGCACTAACATAAACCCTAAGTCTTTATTCACATGCATTAAAGGTTGTTGACGCAACCAATGCAGCAATTCATCCCTATCGGGTGCTTTTAGAATATCATTTAAGGTATCGTGCTTATGCAGGGTGACATGACCAAAGGCCACGGCTAAAAGATGTATATCGTGATTGCCTAATACCACTCGCGGCGTAACGGGTAAGTTTTTTACGAAACGTAATACGTCTAAGGACTGTGGCCCACGGTTGACTAAATCCCCCGTGAACCACAATGTGTCGGTTTTTTCATTAAATTGGCATTGCTGCAACAGCGCCATTAAAGGGTCATAGCAACCCTGCACATCACCAATGGCGTAATGAGCCATTATTCCGTAGGCAACTTAACAGCGATGATATCGCAAGGCATGGCATGCAACAAAGCATTAGCCGTAGAGCCTAACAATAAAGCCAAGCCATGGTGATCATGACTGCCCACCACAATGGCATCGACCTTTATTTCTTGGGTTAATTGCACAATGGCATCTTTGGCCGAACCACTTAAGATAAATTGGTTATTTTCAGCAATGCCTAAACGCTGGCCTTCTGCTAATAATTCTTCTTTGGCTTGGTTTTCAATGGTGTCTTCTAAATCCGCATCCAAAGGAATCGCAAATTCACCGCCACCATACATAAGGGGGCTGAATTCCACCACATTCACCATGCTCAGTTTGGCATTATGAATGCCGGCTAAGGCTTTGGCTTTATCAGCGACTAATTTACCTTCTGGTGTTAAATCCGTACAAGCGAGTATGTGTTGATACATAGGTTCTATCCTTGTCCTAGGGTCTATGTGTAAGATTATAGCTTAGCACGGTGGTCATGTTGTTGAAAGCCTAGAATAGGGCCTTCCAAACCCTTAGTCAGGGCCATAACTTTGAATAATTCACCCATTTCTCCCGGCATAAGCAGGCGTTTGGCCTGTTGGCTGGCATTAAAATCTTGATTTTGTTGGCTCAACAATTCCGTAATACCGGCGTTCATCAAATAATGCGCTTGAGTCGCGTAACCCGCAAGGGAAAAGCCACTGGCGATTGCTCCCTCAGCCACTTCTGTGAAATCCACATGGGCCGTGATGTCTTGAATGCCCGGCAAGATCAAAGGATCAGGATGGGCATGTTGCCTGAAATGACACATGATGGTGCCTTGGTTGCGTTGAGGATGATAATACTCCCCACGCGGGAAACCATAATCCACGCAAAGCAATAACCCCGCTTGCATAAAATCACTAATGCTTTGCAACCAGGGGTCCACATATAAATTCATTTCAGAACAATATTGTTCGGGCAAAGGCGTGGCCAGTGACGCCACCATATGTTGTACTTTTTGGAAAAGCCGTTTGCTTTCTGGGTCCTTGCCTTGCCAATGAAAAGCATCATCCTTTTCAATAACGCCCAATTGTTTTAAGGTTTCTTTTTCTAACGTAAACCGTTCAACGGGCATGGCATCCAACACTTCATTGGCTAAAACAATCCCCTCAAAACCTTTATCGGGCAATTGGTCCAGCCATGCAATTCGGCTAAAGAATTCTGGCACTTTAGCTTTAAGGGTTTGTTGCTGACGTTGTTTTAACTCAGGGCTTATTTCTAAAATATCATAACCTTCTGGCAAAGCATCCAAAGTGGCTAAATGCATTAAAATGTCCGCCGCCATAATGCCAGTACCGGCACCAAACTCTAAAATACGCGGTTGATTTAATGCTTTCAGCGTGGGCTCAATGGCTTGAGCCAAACTTTGAGAAAACAGCGGTGAAATTTCAGGCGCAGTAACAAAATCACCGTCAGCTCCGAGCTTCGTAGCCCCCGCCACGTAATAACCCAATCCTGGGGCGTAAAGGGCTTGCTGCATAAAATCCCCAAAGCTTATCCAGCCGCCGGCATCTTTAATACATTGTGATATGGCCGCAGTGACTTTATGGCTATGGGCTAGGGAGGCTTTATCGGGTTCGGGTAGCTGTTGTTGCATAGGTGAGTGTGGTATCTTCTTATGGGCTGATTTTTCAAGCTAACATATTTATTCATAACAGGCAATGTTCCACCAGTAAAAACAATGAGTTACATAAAAACCGCTTTAATCACTGGCGCAGCAAGACGCATTGGCGCCGCTCTCGCACAGCATTTACATGGCTTAGGTATGAATGTAGTGGTTCACTACAATCGATCAGACCAAGACGCTAAGGCCTTGGTCAATACATTGAATGCAAAGCGGGAAGGGTCCGCCATTGCACTGCAAGGGGATTTATTAAATGCCAAAGAGCGCGATGATTTGATCCCAAAAACCTTAAAAGCCTTTGGTGGCCTAGATGTATTAATCAATAATGCCTCCAGTTTTTATCCTACACCCGTGGATGATATTGAACATGCAGAAAGCGCCTGGGAAGATCTCATGGGCAGTAATTTAAAAAGCGCGTATTTTCTCAGTGTGCAAGCTGCACCTTACTTAGAAAAACAAACAGGTTGTATCATAAATATCTCCGCTATCCACGGCAAAAAACCTTTAAAAGGCTACCCCATTTATTCCATTGCGAAAGCAGGCGTTAATGGCTTAACCAAAAGTCTCGCCAAAGAATTGGCGCCGCATATTCGCGTGAACGCCATTGCCCCCGGCGCCATTATTTGGCCCGAGAAAGAAAATGCTTTAGATGAAAAACAAAAAGAACGATTACTCAGTGAAGTGCCATTAGCACGCCAAGGTAACAGCAGTGACATTGCAAGAGCTTGTGAATTCTTAATCTGTCATGCACCCTATGTAACAGGGGAAATGCTCACCGTAGATGGTGGCCGCTCTTTGTAAGCGGTCTACTATGCTGAGGTCTCGGTTTCTCCCGTCAACTGCGAAGCTAACTCTAATAACTTAGGATCCGCTCCTTCACGTCGCAGCATATCCATCATTTTTTGCATAATCTCTTGTCGGCCTTCTTGTCGGCCTTCTTCTGCCCACCGTTGCACTAATGTCATGGCCTGGTCCTCCAAGTATGTTGAACGATTATGTCGAGAGAAGATCTCATCAAAACGCCGCGGGATAATATCCGTCCCGCTGCAAAAGTATTGTAGCACAAAGCTCTTATAAGCCGCACTGTCTTGGCCCGTAAGATTATCTAAGATTTTTAGTAATTGAAGCAAACTTTCTTCTCCATTTCTATCACGGATATGTTTAAAAACAAAACATAGTGCCCCGGCCCAATCGTTCTGAGTAAATGTTTCATCACTCATTTCATGAAGATTAAAGACATCATAGGAAAAACCATCAAGGGATTGAGACCAGCCATGAGGATTACGAGTCAACATGGCTAAATTTTTTACTGCATTGTATGTTTGTATTCCATGGTAAAGAACAATCGCGTGAATATAGGGGATTGATTTGATATCCTCTTTTTTTCGTTCAGAGAAAGCCGCTTTGATAACCGCTTGTTTGTAATCACCTATGCGAAGGATCATACTATCATCATGCGTACTCTGATGCTCAACAATAGCAACTATGAAATCGACGCTGTCTTTGCAGGGAATAAAAAAAATCGAATCAGAAATAATTTTCTCCAAATCTTGATTAACAAAGGTGTCTCTTAATAAACGGACACCATCCAATTCCAACTCTTTTTTATAACTTTCTGGAAGAATCATCTGCAGCAGTGAATTGCAAAAACGAGGGAAGGTCAATGCATGACGGAAAGCTTTATCGTGCAGATGTACAATGTCAGTAAAAAGTCTTTGCATGAACTTATTCCCAGAATATGTTACTGAGAATTAGTATGCACTAAAATCCTGGGGCAACCTGTAAGCTTTTATATTTTAAGAACTCGAACGATAAATTTCCACACCGACATTTTTTGCCACAGCCACAGCGCCGGGTTTGTTTAATCGTATTTTTACGCTGTGTAAAGTAAACGCCGCTAACAAGCCATCTGCCAAATCATGCACTAAGGTTTCAATGTATTTATAATCGCTCTTTTCTACAAAGGCTTTTGTCCATTCAGCTGCCGCCACATAATCTACGCCGGTGTTTAAATCATCGCTTTTTGCCACGGAGGCAATGTCCATAAACAGCGTAAGATCCACCACCACTTTTTGCTTTACCTGGCGCTCCCAAGCTAAACAACCAATAATGGTTTCACATTCGATGGATTCAATGAATAGATGATCTTGCATAGTAGGCCTCGCTGCTTGTAAGACTTATAATAACATAGGGACCATATCACCAGAAACCCTTGCATCTGCCACTATTCTCTGGATAATGGGCCATTCTCTGAAGGAGATATGAAAACACCATGAAAAAACACGTTGAAGCATTAATAACCAGCTCTTTGGAACAATTACAAAACACGGGCAAACTGCCCCAAGGCATTGAAGCCAATATCAAAGTAGAGCGCACCAAAGACCGGAAGTTCGGAGACTTTTCTTGTAACGTGGCTATGATTTTGGCCAAGGCCGCCCAATGCTCTCCTCGCGAATTAGCCCAAAGTATTTTGGATCACCTGCCTCCATCGTCTCAATTGGTTAAAGCCGAAATCGCCGGGCCGGGCTTTTTAAACTTTTTTCTCGAAGCTGAGGCTTATCATGATGTGATCGGCGATATTTTGAAAGCAAAAGAAAAATACGGTCAATGCAATTTAGGTCAGGGTAAAAAAGTATTAGTGGAATTTGTCTCGGCCAATCCCACGGGACCTTTGCATGTAGGTCATGGCCGAGGAGCAGCTTACGGCGCTACCCTAGGCAACTTTTTATCGGAAGTAGGTTACCGCGTACATCGCGAATATTACGTAAACGATGCCGGTCGCCAAATGGATATTCTAGCCACCAGTGTTTGGTTACGTTATTTGGAATTATTAGGCGAAAAGGTCATATTCCCGCGTAATGGTTATCAAGGGGATTACGTCAAAGACATCGCGCAACAAATTCAAAAAAATAAAGGCAACGCTTTACGCCACAGCGCCGATGCTATTTTCACACCAGATATCCCAACGGATTTACAAGAAGATGGCAGTGGCGATAAAGAAGCCCATGTTGACGCACTCATCCAAAAAGCCAAAACCCTCTTGGGGGCAAGCGATTACGCCTACATTCACTTACAAGGGTTAAATGACATTCTCAATGATATTCGCCAAGACTTAGGTGAATTTGGGGTAGAATTTGATGAGTGGTTTTCGGAAAGAACCTTAACCCAGTCCAACCATTTGGATAAAGCCATCCAACAATTAAAAGCAGCGGGGCATACTTTTGAAGAAAAGGGCGCTCTATGGTTTCGTGCCACGGAATTTGGTGATGAAAAAGACCGGGTATTAGTCCGGGAAAATGGCCAGCATACTTATTTTGCTTCTGATGTCGCCTATCATTTAAATAAATTTGATCGGGGCTTTGATTTCGCTATCGATATCTTCGGCGCTGACCATCACGGTTATGTGCCTCGCATTCACGCTTTCATGAAAGCCTTGGGTATGGATCCTAACCGGCTGCAAGTGCATTTAGTGCAATTTGCCATTCTTTACCGCGGCAAAGAACGTTTATCCATGTCTACGCGCAGTGGTTCCTTTGTCACTCTGCGAGAATTACGCAAGGAAGTGGGCAATGACGCTGCGCGTTTCTTTTATGTTATGCGTAAATGCGAGCAACACATGGATTTTGACCTAGAATTAGCCACTTCAAAAACCAATGATAATCCTGTGTATTATATACAATATGCTCATGCGCGTATTTGTAGCGTATTCCGTCAATTAGCGGAAAAGCAATTGACTTGGGATGAGCAGCAAGGATTGCAAAATCTCACAACGCTAACGCAACCCCAAGAAGATTTATTATTGGAAAGCGTGTCCCGCTACAGTGAAATTGTCCAAGCTTCAGCCATTAATTATGAACCACACATCATGGTTCATTTCCTAAGAGATCTAGCCAATCATTTGCATACCTATTACAATGCCTGTCAATTCATCGTAGATGATGCACCATTGCGAGATGCACGCCTCTGTTTAATTAGTGCGGTACGCCAAGCTCTGGCTAATGGTTTGAGATTACTTGGCGTGTCAGCGGTAGAAAGCATGTAGTTATGGCAAGAGATTACGCGAAAAAACAAAAAGTAGGGTCCCCGAATAGTACATCTAAGCATCAACGATTTATGCCTTGGATTGCACTCATCATCGTCGTGGGTATTTTGGGTTTTTATACCACCTACCATCGTGCTCTAAAGGACCAATCCCCAGTAAAGCAAGGGAAAAACCAAACTGCTCCCATTTCGCCTCAATTCGATTTCTATTCCATGTTACCAAAGATGGAAGTCCAAGTGCCTAGTAATACGGGCATCCCCACCAAGAATGCCCATACAACAGCAGCCACTACAGGTCCCTATATCATTCAAGTAGCCTCTTTTCATAACGCCAGCGCTGCGGACCCCATGAAGGCCAATTTGACCTTATCAGGCTTCGATGTGCACATGGTTTCCACTAAAAATCAAGGGGTTACTTGGAATCGCCTTTACCTAGGGCCCTATGCCAACCTGAGCGATGCTGAAAAATCCTTACAGCGTTTGCAAAAAAGCCAACATATTAATGGTATTATCCTCGCCCAATCCAAGGGTTAGCCCTTGAATTTTTTGCCCGTAACCCCCAGGTTATAGGGTCACATCATAATAGGGGATAAAACATTGGAACAATTTCGCGGTACCACCATTCTATCTGTACGACGCAACGGTAAAGTTGTGATCGGCGGCGATGGTCAAGTCACCATGGGCCAAAGCATTATCATGAAGGGCAATGCACGCAAAGTACGTCGTCTTTATAATGACCAAATCATCGCAGGCTTTGCTGGCGGTACAGCCGATGCCTTCACCCTCTTTGAACGCTTTGAAGCTAAATTGGAAATGTATCATGGCCAGTTGGTGCGTGCAGCTGTGGAATTAGCCAAAGATTGGCGTACCGATCGCATGTTACGTCGACTAGAAGCTTTACTAGCCGTGGCTGATAAGTCCACCTCCCTGATCATTGCAGGTAGCGGTGACGTCATCGATCCTGAAAATGGCCTTATCGCTATCGGTTCAGGCGGCCCCTACGCTCAATCGGCGGCAAAAGCCCTGTTGGAGAACACCAAGTTAGGCGCGAAAGCCATTGTAGAAAAGGGCTTACAAATTGCCTCCGATACTTGCGTTTACACCAACAATAATTTCGTCATTGAAGAATTAGATGCCGAATAATTGATATTAATGAATTAAGAGTTACCATCATGTCAAATTTAACACCCCGTGAAATCGTCCATGAATTAGATAAACATATTATTGGACAGGACCAAGCAAAACGCGCTGTGGCCATCGCTCTGCGTAATCGCTGGCGCCGCATGCAATTGGACAATACCTTGAGATCTGAAATCACCCCCAAGAATATTTTAATGATTGGCCCAACGGGTGTCGGTAAAACAGAAATCGCTCGCCGATTAGCAAAATTAGCCCATGCGCCTTTTATGAAAGTAGAAGCCACTAAATTTACGGAAGTGGGTTATGTCGGCCGGGACGTGGAATCCATCATTCGCGACTTGATGGATATGTCAGTGAAAATGACCCGGGAAGAAGCTATGAAAAAAGTAGAATCCCGCGCAGAAGAAGCCGCTGAAGAACGGGTGTTAGATGCTTTATTACCACCTGCCCGCAAAGGGTTTAGCAATGAACCTGACGCCAATTCAGAACCCACGAAAGAAGACCTATCGGCTCGCCAAGTATTCCGAAAAAAAATACGCGAAGGCGATTTGGATGAAAAAGAAATTGAATTAGAATTGTCTCACGGTAATTATGGTTTAGAAATCATGTCACCTCCCGGCATGGAAGATATGACTAATCAATTGCAAAACATCTTTCAGAGCATGGCCCAAGAAAAGAAAAAAACCCGCAAATTAAAAGTCAAAGACGCTTTAAAACAATTACGTGATGAAGAAGCATCTAAATTAGTGGATGACGAGGAAATCAAAGCAAAAGCCCTAGAAGCTGTGGAACAAAACGGCATTGTTTTTCTTGATGAAATCGATAAAGTAACTCGCCGCGCGGAACAATCCGGCGGTGATGTTTCCCGTGAAGGCGTGCAACGGGATTTATTACCCTTGGTGGAAGGCAGCACAGTTTCTACCCGTTATGGCATGGTAAAAACTGATCATATCTTATTTATCGCTTCTGGCGCTTTTCATCTAGCGAAACCTTCTGATTTAATCCCTGAATTACAGGGTCGACTGCCCATTCGCGTGGAATTAGATTCCTTAGGGGTGGAAGAATTTACCCGGATTTTGACGGAACCCGACGCCTCTCTGACGGAACAGTACGTTGCCTTGATGCAAACCGATGGTTCCAATTTATCCTTCACCGAAGATGGCATTCAACGGGTGGCAGAGATCGCTTTCCAAGTGAATGAAACCGCTGAAAATATCGGTGCGCGCCGATTGCATACGATTATGGAACGTTTATTGGAAGAAATTTCCTTCGTCGCGTCCGAGCAACACGGTGAAACGAACCTCATTGATGCGGCTTATGTGGATAAACAATTGGGTAAATTAGCGGCTGACCAAGACCTCAGCAAATACATTCTCTAAACCTAGGATAAAGCATGGCAAACCCCATTCCAACGGACATCAAATGTTTGCAAAAACACCGCAAATTATTGGTTACTTTTGATAATGGGGAACAATGTGAATTAACCTGTGAATTCTTACGCGTCCACTCACCTTCAGCTGAAGTACAAGGTCATGGCGGACAAGGCGGTGAAATACCCACGGGTAAAAAAAATGTCAATATCATTGGCATTGAACCCGTAGGAAATTACGCTGTTAAACTGATTTTTGATGACGGCCACCGCTCTGGGATCTATACTTGGGAGACACTCTACGATTTAAGCTTACATCAAGAACAGTATTGGCAAATGTATTTGGATCAATTAGCCGAAGCAGGGGGCGACCGTGAGCCACAGTAATGAAAATACCACGCATTTTGGTTACCAAGAAGTACCCACCCAAGAAAAGGCTAGCAAAGTAGCCGAGGTTTTTCATTCCGTAGCGGATAATTACGACATCATGAATGATTTGATGTCCATGGGTGTACACCGTCTATGGAAACACATCACCTTGGGCCTCACCCACGTGCGACCAGGCCAGAAAGTATTAGATTTGGCCGGCGGCACCGGAGATTTAGCTTACCATTTAGCAAAAAAGGTGGGGGATGAAGGCCAAGTCGTCTTAGCCGATATCAACGCCTCTATGTTAACTGTGGGACGTGATCGCCTGATGGATCGAGGTATGATTAATAACATTGATGTAGTCCAAGCCGACGCTCAATGCCTGCCTTTTCCTAATAACCATTTCCATTGCATCACAATGGCCTTCGGTCTACGTAATGTGACGGATAAGCAAAAAGCCCTGGAATCCATGTTTCGTGTATTAAAACCTGGTGGGCAATTGTTAGTGTTAGAGTTCTCCAAACCCACTTTCCCAGGATTAAAACCCCTCTACGATACTTATTCCTTTTCTATTTTGCCTTTCTTGGGTAAGACCATCGCCGATGATGAAGACGCCTATCGCTACCTAGCAGAATCCATCCGTATGCACCCCAACCAAGATACCCTAGCCAATATGATGCAAACCGCCGGTTTTGAAAATTGCCACTACCACAACCTCTCAGGCGGCATTGTGGCACTGCACCGTGGGTATAAGTTTTAGAGGCCCCCTCAGGTGACAGGCGACCAATAACTGGCTGTTATTATAGGACATCTTATATTTTATCCATCGATTGGTCAAAACCTGTTTATAATAATGAGTTATTACTGTATAATAACCCGTCATTATGTGACAAAGACAGGTATTCTTATGTTCCGCAAAATAGTAAAGAAGAAGTTCGATGAATCCGTAAAGCAAATCCGAGAAGAAGAAAACAAAGAAACGCCAACTGAAGCAGTCAACTCCCCCCGCATATCTTGCAAGACTCGCCATGCTAGTCAGTCAACATCTAAAGTGTCGCGTACAACATCAGTTGTTCCTGTTAATGTTATAGAGGACGACCAACCGGCCAAGTCAAATGGGCTTAATAATGGATAATTTGTTTATCTATTAATCATCCCTTAAGGTTTGCATATTATCATACTTCATTACGTATTTTAGAGAGAGAGATCCTAATGTCCGGAACAAGTAGAAGAGCAGAAGAACAAAGAAAAAGGGCACAAACACATCGAACCACAAGTTACAGGGGCGGCAATCGTCTTTTCCGCGACACCACTCACCTAGAGGAACGAGGAATTCCTCCGCTAACGGAAAAAGAACTAGAATACTTTACAGCTCAAATATATGGCGTAGGCAAAAGCGAAGAAGCCGAACCACCTGAAGAATTAACCATAAAACCTAGATAATACGACCCATCATAACAACTAACTGAGAAACATTATGTATAAAGATCCGACTACACCAGGCGCAGTTCAATTATCCTTATCCAAGGAAGACATGGCCTTTGCAAAAAACCTCATGAGCCCCGATGACTTTGCAGCTATGCAAAGCACCTGGGGCATAGAGCCCCCCCCCACGCCCGCACAACAGGATAAATACGCAGAATTTCAATGCCTACTTGATAAAGAAGAGCTCGAAGCCTCAGGGATTTTTGGCCCAGAAGACGTTACCGTTTCAGACTCTGACGAAGAATACAGCGATGATGATGCAGTCACGACCCATAGCAGCAGTACCGATAAAGCATACCATTATGGCTCTCCTCACCCAGAACAAGGTGATGAAAACCTTTCAGGTCAAGCCTATATAGAAGCTGAGTATTATGATTCTTCTGATGATGAGGATGAGGCCCCAAAGGATTTGGAAGAAACAAAGCTGGATTTTCGCATAGCAAAGGCAAACATGAATCGCAGAGAAAATATAAAGCTTGATGAAGACACGACCCCATCTAGCGCAACTAGCGCAATAACTTCGACTAGTCCAATGCCTGGAGGCATTCTAAAACAACCTGGGGCTCGCCCGCGAAGAGACGGACAAAATGCAATCCAATTTTCCGCTGATGTCAAAAAATATGACGGCCCTGACCATCTTGATGAATACCCCCAAACAAATACCCGATCTCAGATTTCTGGAACAACTATAGAAGCATGGAAAACCTTTCATAAACGGAACCCGTATGATCCCGACCAACGCATTAAACACTGGCTAACAGCGCGCAGGCTAGAGCCCTATATTAGAGATGACGATGTTCTCACGCTATTGTCACCAGAGGCAAGAGAGTTTTTCAAACAGCGTTAAGCTCTACTACTCATACTCCACAGGGCCAGGACAATACCCTCGATCCGGCCCTTTTTACCCTCCCCAAACAATCGCCCATAAACCATGCATTCAACGGCTAAATTAGGTATCATGGGCCACCATTAATAGATAACAGCCTTATAGGGCCAGAAACACAGAGTCATAAGCATGAGTGATAATTTCTTGTTCACATCGGAGTCGGTTTCCGAGGGGCATCCCGATAAAATCGCCGACCAACTGTCCGACAGCATTTTAGATGCTATTTTGGCCCAGGACCCCTATGCTCGTGTGGCCTGTGAAGCCTTTGTGAAAACCGGCATGGTCATGGTGGGCGGCGAAGTCACCACCAATGCCTGGGTGGATGTGGAGCAAATTGCCCGCAGCGTGATTCGCGATATCGGCTACAACAGTTCTGACATGGGTTTTGATTGGGAGTCCTGTGCTGTACTCACCACCATTGGTAAGCAATCGGAAGATATCGCCCGTGGCGTGGATCACGATGGCATTGAGAGCCAAGGCGCTGGTGACCAAGGTTTAATGTTTGGTTACGCTTCAAACGAAACTGAAGTACTCATGCCCGCCCCTATCACTTACGCTCATCGCCTCATGCAACGTCAAGCAGAATTACGCAAAAACGGTACGCTGCCCTGGTTGCGCCCCGACGCCAAAGGTCAGGTCACCTTTCGCTATGAAAACCATCAACCCGTGGCCATTGATGCCATTGTATTATCGACGCAACATGCCCCAGACATTACAACGGAAGCGTTAAGAGAAGCCGTAATGGATGAAGTCATTTTGCCTGTGATTCCTGAGCAGTGGCTGCATAAAGAAACCAAATTTTATATTAACCCCACGGGGCGTTTTGTTATTGGCGGCCCCTTAGGCGATTGCGGCTTAACTGGACGTAAATTAATTGTCGATACCTATGGCGGCATGGCACGCCATGGTGGTGGTTGTTTCTCTGGCAAAGACCCTTCTAAGGTAGACCGTTCAGCAGCCTATGCAGGACGTTACGTAGCCAAAAATATCGTGGCCGCCGGTTTAGCCGAACGTTGTGAAGTACAAGTTTCCTATGCTATTGGTGTAGCAGAACCTGTTTCCATTAACATAGAAACCTTTGGCACAAGTAAAATAGACGAAGGTAAATTAGTGGCTTTGGTGCGTCAACATTTCGATTTACGCCCTGGCGCCATCACCACCATGTTAAATTTATTAAGGCCCATTTACCGCCCCACGGCCGCCTATGGCCACTTTGGGCGTGAATTGGAACATTTCACTTGGGAACACACCGACAAAGCCGATCAATTGCGCGAAGATGCCGGTATTAAGTAATTGAGGAACACTATGACTATGCAAGCAGTAAAAACCAATCAAGATTACAAAGTAGCAGACATTAGTCTAGCTGACTGGGGGCGCAAAGAAATTAAAATTGCCGAAACAGAAATGCCGGGCTTAATGGCTTTGCGTGAAGAATTTGGCACCAAACAACCCTTAAAGGGGGCACGCATCACCGGTTGTTTGCACATGACCGTACAAACAGCGGTGCTGATTGAAACCTTAACCTGCCTCGGTGCTGAAGTACGTTGGTCTTCTTGTAATATTTATTCTACCCAAGACCATGCGGCAGCGGCCATGGCTGCGGCAGGCATTCCTGTGTTCGCTTGGAAGGGTGAAACAGAAGAAGAATATGATTGGTGTCTAGAACAAACCATCCAAGGTGCCGATGGTTGGGCCCCCAACGTCTTGTTGGATGATGGCGGCGACCTGACCCAAATGATGCATGATAAATTTCCTGCATTATTGAATGACGTGAAAGGGGTTTCTGAAGAAACTACCACGGGCGTGCATACATTGTATGAATTACATAAAAAGGGCGAATTAAAAATTCCCGCTATCAATGTAAATGACTCTGTCACCAAATCCAAATTTGATAATCTTTATGGTTGCCGTGAATCTTTAGTGGATGGCATTAAACGTGCCACCGACGTGATGATTGCTGGTAAAATTGCCGTGGTTTGTGGTTATGGCGATGTAGGTAAAGGCTGCGCCCAATCCCTACAAGCTTTAGGTGCTACCGTATTAGTAACAGAAATTGATCCCATCTGCGCCCTGCAAGCTGCCATGGAAGGGTATCGTGTGGTCACCATGGATGAGGCTGCTGACAAAGGGAACATCTTCGTCACTGCCACGGGTAACATGCGTGTTATCACCCATGACCACATGGTGAAAATGCAAGACCAAGCCATCGTGTGTAACATTGGTCACTTTGATTCTGAAATTGAAATCGCTGAAATTCGCCAATACACCTGGGAAAATATCAAACCCCAAGTGGATCATGTGATTTTCCCCGACGGTAAACGCATCATCGTACTGGCTGAAGGCCGTTTGGTGAACCTCGGCTGTGCCACTGGCCATCCTAGCTTTGTCATGTCAGCGTCCTTCACCAACCAAGTATTGGCACAAATGGAATTATGGAACAGCGCCGATAAATACGACATTGGCGTGCATGTATTACCAAAACACTTGGATGAAAAAGTAGCTCGCCTGCATTTACAAAAAATCGGCGCTCACTTAACCAAACTCACCAAGGAACAAGCCGACTATTTAAGCTTGAATGTGGATGGCCCCTTTAAACCCGAACTTTATCGTTATTAATACAAACATTGGGGGTGAATTATGAAAGGCTTAAAACGCATTTTTCACCCCCAAGCTTTAACCCTGCATGACACCATCACCTTAAGCAAAGAAACCTCCCACCATTTAAAAAATGTCTTGCGCGCTAAACGGCAAGATACCGTGGTGGTATTTAATGGTGAAGGCGGGGAGTTTTCAGGGGTTATCACCGATATTCAACGCAATCATATTTGCTTAGAACTTCTATCCTTTCAAACCGTTAACCGTGAATCATCCAAGTATTTGCATTTAGCTCAGACCCTAATAAAAAGCGATAAGTTGGATTTTATCCTGCAAAAGTCCGTGGAATTGGGTATCAATGAAATTACATTGTTATACAGTGATTATTGCGATGTGAAACAATTTGATGAAGAACGTTTAAAAAAGCGTTTAACCCATTGGCAAAGCATCATCATACAGGCGTGCCAACAATCAGGGCGTACCATGCTACCAAAATTAAATCCACCTGTGGCTTTAAAGGATTGGTGCTGCCCCCAGAATACAAAAATTGCTCTGCATCCTGGGGTAGAGAAAAGCCTAAGGGAATGCAAAACTAATTTAAATGAAGCAGCCCTTATCATCGGCCCCGAAGGCGGATTTTCAGATCCTGAAGTTATCGCGTTACAAAAGCAGGACTTTCAATGCTACCACCTTGGTCCCCGATTACTACGCGCCGAAACGGCGGCCATTGCGGGTTTATCTTTACTGCAGTTTTAGCGTAGATTTTTCCATTCAAGAAAGGCTTTGCGCGAAATCCCCATACCTAGAATTTTGAACTCTTCTAGGTCTTTTAGATCCTTTATCATACTAAGAATGAACGCTTCTTGGTCCTCCAGTGGCACATCAGATTTTGCTGAATTCTCTATGAACTCGTGCATCTGATCCCCGGACAATTTCCCCTGAATAATCTCTGCAATCAGCCTGCGTTTTAGTTGTCGATAGCGAACATGAAATAAGTCGATACCGATAGATTCACTGATGGCTTGATATTGTTTGCAGGATCTTAAATAAGACCAAACATATAAATCTGCTAGAGGCGCTGTTTCATTATATTCATAAATCGCAAGAAGACATGAAATATAGTCATCTTTATCTATGTCATTAAATGATAATGGCGTTAGATTGTTTTTTACTAAAGGTATATTGGAACAGAGTCTAGCTGTGCGCTTATTCACATCTACAAAAGCCTGTAAGTAAGAAAGATTAACCAACAGAAAGAAACTCTGCTCGAAATAATCTTTAATTTTATTTGCTTTCTCCGCAATTAATATTAACATTCCCATCAAGCGCTCTCTTCCTTCCATGGGAACATAGGTAGTTAAAGAAGTCCGCACCGCTTCATCACGAACTTGCCCAGCACTTTCTGATAAGACAAGACCATCAGCCAATAAGTAATGCATAGACTGAATACTGGCCACATCTAGATGAATCCGATGTATACCTTCCACCAAAAATTTAATGGCTTCCTTATGGTTAAGGATCATTAGTTTTTCTGCATCTAATTTTTCTGGAGGCGTTTTACCCTCTATGAGTAACTGTTGAGTTTCCAGTAACGAATAAGTATTACCTTCTAATCGTGAAGAATTATAGGATAAATCGATGAGAAGCTGGTTAAATATTTTTTTTGTATAAGTATCAGCACTTTTTTCTTCAAGCATCAAAATACTATTTTCAGATAAAAGTTTCCGTTGGACCGGTGTTAAATAAAAACTTTTGTTAGGTATATAGGCCTTAAGCCAAGATTCATTATAACAACAGGGATCTCGCTGAAAAATGGGGCGCTGAACTTTTTGCAAGATAGCCAAACTCTCTAGCGAAAATAATGCCTGCCTAGCGGGACTCATAGTTTGCATTGCAGTGGCTAACTGATAACGTCTTCCCTTATTTTCACCTGTGGCAACCACAGATCCTTCTGCAGCTAACTTTTGTAACCAAAAGCGCAAGGTTCTATCAGGGATCTTTTCTCCAAGCTTGCACTTCAACTCTCCAAAAGAAACAGGCTCTTCATATTGGCTAAGGATAGCAAGGAGCTCATTATGTGTGACCATAATAATACCTATAAATTTAAATATATCGGCAATCTAACTTTAATTATAACCATATATCGGCAATATTCAACCATATATCGGCAATATTCTTGATTTATCGGCAATCCGACACACCAATAACAACCGAGGGTCCCTTTAGGGCTTCACGCCATGGCTAAAACCGCTTTTACCGCTTTACTAATGCCTTGGAAAACATCGCTCACTTTAGGGCCCAACATATAAGCTGGCGTAGAGACTACTTTATTGGCCTTATCGATCACGCATTCGTCCACGCTGCAATTTTCATGTTTGCCACCCATGGCGGTGATAGCATCGGCAGTGCCTTTGTCGTTACCGATAGTCAAAGTCACGCCGGCGCCGCAAACAACAGGAATCATGGCCGGTGCAATGCAAATAAAACCTAAGGGTTTGCCTGCGGCTTTCATGGCTTGTGCGAATTTCAACGTTTCGGGTTCTACCCGACAACGGGACCCTTGTGCAGCAAAATCTGATAGGTTTAACGCGGCACCAAACCCACCAGGGAACACCACCGCATCAAAATCTTCAACATTGGCCTGACCCACGGGTTTGATGTCACCACGGGCTATACGGGCCGATTCCACCAAAACTAGGCGGGTTTCATTCATGTCATCACCCGTTAAATGATTCACTACGTTGCGTTGATTCATTTCTGGCGCGAAACAAGCGTAAGATGCACCGGCTTGCTCAATGGCAAGAAGAGCACAAATGCTTTCGTGAATTTCTGATCCATCTAGATAGCCACAACCCGATAGAATTACCGCGACTTTTTTCATACCCCTTCCTTAAATAATTCCATCCGTTAATGACAAAATGGTAACATGCTTCATGGTTATTTTCATATCGCACAACTCTGCAAGCAATGAGGGTTATTCCAACAGACGCCAAGGGAAATTATTCTGTCCTTTAGCATAACAATCTCTCACATTATGCGCACTAATCCGAACGCTTTGCCAGCCTAACACCTGGAACACTGCAGTATTCTACCTAGTGGTTTGTGAGATATTTCTTATTTATTGATATCTTTTGTTTAATAAAAAAACATGCGGATTGCTCAAAACTCGGTCTTTCACTCGTAACCTGATGTTTCCAAACAAAAAACTATGCTGCTTTGTTATTGGGTTTACCTTTTAAACAAATCATTGTTAATAAACACCTTGTGACAAAGGGGAAATTTGTTAAAGTGATTAGCGAGCGTTTGAGGATTAATCAAGGAGACAGCCTAAGGATGGGTCACTAAGGATGGTAAACAAGGATGAATAATAAGGGTAGGATCACCCAGTAAGCGCTGTTTAGAAGGGCGGGTTTTCCCGCCCTTTTGTTATTGGAGCACAGCTTGGTTACTCGTTCCAAACCTTAATCCAGATTCAGGGTAATCCTGAACATTGTAGCCACCCGTTGAACTAAAAAGTCTTGCTCTCTCTAATGGAGAGGCCTCTCTTTTAATAAATTTATCTTTATCCACAAAATTCAGTGAACTCACCACAAACAATCCCATTTGAGCCAGACTCACTAAGATATCACCGAAGATAATATCGCAAGCCGTAGCTAATTCTTCTGGAGCACCCAGCTTAAGTAAAAACAAAGACAAACTATCACCAGAACCATCACCCTTAACCAAACCACCCCAAATACTGACTGCCATCAAGAGAACAAACCACAGCAAATGGCGATTAAACTTAATACGTTCAAATGATCCTTCCCCCATGACAAAGGCCACTAAATCAGAACCTCTATCAAACAGTGCCTTGCATTTATTGCGGAAATTGTAGAGGTTATCCATGCAGAGCCACACTAGTAAGTAGAACGTCAATGCATTCAGAACACCAGCCGCCCCACCACTTAAATATTCATCTTCTTCCAAACTGGCAATGGCCGTAAACACATCATTTACATTTAAAGGGCCGTTAGTCAGCATATAACCTGTCGCACAAAACGAACCAAAGGCTTCCCGAATAAATCTATAGGCTAAACTATTGCTTTGGTTCAACGGTGCCTGTTTACTAAAAAATAACATCAAATTAGCAAACAACGTTCCCGGCAGAGCAACAGCACCGGCCGCCAATCCCCAAGACAATCGACTACTCACATGGTAAATGAAATTAAAGAAGGAAGAAGAGGCTGCGGAAGCTTTTAATAAAGCAGCTTGTACATGGCACATGTATTTGAGGGTTTCCATGGCTACAGAAGACTGAGGTTCTGCATCAGAAACAAGGGCCATTTTCTCTGATGCCTGCACTGGTGTATTTTCTATTGTTTCATCGACAGCGCAAAGTTTTTTGCAAAGTTTTATTCCCTTAGAACCGTAGCTCAAAGCCGTAATGAAAATCACAGGAATCACCAACAGGAAAATTTCCATAAACAATGTCGTATCCAAAGAATCGGAATCGTTATGAGCTTTGTAAATATTGTTGGTATAGAGAAGGCCATTGGGCAGGGCAAAACTGACTCCCATCAGTAACAACCAATAGGCGGCCATTAGAGGATAAAATAATTGGTCCCAACTGGGTAAATGGCGCCATAGAGCTAAACTGCTGCATTGAGGTCCCGCTGATAAAGGCCAAACGGGGAAAGAGCTGATGGCTGGTAGTTGTTCTTTTCTAAGCATGGTTTAACCTCGGCATGGGCATCATATTATTGTATACTTCCCTTATTCTATTTCTGGGCACTATTCTACCATATATTTGAGAAAAACTATGAAAAAATTGACCAAAAGATTCATTGCTGGCGCAACCTGTCCAAAATGCGGTCAATTAGACAGCATTTTTATGGCTGTGGATGCAGAACCACCCTATGCCCAGTGTTTAGACTGTGAATTTCGCTTTACGGAGAAAGATAAGGTAGAGCCCCACGATTCACAGGCAAAGGCCGTGAAGTGGTTTCCAGCAAAAACTACGTCACCCCGGCGAAAGCCGGGGTCCAGTCCAAACAAGCGTCCCAGCAAAGCTGGGACCACCTAATCTGACTGGGCCCTGGATATTTTGCGGCGGCAAACCCTGTCATCGCGGCAAACCCTGTCATCCCGCAGCTTGACCGCGGCCTGTCCCCTGAGGGGAGACCCAGGGAAACGTTCCACTCAGCTCTGGGCCCCGGACATTTTTCTTCGAAAAATTCCGGGGTGACGTGGGCGATATTCAGGGGTAGGCTGAGTTATGTTGCCGAGGTGACGTGGGCGATATTCAGGGGTGGGCTGAGTTATGTTGCCGAGGTGCATGTTCCCTTACCCTGCGTCCTCTTCCATTTCGAATAGAAGCGAGTGCATAAAGCACGTGTACCTGACGTTAGAGAACGCGTGGTGTGGTTTTAGGATGTGGCATCTATTAAGCAGCAGGTGCGGCTGAAGGGCTTCTGTGGGCACGTTCTTGCGTAGCCTTATCATTTAGCATTTCTGTGATAGCCTGCTGTGAACTTTGGCGAGCAGCTTCACTTAATAAAGCACTTTTACCACCGCGAGTCATAACAGGAATATCGCTGGCTTTTTTAACACGTTTATCAGAGATTTCAGATAAGTTTTCTTTAGGTATGGTAAACATAGTATGACGATTAGCAGTGTGGCTACGACGACCATATAAACCCTGGCCTGCACGCTCTTTTGTTTGCGTAACGGCATTAGGATCTTCCAAACCATGGACGGTTTGTCTCAATTGTTTGTAAAGTTGGTTCTGTGAAATAACCCATTTAGAATAAGGCTGGGCATCGCCTTGTTGTAAGCTTTGGAAAGCAGCAATAGCTTCTGGGTATAAACGAGCATTATCCGCCTGCCATTGGTCAGACATGATGACATTTGGATGCTTCTCCATGAGATCTTGCATACCATTGAGCTTACGCTCCATTTCCTGGTAAGCACTCTGAGGTGATATAGCACTTTTGTCTTTCATTTCACTCATTTAATGTTCCCTTGTTTTTATGGATACAATTTAACTGCACTTTTAACAAATTAGGAATTTTGCAACGGATATGTTGCGATTTTTTGCGTGGCACATAGGCGCCTTTTCAATGGATAATACTACAGAAATAACCTTAAGGAAATATTAAGAAAAGCCATTATTGGATAGTTTTTAATCTAAACGAGCGGTTATTGGACCTGCATCCTCGAAAAATCAATGGGTTACGTAAGCTCCGCCCATATTGTGATAATAGGGGCTTGGCATTTCCCCTTTAGAGATAGCCACTCAGCCTTAGGGCCAAAGCCCATTTAATCCCGATTCCAGCCATGTCACAGTGGATTAGTTGGGGCATTTTTCGTATGATTTGCCCTTAAACCGCGATTGAGCTCACTATGACTAAAATAACCTTTCAAGACATCATCTTAACCTTGCAACAATACTGGGCGAAACAAGGCTGTGCCATCTTGCAACCTTTGGATATGGAAGTAGGCGCGGGGACCTTCCATCCCGCCACTTTTTTACGCGCCATTGGCCCTGAGCCATGGGCTACAGCCTTTGTCCAACCTTGCCGTCGTCCCACGGACGGCCGCTACGGTGAAAACCCCAATCGCACCCAACATTATTATCAATTCCAAGTGGCCATCAAACCTTCACCCGCAAACTTGCAAGATTTGTATTTGGGATCACTCAAAGCCTTAGGCATTGATCCTTTAAAAGAAGACATTCGTTTTGTGGAAGACAATTGGGAATCTCCCACCTTAGGCGCTTGGGGTTTAGGTTGGGAAGTGTGGCAAAACGGCATGGAAATCACGCAATTTACTTATTTTCAACAGGTGGGTGGCTTGAGCTGCAAACCCGTCACCGGCGAATTAACTTATGGCCTCGAGCGCATTGCCATGTATCTGCAAGGCGTGGATCACATGATGGATTTAGTGTGGACACAAGGCCCTCTTGGCACCATGACCTATGGTGATGTGTTTAAACAAAATGAAGTGGAAATGTCAGCATATAATTTTGAACAAGCCGATGTGGCTTGGTTATTTTCTCAATTCGATACCTGTGAAAAAGAATGCCAACGTTTATTAGCGGCTAAATTAGCGTTGCCTGCCTATGACATGGTATTAAAAGCCTCACACATGTTTAACTTGTTAGATGCGCGTCATGCTATTTCCGTGACGGAACGACAACGCTATATTTTACGCGTGCGCACGCTGTCACGGGGCATTGCCCAAGCCTATTTTGAGGCTCGTGAAGCTTTGGGCTTCCCCATGTTGCGGGAGGAACAAGCATGAGTGATACTTTACTTTTTGAAATAGGCACAGAAGAATTACCGTCTAAGTCTTTATTGCCCCTATCCAGCGCCTTAAAAAATAATGTTGAAGATAGCCTAAAAAAAGCCGGCTTGAATTTCACCGACATCAAAGCTTTTGCCACGCCTAGACGCATTGCTCTCATGGTAAAAGATTTAGAGGCCAAGCAACCCACACAAAATATTGAACGTAAAGGCCCTGCATTGCAGGCTGCCTTTGATAATGATGGTAATCCCACTAAGGCCTGTGAAGGCTTTGCCAAATCCTGCGGCTGCAGCGTAAAAGAACTAGAAAAAGTAGAAACCGATAAAGGCACTTGGCTCATGCATCGCAGTGAACAGGCGGGTAAGACCTTAAATGAATTGTTGCCAGATATCCTACAACAAGCCATCAAACAATTACCCATCGCCAAACGCATGCGCTGGGGCAATGGTAATGCTGAATTCGTACGTCCTGTGCATTGGATTTTATTGATGCATGGCAAAACCGTCATTGATACGGAAATTCTGGGCTTAAGTTCAAGCAATATTACCTACGGCCATCGCTTTCACGCCCCTGACGCCATTAAATTAAAAAAAGCCGATGATTATGAAGATACATTATTTAAAGCCCATGTCATTGCAGACTTTGACATGCGCAAACAACACATTCAAACTTTAAGTCAGCGCGCGGTAAAAAAAGTCCAAGGCCAAATAATCATTGAGCCCGCATTGCTGGAAGAAGTGACAGGTATTGTAGAGTGGCCCGCGCCTTTATTAGTGCCCTTTGATGCGCGCTTTTTGCAAGTGCCCAAAGAAGCCTTGATTGCTGTGATGCGTGATCACCAAAAATGTTTTTATATCGAAGACACGCAGGGTGAATTATTACCTTACTTTATTACGGTGTCTAATTTAGAAATCAAAGATCCTTCTCTTATTATCCAAGGTAACCAGAAAGTCATGACGGCACGCTTTAGCGATGCCGAATTTTTCTATAATATAGACCAGAAGCATTCTCTGGAAAGCCGCATAGATGGCTTAAAGCATGTGATATTCCAGGCAAAACTAGGCACACTGCATGACAAAGCCCAACGCATTTCGGCATTGGCTAAAACCGTCGCCCAAGAAATCAAGGGCGATGCGCAAAGCGCAGAACGAGCAGGGCTGTTAGCTAAAACCGATTTGATGACCGATATGGTAGGGGAGTTCCCCGAACTGCAGGGCATCATGGGACGTTATTATGCTTTGAATGATAATGAAAACGAAACCATTGCCCATGCCATTGGCCAACATTACCAACCACGCTTTTCCGGTGATGCATTACCTGAAACCAAAGAAGCCTTGAGCGTAGCCATTGCTGACCGCATGGATACCCTTGTGGGTATCTTTGGCATCAACCAAGCGCCCACAGGCGATAAAGATCCCTTTGCCTTACGCCGCGCCGCATTGGGTATTTTACGCATGATGTTAGAAAAACAATTGGATTTGGATTTAAAGCGTTTATTGCAACAGGCGAAAGAGGCCTATGACATTACGCTGGAAAATCAAAATGTCTTGCAAGATTGTTATGATTTCATTATTGAACGTTTAAAGGCTTGGTATTTAGAACGCAATGTAAAAGCTGATGTCTTCGCCGCCGTCGTAGCCAAACAACCTGCAAGGCCTTTGGACTTCCATCAACGCATGGAAGCCGTCATTGCCTTTCGCGAAATCCCTGCAGCGAAATCTCTCGCTGCGGCTAATAAACGCGTTAGTAATATTTTATCGAAACAGGGCACGGTTAAGTTGCCTGATAAGTTACAAGATAATTTGTTGCAAGAAACTGCAGAAATTAACTTAGCCAAGGCCATTGCACAGCAAAGCCAACAGGTCATGCCGCTATTGCAAGCGGGTAAATACAATGAAGCCTTGACTCAATTAGCCGAGCTACGTGAACCCGTGGATCAATTCTTCGATGATGTCATGGTCATGGTAGACGATGAAGCCCTGCGTAATAACCGATTAGTCTTATTGAAACAATTGCGTGGGTTATTCTTAGAAGCTGCGGATATTTCTTTGTTACAAGACTAGGGTCTGCTGACAATTCGCTAAGCTGCTTCTTTGAGTCTAACAATATACTGCAGACCATCACGATCCAAGATATCTTGAATGGCTAACTGCACAAAGCGTTGCTGGCTATAACCCAGTCTTTCAGCAAAATCAGCAGCCATTCTGGGACTCACAGCACGACGCCCCCGTTCAATGTGACAAAGATTCTGGCGTGAAATATCAAGTATTCCGGCAAACTCAACTTGCGTTAATGCTTCACCCTCGCGTATTGCCCATAGGAATCGCCCGAAGGTCAAAGGCCCGCCAGCTAGATCTTCGAGAAAGTCCAATGTCTTGCGAGTAGTTTTGTTAATACTCATGTTTGTTTACCTCGATCACTTCCAGGAATTGAATATCCTCTGACTCATCAGTCATATAGATTGCTCGATAAGCCCTACTGAGCCGAATGGAACGTTGCCCCTTACGTTTACCGCGCAAGGGTTCATCGTGATAGCCTGGCACCTTACGCACTTCAGATAGTCCATACTCCGCTACACTTTCAACCCAGTCAATGAGCTTATCCACAATGTGTTTAGGAACACGCCTCAAGCCCCACTGCGCCTTTGTAGACAGCTTAACGGTATATATTTCCACAATGCCACCTACACCCTTATTGTAGTCTAACATTGACTACAAGGCAAGTGTAAGATGGGAATACCTAGCTTACATGGACGTTTCTCACAAAACATCAATAGTTTGTAAGCCATAGGGCTTATGATAAAGGTATCGGATAAGTAGAAAATTTTTCTGAATAATGACGGCATAACAACCTCCTAGGTGGAGGAGTTAGTATGCAGGAAAAGGAAGAGGCATGTTGTGAGCTTTTTTCAAGTCTTTTTTGGACAACACTCTATTGGACCATAGCTCCATAGACAGTATGGGTATCAGCACCAGGTAATAAACTGTTGCTCTCCTCGCCATCGTTTACTCGAAGATCACGCGCCACACCTTCATTGGGACTGAATAAACGAAAACTCTCACCATTTTTAACCAAACCGATGAGCTTATTATTTTTATTTTTTCCTTGCCTTAGGTAAACAAAGTTTCCAAAAGCTGATGAAAATAATATAAAAAGGGAACCTATTGCCACTGCTGTCCAGAAAGATAGATCTTCAATCAAATTCCAAGCGGGCCTAAATCCAGCCGTCAGACTCACCATCAAATAAAATGACGTGGCGGTACCGACAATAGCACGTATGGCTGTTGTCAGACTATCATTAAAGTCAGGCCACCAACTTTCTAAACATTGGCAACGCGTGGCTAAACCATGATAAATATTTTCAATCCAACTATCATCATTATAATCACCATTTTTCCCTGTGATATAACGTCTCACCACACGAAAGATTGAGGTTTCCTTAATAACATCACTGGTTGGCACCACGTTCAAATCATCAATGTCACTACATACTTGTTCAAGAGACCCATTCTTACCACAAGTACATAAGTATTTAATTGAAAAGGCCCCTATTAATTTAATAGCAGCCAACATCCATGCAAATTTAGCGACGATTTTATCAAGCACAGCATCAATAGCAGGCCCCTGACTGAATATGGTTCTTTGAAAAACCCAATAGGATGCTATCCAACTTGCAATCAATGTAGGCCAACGAGTGTAAGTATTGGTATAGATAGATGGCAAAAAGTACTCTAAAAAAGTTTCTATGTTGGTAAGATTTTTTGACCCCGCCGAAAGACAAATATAAAGCGTAATGGCTCCACCCGTTAAACCATTAAATGCAGCAACACGTGCAATGCTCGCATAGGTTACAGGGCCATAGCTAGAATCATCACGTTGGGTTATTTGGCCACCATTATCACCAATTTTATTCAATGTAGCAGCCACATTCACCGCAGTAATGGGCAAACCAAAACCTGCCACCCAATCGCCAACGACCTTACTTCCTGTTAACTCCCCAAATTTTAATCCTAAAACACCCGCCCCCACTAATCCCTTACCAAGAGAGGTTAATAATTCGAAACTTTTGTCGTACTTATGTCCTAGCCATACACAGCAACTAGGATTATCATTTTCAGGACATTGCTCAATTCGCAGACCTTCTGTATTCACTTTTCCTATCTGAAAGGCCTCTCGTTGATGTTCTGACATTCTTTGTATGTCTTTACCTTCTTTATATCCATGGCCGTATTTCTCTAAGGCAGGGAAGTATTTCGTTGTATAGGTATAGAGGATAAGGATTGAAAAGAAAACAACAGAAAATGTTAAGATTAAATTACCGAAGGCATTAAGTTCAAAAAGACTATCGGCCACATAGTCCGCATTACTGTAAAACTTACTGGCCGAGGAAACCCCAGTTCCAAAGGCTGCCCCAATAGCAAGTTTATTGATGGTACGACCTGATGGCAACTTCGAAAGCGGAAAATTCGGTTTATTAGATTGATGCATAACCTGTTGATTCCTTTGTTTTTCTTATGCGAATGGCCAGACTTTGAGCGCATTATAAGGCCTGGAAGACACAAATGCAAACAGAATATGATCATATTAAACTATGGCTATGATTGGACGGTTGTTAAGCATATTACTACAAAATCAGAATGCTATCACTGGTTCTCAAAGTACTATTTTGAGAATTGATAGCCACTGCAACTTTTACCTATTTTACGCTGATGATTCCCCAGGAAATAGTCGGTAAATTTACGTATTAGGTTGCCAGGACAAATTTTTGTGAACACATTTCGCAAACTTAACCTCCGCATTATCCTAGATTGTACTAAAACCGTTATGAATCGCCTGGATTACAAAGTGCCTTATTGTTTCCTGTTATCATGAGCTTAAACTGTTTCTATAAACTCAAGCAGCCACGGATTGACGACCGTATGTATACAGGATACAATTATGATTAAGACCTGGAAACATAAGGGCTTAAAACAATTTTACTACTATGGAAGTACAGCAGGCATTCAAGCGAAACATACGAGCTCGATTCGCCTATTATTGTTTCAACTGGCGAATGCCACCCGACCTGAAGATATGAATACGCCGGGCAATGACTTCCATTCACTGAAAGGAAATCTAAAGGGCTATTTTGCTGTGACCATAAATAAAAATTGGCGTTTAGTTTTCCAGTTTGAACGTAACGATGCAATGAATGTCAATATCTTTGACTACCATTAGGAGCCATTATAATGTCAATGCATAACCCACCTCATCCTGGTGAACTTGTGAAACGCTCCCTCATTGATAACACTTCCCTAACGGTAACGGAAGCTGCCAAATGCCTAGGAGTAGGGCGCGTGACATTGTCTAAACTGATTAATGGCAAAAGTGGTATAAGTCCTGAAATGGCCGTGCGTCTTTCTATCGTACTGAAAACCAGCAGTGAAATGTGGATGAATATGCAATGCATGTATGATCTAGCACGAGCAGAAAAATTGAGAAAGCGCTTGAAGCTTAAACCACTCAAATTACCTAAGGTGGCTTAATGAACCTAACTACGGCGAGAAAACAACCTCTTGCTCTGCTAGCCATTTGTTTAGGTTTTTTCATGGTAATCATGGATGCCACCATCATCAATGTGGCATTGCCTACCATGGCCAAAGCCTTACATACAAACATTTCTGGCCTGCAATGGGTGGTAGCAGGCTACACCATGACCTTTGCTGCACTGCTTATCTTTTCTGGTCACTTAGCGGATCAATGGGGCGCTAAAAAAATCTTTCTTTGTGGCTTAATGGGTTTTGCTATTACGTCACTCTTATGTGGCTTATCTACTACGGTGCAGTTCTTGATTGCTTTTCGCTTGCTACAGGGCGCAACGGCAGCATTGCTCGTTCCGGCTTCTTTGGCATTACTCAATGCCCTCTATCAAGACCCTATTAAACGGGCTAAAGCCATTGGCATTTGGGGCGGCATAGGTGGTATTGCAGCCGGTGCTGGCCCGGTTTTAGGTGCTGTATTAACGGCGAAGTTCAGCTGGCCAGCGATCTTCTTTGTGAATATTCCCCTGGCCATCATCACAATTTTTCTGATTCACCGATTAATTCCTAACACTGCAAAACAAGCATCGTCAGGTTTTGATTTGGGTGGCCAAACTTGCGTGATACTGATGATGGCGAGCCTGGCTTTTGCTCTCATTGAATTGGCTAATTATGCCTGGTATTCCTGGCCTATTTTATTGGCTGTTTCGCTTTTCATCTTGAGTCTCATGGTCTTTATCTTGGTTGAGAAGCGTGCTCCACATCCTATGGTTCCTCTGTCTTTCTTTAAAAATAAAAATTTTGTTGTGGCGATCATCATCGGCCTTTGCATTAATGCCGGTATGTATGGTGAATTATTTGTGATACCTCTTTACTTCCAGCAGATTCGTGGCTTCAGTGTGTTACAAACAGGTATGGCCGTATTCCCTATGGTGGCATTGATTGCGCTATCTTCTTTTCTATCGGGACGGGTGGCGAGTAAAAAGGGGCCCAAAAAGCCGTTACTTATTGGACTCATTATTGGCGCTGCGGGCTTTTTCAGTTTGCTGATAGTGGGCGCTCAAGGCCCTGACTACCTTTGGCTAGTCATTCCTTTAGCGGCAGCGGGATTCGGTATTGCTTTCACCATGCCTGCAGCCACCATGATAGCCATTCATTCACTGCCAGAAAACCGTGCTGGAATGGCATCGGGTATTTTCACTACCTGCCGCCAAATGGGCAGCTTACTGGGTGTGGCCCTATTCGGCGCCATCCTTAGCACAGCCCACCAATTCGTTGCAGGAATGCATGTAACGCTGGTCTTAGCTGGGCTGTCTTTTCTTTTTGCTTTAGTTCTCGGACTAAAAGTAACGCTTCAGGCTATTTGATCAAAATGCCGGTAAATACTAAATTTAATAGTAGCTGCTTACATAACCATCAAAATATGTTTGATTTTCATGTGAGTAACTACTAATATAATTAGTAGTTACTCACATATAGATAAAATGACGATGAATTTTGAGGCTTTTTTTAAAAAACATCCGCTGTTCCACCATGAAGAACTGGTCGCCTATTTGCGATCTTTCGGTGACTTTAACCGTAATACCCTTAAAGCTGCCTTGCAATACCACTTAGCAAAAAAACATCTGGCCCGTATCCGTCGTGGGTACTACCTGGTAACTAACGATTATATCACCTCCAGCCACGTAGAAAATGATCACCTATCGATCGCAGCGCACATGACGTGTGATGCTGTTATTAGCCATCACACCGCCATGGAATTTCATGGGCTAGCTTATTCCGTTAGTCAAATCATTTACTTTAACTCTGATGTTCGAATTGGCAAATTCACCTGTAAATATGGACAGTACCAACAGTTAGCTCATCCTGCAGCATTAAAACCAGAAGATATATTTATAGAAACTAAAATTCATGATCGAATGGGCATGGGCATCCAAGTAGCAACCATTGAGCGCACTTTGGTAGATGCCCTGCATCGACCAGAATTATGTGATGGCTGGGAAGAAATATGGCGCTCCTTTGAGTCCATACATTTTTTAGATATTGAACGGCTAATGTCTTATTGTTTACGGCTAGGTAATGCAACTACAATAGCGAAACTAGGATTTTTTCTAGAGCAACATAAAGAGCAGTTTGATGTGAAAAAAAGTCATCTATCTAAATTAATGCAACATCGCCCTAAAATGTGTCATTACATGGACAAACACTACAAAGGCGCTGTAAAAAACCTAAAGCACTGGAACCTAATTGTCCCCGAATTTATTCTTAATAAATCTTGGGAGGAACCATATAATGATCCTATCTAGAGAAAGTCTAACAAGAGAAAAACAGGCATCAGGTTATCGCCAGGAAATTATTGAGAAAGTTGCTTGGCTCATGGAATTACTAAATGCAGTCGCCGAAGATAGTTTTTTATCTAGCAAGTTAGCACTAAAAGGTGGGACTGCGCTTAATTTATTTCATTTCAATTTGCCAAGGTTGTCTGTTGATGCAGATTTCAATTATATAGGTGCAGTTGATCGGAATACTATGTTAGAAGAGCGCCCTGAGGTTGAAAACAGGATAAAAAATCTACTTGAGCGCATGGGACTAAACTTAATCCGGCACCCTAAAGAGCATGCTGGAGGGAAAATGGTTTGGCGTTACCCAAGCGTGCTAGGTAATCAAGGCAACCTTGAAATAGATCTCAACTTCATGTATCGCATTCCTTTATTACCAATTGAGCACAGAAACAGTGTTACTTTCGCAAACAAACAAGTAAACAATCTTCCAGTTCTTGATATTCACGAATTAGCTGCCGGAAAGCTTACAGCGTTGTTAGAACGCCAAACTGGAAGGGATTTTTTCGATGCCCATGAATTATTTCAATATAATAAAATCAGCAAGAAGAAACTTCGCTCTATTTTTGTTCCCTACGCTGCGATGTGCTCTAAGAAAGATATGTTAAACATCACTTTGAATGATATCACAGTGGACCATACTGATTTAAAACATAAATTAATTCCAGTGATGAAAAACAATTATTATGATGGCTTTGCTTCCAATGAAGACTGGATAACTAATGTCATTACTAATGTTCGACATGGTTTTAATACATTGTTACCTTTTGAAACAAGTGAACGAGCTTTTATTCAATCAATAAAGAATGGTAAAGGCATAGAGCCTGAATTATTTATGAATGACGATCATCTTGTCAGCTCGATACAAGCACATCCTGTGCTTTTATGGCGCATAGCTAAGTTTAAGAAAGATACTATTTCTATGTAATTTCTTTGACTAGTCATATCACTAACCTACATCAATAGGTTATTATCCTTCAATTAAAAATCAGTTAAGTTATGCTTAATGCCCCAAAATCAGCTAATTTCGTGGAGTTGCACTCCCTGAAATTCGACGATTTTATGGAGTTAGGCGGTTTCTAGCTTTTTCAATGTTTCTTCGCACCAAGCTAATTTGGCATCAATAACTTTCTCCGAAAAATCATAGGTCATCATCAAATACAATTGGTCATCGCGGCCCACATGGTCCGTTTCAATGTGTCGCTGAACTTTATCCCGCTGCTTTTTTTGAGCTTGCAAATCATCACTGTAATCTTTTAAATGCCGCATTAATTCTTTCTTATTAATGTTGTGGCCTAAACTCACTTTTAAAATCATTTCTTCTCGGTAACAAGCTCTGTCCACGGGTTGTAATAACCATTCTTTTAAAAAATCCAATCCCGCATTCGTAATGGTATAAATAATCCGATTACGCGCACCACTGGCTGGGTCTAATGCCGAAGTCACTTTGTTTTCCTGGGCTAATTTTTTTAAAACAGGATAAAGCTGGGCATTACTTTCAGACCAATAAAATCCTGACATACGATCCAATAAGCGTTTCATATCATAGCCCGACATGGGGCGTTTGCTCAGCAAGCCTAGGATGGCATATTGGCTTTTATTTACTCGAGACATAGGTTTCCTTTTCATTAGCTTCAATAGGTTTACAAAACAGGTATTGACTTCCTGATAATCCGATTCTAGACTATAGCACAACCTGTTTAGTAAACCTATCTAATCAGGCACTTAGCCCTTGTGTGAGCAATTTATGATTGAGAAACTGAATAAAAATCTTATATTAGTCATCATACCTCTGGTCATTGTGGCACCCTTCAGCTGTGATTTGTTTTTACCTTCTTTGCCTGCCATGTCTCAGTATTTTCATGTGTCGGGGCAAACCATCCAATTTACCATCACTATTTATCTATTAGGCATGGCATTTTCACAATTGATTTGCGGACCGTTATCGGATCGCTTTGGCCGTAAACCAGTATTGCTCGGCGGACTAATAAGCTATGCTATTTTCAGTATGGTTATCGTATGTTTAACCTCATTAAAATGGGTTTTACTCTTCCGATTCTTGCAAGCATTTGGTTCTTGCAGCACTATCGTTTGCGCCTTAGCTATGGTTCGTGATTTCTATCCTAAAGAAAAAATCATAAAATACGTTGCTATTATTTTCGGTACCATTGGTATGTGCCCAGCTCTTTCGCCTATGATCGGCGGTTATTTGCAAACGAAATTTGGTTGGCAAGCAAACTTTGTTTTGATGGCGTTTATCGGTATTAGCTTATCCTTAATTGCGGGCTTTATTTTAAAAGAAACCCATAAAACCCCAAATACGAGTGCTTTAGCACCAAAAATGATGCTTGGGAATTACAAAAACATGTTAACTCACAGACGCTATTTGGGGTTTGCTTTGGGGTCTGGTTTTGCTTACGGCACTATTTTCACTTTCTTCACCGTATCAGCGAGCATCTTCATGGGTCAATTCCATGTAAATGCTAGTCACTTTGGTTTGCTGGTAGCGTTGAATGCCATTGCCATTATTGTTGGAAGTATCGTTGCATCACAACTTTCCCCGCGCATTGGTTTAAGCGGTGTAATGTTGTTAGGCGGCGCACTCATTACCATGGGTGGCATGGTTTTATTATCCCTCTCCTACGGCTATCATTTAACGTTAACCGGCTTAGTCATTAATACATTCACCGTTACCTTAGGTGTGGGACTCATTCGACCCACAGGTAATGCTGGCGCCATCAGTTTATTCCCCGCCAATGTGGCAGGCACAGCCGCCGCCCTATGTAATTTCATGAATTTCGGCGCTGGGGCTTTATTTGGCTTTGTGGTTGGGCATTTAATCACAACCACCGTACACCCCTTGGCCATTTCTTTTGCTCTTTTGGGCCTAGCGACCATGGCGGCGGCCTTTATAAGCCGACCTAAAGCCAAGCCCCTTGCCAGCAGGGCCGAGACTGTAGTTTAATAAGGGGCCTGTTTACAACTCTACTAGGCAGGCCGTATCTTGTTGATTATCTGCGCGCCGTTGCTCATTTACCGACGTGTAAACTGCGCTACAGTGCTCAACAATCAACAACCTACGTCTCAACCTAGCGAATTGTAAACAGGCCCTAATGAACCATGAGCATACCTCTCATCATTTTAGACCGCGACGGTGTCATCAACGAAGACTCCGATGACTATATCAAGGGACCTCAAGAATGGCACGCTATTGCGGGTAGCTTACAAGCTATCGCAGCAATGAATCGGGCAGGTATTACCGTCACCGTGGCCACCAACCAATCGGGTATCGCTCGAGGTTATTATGATGAAGCCACTCTGCATGAGATCCATGAAAAAATGCAACGCGAGTTAACAGCTCTTGGTGGACACATTGACCACATTGTCCATTGTCCACATGGTCCCGACGATGACTGCGATTGTCGGAAACCTGAACCGGGCCTGCTACAACAAATTCAAAAAATCTATGACATCCCCTTTGAGCAGTGCTTATTAGTAGGTGACAGTCTGCGAGATATTCAAGCGGCTGAAGCCGTCGGCTGCCCTTCAGCCTTAGTAAAAACCGGTAAAGGTTTAAAAACGCTGGCTAAAGGGAACTTACCCAATCACATCCCTGTTTTCGAAGATCTTGCCCATGTGGCGGAAGAATTATTATCTTAAGGTAAAGTAATTATGATACGCGTTATTCGTTCTACTATTTTTAATATCGGTTTTATCGGTTTCACGATTATTTATTCCGCCCTAATCGCAGCTATCACGCCTTTTTTATCCACATTCCCCCAGAAATATAAATTCAGCTCTGTATGGTTCCACGGCATGATGTGGTGGTCCAAATGGGGCGGCAACATGGATTGTATTATTGAAGGCAAAGAAAATATTCCTGATACCCCCATGGTTTTATTATCTAATCACCAATCTTCCTGGGAAACGTTTTCATTACAAGCTATTTTCCCCATGCAACGCACAGTAGTAAAAAAAGAACTATTAAAAGTGCCCATCTTTGGTTGGGCTTTAGCATGCTTAAGTCCTATCGCTATCGATCGCTCCAAAGGTTCTGAAGCCATGGAAAAACTCATCAATGAAGGGCGTGAAGCTTTAAATACCGGTTACTGGGTAGCTATTTTTCCACAAGGAACCCGTGTACCCCCCGGTGAGACTGGTAAATTCAATATGGGTGGCGTAGCCTTAGCTCATGAAACGGGTTATCCTATTTTACCTGTGGCGCACAATGCAGGCGACTTTTGGCCCCGCCGCGGGTTCATGAAGAAGCCAGGCACCATTCGTTTAGTTATTGGCAAGCCGATCTATCCAGAAGGCTTAAATGCACGTCAAATGCATCGCCAAAGTAAAAACTGGATCAATGAAACTTCGCTAAGGCTACATGAAGAACAAAAAGCAAAGGACGCTCAGTAATCCTCCCTGAGTTAAATCCCAACATCATCCTCGGTGACAATGAATAGCTCTGCACCAGGCTTATTTCAGTTCTGGATCCTGGATGTTTCTCTGTCCGTCTTCCCTTCGCTACGACGTGACAAGAAAAATTCCGGCCTGTCCCCTGAGGGAAACAACATTGGGTTGTCATGTCCTCTACACAGCAAAAGCCGTTCATGAAGAGATGCTGGAGTGGCGTTCCAAACCTAATAGTCTATGCTTAGAGTGTTAACTCATATATAAGAGCAGCGCACTCCATGAGCTAACTTATTAAATATTTTAATAATTTAATTAAAGCATAGGAATCGATATGGGTATTTTCTTGCGGATTTATGTTGGTTTTTTCATGATATTACTAGTATCGTGGAGCTACGCTGATGCCGCCTCAAGAACTATTACCGTGACTAATAATTGCCCCATTGCTCTTTGGCCTGGCGTACATGGCGGTTCCGCCATCAATAATTCTAACGCTGGCACTGTATGTGCTAGCAACAATGATTGTCCCTCAGGCGCCCAATGTATATCTACTGGTGGTGGTATGCAATGTTTTTGGGATAGCCCCATGCCTAATCCACCTCAATCCAGCCAATACAAATTAGAACCTAATAATAGCTTTACCTTTACCATAAATGTGCCCGATGGCGATGTGGATATATTTTGGAGCGGTGGTATTGCAGGGCGTACCGATTGCAATGGTGGCGGTTGCGCAACGGCTGATTGTGGTTCTAATGAAGGTGCTTGTAAACCGGGCGTGGGATTTTCAACGCCATCCAATGTAGCAGAATTTACTTTCAGCAAAGGTCGTGCCGATTATTATGATCTCACCATCATCAATGGCATTAACGTCCCTCTTTCCATTACTACGGATCAGCCCACCGCTACCAATAACCCATACCTCTGTGGCACCCCAGGCAATTCTGAAAATCACGGCACTGGCAGTAACGTCTTAGCTGGATGTTCTTGGGATTTTGTCCCACCGGCGCCTTCCAGTGCTTACCGTCGAGTCACTACTGGCGGCGCCACTTGCACTACGGATAGTGATTGCAGTGATGCCGGCACTGTTTGTGGACTAACCGACACATCCATTTCTGGCAATACCCCAGGCTTAAGTTGCGGGAAATTTCTAGGATATTGGACCGGCGATGAAGTTTGCGCGCGTAATCAAAGTTACAGCCAACCACCTTACAATTGTGCTACGGCAGCAGGGACAGGAACCGTTGGTAACCTGTATGCTTGTTCTGGGCCTTATTCTGCTTCCTGTTATAGCAATGACGCACAACCCAGCAGCTGCTGTGGTTGTGTCAATTGGCAAGATGCCATCCCAGGCATGGTGCCCACGGACCCCACCGTTGTTATGCAATGCGTGGCACAAAATCCCGATTGGGTTTCTAAGGTGCAGCCCAACTTAGTCTGGCTAAAAAACGCCTGTCCTTCTGCCTATGTCTTTCCCTATGATGATAAATCCAGTACTTTTTCTTGTGCCAATGTTCAAGATGGGGTTAATCAAGTGAATTATACCGTGACGTTTTGCCCCAGTGGGAAAATGCTAATGCCCAATAGCCAAACAACAGAAATAAAAAAGATAGAAAAAAAAGTATTAAACGACATTGAGGCGCCATTCACAGCGCCCCAATCTAAGGACAAACCTCAATAATAACCTTACGTCCAAAAACGCCACCAAGGTTTCTTCTTCAACTGCCCCTGGCAAGCACGTAATTGGCGATTAAAAATATCCGCACGGTATTGTACTTTGCGAGCTACTTTAATCAACCAAGCTTTTTTGCGGTAAGTGCCTCGACTGTAACCACCCATACCTTCATGGAACGCTAGATATTGGGCATAGGCATTGTATTTTGAAATCCCCAATTTGCGATGGGTTTGATCCACATACCAAGAAATGAAATGCGTGGCGTCGGAAAAGTTATTACGACTAGCTGTGGTATTGCCACTTTGCTTTTTATAGTGGTCCCAGGTGCCATTCAATGCTTGAGCATAACCATAAGCTGAAGTGGGGCGCTTCCAGGGGATGACCCAAAGAATTTTAGTGCGAGGTGGTTTGGCTTTGCCCTTGAAGCGAGATTCTTGATACACAATAGCCATCTGTACATGAATAGGCACGCCGTATTTCTTTTGTGCATCCTGAGCTGCCCAGTACCAACTTGGGTATTCTTCAAAGACACTACAGATACTGTGAGGATTTTGCGGCGGAGCAGGTGTACAGGCTGTTAGAGCCAGCAGCATAAAGCCCATCAAGATCCATTTTAGTGATTTTTTTAAAAGCATACCTTTATTCCTTATTCCTTGGATCCCGGAATTGCTGCCTACCTACGCTGACGCTACGGTAGGTAAATGCAATATGGGGTAACGTACAAGTATTAACGTCATTCCTGTACTCACTAACGTCATTCCTGTACTCACTAACGTCATTCCTGTACTCACTAACGTCATTCCCGTACTCACTAACGTCATTCCTGTACTCACTAACGTCATTCCCGCGAAGGCGGGAATCCATAAAACAACGCCCTTAGAAGAACATAGCTTATGGCTGATTGACAAAAATTGCGCGAATGTTAAGCTCAGCATCTATCAGTGGGCCATTATACCTATTTCACGCAAAGTTGCGAATCGTAAACAGCCCTATATAAGGAAATGCCATGGCAGGCCATGACACGTTGGATCGAAAATCCCTCTGGGCATGGATGTCTTTTGACTGGGCTGGTACGGTTTTCCCCGTGATCGTGATTACCTTTATCTTCCCCCCCTATTTCACTAACAATGTTGCACCCAACCCGATCCTAGGCACCACCTATTGGGGTTACACCATGGCAATATCCACCTTCTTTATTGCTTTGCTAAGCCCCTTCTTTGGTTCAATCGCCGACCACATGGGGCAACGTAAACCGTGGACCGTGACCTTCAGCATTCTTGTTATTCTCCTAACGGCATGCTTATGGTTCATCAAACCGAATGTGCATTACATGGTATTCATGATGCTTTTAGTGGGTGCGGCTGTTTTTTGTTATGAAATCTCCCAAGTTTTTTACAATGCCATGCTGCCCGATTTAGTGCCTGAATCTTACTTAGGCCGAGCCTCCGGCATTGGTTGGGGTCTTGCGCATTTAGGAAGTATCTTTTTCTTACTCGGCGCACTATTTTGGGCCATGTATACACCCTCGGGCTCTTCACATCATGCTCAGCTGATAAGCGATAATGTACGTGTATTGGGGCCTGTGATCGCTTTTTGGTTTACCCTATTTGCTATTCCTTTCATCTTGTTCATTCACGATAAAAGAAAAAGCAGAACGTCTTTAAGCAATGCAATAAAAAAAGGCATCGGCCCTCTTATCACTAGTTTGAGAGCACTGCCTCGGGATAATCCAGATATTTTACGTTTTTTGGTCGCTCGCGTCTTTTATATGGATGGGCTGAATACTCTGTTTATGTTTGGTCCCATTTACGCGGCGGGCACCTTTCATTTTAATTTAAAAGACATCTTACTCTTTGGTATTGCCCTCAATGTAAGTAGCGCACTTGGTGCTGTATGTTTTGCTCCCTGGGTAGACCGCATTGGTGCCCGAAAAATATTAATCCTATCTCTTATTGCCATGACTATTCTGAGCGGATTAACGGTTGCCGCACATTCTATCTCACTGTTCTGGATATTAGCTACACTAAGTTGTATTTTCATCGGACCCGTGCAATCAGGCAGCCGTGCTTTTCTCGCTAAACATGCCCCACGCGAAAAAATGTCAGAATTATTCGGATTGTATGCCTTAGCTGGTCGCGTGACGTCCTTCTTAGGTCCTTGGCTATTTGCCACTCTAACCTTACTATTCCACTCTCAACGGGCCGGCATGATCATTATTGTGGTCTTTTTTGCTCTCGGAGCCATTATATTAAAAAGCATTAAATTCGCTGATTAACGCTTCTCTTGCACAGTTGAGCTAAGATAGATAGCTACCAGAGTAATAGCAGCGCCCACTATTTCGATGAAAGGCGTGGGTCTGTGAAAGAAAAGAATATCCCAAACAAAGGACAAACTGGGCTGGAATAATAATAAAAAGCCCCCAAAAGAAATGGGTAAATAGGGCAGGCCTTTACTGATGAGCAACCAACCAATGCCTTGGGCGATGACCCCATAGCCTAGCATTAATAACCATTCTCGCGAACTATGCATCATCACAGGCTCCCCCTGGACAAAGCAAGTAACCAACAAAATCGCAGCACCAATCAAGCTAACGACACCTAAATTCCATAGAGGGCATGAAGCGTCATTGGCTTGGGCTTTACGTAAATGGAAAATATAAGAGGTATAACAGATGGCCGTCAAGACACCGAATAATACCCCCAGATGGTATTGTCCTGAAAGGTCATTCCATTCGTAGCCTACCAGAAAAAGTAAACCTATAAAGGCTAAAGGCAATGCAATAATAAAACGTAAATTAAAGCGTTCCTTATAAATGAAAAGGCCCAAGGCCACCATAAAGAATACTTGTAAATTAGCCAATATAGTGGCTAGCCCAGGGCCTACATAATTAATGGAACGATGCCAAAAAAACAGGTCTACCGCGAAACTAAATCCTGCCAAGAACAATAGCCAAAAATGTTTTTTACCCTGCCATTCTATGCGACCGCGACAGCAATTTATAATTATTAAAAATAAACCGCCAAAGAATAACCGGTAGAAACCAATGGTGGTGGGACCAAGGCTAGAAAGCTTCACGAAGACAGAAGAGAAGCTGATGATAACAGAGCCGGCCAACACTTGCAGTATGGCTAAATTCCGTTTAGTTTTAAACCTATCCAAATAATGACTCCATTAAACAAAGCTACTTTAAAACAACCGCCGTTGCTACGACAAACCATCCTCCCCATATTGCATGCATCAAGTGAGGCATTTTTTGTCGTTTAATGGCATAGTAAATAAGAGCTGGAACAGCACCTATGACCAATGGAATAATCATCAGACCTAAAACATCAATGATGATTTTGCCCGCAGGCCCACTGGAAAAGACTTTCCCTAATAAATAACCCAATACGAAATGGGCTTGCAATAACAAATTAATAATTTCATTGGCAATACTGCCCAACGCGATGACCACAATACTGGCCACAGTCAAAATGAGAAATTGCAGTAACATACTTAGTCCTCTATTAAGCTGATTGTAACTTCGCATAGGCAACTACCAGCCATTTCAACCCATGCTCCGCGAAGTTCACTTGTATCCGAGCATGAGTGCCTGATCCTTCAAAATTTACCACAACACCCTCGCCAAACTTTTTGTGAATAACTCGCTGCCCGATACTATAACCACCTACGGAAGTGGCACCCATACCCATGTTAAATGCAGGCTTAGTATTGGGCCGAGCGCTTTGAGGACGGCTAACACGCGTGCGCACGCGTACTTCATCCAATAAATGTTCGGGGATTTCAGTCACAAAGCGAGAAGGGCGCTGATAGGTTTCATTACCATGCATACGGCGGGTTTCTGCCATGGTTAAATGCAGATTTTTCATAGCGCGAGTCATGCCCACATAACATAAACGACGCTCTTCTTCGATTCGTGAGGGATCATCCCGTGACAACATATGGGGGAATAAACCTTCTTCCATGCCACATAGGAAAACCACCGGGAACTCCAGTCCTTTCGCAGAATGTAACGTCATCAACTGTACGCTATCGGTATATTGATCGCTTTGTCCCTCACCGGCTTCTAAAGCGGCATTGGCTAAAAAGGCCGTGCGTATCGGCAAGTTCTCTTCTTCATTGGGCGAAAATTGTTTCGCCGCCGTGACTAATTCTTCCAAGTTTTCTATGCGCGCTTGGCCCTTTTCACCCCGTTCTTTTTTATGATGCTCCAACAACCCACTAGTCTGAACAAGATGATCCACTTGCTCACACAACTCTAAAGTTTCACAAATACTAGCCATTTCATCAATCAAGGTTAAAAACCCTTGTACTGCATTGGCAGCCCGGTTAGGTAATTGCTTGTTCTCTAAAATGGCACAAGAAGCTTGCCATAAGGTCATCTGCGCGTCACGGGCTAAATCTCGGATGATGCCTATAGTGCGTTCACCAATACCCCGCGTCGGCGTATTGACTACTCGTTCAAAAGCAGCATCAGAATCGCGGCTCTCGATCAAACGCAAGTAGGCTAAAGCATCTTTAATTTCTGCTCGCTCATAGAATCGTTGCCCGCCATAAATACGATAGGGTACGCCCCCCTGGATGAAGGCTTCTTCCAATACCCGGGATTGCATGTTAGAGCGATATAATACAGCCATTTCACTGTGGCGATGACCATCGCGTAACCCCTGTTGTACTCGATCGACAATATAACGCGCTTCATCAAATTCATTATAGGCGGTATATAAAGCGATTAAATCACCCTTCTTGCCATCGGTCCAAAGCTTTTTGCCCATACGACCATCATTACAACTGATGACGGCGTTGGAGGCTTCTAGAATATTACTGGTGGAACGATAATTCTGTTCCAAGCGAACCATCTTGGCCTGGGGGAAATCTTTCTCAAAGCGACGAATGTTTTCAATCTTGGCGCCGCGCCAACCATAAATAGATTGGTCATCATCCCCTACTACCATTACTTTGGCTTGTTTGCCAGCCAATACACGCAACCAGGCATATTGTATGGTATTGGTATCCTGAAACTCATCCACTAAAATGTGCGCGAAACGTTCTTGATAGTGCTTTAATACGGTAGGGTGTTTTAACCATAACTCATGGGAACGTAATAACAATTCCGCAAAGTCCACAACACCAGCCTGCTCACAGGCTTTTTCATAGGCAGCATACACTTTGATTAAAGTTTCTGTATGATGATCTTGATAATGTTGCACATGCTCGGGGCGAATACCCTCATCTTTCTTGCCATTGATGAACCATTGGGTTTGTTTCGGCGCCCATTGGTTTTCATCTAAATCCATAGAGCGAATAACCCTACGCACTAGACGGTATTGATCATCGGAATCCAGAATTTGGAAATTCTGCGGCAAGCCTACTTCTTCCCAGTGGGACCTCAATAACCGATGGGCTATACCATGAAAAGTACCAATCCACATACCACCGGCCGGGCGTTGTAATAAACGCTCTGTCCGTCCGCGCATTTCACCAGCTGCTTTGTTGGTAAATGTTACGGCTAAAACGCCATAGGGAGAAATATTTTCTACTTCGACCAACCAGGCGATACGGTGCACCAATACACGAGTTTTACCACTGCCAGCGCCTGCCAAGACCAATAAATGACCCGCAGGTGCTGATACGGCTTCACGCTGCGCATCATTCAAATCATCAATTATGTAAGAAACATCCATGGGTATTGCTTCATGTTCTGATATGTCGGTTCATTGTAATGTTTTATCCTAAGGATTGCTATGGCTATTTAAGGCTCGGCAAAACCGTACCTATCAATTCGCCAAAGCCCACACGATAGTCATCACCTTGGCACCAACCTCGCATCGTAACTCTGTCACCATCTTGCAAATAGCCACGGGATTCTCCATTGGGTAATGCAATGGGCTTAAGAGAATGCTCCAAGAGGCATCCCATGCTCCTTTCACTAGGCCCACTAACAGTGCCCGAACCCAATAAATCGCCGGGCTGAATATTACAACCATTAATGGTGTGGTGTGCTAACTGCTGGGCCATTGACCAATACAGATATTTGAAGTTGGATTCACACAGAATCATCTCAGCGCCTTTATTTGTGGCCAAATCCACTTGTAATTGAATATCAAAACTACTGGCCTTATTTTGTTGCAAATATTTTAAAGGCTGCGGTGATTGCTCAGGTCCTGAAATACGAAAAGGCTCTAAGGCATCTAAAGTGACTATCCAAGGCGAAATACTGGTAGCAAAAGACTTACCTAAAAAAGGCCCTAGAGGCACATATTCCCATTTTTGAATGTCTCGTGCACTCCAATCATTCATGAGTACCAAGCCAAAGATCTTATCTTCGGCTTCATCAATGGTAATGGGGTGCCCCAGTAAGTTGCCTTGCCCCGTAAAAAAAGCCATTTCCAATTCAAAATCTAAGGCTTGCGAAGGCGACACAAAAGGTGCTTCCTCATCTTTAGGCCGAATCTGCCCACAAGGGCGGTGGATAGCTTCACCGCTCAAAACCACAGAACTGGCACGACCATGGTAAGCCACGGGTAGATGTTTCCAGTTTGGCTGCAAGGCATTGCCAGAACCACGGATCATGGCACCCACGTTAGAGGCATGGTACTCCGACGAGTAAAAATCTGTATAGTCGCCTATTTTCGCAGGTAAATGCATGGTGACTTCGGTCATGGGGACCAGCGCCACACGACGCAAAGGACTGTTATCTCGCAAAGCTGGATTATCGTGGCTTAATAATTGTGTAATGCATTCGCGCACTTGACGCCATATGGATTTACCCATAGCCATAAAATTATTTAAGTGAGGCTGATCAAATACAATGGAGCCATCATGGGAAATGTCTAGCAGCCCATGCTCTTCCAATAAAGATAAATCCAAAACAAAATCGCCGATGGCCACCCCCGCACGTTTATTACTATTATTTTTACTGCTAAAAATACCATAGGGCAAATTTTGAATAGGGAAGGGATGTTCTTTTGCAACATCAATAAAGGATTTTAATGCACTGATTTCCATGTGTATAGCGCTCCTTAACAGGTTAAATTATTGGGCAGTGTAATCTCAATGGCCAAAGGTAAATGATCAGAGTAGGGTTGATTGATCACTTTTACAGAGTTTACTTTTATGGAGGGACTTACAAAAATATGATCGATATTACGTGTGGGTCGCCAAGAAGGATAAGTCGCCTCATAGGAATTTGCCGGTTTTAAAGGGATATTCTGCAAAGGACTTTCATGCAGCAAATGCGCCATAGGGCTATTCATGTCTCCCATTAAGATAATATGTTCATAGCGTTCTACCTGTTGCGTAATATACGCCAATTGTAATTGCCTCGCACGTTGGCCTAATGCTAAATGCATGACCATGACCACTAAGGGCTGGGGTCCTAAACCAAAGGTTAATTTAATCGCACCACGACCCTTGATCATGCCCGGCAACTTATGATTACTGACATTAGTAGGATAATAATGACTTAACACCCCATTACAATATTGGGCAAATCGCCCAAAGTTGCGATTCATTTGGTAATGCCAAAAAGGGAAATTAGCCAAGCGGGCTAAGTATTCAATTTGATTTATATAGCTGCTGCGAAGACTGCCAGCATCAACTTCCTGCAAGGCAACGATATCATAGTGCTTAAGCAATTGTGCTACTTGCCCTAGATTCCGCTGCCGTGAAGAATGAGGGATAAAATGACGCCATCCACTGGTAACATGGGATTTTAAACTTTTGGCCGGAATCCCCATTTGCACATTATAGCTGAGCAAAGTGATCTTTTTGTTAGGCGCTAAAGTTTTCCCTCTATTAGCCATTTTTCCCCGCCTGGGATTTAGTCACTAAATAACTTAATACTTGCATTAGACGCTTGTCATCGCCTTTTACCATTCCTAAATCCGTGCGGTATTGATTATTCACCACAAAAGCAGGTACTGCCATGATTTGATAGGCCTGCATAAGATCTTGACCCCGTTTAATCTGCGCATCCACACCGGGTGAAAAATTAAAAGCACTTTCAAAATCATTTTTACTGACACCTTGCGCTACAAAGACTTTTTCTAAATCTTGTTGGTTCGTCATAGGTTGTTTATCATTCTGAATGGCATTGAATAGGACAGGCGTGACTTTGTCCTCCACACCCAAAGCTTGCGCGGCATAATAAGCTTTCGCGTAGACGGCCCAAGTGGGGTGAAACACCACGGGTATGCGATTAAAACTCACATTGGCAGGCTTACTCTTGAGCCATTGTTCCACCGTAGGGTCTAAATGATAGCAATAGGGGCAACCATAACTGAAAAATTCCGTTACTTGAACATTACCCTTGGGGGTATTGGCATCGGTAGGCATAGGCGCTGATACCGTGGCATAATCCACACCTTCCACGGGCACACTTGTTGCGGGAACCTCTATGGCGGCGGTAGCCTTAACCCCTGGCTGGCTGGGTGATTGGGCTCCCAGGGCCAATACTGGCAAAAATAGACAAAGGGAAATGAGGCGGGACACGAGGCGCATAAGCTTCTCCAGATTTTATGGTGTATGCCCTCCATTCTAGCAAGGGCTTCAAGGCCTGCCAATGGGCAAGCTACTGAATCCACCATTAACCGTAACGAGAGCAATGTTTCTTCAAAAATATGAGCGCAGCTTCTTGCTCATCACTACTAGATTCACTGCCACACAGTACCTCATGAGCTTGTGCGAAATATGCGAACAATCTCGGTGAACTGCCATAGGCTGCCCAATAATGCCTTATGGGTAAATCACCCAAGTCCATTGCTTCAGGTGAGACAGGTTCGGCGGGAAACTCATCATGCTCTTCTTCTGCACTCCGTACAGCAACACTCTCCCTCAACAGAGCATCTGCACATGGTCCTTCGGCGAATGCTCCTTCGGCATCCCATATGACAACGCTACCGTTGAGTGAAAAATCTCTTTCTATTTCATCACTGAGCCCAACATCGCCCAAATCGTTAACCACCGTGCAACTCATACCCGCACTATCTGCAATAGAGTCTTGCATTGTGCGAAGATCATCGACCAAGGTTCCAGTCCATTCCGAGACATCAATCGCACAGATAGAATCCGGCGAGGCATGTTCTTCGGGGGGAGGGCTGTCGGATTCAGGTGTCATAACCTCAAATTCATCACCCGCATCAGATTCCATGTGAGTGGCAACAGGGCTAGCATCCGCATCTGATTTTGTGCAACTAGAAGCAATCTCATCTTCCACAGGCAGACTACGACCCTTGAAAAAATCTTCAATCTGCGCCGGAGTCATCCCATTCCTGGTTTTTCTGCCATTTCCGTACAGCTCTTTCATGGCAACGATAACGTCATAGGAACTCAAAGGTCTGTGCACGCCATTTTTTTGGGGTGAGCTGCCTGGTTCTCCAAAACAAGGAATACTATGACAGTGTCCCAGGCTGCGTGAGCGCCACCATCCCGTGTCCTTAACGGCATCTACTGCTGCCATAACCAAAGGCTCTTTAGAATCAGGATATAGCATAGCTCTTTCTGAAATAGACAAGCTCATGAGGTAATCTTTTCTTTCTTGCTTTGCTTGTTGTTCTGCCCGTTGTTGTTCTGCTTGTTTTTGCGCTATTTCCGCTTCTTGCTTACGACTTTTTTCTTCCGCCCTTTGCCGTTGCTCTGCCTGTTCTTTGGCTAAAGCTTCTTGACGACGTTGCGCGCGTTCTGTTCGCACTACTTGTTGTCTAACTTCTTCAGCTTGTACTTTTACACGTTCGCTCTCTTGACGTTTCACTTCACCAAATAACCCAAGGCAGATTGCCACGTAATCATCCAGTGTACAACGATAGAAATCTTTAACATAGAGCATGTCCTTATCTAAATGAAACTCGAGTCTTTTATTTTTTATAGTCTTCTTCAGCCATGGCATGTAAGCTTCGTCAATGCATAAACAAAAGCCTCGGGCACCGAATAGAATCTGGCTATCTATGGTTCTCTCAGGCAACTTGATGGGAATGGTTGCCCCTAGAATATGTTCTTTTTCATCCAATAGAACTGTATAGTCGTAACCATGCTTACACAATCTCAGGTACAAAGCAGAAAAGAAAGCTTCTTTCGCTGTTTTCACCCCGTTTATGACTAATTCTGCTTCTTTCTCTAAAGTCGTCTTTTCTTCGCCCACTTCACGCACATTGTTAAGTTCTGCATATTTCTTAACTTCGTCAAGGTTAATCAAAGCAGGACTTAGTTTACTATAATCTTCTAAAACTTCGTTGGCCCAACTCACACAAGCAAGGCGATAGTGTTGATAACCTTCCTGTCGACCGAAGAAAACTGTCATACATTGCATGACGTCAATAATCCCACTGACCGTCAAATAATTATCAGCTCGGTATCCACGATATAATGCCATAATCTTTTCTGATTGTAAGAAAATCTGGCTTAAGGTATCATCACAGACAAGCAAAGGTAATGCCTCATCCAAGAAAAACAATTTGGTCAACGTAAGGCTATATCTCGATAAGTACTGGATACCATCTGTTGGGTTTTTGCTGTGTTTTTTAAATAAAGAAAAAGCATCAAGGGTACGCTCGATATACATTAGGGACAAGCCTGGCAGTTTATGCTGCAAGGCCAGGGTAGTCATGGCAATATTACCTTCTGCCCGCGCGCAAATGGTTTTGCTTACCTGACTTTTGGGTCGGCAGGAATCCACCTTGTCACAATAATATCTACCAACTTCATAGAGATTCATGGCTTTCTCAAAGTCCATGATCTTGGCTCTTACCATTTGACCTAAAGCAAAAAAACAGGAGCGTAGGACCATACGGTATATTTTCTCATCTTCCTTTGAATCAAAAACTTCTGATTTTGACGAAGGCTTTTTCTTTCTTGATTTATTTTTTTTAGGCACCATAGCTTGAACTATTTCATGGGCCCCTAGGAAAAGACTGTAATTTTCTTCCCCGCGCACCTGACATGTTGTCAGGTCTTGACTTGAATCAAGTTGTGCCTGCAAATAAAAACGATACCCACCCAAATGAGACAATAAACAGAAAATCTCTTTGTAAAAACTTTCCCGCCCCTTAGGTTTCACCAATAAACTATAGGGCGATCGGCCATTGTTGTTTATGATTAATGGATTGGCACCCATGGATAGCAGAGTGTTGATAGCACTGTTATCTCCTAATATGCAAGCCAGATGCAAGGCCGTTTCACCCCAGTTGTTCTGTTGATTAACATCAAAACCCACACGACCGTTGAAATAGAATAAGGGTGGGAGAATACCTTTCGTCACCAAATGCATGATGGCGGTATCACCATTTTCATCAGTGCAATGGGGATTAGCGCCATCGTCTAAGAAACGCTTAACCATATCACTGGCATTTTCATTTCGGTAGAACACTTCTTTATCAGGATTAGCATTATATTCAGCAGCTGTGACATAAACCTGGCCAGAGCACAGCGCAGATTCCACTTCATCATCCCTGAGCAAATGACTGCAGTATTGTAATAACGCGGCCCCTAAGGATTCAGGACTTCTATCAACTTGTGCTAGGAGAGATTCTTCTAAGTGATCTTGTTCTTGTTGGAGCATAATTAACGTCTCTTTATCTTGTTGTTGCTTGTTTGCGATTCTTGCGAACTGTCTTTATCCGGCTGAAAATAAAACGTACCGCAATAGAAGCCATTTAAATCAACGAGACCAGGTGTGCGAGCTCTTAATCCCCAAAATGAATCTCTCGACAATCCATCATCAACCCGCCTCTGTATTGAGCTTTCAGCATCTGGCATAGCTGACGTTCCTGCTGGCCTTTCTGTCGCTGGCCGAGGAAAAAGTGTAGTGCCTACCCCTCGAATTATTTTAGCAGGCGGTTCTGAATAGGGCTGGGCTTCAGGATTCATAGACAACCCTTTAACTCGCCTATCTGTTTCAGCGGCAGGCGCTTCGTGCTGTGGCCCTGATGAGGTGCATGAGCGTCCCGCATTTTGAGCG
>JAJFKN010000019.1 GCA_021773195.1 Gammaproteobacteria bacterium | reverse complement strand
GGAAGTGTATATTTTATCGAAAGATGAAGGTGGCCGTCATACGCCATTTTTCAAAGGATATCGTCCCCAGTTTTATTTCAGAACCACAGACGTAACGGGTGAAGTTGTACTCCCCGAAGGCGTAGAGATGGTCATGCCGGGTGACAATATCAAGATGAATGTTAAGTTGATAGTACCCATTGCTATGGAGGATGGTTTACGCTTCGCGATACGTGAAGGTGGCCGTACCGTAGGTGCTGGGGTCGTAGCGAAGATTTTCGAGTAAGAGCAATATAGGTCAGTGGCTCAATTGGTAGAGCAGCGGTCTCCAAAACCGCAGGTTGTGGGTTCGAGTCCCTCCTGGCCTGCCATAGAACTGGTTAAACAAGAGAAGAGAAGCACAACATGAATCGGTTACGTGAGCCAAATAAGCAATCAGAACAGCGATTTGATGGATTGAAATGGACAGTTATCGGCGTTTTGCTGGCTGCAGCCATCGTTGCTAATGATGTCTATTCCAGTGTTCCCGTAGCTTTGCGTTTGATCGGATGGTTGGTGTTAGCTTGCGTAATAGCAGGCTTAGCGCTAATGACAGCGAAAGGGCAGGCAGCACTGTCTTTTATTAAAGAAGCTCGTGTTGAATTGCGAAAAGTGGTTTGGCCCAATCGTCAAGAAACCATGCAAACCACTATTTTAGTGTTAGGCGTGGTATTGTTGATGGCAATGGTATTGTGGGGCCTTGATTCAGTATTGCTGTGGGCTATCGGCTTCATAACCGGCACAAGGGGTTAGATATGGCATTAAGATGGTATGTAATACAAGCGCTTTCAGGTCACGAAAGTGCGGCCATGAAACAATTATGCGAGCGTATTGCAAATGAAACAGAAGCGCATCCGCATTTAAAGGAAAAGTTCGGTGAGATTTTAGTTCCCACAGAAAAAGTTTTCCAAATGCGTGCAGGTCAAAAGCGCCAAAGTGAACGTAAGTTTTTCCCAGGTTACGTATTAATTCAAATGGAATTGGATGATGAAACCTATTACCTGGTAAATAACGTGCCTAAAATCATTGGCTTCTTGGGGGGGGACAAACCTGCACCCATTACCCAGAAAGAAGCAGATGCTATTTTATATCGTGTACAAGAAGGCGTTGAAAAAGAACGTCCTAAAGTTCTATTTGAAGCCGGTGAAGTTGTGCGGGTTACAGATGGGCCTTTTGCTGATTTCAATGGTGTGGTGGAAGAAGTCAATTATGAAAAGAGTCGCTTACGTGTGGCTGTTTTGATTTTCGGACGTTCAACCCCCGTAGAGTTGGAATTCAGTCAAGTAGAAAAAGGCTAGAGCTTCTCGCGGGGAGCGTACTTTAAACTGGGGAGCCGCAAGGCGTTTGTACCCAAACTGAGGAAATAAATTATGGCTAAAAAAATACAAGCCTATATAAAATTACAGGTAAAGGCTCAAGAAGCCAATCCTAGTCCACCAGTCGGTCCTGCTTTAGGTCAGCATGGTGTGAACATTATGGAATTCTGTAAAGCGTTCAATGCACAAACTCAAAGTATTGAAAAAGGTATGCCAGTGCCTGTGGTTATCACAGTTTACAGCGACCGCAGCTTTACCTTTATTATGAAAACCCCACCAGCCGCCATTCTGTTGAAGAAATCTGCGGGTGTTGCTAAAGGCAGTGGTGTACCTAATAAAGAAAAAGTGGGCAAGGTAACTCGAACCCAACTGGAAGAAATCGCCAAGATTAAAATGCCTGATCTTACGGCAGCTGATATGGATGCTGCGGTACGTACAATTGCGGGCAGTGCTCGTAGCATGGGCTTAGATGTAGAAGAGGGGGCGATTTAATATGGCAAAGTTGACAAAAAAAGCGAAGGCCATTAGCGAAAAAGTTGAAATGGGTAAAGCATATGCTATTAGCGATGCGGTTACTTTATTGCAGTCTTTGCCTAAAGCTAAATTTAATGAAGGCGTTGATATAGCCGTGAATTTAGGTGTGGACCCACGTAAATCTGATCAAGTGGTTCGTGGCGCAACGGTATTACCCAATGGTACAGGTAAAAGTGTACGTGTTGCCGTATTTGCTGATGGTGAAAATGCCGATGCTGCTAAATCCGCTGGTGCTGATTTGGTGGGCTTTGAAGATTTAGCCGAAGATATTAAGAAAGGCAAAATGGACTTCGATATTTTGATCGCAACACCTGACTCCATGCGTTTAGTGGGTCAGTTAGGTCAAATTCTTGGACCTCGTGGTTTAATGCCTAACCCTAAAGTGGGTACGGTTACTAAAGATGTAGCGCAAGCGGTCACTAATGCCAAAGCAGGTCAAGTTCAATTTAGAACGGACAAGAATGGCATTATCCATTGCACCATTGGTAAGTTAGATTTTACAGGTGATAAGTTGATTCAAAACTTAAATCACTTGTTAGCGAATGTTAAGAAGTTAAAACCCAGTTCTGCGAAAGGTGTCTACGTGAAAAAGGTAGTTATCTCAAGCACTATGGGACCGGGTTTGGTTTTAGATGTTGCAAGTTTGGACTTCTAAAATTTTTGGATTGTCTTCTGGCCGTCCTAGACCGTAGGTGCGTGAATTTCACGCTTAAGAACATGGCAACATGGGCCTACGCAGACGGTGTACTGGCTCTGGCATAGCTAGAGAAAGCACCCGCCAACGGAAGTTGTCGGAAGGCGTTGTTAGAAACAAGCTCATTTAGAGCTTAAATAAAAGGGGAAGTTGAGTGGCACTGAAATTAGCTGACAAACAAGCAATTGTTGCTGACGTTTCGCAAGCTGTTGCCAATGCCTCTTCTGCCGTTGCTGCTGATTATCGTGGATTATCAGTAACAGAAATGACAGATATGCGTAGGCGTGCTCGTGACGCTGGTGTGTATGTGCGTGTGGTGCGTAACACCCTCGCTCGTCGTGTGGTAGAAGACACCGATTTTGCCTGCATGAAAGACGCTTTAGTAGGGCCGTTGCTCCTCGCTTTTTCTTATGAAGAACCAGGGGCTGCAGCTAAGCTAATTCGTGATTTCGCTAAAGACCATGACAAGTTAGAAGTTAAGGTTTTAGCCATGGGTGGTCAATTGTTGGAGGCAAGTCAATTAAATGCCTTAGCATCCTTGCCAACCCGTGATGAGGCAATAGCACAGTTGATGTCAGTAATGACAGCACCTATTACACAATTGGCGCGTACGCTAAGTGAAACTTACGCGACAGTGGTTAGAGCTGTTCATGCCGTAGCAGAACAGAAACAAGCAAATTAATTTAGGAGAATATAATGGCCGTATCAAAAGAAGATATTTTACAAGCGATCTCTGACATGAGTGTCATGGATGTTGTTGAATTAGTGAAAAGCATGGAAGAAAAGTTCGGTGTATCTGCTGCAGCTGTTGCACAAGTAGCAGTAGCTGCTGGTGGTGACGCTGGTGCTGCCGCTGAAGAAAAGACAGAGTTCGATGTAATCATGAGTAGCTTTGGTTCTAACAAAGTTTCCGTGATTAAAGTAGTTCGTGGTATCACGGGCTTAGGTCTGAAAGAAGCGAAAGATTTAGTTGAAGGCGCTCCTTCACCTATCAAAGAAGGCGTTTCTAAAGATGAAGCTGAAGATATCAAGAAACAATTGGAGGAAGCAGGCGCTAGTGTTGACGTTAAATAAGACACGAATGCTTACTTTTCTCTTACGAAAATTGCCAAAGGGCACGCCAATTATTGGTGTGCCTTTAGGCGTTGGATTTGGTTTACACAACTCACAGAGTTGAGGTTCCCTATATGACATACTCTTTCACTGAAAAGAAACGTATCCGTAAAAGCTTTGGTAAATTGTTGGCTGATACGCCATTCGATACCATGACCATTCCGCCTTTATTGGATATACAGCTGCGCTCTTACTACCAGTTTTTGCAGAGTGGCACTAATCCCGATACTCGTCGTGATGTAGGCCTACATGCAGCATTTTCTTCCGTATTCCCTATCGTTAGTTATTCAGGGAATTCCGAATTAGAATACGTCAGCTATCGTCTGGGCGATCCCATGTTCGATGTGCGTGAGTGTAAATTACGTGGTTTAACTTATGCGGCACCTTTGCGCGTTAAGTTACGCTTGGTCATCTTTGATAAAGATGCGCCAGCGAATACCCGCAGTGTAAAAGATATCAAAGAACAAGAAGTTTATATGGGTGAATTACCCTTAATGACCGATGTGGGAACTTTCGTCATTAACGGTACCGAGCGTGTTATTGTGTCTCAGTTACACCGTTCACCTGGTGTTTTCTTTGATCATGATCGTGGTAAAACTCACTCTTCAGGGAAATTATTATTTTCTGCTCGAGTCATTCCTTACCGTGGTTCTTGGTTAGATTTTGAATTTGATCCTAAAGATTGTTTGTTCGCACGTATCGATAGACGACGTAAATTGCCAGTGACAATTATATTAAGAGCGCTGGGTTATTCTGCCGAAGAAATTCTGGATATGTTCTTTGAAAAGGATGAATTCCATTTCAAGAAAGACAAGTTAAGTATGACGCTGATTCCTGAACGCTTACGCGGGGAACTTGCTGCTTTTGATATTCAAGATAGCAAAGGCAATGTGCTAGTTGAAGATGGTCAGCGCATTACTATGCGCCATGTTAAACAACTAGAAAAATTGAAAATGACCGAGTTAGTTGTGCCTGCTGAATATCTTTACGGTAAAGCATTAGGGCATTCCTTGGTCGATGAAGAATCGGGTGAAGTGTTAGCTGAAGCTAATGCGGAAATCACCATGGAATTGGTCGAGCAGTTACAAAAAGCAAAAATTAATAAAATTTATACTTTACACACCAATGAATTGGATCGTGGCCCTTATATTTCTGATACTTTGCGCGTGGATCCTGCCAGCAACCAATTGGAAGCGCTCGTGGAAATCTATCGTATGATGCGTCCAGGTGAGCCCCCAACAAAAGAGGCCGCCGAATCGCTGTTTAATAATTTATTTTTCACTCCTGAGCGTTACGATTTATCCGCTGTAGGGCGTATGAAATTCAACCGCCGGGTTGGGCGTGATGAAATTGAAGGTGCAGGTATCTTATCCAAGGAAGACATTACCGACGTAATTAAAGTCCTTATCAATATTCGTGATGGACGTGGTGAAGTGGATGATATCGATCATTTAGGTAACCGTCGTATTCGTAGTGTTGGTGAAATGGCAGAAAACCAATTCCGCGTGGGTCTTGTACGGGTTGAAAGAGCGGTGAAGGATCGCTTGAGCTTAGTTGATGTAGAAAGCTTGATGCCACAGGATTTGATTAATGCGAAGCCTGTTTCGGCGGCAGTGAAAGAGTTTTTTGGTTCCAGCCAATTGTCACAATTTATGGATCAGAATAATCCGCTGTCAGAGGTGACCCATAAACGCCGTGTTTCGGCTTTAGGCCCTGGTGGTTTGACCCGTGAACGAGCCGGCTTTGAAGTACGTGACGTTCACGCAACTCACTACGGTCGTGTTTGCCCAATTGAAACACCTGAAGGTCCAAACATTGGTTTGATTAATTCATTGGCCGTTTACGCACGTACCAATGATTATGGTTTCTTAGAAACACCTTGCCGTAAAGTTGTTGATAGCGTGGTTACCGATGAAATAGTTTACCTATCGGCGATTGAAGAAGGTCGTTATGTCATCGCCCAGGCCAATGCGGACATGGACAAGAAGGGCAAATTAGTGGGTGACTTGGTACCTTCTCGACATGAGGGAGAATTTACCTTTACTACAGCTGATCGTGTAGACTTTATTGATGTGTCGCCTAAGCAATTGGTTTCTGTAGCGGCTTCATTAATTCCCTTCCTAGAACATGATGATGCTAACCGCGCTTTGATGGGTTCAAATATGCAACGTCAAGCTGTACCTACCATGGTTTCTGAAAAACCTTTAGTGGGCACAGGTATGGAGCGTGTTGTCGCGACAGATTCAGGCGTAACAGCCGTGGCGTCTCGTGGTGGAACCATCGTTTCTGTGGATGCTAGTCGTATCGTTGTACGAGTAAATGATGATGAAACCGATGCAGGTGAAACTGGTGTGGATATTTATAACCTTAATAAATACACTCGTTCAAATCAAAATACCTGTGTTAATCAGCGTCCCTTAGTCAAAGATGGTGACCATGTTGCGCGAGGTGACGTGTTAGCTGATGGTCCTTCTACGGATTTAGGTGAATTAGCATTGGGCCAGAATCTACTAGTGGCCTTCATGCCCTGGAACGGTTATAACTTTGAGGATTCCATTCTGATTTCTGAAAGAGTGGTATCAGAAGATCGTTTCACATCTATTCATATTGAAGAATTATCCTGTGTTGCACGAGATACTAAGTTGGGGCCTGAAGAAGTCAGTGCTGATATTCCCAATGTAGGTGAAAGCGCTTTATCTAAATTAGATGAAGCCGGTATCGTATATGTGGGCGCGGAAGTTGAAGCTGGTGATATTCTTGTGGGTAAGGTGACGCCTAAAGGTGAAACCCAACTAACGCCAGAAGAAAAACTCCTACGGGCTATCTTCGGTGAAAAAGCCGCCGATGTTAAAGATACTTCTTTGCGCGTACCTACGGGTATTTCTGGAACGGTGATCGATGTTCAAGTCTTTACCCGTGATGGTGTAGAAAAAGATGAACGGGCTTTAAGTATTGAAAATGCTGAAATCCAGAAAGTTAAGAAAGATATGACGGATGAATATAAAATCCGCGAAGCTGATATTTATGAACGGATCGAAAGACTCTTACTTAATAAGACAGCTAAGGGTGGTCCAAACAAACTGAAGTCTGGCACCAAAATTAGTCAAGACTATCTTTTCACTTTGGATAGAACTGAATGGTTTGCAATTCGTTTAGACGATGATAAAGCCAATCAACAGTTGGAAGCTACGCAAGAGCAATTGAAGCAGTTGCGTAAAGATATCGATGATCGTTTTGAGTTGCAGCGTAAGAAGTTGACTCAAGGTGATGATTTAGCTCCTGGCGTATTGAAGATTGCTAAGGTTTACTTAGCTGTGAAACGTCGTATTCAACCTGGTGATAAAATGGCTGGACGACACGGGAATAAAGGTGTGATTTCCACCATCGTTCCCCAAGAAGATATGCCTCATTTAGAAGATGGTACCTCGGTTGATATCGTTTTAAATCCTTTAGGTGTGCCTTCACGTATGAACGTAGGGCAGGTTTTAGAAACTCATTTAGGTTGGGCTGCGAAAGGTCTTGGAATGAAGATCGGTCGGATGCTTGATAAAAATAATGGTACGACAGAAGTTCGGGATTTCATTAATCAAGTTTATCAATTGGGTGGTGGTGACCACGCTGAAGGTTTGAGTAAGTTGAATGATAACGAAGTTTCTGAGCTAGCAAACAATTTGCGTGCTGGTGTGCCCATGGCAACTCCTGTCTTTGACGGTGCCCATGAAAATGAAATCAAAGAAATGTTGAAGTTGGCAGATTTACCCGATAGCGGTCAAGCACGTTTGATCAATGGTCGCACGGGTGAATATTTCCAACGACCCGTAACAGTAGGTTATATGTATATGCTAAAACTCAATCACTTAGTGGATGATAAAATGCATGCCCGTTCTACGGGTTCATATAGTCTAGTAACGCAGCAACCTTTGGGTGGTAAAGCTCAATTCGGTGGTCAGCGTTTCGGGGAAATGGAAGTTTGGGCCCTTGAAGCTTATGGGGCTGCTTACACACTTCAAGAAATGTTAACGGTGAAATCCGACGACGTGAATGGTCGTACAAAGATCTATAAGAATATTGTGGATGGAGATCATCGTATGGAGCCCGGCATGCCGGAATCCTTTAATGTGTTGGTGAAGGAGATTCGTTCTCTGGGTATCGATATTGAATTAGAGCGCCACTAGCGTATAGGCCAGAAGTTGGAGAACGACGTTGAGAGATTTATTAGGTCTTTTAAAACAACAGGGGCAGGTAGAAGAGTTTGATGCGATCCGCATCGGATTGGCTTCACCTGATATGATCCGCTCATGGTCTTTTGGCGAAGTGAAAAAGCCAGAAACCATTAACTACCGTACTTTTAAGCCTGAAAGAGAAGGTTTGTTTTGTGCGAAAATTTTTGGACCCATCAAAGATTATGAATGTCTTTGTGGTAAGTACAAACGTTTGAAACACCGTGGCGTAGTGTGTGAAAAATGTGGCGTGGAAGTGGCCCTAGCCAAAGTCCGTCGCGAACGCATGGGACATATTGAATTAGCCAGCCCAGTAGCACATATCTGGTACTTAAAATCATTACCTTCGCGTATTGGTTTGTTGTTGGATATGACTTTGCGTGATATTGAGCGCATTCTGTATTTTGAAGCATATGTGGTTGTTGATGCTGGTATGACAGATCTCGACACCGGACAAATGCTGACGGAAGAAGCCTATCATGATGCTTTAGAACAATATGGCGATGATTTCGATGCTCGCATGGGTGCTGAAGCCGTACAAAAATTATTGTTGGCTCTGGATTTAAACTCTGAAATCGAAATTATTCGTAATGAAATGCCTACGACCAATTCCGAAACCCGGATTAAGAAGCTTTCCAAGCGTCTCAAACTTATGGAAGCTTTCGTGGAATCAGGCAATCGTCCAGAATGGATGATCTTCACCGTACTACCTGTTTTACCACCGGATTTACGTCCTTTAGTACCTTTGGATGGTGGCCGATTTGCCACATCTGATTTGAATGATTTATATCGTCGGGTGATTAATCGTAATAACCGTCTTAAGCGTCTTTTGGACCTTAACGCACCTGATATTATTGTGCGTAACGAAAAACGGATGTTGCAAGAAGCGGTGGATGCCCTGTTGGATAATGGCCGTCGCGGACGTGCAATTACGGGCCCCAATAAGCGCCCATTAAAATCCTTAGCCGATATGATTAAGGGTAAACACGGTCGTTTCCGTCAAAACCTGCTGGGTAAGCGGGTGGATTATTCCGGTCGTTCCGTTATTGTCGTCGGTCCTACTTTGCGCTTGCACCAATGTGGTATTCCCAAAAAGATGGCATTAGAACTCTTTAAACCATTTATTTTTAGCAAGTTAGAGCGGCGTGGTTTGGCTACTACGATTAAAGCTGCGAAGCGTATGGTAGAGGCTGAAGGCCCAGAAGTTTGGGATATTTTAGAAGAAGTGATTCGCGAACATCCCGTGTTATTGAATCGGGCGCCTACCTTGCATAGATTGGGTATCCAAGCCTTCGAACCTGTTTTGATTGAAGGTAAAGCCATTCAATTACATCCGTTAGTTTGTACCGCTTATAACGCCGACTTTGACGGTGACCAAATGGCTGTGCATATTCCTTTAACCATTGAAGCGCAATTAGAAGCTCGCTCTTTGATGATGTCGACTAATAATATCTTATCGCCAGCGAATGGTGAGCCAATTATCGTGCCTACCCAGGATGTGGTGTTGGGTCTATATTACATGACTCGTGAAAATATTAATGCGAAGGGTGAAGGCAAAATCTTTGCCGACACAAAAGAATTGTATCGCGCCTATCATACGCGTACTGTGGATTTGCAAGCAAAAATTACTGTACGTCTGATAGACAGTGACCTCGATGAAGAGGGTAATCTTGTGAAAACACCAAGACGTGTGGAATCCACCGTGGGCCGTGTTTTACTATACGATGTATTGCCAGAAGGTATGCCCTTTGAAATGGTGAATAAGACCATGACCAAAAAGGCCGTTTCTTCTCTCGTTAATATTTGTTATCGACGCATTGGTTTGAAAGAAACGGTTATTTTTGCTGATCAATTGATGTATACCGGGTTCCAATTCGCGACAGAGTCGGGGATTTCCATTGGTATTAATGATTTAGTCGTACCAGAAAGTAAAGCCGAAATCATCGCCAAAGCAGAAGAAGAAGTTAAAGAAATTGAACAGCAGTACGCTTCTGGTTTAGTGACACAAGGTGAGCGCTACAATAAAGTTGTGGATATTTGGTCGCATACCAACGATCAAGTAGCTAAAGCCATGATGACCAAGTTAGCTAAAGAAATAGTATCTGATGCCAAGGGCGATAAAGTAGAGCAAGAATCTTTTAACGCCATTTACATGATGGCCGACTCAGGCGCGCGGGGTTCCGCAGCACAGATCAGACAGTTGTCGGGTATGCGGGGTTTGATGGCTAGACCCGATGGTTCTATTATGGAAACACCGATTACCGCTAACTTCCGTGAAGGTTTGAACGTATTACAGTACTTCATCTCAACTCACGGCGCGCGTAAAGGTTTGGCGGATACTGCGTTAAAGACTGCAAACTCGGGTTATTTGACCCGACGCCTCGTGGATGTGGCACAAGATTTAGTGGTTACAGAGCCCGATTGTGGTACCAAAAACGGTTTGATCCTCACCCCATTAATTGAAGGTGGTGACGTAGTTGAGCCCTTACGTGAACGAGTATTGGGTCGTGTATTATTGGATGATGTGCTTGTCCCTGGTACAGAGGAAGTCGCTATTGAAGCGGGCACGTTGATGGATGAAAAATGGGTCGATGAACTAGAACGTGTGGGTGTGGATGAAGTGAAAGTTCGCTCGGCCATTACTTGTAACGTGCGTTATGGTATTTGTTCTGCCTGTTACGGTCGTGATTTGGCGCGTGGCCATATTGTGAATATCGGTGAAGCTGTAGGGGTTATCGCGGCACAATCCATCGGTGAACCAGGTACACAGTTAACTATGCGTACCTTCCATATTGGTGGTGCGGCTTCAAGAGCTACCGCTGAAAATAACGTTCAAGTGAAAACCAACGGTCATATTAAATTACATAATATGAAGGTTATTCAGCATTCCAGCGGTAATTTAATTGTTGTTTCACGTTCTGGTGAATTGACCCTCGTGGACATGCATGGGCGCGAGCGGGAACGTTATAAGATTCCTTATGGTGCTGCTTTAAGTATTAAAGAAGGCTCTGAAGTACAACCCGGTCAAGTGGTTGCGACTTGGGATCCGCATACTCACCCCATCGTGTGTGAGGTGGAGGGTATGAGTCAATACACGGACCTCCAAGACGGCGTCACCATGAAGCGTCAAGTGGATGAAGTTACCGGTTTGACTAGTGTTGTAGTGATGGATGCTAAACAACGTGGGTCCAGCGGTAAAGATTTGCGTCCTAGCGTGAGATTGATGGATGCGGCAGGAAATAGTATTTCCTTACCTGGCAGCAACTTACCTGCGAATTATTTCTTACCAGCACACTCTATTATTACCATTACAGATGGTGCAAAAGTAGAAGTGGGTGATGTTATTGCGCGGATTCCCCAAGAAACTTCTAAGACGCGTGATATTACAGGTGGTCTACCGCGGGTTGCTGATTTATTTGAAGCTCGTAAACCCAAGGAATCTTCTATCTTGGCAGAAGTATCAGGTATCGTGGGTTTTGGTCGTGAAACCAAGGGCAAACGTCGTTTGGTCATTACAATGCCCGATGGCGAGACCTATGAAGAGCTAATTCCTAAATGGCGTCACGTCAACGTCTTCGAAGGCGAACATGTAGAAAAAGGTGATGTTGTTGCCGATGGTGCGCCCAATCCTCACGATATTCTGCGTTTGTTAGGTGTCAGTGCTCTGGCCAATTACATCGTGAATGAAGTGCAAGAAGTCTATCGCCTCCAAGGTGTGAAAATTAATGACAAGCACATCGAAGTCATCGTCAGACAGATGTTGCGTAAGGTTGTTATTGATAAACCTGGCGAAAGTCGTTACCTCAGTGGTGAACAAGCAGAGAAATCTCGTGTTCTGGAAGAAAATGAAACCTTGGCAGAGGGTGAAAAGATGCTGGCGACTTATGTGCCTGTGTTATTGGGGATTACAAAGGCTTCTTTGGCCACGGAATCCTTCATTTCAGCTGCTTCTTTCCAAGAAACCACTCGAGTCTTGACGGAAGCTGCCGTGAGCGGCAAGTCAGACATGCTGAGGGGACTTAAAGAGAATGTGATGGTAGGACGTCTGATTCCCGCTGGAACGGGCTTGACCTACCACAGTCAGCGTCAGCAGAAGCGTGTGGAAGAGCAAAAACCTGCTCCAGCACAACCTACGGTGACGGCGCAGGAAGTAGAACAGGCCTTGAGTGAGGCACTGAGCTCTAATAATGATGCTGAGGGGCAAAAACCCCAGGAAGGACAAGAGTAGACCATTAAATGGCCCCTTTCAATAAGAAAAAGGGCCGAGAAATGAAGGCATATGACCTGTCTATGCGATATGTGACTAATTTGATGTAGGTTTGGGCTTGACAGGGTGGCCCATACTTCTTTAGAATCGCGCCTCACTCCGCAATGTTTGTGGGGGATGGTTTTGTCTACTCGAATTCAGTGAATTGAGTCGATAAGCGGTATAAGACCATGAGTCAACAAGAATTTGGGAAGGCTGGAGTAATAAATGCCAACAATTAATCAACTAGTTAGGAAAGGCCGTAAAAGAAAGCCTGCGAAGTCTAACGTGCCGGCGTTGCAAGCGTGTCCTCAGAAGCGTGGTGTTTGCACACGTGTGTATACCACCACACCTAAAAAACCAAATTCGGCGCTGCGGAAAGTCGCTCGTATACGTTTGACTAACAGCTATGAAGTGACGGGATACATTCCCGGTGAAGGTCATAACCTTCAAGAACACTCCGTGGTAACCATTCGTGGGGGTCGTGTAAAGGATCTTCCCGGTGTGCGTTACCATATCGTGCGCGGTAATTTAGATACCGCGGGTGTACAAGGACGACGTCGTGGTCGCTCCAAGTACGGGACTAAGAAGCCAAAAGAGTAATCTAGGAACCATTTGCTATGTCAAGAAGAAAGGCCGCACCTAAGAGAGACATTCTCCCCGATCCGAAGTTCGGTAGTGAAGTGCTCACCAAATTCATCAACCATTTAATGGTAGACGGCAAGAAGTCCATATCAGAAAGTATTGTTTATGGCGCTTTTGATATTATCAGCGAGCGCATGAAGACTGGCCAAGTAAAAGTTGAGAAAGATCAGCATGACGATGATGGTGGCGAGGGTGAAGGTGGTAGAACTCAAGAGCCTACGACACCTTTAGACATCTTCGTTCAAGCGATGGATAACATCAGACCTACTGTGGAAGTTCGCTCCCGCCGTGTGGGTGGTGCTACCTATCAAGTACCTGTTGAAGTTCGTCCTGTTCGTCGTACCACACTAGCTATGCGCTGGATTGTGGAAGCGGCAAAATCACGGGGTGAAAAGTCCATGCATCAACGTTTGGCTTTTGAATTATTGGATGCTTACGCACATAAGGGCGCTGCCTTTAGAAAGCGTGAAGACACCCACAGAATGGCTAAGGCAAACCAAGCCTTCGCTCACTACAGATGGTAATTAGAGGTAATCATGTCAGTTAGAACGACGCCCCTTGAACATTATCGCAATATCGGCATTATGGCCCATATTGACGCGGGGAAGACAACCACCACGGAACGTGTTTTATTTTACACGGGTATATCTCATCGTATTGGTGAAGTCCATGATGGCGCAGCTGTAATGGATTGGATGGAACAAGAACAAGAACGTGGGATTACTATTACCTCAGCCGCCACCACCTGCTTCTGGAGTGGTATGGCTCAACAGTTTCCACAACATCGTGTAAACATCATCGATACCCCTGGACACGTGGATTTTACGATTGAAGTGGAACGTTCATTGCGGGTCTTGGATGGCGCGGTTACGGTACTTTGCTCTGTTGGTGGCGTAGAACCACAAACGGAAACTGTATGGCGTCAAGCTGATAAGTACGGTGTACCACGTATGGTTTTCGTCAACAAGATGGACCGTGCTGGTGCGAACTTCTTGCGTGTTGCTGACCAAATTAAAGATCGCCTAGGCGCGGTGCCAGTGCCCATGCAAATTCCTATTGGTGCAGAAGACCAATTTGAAGGCTTAGTAGATTTAGTTACGATGAAGGCGGTTTACTGGGATGACGAATCCAAAGGTACCAAATTCGAATTGCGTGACATTCCTGCTGATATTCAAGATGTTTGCGAAACTTATCGCGAGCAAATGGTTGAAGCTGCTGCTGAATCCAACGATGAACTCATGGAAAAATATCTAGAAGGCGGCCAGCTTACCGAAGAAGAAATCAAACAAGGTATTCGTAAGCGCACAATCGCTAATGAAATCATTCCTGTTTTCTGTGGTTCAGCCTTTAAAAATAAAGGTGTTCAAGCCATGCTGGATGCTGTAATTGAATATATGCCTTCACCTCTCGACGTGCCTGCGATTAAAGGTATTTTGGATAGTGAAGAAGAAGGTTTGCGTAAGGCGGCTGATAGTGAGCCATTTTCTGCCTTAGTATTTAAGATTGCTACGGATCCATTCGTAGGTAGTATTTCTTTCTTCCGTGTTTATTCCGGGGTTTTACGTTCTGGAGACAGCGTATTGAATTCCGTGAAGATTAAAAAAGAACGTATTGGTCGTATCTTACAGATGCACTCCAATAGCCGTGAAGAAATTAAAGAAGTACGTGCCGGTGATATCGCCGCTGCAGTAGGTCTAAAGACAGCGACCACAGGTGATACCCTGTGTGATTTAAAAGATATTATTACTTTAGAGCGTATGGAATTCCCAGAACCAGTAATTTCTGTGGCTGTGGAACCAAAGACGAAAGCTGATCAAGAAAAAATGGGTATTGCTCTAAGTAAGCTATCCGACGAAGATCCTTCTTTCCGTGTGCATACTGATGATGAGTCAGGCCAAACCATTATTTCTGGTATGGGTGAATTGCACTTAGAAATTATTGTTGACCGCATGCGTCGAGAATTTAACGTTGAAGCTAACGTGGGTAAACCTCAAGTGGCATACCGCGAAACCATCAGCAAAACCTTGGAACAAGAAGCCAAGTTTGTGCGTCAAACAGGTGGTCGTGGTCAATACGGTCACGTTTGGATTCGCCTGGAGCCCCAAGAGCCTGGTGCGGGTTATGAATTTGTGAATTCCATTGTAGGCGGTGTAATTCCTCGTGAATACATTTCTGCCGTTGATAAAGGTATTCAAGAACAGATGGAAAATGGTGTTATTGCTGGCTATCCCGTAGTGGATGTGAAAGTAACGCTTTATGATGGGTCTTACCATGATGTGGATTCCAGTGAAATGGCCTTTAAGATTGCTGGTTCTATGGCGTTTAAAGATGGCGCCCGAAATGCGAGCCCAATCTTACTTGAACCCATGATGAAAGTAGAAGTGGTAACGCCAGAAGAGAATATGGGTGATGTAGTGGGTGACTTGAACCGTCGTCGTGGCATCATTCAGGGGATGGAAGATGCGCCAGCGGGTAAAATTGTCCGCTCTGAAGTGCCTCTGGCCGAAATGTTCGGTTATGCAACAGACTTGCGTTCTGCCACCCAAGGCCGTGCAACATACTCCATGGAGTTTGCACGTTATAACGAAGCGCCTGCCAGTATTGCAGAAGCGGTTAGTAAAAGAGATTAATGAGTTTATTTAGAAGAGGTATCTAGCAGTGTCAAAGGAAAAATTTGAGCGCACAAAACCCCACTTAAATGTGGGAACGATTGGTCACGTTGATCATGGTAAGACAACGTTAACGGCAGCGTTAACCAAATGCTTGCAAGAAAAGTTTGGTGGCGAAGCTAAGGCCTATGACGAAATTGACAATGCGCCA
>JAJFKN010000018.1 GCA_021773195.1 Gammaproteobacteria bacterium | reverse complement strand
AAGGCCGGGGTCCAGTTCTACGTCACCCCGGCGAAGGCCGGGGTCCAGTTCTACGTCACCCCGGCGAAGGCCGGGGTCCAGTTCTACGTCACCCCGGCGAAGGCCGGGGTCCAATTCTACGTCACCCCGGCGAAGGCCGGGGTCCATACTATTTAATTATAGCGGAAAAGTTTTAACCTGTTGTATTTAAGCAGGTTTTTCAGCTCCATTGGTGTCATGGGCTTTGTTTTCTTTCCGACTCGCCTCTCGTCCATCCTTTCTCTATGATTTACGGTCGCGCTTAAGGTCAGTCCGTTTCCTGGCGCGCTCAAAATACATCCCTGTATTTTTGTCCGTAAATCATTACGCTCAAGGATGGCGGCTCGTAAAGTCAGAAATCAAAGCCCATGACACCAACTAGCAAATCACCCAAACCTGAATACAATCAATGGAAACCGAGGCTCCCCTTTTTGCAAAGCATGTATCTTGTTGTATATACACGACTGCAAAATCTCACGTCAGGTATGATGAGTTATGTGTTCCTGAGGGGTACAGTTCTGTTAGTCTTTGCTACGCAAAATATCCGGGATCCATGGAATCATCTAAGGCCTTTTGGATTCCCGCCTCCGCGGGAATGACGTCAGATAAATAGGGTGGATTATGCGACTTCAGCACTAATCAAGCCTACATAAAGAGGTGACGTGGGTGTTCACATCGGTTACAATGCCGCCACTATGATTAAACAACTACGAAATATCGCCATTATTGCCCACGTGGACCATGGCAAAACCACCCTTATCGACAAGCTATTGCAACAAACCCATAGCATCGGTAAGCGATCTTTACCCATGGAACGCGCTATGGATTCCAATGACTTGGAGCGAGAACGGGGGATCACTATCCTCTCGAAGAACACCGCCATCCAGTGGAACGATTACCGCATTAACATTGTGGACACCCCCGGTCACGCTGACTTCGGTGGTGAGGTGGAACGCATCCTCTCTATGGTGGATTGCGTATTGTTATTGGTCGATGCCGTAGAAGGCCCCATGCCACAAACTCGCTTTGTAACACAAAAGGCTTTTGCTCAAGGCCTGCATCCCATTGTGGTCATCAATAAAATTGACCGTGATGGCGCGCGTCCTCATTGGGCCCTGGATCAAGTGTTTGATCTATTCGATAACTTGGGTGCCACGGACGAGCAATTGGATTTCCCCGTGATCTACGCTTCTGGCGCACAAGGCTATGCTACCTTGGATTTAGAAAACCCAAATGACGATTTAACCCCATTATTAGAAACCATCGTCAAAGAAGTGAAGCCACCTCAAGTGGATTTAGACGGCCCCTTCCAAATGCAAGTGACCAGTTTGGATTACTCCAGCTATGTGGGCGCCATTGCCATTGGCCGTGTGGCCCGCGGGCGAATAAAATCCAACACCCCCGTCAGCATCATTGATCGCGAAGGTAAAAAACGTAACGGTCGCATTCTACAATTATTGGGTTACATGGGCTTGGATAGAGAAGAAATTTCCGAAGCCGCCGCAGGTGACATCATCGCTGTAACAGGGATTGAAGCACCACAAATTTCCGATACTATTTGTGATGTTAATTGCGTAGAAAGCTTGCCTCCATTAAATGTGGATGAGCCCACCATTACCATGACTTTCCAAGTGAATAATTCACCTTTTGCGGGTAAAGATGGTAAATACTTAACCTCGCGCCAAATTCAAGAACGTTTAGATCGCGAGCTCATTCATAATGTAGCCTTGCGCGTTGAAAACAATGACGACCCCGACAAATTCCGTGTCTCCGGTCGTGGTGAATTGCATTTAAGTATCTTGATTGAAAACATGCGCCGCGAGGGTTACGAGCTGGGTATTTGTCGCCCCGAAGTGATCATGAAAGAAGTAGATGGCGAACGACAAGAACCCTATGAAAATCTCACTGTAGACGTGGAAGAAAATCATCAAGGCGCCGTTATGGAACGCTTAGGTGCACGCCGTGGTGAATTAAAAAATATGTTGCCTGACAGCAAAGGTCGTGTACGCTTGGATTATGTCATACCCACACGTGGTTTGATTGGCTTCCATACGGAATTTTTGACAGCCACTTCCGGCACAGGTCTTATTTATCATGTATTTTCCCATTATGGTCCTGCCCATCCTGGTGCTTTAGCGCCACGCAAAAATGGCGTGATGATTGCCAATGCCACGGGTAAAGCCACGGGCTTTGCGCTGTGGAATTTGCAAGAACGCGGTCGCATGCTCATTGGCCCGCAGACAGAAGTTTATGAAGGCATGTTAGTGGGTATTCACTCTCGCGATAATGATTTGGTAGTAAACGTCACTAAAGAAAAACAACTCACCAACGTGCGGGCTTCAGGTACTGATGAAAACATCATGTTAACGCCTTTCGTGAAAATGAGTTTGGAACAAGCGTTAGAATTTGTTGAAGACGATGAATTGGTGGAAATCACCCCGTCCAACATTCGCTTACGCAAAAAGCTGCTGAAAGAACACGAGCGTAAACGAGCTAAATAATACTGGATATCCCCACGTCACCCCGGATGTGCGTAGCATATTCCGGGGTCCATAGAGCGTCCTGCCGCTGAAACAACCTAATCTGACTGGATTCCCACCTTCAGAGAACACTCATTTGGACTGGGTCCTGTGCCTTCGCACAGGATGACGGTGCCTGCGAAGGCATCGTCGTCCTATGCGAAGGCATCGTCATCCTGTGCGAAGGCATCGTCATCCCTGCGAAGGCATCGTCATTCAGGCGGTCCCACGTCATTCCCGCGAAGGCGGGAATCCAATTCATGCAAAATAGACCCCGGAATTGCTCCGCAAGCCGGGGTGACGTAAGAAGCCAGGCTGACAACTTATCCCACCGAGGTAATATGTTCCCGCGACAAGTACTCTTCCGTTTGCATTTCAATTAAACGGCTTTTGGTGCGCTCGAATTCAAACACTTTGCTGCCTTCCAGGTAAATGTCTTCTAAGGGCACTTCAGAAGAAACAATCAATTTCACATTGGCATCATAAAACACATCCACTAAGTTAATAAGATAGGTAGCTTGTGCATGATCTTTCGGACCAATTTTCGGAATACCGCTCACCATGACCATGGGATACTGGCGCGCAATAACCAAATAATCATTTTGACTGCGTGGGATATTACAAATCACATTAAAATCAAACCAAATGACATTAGCTGCCAGAGCTTTAGCGGTAATTTCGCGGTTTTCCACCATAATGGTTACATCTTTTTTCATATCCCCATGGGCTAAACGCTCAAAACATTGAATCATAGCTTGTTTCGTTGTTTCATCCACAGGCGTAAAAAATACCCCAGACTGTTGTAGATTCCGCAAGCGGTAGTCTTTTTCACTGGCTAAATGCATGACTTGGGTATGCGCCGTGATCTGTTGAATGGCAGGAATAAAACGCGAACGCTGCAGGCCATTTTTATACAGCTGACAAGGTTCCACATTAGATGTTGCAATGAGAACCACACCGTATTCAAATAACTGTGTCAGCAATCCACCCAAGATCATGGCATCACCAATGTCCGACACAAAAAACTCATCGAAACATAACACATCACTGTCTTTAGCGATTTCTTTAGCGATCAGTTCCAAGGGGTTTTGTTGTCCCTGCAGCGCTTTTAAGCGTTCTTGCACTTCATACATAAAGCCATGAAAATGCATACGGGTTTTACGCTGGCCTGGCAAATGATGATAAAACAAATCCATTAAATAGGTTTTACCAATGCCCACACCACCCCAAACATACAATCCTTTAATGGGACCCTCATGTTCTAAACCAAAAATCTTCTTAAAGGGAGCAAAGAATCCTTTATGTTGCTGTTGCAATTGCAAATAAACCCGTTGCAATACTTGAATAACTTCTTGCTGCAAGGGATCCCGTTGAATATGCCCAGCATCTAAATCCTGTTGATAAGCCTTAAGGGGTTCCATGGGATAAATCCATCTGTTGTTGAATGGTGTGAAGCAAACGCTGGCGTAACGTAACTAATTCTCCATGAAAGAAATGCCCTACCCCTTCAAAATACAAAACTTCAGGTTTTTTTGGGCGCTCTTCAATCCACTGCAGATTAGCGGGGGTTGAAACCACTTCATCATCGCTGCCTAGCGCCACCAACCAGGGACATTCGGGTTCGACTTCACTGCGATAATCGCAATTTTCTACGGCGGGTGCAATCAAAGCCAAATGCACAGGATTGATTGTTTTTTTACCACGATAAGCCACATAGGATCCAAAAGAAAAGCCCGCTAGATAGATAGGTGCCCCAGGCAAGTGGGCTTTGGCCCACTCATAGACAGCCAAAAGGTCTTCGGTTTCGCCTATGCCCTGTGCGAATTCACCCTGACTTTTGCCCACGCCACGAAAATTAAATCGCAAAGTGACCATGCCCAAAGTTAAATAAGTGCGCGATAAAGTGCTCACCACCTTATTATGCATAGTACCTTCAAATAGAGGATGGGGGTGACAAATAATCGCAATGCCTTGAATGGATGCTTCTTTTGGCCCACGCAGGATAGCTTCAATATGGCCGGATGGTCCAGAAATGACCAGAGGCATATCCTTAGGCGTTAATTCAATGGGATTGCTATGACTCAATGACATGGTCCTCGTATTATAGTAAAATATTGTCCAAATGTGAACGGAATAATCAACTCTACAAGTTGGAGCGACCCATGCCAAGGGCTTTAAAACAAATCTTCAATAAAATGGTGTTTATAGCCACCCTCGCGCTTGCGTTGTTTTTAACAGGCTGCGATTCTAATGGCCCCGGTAAAAGCACTCTGCAAACCAACTTACCACAAGACGCCAGTTTATATGCGGCATTAAACCCTGCCTCTCATTTATTCCTTTTGCCCGATTATCAGAAACTCACCGCTGACAATTACTTAAAACGTTATTTTGCACCTTGGCAACCCAACTCCAATGAAATCACGTTCACCATGCCCACGGGCCACTTAAATATTATTAACCAAGAACAACGCACCATTGAAGGTTATGAAAAACACGCCACCAAACTCATCCAAGAAAATTTTCAAGCCTTTGACGAAGCTTGGTTTAAAAACATCGACGCACAAATGGATTTAGCCAACTACCCCAATCGCAATGAAAATGCCATCACCATTGCCAATACGCCACTACGCAGTCTACCCACTGCCATGCCGGTTTTTTCTAACCCAAAATACCCAGGCGAAGGTTACCCCTTTGATAATTTGCAAATTGATAATGTGTGGGCGGGAACACCCGTGCATATTTTACAAAGCACCCTAGATGGCCAATGGGATTTGGTGGTGACGCCCTATATTTATGGTTGGGTGAAAAGCACCGACTTAGCTTTAGCGGATAATAGCTTCGTAAAAACGTGGGCGTCAGCTAAATTTATTGTACCCACAAAAGATAAAATACCCGTCAATGACAATGCAGGGGTCTTTCGTTTTAATGCAGCTATTGGGGGACTTTACCCCTTTACCCAAGTGGAAAATGGCTATTACGACATAATGATTCCTGTAGCCAATCAACAGGGCCACGCGGTGATACATCAAGCACGCATACCCGCAGACAGCGCCAGCCCTTTTCCTTTAGTGGGCAATCAAGCCAATGTGGTGCAATTGATGAATCAACTCATGGGCGCCCCCTATGGTTGGGGTGGTCTTTACAGTTACCGTGATTGTACGGAAACCATGCGCGACGTATTTGCCAGTTTCGGTGTCTATATGCCTCGCAGTTCTTCGGAACAAATTCACGTGGGACAAGAAATTTCTTTAAAGCATTTGCACAATAGCGCCAAATTAAAACTCATTCATGATAATGCCATTCCCTTTGCCACGGTCATCGGCTTTCCAGGTCATGTGATGCTGTACTTAGGCGAACAAAAAGGCCAACCCATTGTGTTTGAAGATTTATGGGGGTTACAAGTATTCAACCTTATGGGCAAAGAAGGCCGCGCCATCATGGGCGGTACTGTCATCGCACCTTTAGATTTGACACAAAAGGGATTGATTTACACAAAAAGCACCTTAGATAAGTCTGTAGCAATGACCTTTGTGGTACCACCTATTGCAGAGCAACAAGCCATTATGGTGGCCCAACAAAGTTTTGTGCAACATCCTAAAGCCATGGCCGCCTACGAAAACAAACCACCTTTGTTTTTACAACGTAAATACCTCAAGTCCATTGACAGTCCACAATCTCATAGGAATAATGTGGCCTAACTAAAAAGGAGTACTGCATGAATCCGCTTATTATCGAATTAGGCATCACCCTAGCCCTGGGTTTAGTTCTAGGTGGTGTGATTGGTTTTAAAGTAAATCCCAGCCTCAAAAAAACCAAAGCTCTGGAAGAAAAACTAGCGAAAATGCAAGAAGAGCAGGATGCCTACAAACAAAAGGTCACCGACCATTTTCAATCCACAGCAGGCCATTTCCAAGATTTAGCCAAACGCTATCGGGTCATCTACACCCACATGGCCGAAGGCGCGCAAGAACTGTGTCAGGATACTCGCTCGTCCAGCAGTTTGTTGGAATTGATTCCTGAAAAGACCGTCAGCGAGTAAACACGCTTCACTCAATGCGTTCAGCCAAACTCTCTTGATAAATATCACGCCGATGTTTAATTGCAATAATTAAGACACACTGCGTCTCTGGTTCAATGCGATAAACCACTCGAAAGTCACTGACGCGCAAACGCCGGTGCCCCTTGAGACTGTGCTGCAATGCTTTACCATAACCAATGGGGTCCACCATGAGTCGATTTTCAATAGCACGCTTTATTAACAGTTTGGCTGATTTTGCTAATACGGGAATGTCTTCCGGTATGCACTGAAAATGGAATCATCCAACGCCCATATTCTTAAATCCTGCAACTGATTAAAACTTCGAAATTTCCGAGACTGTATCGTTATGGTCGAGAATTACTCTTTCTCTTCATATTTAGAGCAAATAATGTTAAAATATACCTTTGAATTTAGTCACCCGGGACTTTCCCCAGGGATAACCTATGATAACTATCGATTTTTTAGAAAAATACATGCACGGCTCCCAAAACTTAATCGCTTGGAAAGATGCTAACCTTAAATATATGGGCGTCGGTAAACCTTTTCTTGATCTCTTTGGTTTTCAATCCGAGGGTCAAATGATAGGACTTTCAGATTATGAGACACCGGCAGAAGAGTTTGGTGATGTTTTTTCTGAAAATGACCGGCTCGCTATCCAATCAGGAGGCGCTGTTTTTCTTGAATTAACGAAAAACAAGCAAGATGATATCATGCTGGCTATCTCCAACAAGATGCCCCTCTATGATCTTCAGCATAACTTTAAAGGTGTTTTTTCTCAATGCACTCTTATGCAAAAAAGCGATAAAATAAAAACATTAATTGAAGAAATACAAGCAAACAATCACTCATCCTGTTTGCTGATGGAAACCATCGATCAATTCTCATTGAGCAAAAGAGAAAGCGAATGCTTGTACCATTTAATGCGCGGTAAATCAGCCAAACATATCGCTAACCGACTGAATATTTCCGCAAAAACCGTGGAATTTCATGTCAGCAATATTAAAATAAAGATGGACTGTCACTCTAAGGCAGAACTCATCGACAAATGCTTTAAGCACAGACTTTTCAACTTCATCCCTATAGGTTTTTTATAACCTAGGGGAACTCCCGGGTATTTATCTTCTCAAAAAATGCATAATAACCTCCTTAGTTAAATAATTTAAAAGGAGAAATATTATGTTTCGACCAGAAAAACGTCCCCTCAGAGATGATGGAAAATCTGAGACACCTCATACAACTCAACCCCCTAGGACTGAAGCAACAGGACATGACTGCATGCCCAACATTCACTTTGCTGAAATGAACGATGACAACACGCACACAGCACTAGTTGCCTCTTACTCCCTTGCTGGAACTAAAATGGCCTTAGGGTTTGCGGAAACAGTCGTCGAAGCAGGGGCAGAATTGCTTACAGGCTATATGCACTTACTGGATACTAAGGAAAAAACCCAAGCCGAACGGATTGTGCAGGCAAGCCAACATAAGCAAGCGCGCAAACAAATGAGGCATGACGCCACGCAACGTGAAGAAGATAGGAAAATAAAGCGTGAAGGTTTTCATGTGGAATTGACCCAAGCAAACGCTCAAATGCTCCAAGCAAGCACCATTAGCAAAATTTTCGATAATGCTCATCTTGAAGTTACGCGAAAAATTGATCTTATTCAAAAGCAGCTGGAGATGTTTAATATGATTATAGAAAAGGCGACTCTGAGCAAAGACTTATCTCTCGAACTAATCGCTTTGTTGACCCCCATTATGCAACATAACGCAAAATTAAGCGACAGTTTATCTAGACTGGAAACTTCTGCTGGAAGCCAGAGAGCGCCCAATGTATCCATGGGTTCATTCCCTATGGCTCTATGTGCTTCTGGGGCTATGTCATCGAGTAGAGATTCTGGGTCTGAGGTGATTGAGTCTGCTGCTATTGAACATCGTCGTTGATCTAATCAAAATTTCACTGAATAAGCTCTGTCTATAACGGTTGGGCTTATTCAATGGAGAAATACTCATGCCCACAGAAACTATTACAATGGGAACCAATCTGACAGGTGAAACATATGATCCCGACAGAGCCCGACTGCTTCAGTTAGTTTCAAAAGAAAAATTAGACAAAGGTCTCTATGATGAAGTATACCGGGAACTAAAGCATCTAGCGCCCTGTTATTATGAGTTTATGCTAGATAGAAAACATTCAATGCTACGTTTAAATTATGCAAAATCAGCCCTTTGTTTGGGAAAATTAAATAAAGCATTATCTTTGCTAAAAGCTGAAAAACATTTATTAAAGCCTTATTACCTTCATAATGAATTATTGCCCTATTACCAACAAATTCTAACATACATACATTATACTCATATCTACTTAGGCAGTTATGAAAAAGCCAAACACTTCTTTAAAAAACATTATAATGTTCTAAAAGATTGTCGTGGAGTTTCCACCTTTCAATTCTACTTAAATACGCCGTGGTTTATAAAACGACTCCCCCTATTTCAAGATTATTTAGTACCTAACTCTTATGCCATATTGATAATAAATCAGTTGTACAAAGGTCATGACTTTAAGCGAAGCATTGAAAAATATATAAAACCCATAAAAATCCATTCATTGTTTTGCTATCACGATCACTTGTTTAAATTAACCGCCGCATTGAATCATCTTGGCTTTCATGATGAATCCTGCTATGTGCTTTCATTCTTGGATGAAGAAGATGTGAGCTCTGAAAACTGGACAAAACTTATTCATGGCAATAAAAATAATGGTGCAGAAAAAGTTATTCTATCCACCATGGCCTGGTTCCAAGCAAATAAAAACTCCCATGTGGTAAAATTTTTAAAGAACTACCTCACGGTTAAAAATATTAACATACTCTTTAATGCATTTTTCTATACCATGATTATAATCAGAGTTCCTATGACCATCGGTTTCACCTGGAGCAATCCCATAGGGCTTATTTTTCCTCTCACCATGATTTTTTTACAGCTCTTGATTCATATAATGGGTTGCCTAAGGGGTTACATCACCGATGAATCAAAAGGCAAGCTTTATGATATATTGCATTATTCATTAACTATCTTAACTCAACCCATTGACTACCTCATCAAAAACTCTATCTATTATTTATCTCGTATCATCATCCAATCCATCATTAAATCCTTTAATATAATCGACCAAGGAATGCAACTAATGATTGATTTAGTGGTGAATATAGGTATGCAACTGGTTCGCCTGGGTCTTTCGGTAGCGTCTTATTTTTCTAAGCATGCCATTGTAGAAATATTCCAACAAACCCTTTTAAATAGGTTCAATTTCTTTTCATCTCTTGATAGCTCCCATTATGTCGATTACGGACATAACATTCATTCTTCTCACTCAATTTCCCAAGCCCATGTAACAACTTGCAACATAGGTGAGCATCGTTACCTCGACACTGCTCCACCTGTTACTCAACAACCAGTGATTGGCACAAAAGTTAACTTGTTTTCGTCTGCACCTAAAGATGCCTTAACATCATTAAATATGGGGCATGTGCAAGGTGTGGCGGCCCAGCTATCCATGGTATGCGCCTCTGATATCTCTTCAAAAACCTTTGGTTTTATCATGCAGTATTATACAAAAATACAATTAATAAAAACCAAGCGTATGCAGTATCAAAACAAATGTCTTATCCAAGAAAAGACGAGATTAATCCAGCTCGGGCAAGAAATTCACAACATTAATGAAAAAATTAAAGATGATGAAAATGATATTTGCATCTATTTTTTTAGAGATTGTTTGAGAAGCAGAACTAACCTTATGGATGACTCTTCAGATAGTGAAATTCAGAACTATGTTGACGCCTTAGCTCAGCTGTACGAAAAAACCCGTGAAGCCATGCCAGGCTATGAATCTCGTTTTATGCAGCGGATTGAACAAGAATTAAATAATCCTGACTATTTATCAATACGCAAACCCTTCATGAAAAAGTTCAACCATTGGAAAACCATCTACGAGGAATCTACCTGCGAGCCATTCCAACTACTAGCTGATTTACACACTAAGAAAAGAGAAAGTCACCTCCACCATCTCAATCCTACCTTTAGCTAGCTTCCCGACCTGCCACTTCAACATCTTTTTTAAAAAGCACCCCCATGGATTCACCTGCCCCATAGGGGGCACCTTCGCCATCGGCCCCCTAAGAGAAAGAATGAGGTCAGGGTGAGGGTGTGCCAATGACAAGGGGCATTTTTCAACATGAGATATTATGGTATAATATTGCCCTCACATTCGCTAAAATACACTAAAAGAGACAATAATGCATAGAAAATCAAATACAATGGCCAATATGCTTCGCCGCCTGGAAGACGAAACAGGTACTAGCAGAAGCTCTTCTACATCAAACTCAGAAATAACTACATCCGTTCAACTTGGTAAGAGAGGCAGGCCAAGCATCGATTACGGTGAAGCTGGGCATGCAGCAAAGCGACCCTGCTACCAACCTAATGAAGAGGGCGACAATAATGAGACGGAGTATGAAACGTCACCTACTTCTTTGGGTGATGCTAGGCCAAAGATATTGTCACCTAGAATATCAAGAAGGATAGATAGCCTAATAGCTGATCCTAGCAGCTCTTTGGGGCCATTTGCGGCGGCTTCCACGTCTATGGAGCCATCAGGTGGGGATTATTTTCCTACTGATGAACTCATGAATCTACGTGAAAACCTAGATGCTATAGGAGACTATGACCCTGACTTGGATGACCTTTTGGATGAACTTTGCCTCCTTGATATCAATCAAGATGAGGGGCATATTCCTGAAATTGAAGAGACAGCAACAGCATATTCTCCCCTAAAGCGGCCCCGTTAAGGCATTCGATATGAATATAATACCCAAAATAGGGTAATTTAATAAACAAAATGTTTCAATTATGGTCTTTTATGGTATAATCTTGCACATATTTTATAACACCATAGGTAAGAGTAATAATAATGTTTAGAACAACAAAGGCCCCGCGCCTAAAACAGCCCCTCCAGGAAACCGGAAACAACGACCATAGGCTCCTCGGTAAACGATCTAGAAAGGAGAACCAGTCCTCTGATACGCATAGGTCAAAACGACCCTGCATATCGCCCCCTACAGGCGCTGAAAATCAATTTAAAGAACCCTCATTAGTAGAACAAGGTAAGCAATATGATTTTTTTGACGAAGTTGCGGCTAAACTCAATGAATTAAGTATTCGTGACTCCACTACTGATGCAACACCACCTGCAACACCACCTGCAAGCCCACAGCTCAACCGAAGAAGACCTTTTTAAGGATAACGAATAGCTCGTAGACGCCGGATTTACTTCAAAATCTTCTTCAAAAAGCGCCCCGTATGGGAACCCTTAGCTTTGGCTACGGTTTCTGGGGTGCCCATGGCTACTATTTTGCCCCCGCCATCACCACCTTCAGGACCTAGGTCTACAACCCAATCAGCAGTTTTGATCACATCTAAGTTATGTTCGATAACCACAATGGTATTACCATGATCGCGCAAACGATGCAGGACGGTAAGTAATTGTTGAATGTCATGAAAATGCAAACCTGTTGTGGGTTCATCTAAAATATATAATGTATTCCCTGTGTCTCGCTTGGACAGTTCTCGAGATAACTTCACCCGTTGCGCCTCACCACCCGACAGGGTCGTTGCACTCTGGCCTAAAGTAATATAGGACAAACCCACATCCATTAAAGTCTGTAATTTACGCGCAATCATAGGCACAGGATCAAAAAATTCCCGCGCATCTTCCACCGTAAGTTGCAAAATCTCATAAATATTTTTGCCTTTGTATTTTACTTCTAGGGTTTCACGATTATAACGCTTGCCTTTACACACATCACAGGGCACATAAACATCCGGAAGAAAGTGCATTTCCACTTTAATCACGCCATCACCTTGGCATGCTTCACAACGACCGCCCTTTACATTAAAACTGAAACGCCCCAACTTATAACCGCGCGAACGTGCTTCTTGGGTACCCGAAAATAATTCTCGAATGGGGGTGAAAATTCCAGTATATGTAGCGGGATTAGAGCGTGGCGTACGTCCAATAGGACTTTGATCGATATCCACGACTTTATCAAAATGTCCTAACCCATTAATACCTTTATGCTTGGCGGATTCAGCGTGCAGGGCGCGGTTCAATTCCGTGGCTGCTTTAGGATACAAGGTATCATTAATTAACGTGGATTTGCCAGAACCTGACACCCCTGTTACACAGGTGAATAACCCCACGGGCAGGTCCACGGAAATATTTTTTAAGTTATTACCCTTAGCCCCCATGATACGCAACATGCGCTTGGGATCGGGTTTTAAGCGTTGCTTAGGAATGGCTATGCTTTTTTTACCCGACAGGTATTGTCCGGTAAGGGATTTGTTATTTTTCAATACACTTTCAACAGAACCTGATACGACGACTTCTCCCCCATGCACACCGGCACCAGGCCCGATGTCCACCACGTGGTCGGCAGCAAAAATAGCTTCTTCATCGTGTTCTACCACAATGACTGTATTACCAATGTCACGCAGATGAGTCAAAGTTGCGAGAAGTCGTTCGTTATCTCGTTGATGCAAACCAATGGAAGGCTCATCCAAAATATACATCACGCCCACTAAACCCGCACCAATTTGACTGGCTAAACGAATACGCTGAGCTTCCCCTCCCGATAAGGTTTCAGCACTTCGGCTTAAGGTTAAATAATCCAGCCCTACATTCACTAAAAAGTTTAATCGACTGGTTAATTCCTTTTGGATTTTAGACGCAATTTCACCGCGCTGGCCTTTCAATGAAAGTTTTTCAAAAAAAGTTCTGGCTTTACCCACTTGCATTCCAGTAATTTCTGGAAGAGTTACATCATTCACAAAAACATTTCGAGCTTCTTCACGCAGACGTGTACCATGGCAACTCTGACAAGCTTGGCTGGTCAGATACTTGGTTAAGTCTTCTCGCACATGATTAGATTCTGTTTCGTGATACCGCCTATCCATATTTGGGATCACCCCTTCAAAAGGGTGCTCTTTACGCACAGTACGTCCATTATCATTCATATAATGGAATTCAATGATTTCATCATCACTGCCATAAAGTAGAATGTCTTGTATGCCTTCGGGCAAATCTTCAAAGGCGGTTTCCAAATCAAACTCATAATGTTCGGCTAAGCAAGTTAGCATTTGGAAATAATATAAGTTACGTTTATCCCAACCGCGCACCGCACCTTCTGTCACTGACAATGTGGCATCAATGATAACTTTATCGGGATCAAAAAAGGAATCCACACCTAAGCCATCACATGTGGGACAGGCGCCCACGGGGTTATTGAAAGAAAATAAACGCGGTTCTAATTCAGACAAACTATAACCGCATTCAGGACAGGCAAAATTAGCTGAAAATACTTTGTCAGGCTGAGACTTATCATCCATATATGCTACACGCACCAAGCCTTGGGTGAGGGATAGAGCTGTTTCAAAGGATTCCGCCAAACGTAATTGCAAATCATCTCGCACTTTAATCCGGTCAATCACCACTTCGATATTGTGCTTTTTACGCAGGGCCAATTTGGGGGCATCGTCTAATTCATAAATCTCACCATCAACGCGGGCACGGATATAGCCTTGTGAGCGCAATTCTTGAAATAATTGCACAAACTCACCTTTGCGCCCTTCCACCACGGGTGCAAGGATCATTAACTTAGTGCCTTCTGGCATGGTTAATACTTCGTCCACCATTTGGCTTACAGTCTGCGCCTCGAGAGTTATGTTATGATGTGGGCATCGTGGCGAACCCACACGGGCGTACAGTAAACGCAGATAATCGTAGATTTCCGTAATGGTACCCACAGTTGAACGGGGATTATGCGAGGTTGATTTTTGTTCAATGGAAATGGCTGGTGAGAGCCCTTCAATATGCTCCACATCGGGCTTTTCCATGACCGACAGAAACTGTCGCGCATAGGCTGATAGGGATTCCACATAGCGACGCTGGCCTTCGGCATAAAGAGTATCGAAGGCTAGGGACGATTTCCCCGAACCCGACAGGCCAGTTATGACAATTAACTTGTCTCGAGGCAGTGTAAGGTCGATGTTTTTTAAATTATGGGTCTTAGCCCCTCGTATATCTATCTTATCCACGTTATTATCCGAACTTGGTGTAACAGATGACTATACCACGATTTACAGGCTCTATAGAGAATTTCATAATGACTAATACAATGACCAAACAAGAACGCACAGCAGCGCTATCTCTGGCGGGCATTTTTGCCTTCCGCATGCTTGGCCTGTTCATGATCTTACCAATTTTCGCCCTCTATGCCCATGACCTCATTGGTGCCACGTCCACCCTAGTGGGTATGGCCCTCGGCATCTACGGCCTGACCCAGGCGGCTCTACAAATTCCCTTTGGCATGTTATCGGATCGAATTGGCCGAAAACCTGTCATTTTGATCGGCTTGGTATTATTTATTCTGGGTAGCATACTCGCTGCCTTGTCCCATGGCATCTACGGCATGCTATTCGCACGAGCACTGCAAGGTGCCGGAGCCATCGGCAGTACCATTATTGCCCTGGCCGCCGATAGTACCCGGGAAGAACATCGCACCAAAGCCATGGCACTCATTGGCATCGTCATAGGTCTCTCTTTTACCTTAGCCATGATTTTAGGCCCAGCCCTTAGCGCCTGGATTGGTCTCTCGGGGATTTTTTGGCTCACAGCCGCCTTAGGAGTTTGTGGCATAATCATCCTCTATGCAGCGGTACCCACACCCGCCCACTCTCACTTTCATCGCGACACCCAACCTATCCCTAGTAAATTTAAAAGCATTTTAAAAAACCGCCAATTACTTCGTTTGGATATTGGTATTTTTGTTTTACATGCCGTACTAACCGCTAGCTTTTTAGTGATACCAGTTATATTGGCTGAATTAGCGGGCTTACCAGAGGCTAAGCAATGGTATCTCTATTTACCTGTATTATTGCTCTCGTATGTTTTCATGCTGCCCTTTGTCATCATGGCTGAAAAGAAACGTAAAATGAAACCCATCTTTCTCGGCAGCATTGCTATCATTGCTTTATCGCAATTTAGTTTAAGCCTATTTCACAGTAATATTTTTGCCATCGGTGTTTCATTATTATTTTTCTTCACTGCCTTTACTATATTAGAAGCCACCTTACCTTCCTTGATTTCAAAAATTGCCCCCATCGCTAGCAAGGGTACCGCCATTGGCGTGTATTCCACGGCACAATTTTTAGGAATTTTTGTGGGCGGCACATTGGGTGGCTTTTATTTCAGTCATCATGGCGTTGGCGGCGTATTCTTCTTATGTATGTTGTTATCAGGCGTTTGGTTGCTTATCGCTGGAACCATGCAAAACCCTCGACATTTATCCACGCAATTATTAACCGTCGGCCCCATGTCAGACAATGAAGCCAAAGCATTGTCGCAACGCTTATTGGATGTACCCGGCGTGGAAGAAGCCACCGTCGTACCGCAAGAATTCACAGCTTATTTGAAAGTGAATAAAGATATTTTGGAAGAAAATGCATTAGCCCCATTTATGAATGAGGTTGATGGGTAATGGATTATTGATATAACTGTTTAATTAAATCTAGGAGCATCCCATGGCAAGAGGTATTAACAAAGTCATTTTAATCGGTAACTTGGGCGCAGACCCTGAAGTACGTTATACACCAGGTGGCGCAGCCGTAGCTAACTTACGCCTCGCCACATCCGCATCTTGGCGCGATAAAACCACAGGCGAAATGACCGAGCAAACAGAATGGCACCGTGTGGTATTATTTGCACGTTTAGGTGAAATTGCGGGTGAATACTTAAAGAAAGGTTCCAAAGTTTACATCGAAGGTCGTTTGCAGACTCGTAAATGGCAGGATCAAAGTGGACAAGATCGTTATTCCACAGAAATTGTTGGCAATGAAATGCAAATGCTAGACAGTCGCGGTGGCGGTGATTATAACCAAGCACCTGCAACGAACAAACCGCAACCTGCCTCTGCCCCAGCAGCACCTGCCGGTGGTAATGATTTTGATGACGACATCCCATTCTAATGATAAGAACCCCACGCCCTGGAATGCTATAAGCCGGGGCGCGGAAATCCAATGACTAACAGGGTTTAAAGATGCCACTCAATCTAGACAGCTTAGACAATGCCTTAAAGCAATTATCTGCGGTAGTTGCCATCACAGAAGATGCAACTTATATGGATAATCAGGAAAAAATCATCCAGGAAAATATGCGTGCTGGTGCTATACAGCATTTTGAATGCGCCTATGAACTTAGCTGGAAGTTTATTCAACGCTGGCTGAAAGAAAATCGTGATATTCCAGAAGCTCAATTCCCAAGAACTCGTAAAGAATTATTTCGTATGGCGGCTAATTCCGGCTTGATCAGCGATCCTCTGCCCTGGTTCAAATATAGTGATGTGAGAAATATTAGCAGCCATACTTACGATGTGGATAAAGCTCACATTGTTTATCAAGCCTCCGTAGAATTTTCCGAGGATGGCCAGCAACTTTTAGAGAAGCTTATCCAGCATAATGATTGATTTAGATCCCAAACAATTGGAAGAAGTGAAAGCTATTTTACAGGCCAATGCTCCTCATTGCGAAGTACGAGTCTTTGGTTCACGAGTGCGCGGTACAGCCAAACCGTACTCGGATCTGGATTTAGTCCTTGTGGGCGAAGAAGCTCTGGGTTGGCAAACCATTGAAGCGTTAAAAGATACTTTTTCTCAGTCGAATTTGCCCATCAGTGTGGATATTGTGGATTGGCATGATATCAGCGAAGACTTCCAGAAAATCATTAATGAATGCTACGAAATCCTTCAGGCACCTAATACTTAAGCGCTTGACAACATTCAGCCCATTAGAGTAATTTTTAGGCCTTCCATGGAAATAGGCTTAGGGTTATGGTAGAAACAATTTACGCATCGGCACAGGAATTTGGTTTTGGACCAGCTGCTACGCTTTATGGTTACCTTGCCTGTATAAAAAATCATGATAAAAATATTAATATACATTTAATTGCGAATCCAGCTCTAGATATTTTTCATGACAACCATCCTGGCATTGTGAATAGTAAATGTGTAGACCTACCCCCTAATTATGATCCGAATGTACTTGTCATAAGTGCTTTTGACCCTGTTCATATTGTAAAGGGCTGGCTAAAAGGCCTAAAAACGATATATATCTGTAATCTTTTTTGGTTCTGGGATATCGATCCTAAAGAGATAGCAAAGCATGCAAAGAAATTATTGTGCCTTAAAAGCAAACCGGAACTAGCTTTAGAATACTTTCTTAACCTCTATAACAGCGCACCCCATAGTGCAATATTTCTTGGTTACGTATTGTCAGATGTCACCTTTATAAGGCGCTTCCCCAATTGTGAGAAAGAAATGAATAAGCTTAAACTTGGCATAAATTACAAATTGACAAAAGTGGTTATAAGCAATATGCCCCAGACGCTCCCAACGTCGAAACGAGACAAAAGAATTTTAATACAATTATCTGGAAGCAAATGCCCTTTCGTTAATACTCACGAACATGAAGTGTATATAAAATTTATAGAAAAGCTTTTTACACATACGGCAAAAAAGTTCCATGAATTTGAATTTCATATCATTATGAATCCCAATTTAATCAAATTCTTCCAAAAGAAGGAGGGGAAGCCAGAAAATTTGAGAATAATAAATAGTTTAGCTCAGAATGAGCTACTGGATTTATTATCGAGTTCTATGGCAGTTTTCACATCCCCTGGGTTACAAACAATTTATGAAGCAATTGCATTACAAACGCCAATTTTCTTGTTGCCTGAGCAAAATGCTGGGCAATATTCTAATTATCAACTATTAAAAAAGATGGGGATTGATTTGCCTGGGATTTTGCATGGTAATTTAAATCATAAAAATAAAGCCTCATTCAAATCTGAAAAAGATGCTGGGCTCGTATATTCTGCTTTGGAAGAATGGATGCGTGATGAAAATCGGATGAGTAAAATCTTTGAAGAAATAAGCAGCTATATCCGCATAATCATGAATAAAAGCAACGATATAACTAAACAACATATAGAGGCATTGGAAAAAACAATGGGGAGCCCACCTTACGAAACGCCCCATTTTATTCTTAATGAATTAGTATAACCGTTAGCTTTATGAGCTAGCCTTGGGCAAGACCCATCCCATTAAGGTATTTTGCAGGTTTTCTAGGGAAATGGGTTTGGTGATGACATCATCCATGCCGGCATCCATGAAAATGGTTTTATCTTCTTCCATGGCATGGGCCGTCAGAGCAACAATGGGAATAGAGGGTGACATTAATTTTTCTGCACGAATGATTTTCACCAATTCAACACCACTTTTATCGGGCAATCCAATATCCATGAAAACAATGTCATAATCATCATTCATAGCCTCTAATGCTTTTTGGGCGTTTTCGGCAAGAGTCACTGTACAAGCCAGCTCTTCCAACATAATTTTCATGGCGCGTTGATTCAAAAGATTATCTTCTACTAATAACACCTTCGCACCATAGCCTCGCAATAAATCTAATATACCTTTTTTAACATCGGAAAAATCATTCCAGGCATCTAAAATTAATCTAGTGAGCTCTTTAGGATCTTCCGTATAATCAATCATAGTTCGAGGCTGGTTTTCAGAGTCAATAGCAGCCCCAGTATCCACGCCCAGCAATAAACTATTTTGAAAACGCTTACGCCCTTTTATTTTATTGCATAAATCAGACATGGTTACGGGACGAATGTCATCCATCACCATAAATACTTGGAAAGGTTGACTTACCTTATGGGCATCCATAATCACATCGAATGCCATATCCGATGTGACGTGTAAATTGTTTGGTGCGGCAATACATTGGCTTATGCGCTTACCCCTTTGCATATCATCATCCACCACAAGCACACGAACATCATGGTTCTCTTGCCAAGGTGAGTTTTGCATATCAATATCTTGGATTCGCATTTGGAAAGTACAAGTGAATTCAGAGCCCTGCCCCACTTGACTTCGCACAAGAATTTCACCCCCCATATGTTCTACCAATTGTTTTGTAATGGGTAAACCCAAGCCTGTACTACCATAACGACGTTCATAGCTGCTATCCACTTGACTGAATCTTTCAAAAATAGAATCTATCTTTTCTGTTGGAATCCCGATACCCGTGTCAGAAACCGATAATTGTATGGTGCAATGAGAATCTGTGGTTTCTTTATTATTGAAAATAATTTTAACGCTTCCGCGCTCAGTAAATTTCACAGCATTAGCTACCAGATTTACTAAAACCTGTTTAACTCGTCGGGGGTCACCAATGACATACTGACTGATAGCTGCGTCATATTCTAATTCTAACGTAACGGGACGACTACTAATTTGATGACAAAAGTGATCATACACTTCATCCACGACATTCTTAAAGTCAAAAGCAATGGCAATAAAATCCAAATGCCCTGCTTCCAGAGAAGAAAAATCCAACACGTCATTAATTAGCGACAGCAACCCCTTACTGGCACTATCAATGTCATCTAAATAACTTTGTTGCTCGGTAGTTAAACCTTTAGTCCCCAAAATTTGTATCATGCTGAGAATGGCATTAAGGGGTGTGCGTAATTCATGGCTCAGAGTGGCAAAAAAATCCGACTTAGCGCGACTGGTATTTTCCAGGTGCCTTTTTTCCACTTCGAGACGCTGAAGCGCATCACGCAGTTCATTGACCTGTAAAATAAGGGGGGCTTGTGAAGTAACTTCTTTGAAATCCGTCTCAGACATATCCTTATACCTAAGCAAACCACTAATCCATGGTTATAACCTAACAGTTCGTCCATCTTCTAATATCATCCCGAATACTACCATATCTTAAGACCATAGGTATAGCTCGAGGCCTTTGGAAAAGAGTATGCAGGGCATTTTTTAGACACAAAAAAATCATGAGCCTACAAAGATGGTTTATTTTATTCCATTATCCAAAGAAAACATTTCGGCACAGCCCAATTAAGGCGCTGGGAAACAGCCCCAAGGCGATAACCGCTAGCCCATTAATGGTAATGGCGATACGCATATCCATAGGCGCCGTTACAGCAGTCGCATCTTTAGGATCATCAAAATACATAACCTTGACGACCCTCAGGTAATAGTAAGCCCCGACAATAGCGAAAATAAGCGCAACAATGGCAAGCCAAGTCATATTTGCATTAATAACCGCTTCTAAAACACCTAACTTGGCGAAGAAACCCACGGCGGGTGGAATCCCAGCCATGGAAAACATAATTAATAGCATCATCAAAGCATACCAAGGATTACGAGAATTCAAGCCCTGCAAATCTTCGATATTCTCCGCTTCAAAACCCGACTTACTCATCATCAATAACATGGCAAAAGCGCCCATAGACATCATGGAGTAAGTAAACACATAGAATAAGGATGAGGCATAACCCGCTTTGGTACCAGCAATAATACCCAACAACATATAACCCATATGAGCAATGGAAGAATAGGCTAACATACGTTTAATATTGCTTTGAGCAATAGCCACCACATTGCCTAGTACAATGGATAACACTGCGATAACCATTAACACATGTTGCCATTGAATAATTAAACCCGGTGCGCTTTCCACTAACAAGCGGTAGGCCATAATCAATGCGGCAATTTTTGGTGCGCTAGAAATGAATAATGTGACTGAAGTGGGCGACCCATCATACACATCAGGTACCCACATATGGAAGGGTGCAGCCCCCATTTTGAAGGCAATGCCAGCGATAATAAATACCAAGCCAAAAATCAAAATCAGACTATGAGCTGGCGAAGTCTCTGACACCACCTTTGCTACAGCGGTAAAATCTAAAGAATGACTCACCCCATAAAGCATAGATAAACCATAAAGTAGCATACCTGAAGCCAAGGCCCCCATAACAAAGTATTTCATAGCCGCTTCAGAAGCCACGCCTGAATCCCGTTTTAATGCTACCATGGCATATAGGGGTAAAGACAAAACTTCTAAGCCTAAGTACAAGGTCAAAAAATTGCTAGCTGAGACTAAAACCATCATGCCTAATACTGCAAATAAACCTAAGATATGATATTCACCGCGGGGTAGTTTTGTCATACCTATGTATTCGCGAGAATAAAGAAACACAAAGAAACTCACTAGAAGGATAGCTAGTTTGGACAAAATCGCTAACTTATCCAAAACATACATATGATCAAAGGTATACACTTTTGGCATACCATACTGATGCATCGTTAAAAGAAAAGCGCCAATTAAAGTAAGTTGAGTTAGGCTATAGGCAATGGATTTAATGCGTTTCCCAAGAAACAAATCCGTCATTAAAATAACGCAAATCATTACCAGCATAAAAATTTCTGGAATGGCGGGAATAAAATTGGGTATTGTAAATGTCATCTACTCACCTTAAGTCAATTTTGTTAAATGGCTGAGATAAAGAATATGCCCTACGGATGCATGAAAGACATCTAAAATGGGTTCAGGATAAACCCCTATATAAATAACTGGCACAGCTAATAGAGTAAATACAATGACTTCAAAGCCGCCAATGTCTTGTAACCCTTTAACTTTATCACTGACCAATGGTCCGAAAAATACCCGCTTATAAAGCCAAAGTGTATATACGGCACCAATAATCAATGTGGATGCGGCAAAGAAGGTAATCCAAAAGTTCGCTTTAAAGGCGCTGATAATTACCATAAATTCCCCGACGAAACCCGAAGTTCCAGGTAGTCCAACATTAGACATGGCAAACAACATAAAAAAGGCTGCAAATACCGGCATGGTGTGAGCCACACCACCATAATCTTTAATCATGCGCGATGACAATCGATCGTACAGCACACCGATCCCAAAGAACATGGCTCCAGTACTAAAGGCATGAGAAATCATTTGCACCATGGCCCCTTCTAAGCTCATGTATGCATCACGGAAATCCGCCGTATTGCGCACGATAGCAAAGATCATGAAAGAACCTAAGGTAGCAAAACCCATGTGGGAAATTGAAGAATAAGCAATTAACTTCTTCATGTCCGTCTGAGCGATGGCAACAAGACCAATATAGACAATAGCAATCAAGGATAAAACAATTAAAACCCAATCAAAGGCACGACAGGCATCAGGCGTAATGGGTAGGCTGAAACGGAAAAAACCGTAAACGCCCATTTTTAACATCAACGCAGCTAAGACCACGGACCCCCCAGCGGGCGCCTCTGTATGAGCATCAGGTAACCAAGTATGCACTGGCCACATAGGAATTTTTACCGCAAAAGCCAGCAAGAATGCAATGAAGATCATTTCTTGAATGGATTTGGCTAATGGTAATGGGTAAAAAGACAAAATAGAAAAACTATCAGCCTTCATGCCTAAATATATCAAGGCAACCAACATCAAAGCGGAGCCTAAAAAGGTATACAAGAAGAACTTAATGGAAGCATAAACACGGTTAGCACCACCCCAAATACCAATACAGATGTACATGGGAATTAACATGCCTTCCCAGAACACATAAAATAGAATCGCATCAACGGCAGCAAAAACCCCCACCATTAACCCCTGAAGAATCAAAATGGTCGCCATATATTGCGCGACTTTTGTTTTAATACTACGGCAAGCAGCTAAAACTACTACAAGAGAAGTAAAGGTACTTAATATAATCATGGGCATGGATATACCATCCACCCCTAAAGAATACTTAATATCATAGGCGGCAATCCAAGGAACAACTTCTGTGAATTGCATCTTATAACTATTGTTATCAAAGCCTAAGTACAGAGGCACACACAACAGTATGCTGATCATAATAGTCGCTATGGCTATGGTGCGAGCTAGTTTCGCATTCTCATCTCCGCCCGTTAGCAATACTGCAACACCACCCGCTATGGGGAGCCAAATTAATAGACTCAATAATGGTATGTGGGAAAACATTTATATTCTTTCCTTTACACGGCAACCCATGCCATCAACCTAATAATAACCATAACAAAAACACCAATAACCCTAGAATCATGGCAAAGGCGTAATCATAAAGATAACCCGACTGAGTCTTGCGCAGTGTACGGGAGAACCACTCAATACCGCGGCCCGATCCATTCACCATGTAATCATCAATTAACTTCAGATCGGCATATTTAAATAGGGCTTTACCTAAACCCACAGTACCTCGCGCAAAAATAATTTGATTGAAATCATCAAAGCCATATTTGCGATCTAGGATATAATACACCCAGGAAAAACGCCGCGTAACGAAATTGGGTAAGCGAGGGAATACAATATAAGATAACCAAGCCACGGCGACACCTGCAATACTCATCCAGAAGGCTGGCGTGTAAATTGACTCAGCGACGGCTGACCACGCCCCGTGCCAATGACCTGCCATGATTTTTAATACATCATACTGTGGCGCGGTATAAACACTGTTGCCCAAAATAGAATGAGGATCATAGAGCATTGGACCTGCAATCATGGCACCTAAGATTATGGAAGGCACAACTAATATGACTAAAGGCACCCAAACTACCCATGGTGATTCTTTCAAATTCTTACGTAAGCCTTCGCTCATACGTTCTTTAGTATGGAAAGTCATAAAGAACGCTCTAAAAGAATAGAGCGCAGTGACAAATGCCCCTAGAACCACACAAATATAAGCAAAATGTGCGCCCGGTATTGTAGACAGATGCACAGCATCAATAATCGCATCTTTAGAATAGAAACCAGCAAAAGGTGGAATAGCGCTTAAGGATAAAGCCCCCACTAAAAAGGCCACATAGGTAATGGGCATGTATTTTCTAATATTCCCCATGTTTCGCATATCTTGATCATGATGCATGCCGATAATAACGGAACCTGCAGACAAGAATAACAACGCTTTAAAACTGGCGTGGGTCATTAAGTGGAAGATACCCGCTGAAAAGGCTGAAGCACCCAGCCCCACCATCATATAACCCAACTGCGATAGTGTGGAGTAAGCCACTACCCGTTTTATATCCGATTGTATGACACCCAATATACCCGTAAATAATGCACCGACTGCACCAATAATTAACACGGTAGTTAAAGCAACTTGGGATAATTCAAATAAGGGCGACATCCGTGCCACCATGAATACCCCTGCGGTTACCATGGTAGCCGCATGAATCAATGCGGAAATAGGCGTGGGGCCTTCCATGGATTCGGGCAACCACACATGCAACGGCATTTGCGCTGATTTACCCATGGCACCAATAAAGAGTAATAAACACACCACGGTGATTAAATTCCAATGCACACCGGGCAACACTGTGATGGTGGTCTGGGTGAAATTCCCGGCATCGGCAAAAATAGTAGAATAATCGATGGTACCGAAATAAGTCATAATGGCAGCGATACCCAAGAGGAAACCCATGTCGCCCACTCGGTTGGCAATGAAGGCCTTCAAACTACCAAAGTTTGCAGTTTCTCGGTGAAACCAAAAGCCAATGAGCAAGTAGGAAACTAAACCGACCCCTTCCCAACCGAAATACAATTGCAAAAGGTTATTAGCCGTTATTAACATCAACATCATGAAAGTAAACAGCGAAATATAACTGAAGAAACGCTGGTAGCCATCGTCTTCAGCCATATAGCCAATACTATATATATGCACCAGCAGTGATACAAATGTCACGGTGATCCCCATGACTGCTGTTAATCGGTCGATTAAGAAACCTACGTTGAATTGATACTTGCCTACATCCGCCCAGGTGTAAATGACGCCATTATAGCTGGGCATGCCATCCAAGATTAATAGCTTCGCGATATAAATGGCACAGGCGAAGGAAACCATCAACAATAAAATAGTCACTCGATGAGTCCATGTTTTGCCAATGACCTTACCGAAAAAGCCTGCCACAATGGCACCGAGCAATGGCGCAAGGACCATTGTTAAGCTGAGATTATGTAATACGCTGTCTTGATGCACTGTCTAGCCCTTTAATGAATCCAAATCTTCCACATTGATGGTTTGGCGGTTGCGGTAAAGCACCATCAAAATAGCCAAGCCAATGGCTGCTTCTGCCGCTGCCACCGTCAAAATGAAGAAAACAAATATTTCACCTAGGTTATCACCTAAGTAATGAGAAAAAGCGATAAAATTCGTATTCACTGCTAACAACATTAATTCAATGCACATTAGCAAGATAATAACGTTTTTACGATTAATGATGATCCCCGCCAAGCTCAATCCAAAAAGGATGGCGCCAACAATTAAATAATCTGATAATGGAATCATAATCTACTCCTACCTCTTAACCTTAGGTTCTGATGCCATTTTAATAATACGAATCCTATCGGCTGACTTCACTGCAATCTGTGCGCTGGGCACCTGAGAACGTGTGCCTACACGACGTCCGCGGAAACTCAAACTGATGGCCGCAATGATGGCTATTAACAATAATACGGCAGCTAATTCGAAGGGATAAACATCATGGGTATAAAGCACTAAACCCAATTCACGAATATTAGAATAATCCGCACCGTGATGTGCTGGGATAGCATATTGGGCAAGACCAAAATGTTGCGGGCCAATTACAAACACCATCATGGCGACAATGGCCGCCAAAGCAAATAAGGCTAAAGGTAAAAAGCGTACGAAACCTTCTCGCGAGGGCAACTCACGAATATTCAACATCATGACAACAAATAAAAACAACGTCATGACCGCGCCCACATAAACAAAAATAAGCACTAAGGCTAGGAACTCGGCTTCTAATAATAACCACAGGCCTGCACTTGCTACAAAAGCTACCACTAAGGCTAAAACACTGTGCACAGGGTTACGCACAGCCACCACTACAGCGCCTGCCAACACCGTCATGCCAGCAAAGGCAAAAAAGATTATTTGTTCAACTAATAAATCCATACTTTACTACTCATCGATATTTAGCATCTAATTCACGGTCTTTTGCGATTTGCTCTTCATACCTATCGCCAATGGCTAAAAGCTTTTCCTTGGTCATGATATTTTCACCCCGGTTCTCAAAGTGATAATCAGCAACATTGGTTTCCACAATGGAATCCACAGGGCAAGATTCTTCACAAAACCCACAATAAATACATTTAAACAAATCAATTTCATAGCGGGTAGTACGGCGCGAGCCATCTTCGCGAGGCTCAGCTTCAATAGTAATGGCCAATGCTGGGCATACGGCTTCACATAATTTACAAGCAATACAACGTTCTTCACCATTAGGATAACGTCTGAGCGCATGCAATCCGCGGAAGCGATTTGATAATGGCGTTTTTTCTTCAGGGTATTGGATAGTAATCTTTTTTGAAAAGAAATAACGTCCCGTCAAACTGAGGCCTACCAACAGTTCCCAAAGGAAGAATGTCTTAAAAAAACCTTTAATCCATTTCATGTCATTTACCTTTATTGCTCATAGAGCTCTTCCTCGACATCATCATGAAAACCATGGGCCCACATGCAATTCAATTAGAGCGCCTGTCACAACGATCCATACCAGAGTAACAGGAATCAATATTTTCCAACCTAAACGCATAATTTGGTCGTAACGATAACGGGGGAATGTGGCACGCATCCAAAGGTATAAATATAAAAAGAAACATAACTTCAATACGAACCATACCAAACCTGGCACCCAAGCAAACCATGCGCCGAGGACAGGTATCCCTTGAAAAGGTGACAACCAACCGCCCATGAACAAAGTTACGGCCAAGGCTGAAATTAAAATCATACTGGCATATTCTGCCAAGAAAAATAATGCGAAGGTAATACCAGAGTATTCTATATGGAAACCCGCAACAATCTCTGACTCCCCTTCCGCCACATCGAAAGGCGCACGGTTCGTTTCAGCCACACCGGATATCCAATAAACCACAAATAAAGGTAATAGAGGCAACCAGTACCAATGCCAAAAACCACCGGATTGTGCCACAACAATATTTTGCATATTCAAGCTGCCAGCGGCCATTAACACACCCACAAAAGCAAAGCTCATGGCGATTTCATAGGAAACCGTTTGTGCAGCTGAACGCATAGCACCATACATGGCGTATTTTGAATTAGAGGACCAACCAGCCATTAACACACCATAAACACCCAGGGAGGTCATGGCTAAAACAAATAAAACGCCTGCATTAATATTCGCTAAGACCAAATGTGGGCCAAAAGGAATAACTGCCCAAGCCACCAATGCCGGCACGAAGCTAACAATAGGCGCGATTAAAAATAAATATCGATTGGATACTCGCGGAATAATGATTTCTTTAAATAGCAATTTCATCGCATCGGCTATGGGTTGCAGCATACCGCCAAAACCCACACGATTGGGCCCAATACGGCCTTGCATGTAACTGATGACTTTGCGTTCTGCCATAGTGAGATAAGCTACCCCAATAATCAGTGGCAACACAATAGCGACGATTTTAATAACGGTCCAAATCAATAAGAGAATATCTTGCTTCATAATGCGTTACTTATCCCTTCTCACCACGATGGATCCACCAGATAGATCGGCAGTTTCGAGATAACCCGCAGGCACATAAACCGAACCTAGTGGCACACGTTCATCGATAAAGACATTTAATGTGGCCGTGCCCTGTTGTTCTATATGGGCCACATCCCCCGCTTTCAAATTTAACTTGGCGGCCTGATCAGAATGCATGTAAATGCCTACAGCATCTTGCAAAGTGGTTTCTTGCAATGGTTGTGAGCGACGCACTAAAGGATCCACTCGATAGAGAGGCCACTGGGTAATGCGTTCTAAGTATCCTTTATCCGCATTAGGCAAGCTTTCAGGACAAACCCACTGTAAGCCACCTGAGCTACTGGCATTATCTAATTGTTCTTTCAGTTCTGCTAGCACACTACTTTGCGAGGTATATTCAAAGCCCGGCAAATTGAACATATTACCCATGACGCGTAATACTTTCCAACCGGGTCGAGCCTCGCCCTGTGGTGTGACTACGGCTCGTGCTGTTTGCCACTCACCCATGACGTTAACGTAGGTACCCGCTGTTTCGCTGTAGGGCGTAATGGGTAATAAAATATGCGCCATTTCCATTAACAGAGGGTCTTTAAACGTAGACAGAGCAATAACCATATCAGCACTGGTTAAAGCATGTCGCGCTTGTCGTCCATCGGCACAGTCTAAATTAGGTTCAACGTTCATTAAAACATATGCTTTTAACGCTTTTTCAAAAGCGTCATGGGCGGTTACCCCCTGAGCCGTAAGCGATGAATTGGCTGGACCACGGTGAGGTATGGCACCAGCTAACCAAGCACCTTGTGCATTGGCACCATCGGTTAACCATCCCAAATCCACATTAGCCATTTGGCAAATAAGACGGCTCAAGCGACGAATGGTGGCAGCGTGGCTGTGATGCTGCGCCAAGGTACCCAATAAAATAATGGCACGTTCCGCTTGCAACAAATGTTGCGCCATAACTTTATCGGTTTCACTCACGACTGTATTAGCCAATAATTTTTTAGCATCTTCTGGTGCTTGCTGAGTTTCCATGAGTGCTTTTGCAATACCCGCCAGGCGATCGCAAAGTTCTGCGGGTGGCACGACACTTTCTGCCGCCAGTGGAAAATGATAATTGAACTTCAAAGGATTCAATGCTAAAACTTGAGCGCCACGTCTTGCAGCTTTACGCACACGGTGGCCTAAAATAGGTTGCTCATGATGAATGTTACTGCCTAGCAATAAGATGCTATCCATATGGGCCAATTCAGATAAATTACATTCTAAGCCAGGATAGGCACCCACTTCATCTTGATCATCAAAATTCTTTTGGCGCAAACGGTGATCCACGTTATTAGAACCCAAACCACGTAATACTTTTTGTAATAAATAAAATTCTTCTACGGTGGAATTTGGCGAAGCAATGGCAGCTACTTGTTCTGGCCCATGTTGCTCAATGCACGCTGTCAACGCATCCTTCATAGCGACAAAAGCTGTTGGCCAATCCACTTCAATCCATTGGTCTTTCTGTCTGATCATGGGTTGAGTGAGTCTGTCATCACTGTTTAATCCCACATAACTAAAACGATCTCTATCGGAAAGCCAAGTTTCATTGATGGCTTCATTTTCTTGGGGCACCACTCGCATGACTTCATTGCGGCGTATATGCAATTGTGTGTTAGAACCCACGCAATCGTGAACGGCAATGCTATTGCGTTGTTGCAATTCCCAAGCGCGAGCAGAAAAACGGAAAGGCTTTGAAGTTAATGCGCCCACCGGGCACAGATCAATAATATTACCGGATAACTCTGACTTAACACTTTTCGCTACATAAGTGCCTACTTCCATGTGCTCGCCACGACCTGTAGCACCCAATTCACGCAGGCCAGCCACTTCTTCGCCAAAGCGAATGCAGCGAGTACAATGGATACAGCGTGTCATATCCGTTGAAACCAGAGGACCAATGTCTTTATCTTTTACGGAACGTTTACCTTCAGTAAAGCGAGAAACATCATCACCATACCCCATAGCAACGTCTTGTAATTCACATTCACCGCCTTGATCGCAAATAGGGCAATCCAAAGGATGGTTGATTAACAAAAATTCCATAACGGATTTTTGTGCTTCACGGGCCAATTGCGATTTGGTTCGAACGATCATGCCGGAAGTTACCGGCGTTGCACAGGCAGGCAATGGCTTACGTGCTTTCTCTACATCCACCAAACACATACGACAATTAGCAGCTATAGATAATTTCTTATGGTAACAAAAACGCGGAATCACGATGCCAGCTTCATCAGCCGCTTCAATGATCATGCTACCGGGATCGACCTGTACCATTTTACCATCAATTTCTATATCGATTTTATCCATGGTTCACCATACAACGTTTATGTTCAATGTGGTATTCAAACTCTTCACGAAAATGCTTAATAAAGCTTTGCACGGGCCAAGCTGCTGCATCTCCAAGACCACAGATAGTGTGACCTTCAATCTTTCCAGCCACGCTTAATAACAAGTCCAAATGTTCTTTACGGCCATTGCCTTCTTCAATGCGTTGAATGACTCGCCACATCCAACCCGTGCCTTCACGGCATGGCGTGCATTGTCCGCAAGACTCTTCATAGTAAAAATATGCAATTCTCGCCAAAGCTTTTACCATGCAAGTACTATCATCCATTACAATGACTGCGCCAGAACCTAACATTGACCCTGACTTGGCAATGGAATCGTAATCCATGTCTGTTTCCATCATCACGTCGCCAGGTAAAATTGGCGATGATGAGCCACCTGGAATAACCGCTTTTAATTGATGCCCTTCGCGCAAACCACCGGCCAAAGCCAATAACTCTTTAAAAGGTGTACCCAAAGGCACTTCGTAATTGCCAGGCTTATTCACATGACCACTGACACTGAAAATCTTACAACCACCATTATTGGGCTTGCCTAACTCTAAAAACCATTCACCACCCTTTTCTAAAATCACCGGCACCGAAGCAAAGGTTTCCGTATTATTAATGGTGGTTGGCCGTCCATAAACACCATAGTTAGCAGGAAATGGTGGTTTAAAGCGTGGCTGGCCTTTTTTCCCTTCAAGAGAATCCATCAAAGCCGTTTCTTCGCCGCAAATATAAGCGCCAGCACCCAAATGATTATGTAGTTGAAAGTCAAAGCCAGAACCCAAAATGTTTTCGCCCAATAATCCAGCGGCACGTGCTTCTTCTAAAGCTTGTTCGCAACGTTCATAGGGTTCCCAAAATTCTCCGCGAATATAATTATAGCCCACGGTAGTTCCCATGACATAGCCAGCAATGATCATTCCTTCTATTAATTGATGGGGGTTATAGCGCATGATATCGCGATCATGACATGTGCCAGGTTCACCTTCATCGGAATTACATAACACGTATTTTTGTCCAGGGGCATTACGCTGCAAAAAGCTCCACTTCAAACCTGTAGGAAATCCAGCACCTCCTCGCCCACGCAGAGCCGATGTCTTTAATTCTCCAATAATCTCTTGAGGGTCGGTCTTTTCTGTTAAAATTTTTCGTAACACTTTGTAACCACCGGCCGATTCATAGGCACTCATGGTCCATGGCTCTTCGAGATGCATATTACGAAAACAAACTTCATTTGTCATGCGCGCTACTCCAAGCCATCCAAAATTTCATCCACCTTTTCAGGGGTGAGCTTCTCATAATATTCTTTACCTATTTGAAACATGGGTGCATTGACACAGGCACCTAAACATTCCACTTCTTTTAAGGTAAATTTCCCATCTTCGCTGGTTCCGTTTAATTTGGCACCGGTGCGTTGCTCTAAATGCTTAACGATCTGATCACTGTTACGCAACATACAAGAAATATTGGTGCAGACAGCAATTTTATGTTTGCCCACGGGCTTTAATTCATACATAGAATAAAAGCTTGCGACTTCATAAACAGCGATCTTTGGCATATCCAAATAATCCGCCACAGCATCCATAACGTCTTCAGATAACCAACCTTGGTTTTGTTCTTGTGCTAAATGCAAAGCAGTTAATACGGCTGATTGCTTTTGATCTTTAGGGTATTTTTCTAACCACTTATCGATTTCAGCACGTACTTCTGCGGATAATAAATAGGCCATTAGCGATCTATCTCCCCAAATACGATATCCTGACTGGATAATACGGCTGCCACATCAGCGATCATATGGCCCCGTGACATTTCATCTAATGCTGCCAAATGGCTAAAGCCTGGTGCACGAATTTTCATGCGATAAGGTTTATTGGCACCATCAGAAATCAAATATACGCCAAACTCCCCTTTGGGATGTTCTACAGCGGCATAGGTTTCTCCGGCAGGAATGCAATAACCTTCTGTAAACAATTTAAAGTGATGAATCAATGCTTCCATATCATGCTTCATACCCACACGATCTGGTGGCGCGACTTTATGTTCTTGCAGCATAACTGGTCCTGGGTTTTCCCGGAGCCACTTCACACATTGTTTAATAATTCGATTAGATTGGCGCATTTCTTCCACACGCACCAAGTAGCGATCATAACAATCGCCATTGACGCCCACGGGAATATCAAAATCTAAACGATTGTAAACCTCATAGGGTTGTTTTTTTCTTAAATCCCATTCCACACCTGAGCCGCGCAACATCGGTCCTGTAAAACCCAAGGCAATTGCACGCTCGGGCGACACCACACCAATGTCTACGGTTCGTTGTTTCCAAATGCGGTTATCTGTCAGCAAAGTTTCATATTCATCAACTAACTTTGGGAAACGCCCAGTGAAGGCTTCAATGAAATCCAATAATGTCCCTTCACGTGTAGCATTCAATTTTTTAACTTCTGATTTACTGCGTATTTTTGAGGTTTCGTATTGAGGCATAAATTCGGGCAAATCACGATACACTCCGCCAGGACGATAATAGGTAGCATGCATTCTAGCCCCTGAAACCGCTTCATAACAATCCATTAGATCTTCCCGTTCTCGGAAACAATATAAAAAGACCGTCATAGCGCCAACGTCCAATGCATGGGCACCCAACCATAATAGATGATTCAATATGCGAGTGATTTCATCAAACATAACTCGAATGTATTGTGCGCGAGTGGGTGGCGTGATACCGAGTAAGTTTTCCAAGGCCAATACATATCCGTGCTCGTTACACATCATGGATACGTAATCCAAACGATCCATATATCCAATGCTTTGATTATAAGGTTTACTTTCAGCTAATTTTTCCGTCGCGCGATGTAATAAACCCACATGAGGATCGGCTCGCTGCACGACTTCCCCATCCAATTCTAGAACCAAACGTAATACACCGTGAGCGGCTGGATGCTGCGGACCAAAATTCAAAGTATAGTTTTTTATATCTGGCATTAGGCTTCACCCTCCGATGATGGTGGTACTTCACCCTGGGTATAACGATTATCCACACGAATCACCTTGGGCACCAAGATGCGAGGCTCGATATTGACAGGTTCATAGACAACCCGTTCTTGAGTAGCATCATATCGCACTTCTACTTGACCACTGAGAGGGAAATCCTTACGGAAAGGATGCCCAATAAACCCATAATCCGTTAATAAACGGCGTAAATCAGGATGACCCACAAATAAAATGCCGTAGAGGTCGAAGGCTTCTCTTTCAAACCAATTAGCCGCTGGCCACAGATCATTGACAGAATCTACCATAGGTTGTTCTTCATCGACAAAGACACGCACACGCAAACGGTGGTTATGAGCAAGGGATAATAGGTGGTAAACCGCCGCAAAACGCGGTTTCACCCACGGATTCACCGCGTGTTTTTCTATATTGTTGGCGGCGCGTTCAAAACCCGTGGCCGTAGCCTGCTCTGTGGACCATTCACTATAGCCGTGATCTTGATAATCCACTCCACACACATCTAATAACATGTCAAAACCCAAGTCTTCATCATCACGCAGTTTTTCTGCAACTTTTAACCAATGGGCTTTGGGCAATTCCATGGTGAGTTCACCACCTTGGAGTAAACATTCGGGTTCGTAAACGCTAAAACGTCGTTGAATGATTTCTTGTAGGTTCGCGATATCGCCCATGACTTCCCTCTAGCGCTCTATAACATTTTTACGATGGATTTTATTCTGCAACTGAATGATCCCGTACAATAGGGCCTCTGCCGTAGGTGGGCATCCAGGCACATAGATATCAACAGGAACAATACGATCACAACCACGAACCACAGAATAAGAATAATGGTAATAACCACCACCATTGGCGCAAGAACCCATGGAAATTACCCAACGGGGTTCCGGCATTTGATCGTAGACTTTACGCAAAGCAGGCGCCATTTTATTACATAGAGTGCCCGCTACAATCATCACATCGGATTGACGTGGGCTAGGACGAAAAATTAAACCAAAACGATCAATATCATAACGCGAGGCTGCGCTATGCATCATTTCTACGGCACAGCAAGCAAGGCCAAAGGTCATAGGCCATAGAGAACCACGTCGGGCCCAATTAGCCAAGTCTTCCACTTTCGCCGTGACAAAACCTTGTTTGCGCAGAGCATTATTCATTCCCATTCCAATGCTCCCTTCTTCCATTCATAGATAAAACCAATCACTAGAAGACCAAGAAAAATCATCATGGAAATAAAACCAAATATCCCAATGCTACGCAGGTCTACGGCCCAAGGAAAAAGAAAAGCGGTTTCTAAATCAAAAATAATAAAGAGAATGGCCACTAAATAAAAGCGTACATCGAAGGGTAAACGAGCATCTTCAAATTCTTCAAACCCACATTCATAGGGTGATGTTTTTGCTTTATCGGGTTTGTGTTTAGCCAGAAAGAATCCCAAGGAAATAGCAATTATGGCAATGGCCATTGCTACACCTAAAAAAACCAAAATGGGAAAATAATTTCCTAACATACTAACGCATACCCCTTTTATCTTACGACCAATGATGGAGAGCGCTGTTTCTCTATCATTGGCTCAAATATGGTGCCGAAGGCCGGACTCGAACCGGCATGGCTTTCGCCACCGCCCCCTCAAGGCGGCGTGTATACCAATTTCACCACTTCGGCGATGTTGTCCTACGGTTTCGATGGTTGGGCAGGCTGATTACTCCCTGAACCTATCGGTTGCGTCACGGGTGCCCCTTGACCGTTATGGGCCTTACTCTCTTGTCCTGCAATAAATCCTAAAGAAAGACTCGTAATAAAAAACAACGTGGCTAAAACAGCCGTAATTTTCAATAAGAAAGAACCTGAGCCTTGAGAACCAAAAACTGTTTGGGATGCGCCACTACCAAAAGCTGCGCCAATATCCGCCCCTTTACCGTGTTGTAACAGAATTAACGCCACTAGTGCGATGCATGTCAGGACGTGTACGAGCAATATCAATTGTTGCATTATTATACCTACGTTATAACGAAGCCTTTTAGGCTTTGACCCCTTGGTCAATAAAACTACGGCCAATGGCCAAAAAATCATCTGCTTTCAAAGATGCCCCCCCAATGAGGCCACCATCGATATCTGGCATGGCAAATAAATCGCCTGCATTATCCCCTTTCACACTGCCGCCGTAAAGGATTGACAGGCTTTCGGCTATACTTTTTTGGGATTTATCTGATAAATATTGGCGAATCATGTGATGAACCCCTTGAGCTTGCTCGGGACTTGCCGTTTTGCCCGTACCGATGGCCCATACTGGTTCATAAGCGACCACTGCATTTTCGAAGTTTTCACCCAAGAAAAGGACCGCATCCAACTGCTGACAAACCACCTGTTCCGTCTGCTCCTGCTCTCGCTGCTGCAAGCTTTCCCCCACACATAATATAGGTATCAAACCCGCTCGCTTGGCTGCGGCAAATTTTTGAGCAACCAGTTCACTGCTCTCGCCGTACAAACTGCGCCGCTCAGAGTGACCCACCAAGACGTACTGGCAACCCATGTCCCGCAGCATGTCAGCAGATACTTCCCCGGTGAAGGCCCCCGCTTGCTCATTGGATGTATCTTGAGCACCTAGTGCAATATCGTGACCTTGGATGGCGCTGTCCACGCAACCTAGATAAGGGTAAGGAGGAATCATAACCCATTGACAGGGAGAAGGATTGGGCAAACCGGCAATAATACCGCCGACTAAACGCTCTGCCGCTACTTTTGATGCATTCATCTTCCAATTCCCAGCGACTATTTTTTTACGCATGGCTGCCTCCCAGCTTAATATTCTTAAAACTCGAGGGGATTTTATCCAACTCGTCAGGTAGTTACAAGGTCCCATCATTAGAAGAGCCATTGGGGTAAAATTCAAGAACCTTCTAATTGAGAAGCATTCTTAATTGCTGAAACAAAGCTGCTAACTCGACATTGAGATGATTATAAAATTTTTCTTTCATGAGCGTATTTGCTTGAACATCGGAGGGAATGAAGCGCGACATTTGTTGACGAAAACCATCACTATAAATAACTTCTTGCAAACTTCCCATAGCGTCATTTAATCTACTCGGATAATCTGTGATGTTATAATCTTTAATTTTTTCTTTTACTAGACTTTCTTGTAGAGAAGCGCCCTTTTGTTTAAGCCATCGCATATCCCAAATATCACGATATCTCACATAACGACGACAGTTAACATACGCAATTAACTTATCCGCTAAAATTTCATCCAGACTTTCACAATAAATAAAAGTATCACTATATCCATCAGGTAAAAAATCGTAGTTCTGTTTCAGCGTCATGGGTTCGCGAGTATAAGACGGAACATTAACAATTTCCACTTTAATTTTTTGGCGAGGAATATCCCGTTGCTCTGGTGCCGTGGTCACACTCACTTGCCATTTTTCCACTTTTATATAATCATTTTCTCGTTCTGCGAGTAACTCTTTCGGTTCTTTTACTAACACCTCTAGTCCATAGCGCTCACCGATATATTGTTCGATGCATTGTTTTACTTGCATAATATCCTGACGATAAAATTCCCTACCTCCAGCAAAATCCAAGTCTTCACTAAACCTTGGTGCACCGCAGCATAAACGTAATGCTGTTCCACCCTGAAAAGTTAGTGTATCTAATAAACCCTGCTTGTCTAACGCAAATAGAATGTCATAATGCAGCAATTCCTTTTCCACCACTGGGCGCATATGGCGTAATTTATTTTCCCGCATGGCTTTATCTACTAATGCCTTGAAGTTTTCTTGTTTATTCACTGTCTAGCTCCTCTTTATCCACCATATCAAGATTGCGGCCAACTCGTTTCAAATCCAACCATGCTTTTTGCTTAGTAGCAATACGCAAAGGTCTATCTGCTATTGTAATGATATTATCAATGAAGTCTGTAGGAAGGCGTTTAGTATGGGTAAACTCAATCACACCATAGGGTGTTTTATATAAACCTTTACGCCCCGTCGTCATTAGAGTTAAACGGTCCATGGGGATCTGTGAAATCACACCATATTCCGATAACATGGATTCAAGACTCACATAATTGTAATGCCCAGGGCGCAGAGCCTTGGCAATATGCTCAATGACATAAGTATCAAAACTACGGGCATCGGGATAAACGTAAATGCCGCGGCAGGCACGCTGCAGCAAACCGCTCTTTACCAATCTGGCTAAGGCCTCGTCCACAGTTTTCGGGGCTTCATTGGGGAACAGCTTGGCAAATTCATGTTTGCGAAACACAAATTTACCCCGTTTATCCCATGTTTTGAGAACTTGCTCAGCTTGTAATCTATTCATTACCATTAAGTCAACAGAAATACTATGTATGTATAGTATAGCTGTAGACTTAATAAATTGCTAATTATTGCTGGATTTTCTTAACTCACTGTATTTATTAGAAAATAGCTTTTTATGGACCGAGTGGTAGCTTTGTTATATTATTATCCTTTTATAGTTATGGAAAACGCCAGTGGGAGGATTAGCCAGCTTTAAGCAGATTCAATGGAAAGAAGCTCGCTCGGCTGTAAATGCCGTTAACCCAGAACTTGCCAAAATCATCGATGAAATAGATCCTGGAAAAGAGTTAACTCTATATCTTGGCTCATTCCCCTATGGATATGAGTATTTAAAAGGTGGTAAATTCTTCATTCCCGACAAATCAGGCCGACCAATATCACTTTCTTCAGCTGAATGCCCAGCGAATATCCAAGAAGATTTAAGTTATAATCTCGGCAGTAATCCCGTCTCACTTATTCTAGAAAAATCCATTGAGATATTTTACCTTCATGACGACCACACCATTCCGATTTATGGGCTAGTGCCGGCAGGCAGTTTGTTCAGCACATGGAAATCACTTTCAGATACTGATTCTAACGGCCCAGCATTTTTGTGGAATATCACGGCTGGCGCTAGATCTATTGTGCCACTAGCCAAGGCTAGTAATAATATGAGCTTATCAAGAATCGAAAAGCGCTTTAAACTTCAGCCCGATAAACCCAACAGCATGTTAGATTACTGGAATACATTTAAGTCATTGGCAAATCATCCTGAGTTTCCTGAGAAGTGGGAAACTAAGATACTATTTTTTGGGAAGAACTGGTTTGAGCAACTTAATGATGCAGCCTTTAAAGATTTCCACCTTTATTTATTTAGGAATGCTTGGAAAGGAAGTAATTTTTATCGTCATCCGTATATTTGGGAACTGGTTTATTCCGTCATTCAGCGCAAGTTAGGCATTAAGCCCGAACCCTATATTCTTGAAAGCGTGAAACATTTTTTTTTCCATTGGCGTTGGGGAATTCCCAGGATTTTCTATCGCAACTGACAATATAGCAGCTCCTATCAGTGGCTTCGCCTCTATCTATGAGGACATTTATAAAATAAAGAAATACCCACCAATATTTATGATCCCAGAAATGTTCAACTACAAAGATCCTGACAGCACAGTTTATTATTCTCTCTCGTATCCTACCACGACTCAATTCTCCACTCGCCGCACTGAGAGTTCAAAGATAAAAGATCTTTATTTAATAAAATCTTTGCAAGAAAAGTATATTACAGCAATTTTAGAAAATGATCTAAACCTATCTGGAACACCCATGTATGAATTAATGACCGGTGCGGATTTTAATTATTACCACACATCCAAGGATCATTTTGGTATACGTGATACTAATGAAATTTTTGAGGAAGATAAAAAACTCAAAACACTACTTAATGGAAGAGAGAAACCATACAGCAGTCCATTTCTAAGAGGCTGTATTCGCATAAAATCTACTATTTCTGACAAATAAATATATGTCTTTTTCTATTCGTCTGAGTCACATATGGAATCTCAGCAATATGCTTAAAACCTACTTCTTTGATTAACTCTAACGCTTCTTTTTGCGTTAAATTAAAACCTTGGACGTTACTATATTCTGTAACAGCATCATATTTCTTGTCATCATAGGAGGTTGAATTAAGTGGCTTTTGATCCGGCACAAAGATTTCAATCACAAGAAGTCCTTCTTCTTTTACAAATGAAGAAAGCTTTCTTAAAATTGCTTTCTTCTTATCTGGCAGCCATTCACTTAAGTTACTCCAGAGAAATAGTACCGCATCAAATAAACCAATATCAAATTATGTTAGAAGAAGTACTAACTCTTGATGATTATGACCTGACTAGAATTGCCCAAGAGTTAAGAGCTAACCTTGCCACCGTAACACGCATCTATCTCGGCCATACCCAAAAACCCCGTCCCTGATTGGCCTCAGCCATCTTTTATTTGCATGTGTATACCAGACTCGATCTATGGGGTCTTGGGTCAGGATGGCATCTGCAATTGAGCTTAAAACATCAACCACAGAGATTGTTACCCCATGAGAACGAATCCATAAGCTGTGACAAACTGAGTGAAACCCGTGGGAAAGATGGTTTAAATGAAATATCACAACCTTTACATGAACAATAAAACACTATGCTCGCAACATTTTCTCTAACTTGTGCGAGAGTTCTTTTACAACAGTTTCTACGATGCCTTTGTCTTCGCCTTCGGCCATGATGCGAATCACGGGTTCCGTACCTGAAGGGCGAATTAGCACGCGGCCGCGGGGGCCAAGGGTACGCTCAGCCGTTGTGATGGCATCTTGTATAGCACTATCTTGTAAATTTAATTTAGCGCGGGCTTTGACGTTAATCATCACTTGGGGTAATTTACTCATAGCTTGTTTTAATTCATGCAAACTGCGGCCTGTTTCCGATATCACTGTCAATACTTGCAACGCTGAAATGATGGCATCACCCGTTGTGGTCATGTCACCGCAAATGATATGACCGGAATTTTCACCCCCCAAGAGCCAATCCCGTGCTTGCATTTCTGCTAACACATAGCGGTCCCCCACTTGGCTGCGAGTGAAGGGAATATTCAATTCATTTAAGGCTAACTCCATCCCCAAGTTACTCATCTGGGTACCTACAACGCCACCATCGAGTATGCCTCGCTGCAGGCGGTCTTGGGCAATAATGAAAAGCAATTCATCGCCATCGACGATTTCACCTTTGTGATCTACCATCACCACACGATCGCCATCACCGTCGAAGGCAATACCCACATCGGCGTGTTCTTGTAACACGCGCTCGCTTAATGCATTGGGATGTACCGCTCCACAATTAAAATTAATGTTTACTCCATCAGGCTGATTACTTATGGTCGTTACACGTGCGCCCAACTCATCAAACACATAGGGTGCTATATTATATGTCGCGCCATTGGCACAATCCAAGACGACATTCAATCCCGACAGGGTTTCCGTCATAGGGAAGGTACCCTTACAAAATTCAATGTAACGGCCAGGGGCATCTTTGACAAAGGATACTTTGCCTACTTGGTCGGGCGGCACTACAGTCATGGGCTTTTGCATTTTTTCTTCGATGGCGAGCTCTAATTCATCGGATAATTTATAACCCTCACTGGAAAAAAACTTAATCCCATTGTCGTAGTGTAAATTGTGGGAAGCACTGATGACTACACCCGCTTGGGCACGAAAAGCTCGCGTAATGTGAGCAACGGCAGGTGTGGGGAAAGGCCCCGTCAAACGAATGTCTACCCCTGCAGAGGCAAAACCCGATTCTAAAGCCGATTCCAGCATATATCCTGATGTACGGGTATCTTTACCGATAATAACTTTGCATTTACCCTGGCGCCCCAGTACCTTACCTGCGGCCCAACCTAATTTGAGCATGAATTCAGGGGTAATAGCGCCTTCGCCTACTCGGCCACGAATACCATCGGTGCCAAAATATTTCCGTTCTTTCGCCAAAATTATTCTCCTAGAATGGACTGTGCCACCCGAATAGCTTCGAAGGTGGGCTTAATATCATGGGTACGAATAAGACGCGCACCTCGTTCTACTGCGATTATAGTGGCTGCTAAGCTGGATGCAAGACGTTTTTCCACGGGTAAGCCCAGCAATTTCCCACCAAATTTACGCGATAACCCCACCACTAATGGGCGGCCTAAGTCTAAGAAGCTATCTAATTCATTCACTAAGCGGCTATTCTCCTGGACATCTTTACCAAAATTGCCATAACCAATGCCAGGGTCCAAAAGGATGTTTTGCTGCTTAATGCCAGCTTTCACAGCATCCTCTATACGCTCGGCAAAGAATCTCTTTAACTGCATAATGATATCTTCGTTAGTGTCACTCTCTAGCTCATTCTGACGCCCAAAAGGGTGCTTCATATGCATAATACAAATGGGTACGCCTGCCCTTGCCGCCACTTCTAAAGCCCCGGGCTCACGCAATCCTCTCACATCATTAATCATGCATGCACCAACATCTAACGCCGCGCTCATGACATCAGGCTTACTGGTGTCAACGGAAAAAGGAATGGGGAAAGCATCGCTTAACGCCTCCACCACGGGCACTAAGACATCTATTTGCTCTTGCACTGTGACTTTAGCTCGTGTCCTGGGATTCGTGGGTTCGGCACCAATATCCATGATTGCTGCCCCTTGCTGAATGGCTCTGTCACAATATTGCAGGGCTTCATCGACGCTATTGCATAGACCTTCAGCGCAAAAAGATTCTGGGGACAAATTAATGATCCCCATAATTTGCGGTTGACTTAAATCTAAGACTTTTGAGCGGCAATGGATTTTTTGGGGATGAGACATTGATAGATTTGGAGCACCCATTTTCAAATCCTATTTTTGATGAGCTTTTATGGTTCGATACACAAAGGGAACTTAGCTGACCTTATGGCGTCACATTGTAGTAACGCCATGGGTATTAGTATTAATGATCCGTAGCAGGGTCCTCTGAGTTCCCGTGGCTGCGGGATTCATGAGGTTTCGTATCTTTATCATCACTCACTTCTACTTTACCGGATGTGGGTGGTTCATTGTCTTCGATATCATCAGGCACAACAGGTTTGCCACCCTTCATGATAACATCCAACTGTTTGTCATCGATGGTTTCATATTTAATTAAATATTCCGCCATGGTATGTAACTTATCTAAGTTATCACGCAAAATTGTTTCAGCTCGCTGGTAATTACGATCGATAATACTACGGACTTCTTCATCGATCATATGGGCCGTATCATCAGAAATTTCTTTATGCTTCGTCACGGAATGTCCTAAGAAAACTTCTCCGTCATCTTCACCAAAGGTCAAAGGCCCTAAACGTTCAGATAAGCCCCATTTGGTTACCATGCTGCGAGCGATTTCTGTAGCTCGTTGTATATCATTGGAAGCACCCGTAGTCACACTGTCACTACCAAAAATTAATTCCTCTGCAATACGTCCACCAAATAAAGCGGACAATTGGCTTTCTAATTTACGCTTCGTGATACTGTATCTGTCTTCTTCCGGCAAAAACATCGTGACGCCCAAAGCCCGTCCCCGAGGAATAATCGTTACTTTATAAACGGGATCGTGTTCCGGCACTGAAAGCCCGACAATGGCATGGCCCGCTTCATGATAAGCTGTTAATTTTTTCTCTTCATCACCCATGACCATGGAGTGACGTTCCACACCCATCATGATTTTATCTTTGGCTTTATCCAATTCTTCCATACTTACAGTACGCTTATTGGCCCGTGCGGCAAACAATGCTGCTTCATTGACTAAGTTCATGAGATCAGCACCAGAAAAACCTGGCGTGCCTCGTGCAATAAGATGGGCATTGACGTCTTCGTCCATGGGCACTTTACGTAAATGTACTTTAAGAATTTGTTCGCGCCCACGCACGTCGGGTAAACCCACAACCACTTGGCGATCAAAACGGCCCGGACGCAATAAAGCAGGATCTAATACATCGGGACGGTTAGTAGCAGCAATAACAATAACGCCTTCGTTGCCTTCAAAGCCATCCATTTCCACTAACATTTGATTCAGGGTCTGTTCCCGTTCATCGTGACCGCCGCCAAGACCCGCACCACGATGGCGACCTACGGCATCTAATTCATCGATGAAGATAATACACGGCGCTTGTTTTTTTGCTTGCTCAAACATATCACGCACACGTGATGCACCCACACCCACAAACATTTCCACAAAATCAGAACCAGAAATAGTAAAGAAAGGTACTTTAGCTTCACCGGCAACGGCACGAGCTAATAAGGTTTTACCCGTACCAGGAGGCCCCACCAACAAAACACCTCGCGGAATTTTACCGCCTAGGTTTTGAAACTTGCCCGGCTCTCGCAAAAATTCCACTAACTCTTTCACTTCTTCTTTGGCTTCTTCCACGCCGGCCACATCACCAAAGGTTACCTTTACTTGATCTTCACCTAAAAGACGCGCCTTCGATCGCCCAAAGGACATGGCGCCACGGCCACCGCCGCCGCCCTGCATTTGCCGCATGAAGAAAATCCATACAGCAATCAGTAACAACATGGGGAACCAAGAAATGAAAATATGCATAAGCACGCTTTCTTGTTGTGGGGGCTTGCCGTTTATATTGACATTATTTTTCAACAGTTCATTCAACAAGAAAGGGTCTTGCATGGGAAGATAAGTCACAAAAGGTTTATTGTTTTGTGTCATCCCTTTGATTTGATTATCGTTGATGCTGACGGAACTGACGGCACCCTGATTCACTTGCTGTAAGAATTGGCTATAGCTCAGTTGATTGCTGGCACTGGTATGAGGACCAAAATTACTGAAAACGAAAATGAGCACTAGTGCAATAACTAGCCACAATAAAAGATTTTTGAGCATATCGTTCAAAACAATGACCCCATACTATATAGATGCTTTAGATTATACACTAAATTACACGATCCTGGCAGTATTCTCTACAGCCCAGGAAATGGTTAACTCTCTGGAGAATAGCATAATATAACCCATTTAGGAGCCTTTGTAGCCCGTGGAAACGAGATAAAGCTCTTTGGATTTAGACTTAGAGGCCGCTGGTTTACGGCTGACCACCTTAGTGAATTGAGTTCTCAGTGACTTTAATAGCCCTTCAAAACCTTCGCCCTGGAAGACTTTCATCACCAAGGTGCCCTTAGGCTTCAACACTTGCTGAGCCAACTCCAATGCTAACTCGGCCAGGTAGATAGAGCGAGGAATGTCCACAACAGCCATGCCGCTTATGTTTGGGGCCAAATCAGAAATAATAATATCCACGGGGGTTTCCTGCAATGTGGCCAACAATTGAACCAATATGGCTTCTTCACGAAAATCCCCTTGAATAAATTCCACGCCTTCAATGGGATCCATGGGTAAGATGTCTAAGGCGATAGCTCGGCCTTTTTTGCCCACTAATTTTACAGCCACCTGAGACCAACCGCCCGGTGCAGAGCCTAGGTCCACCAGAGTCATACCTGGTTTAATTAGCCTGTCTTTTTCCTGTATCTCCAAGAGCTTATACACAGCGCGAGAACGATATCCCTCTTTCTGTGCCCGTTTCACATAGGGATCACTGGTATGTTTCTGGTACCAAGTGTGTGATTTACTAGGCATATGTTCCCCCTGCGCTATTTCAGCGAATTCCCCGACGTCATTCCCGCGAAGGCGGGAATCCATCCAAATACAATGCTGCAGTATAGCGCGGCATTTGCTATACTTCACGCCCCGATGATGACAAGAGCACTAGTATATAATGGAACCTTCACAAAAACGAAAATTACGTAGCCAAGCCCACAGCCTCAAGCCCGTAGTCATGCTCGGTAATCAGGGTTTAACGGATAATGTTCAGAGTGAGATTAACCAAGCCTTGAATGATCACGAACTTATTAAAATTCGCATTGCGGGAGCGGATAAAGAAGACCGCAACGTCATAGCGCAAACTATTTGTGAAAAACAAGGCGCGGATTTAATTCAAGAAATCGGCCACATCATTGCGGTTTATCGCAAGAATCCGGATAAACATAAGAAGCCTAGTAAAAGCCCTAAGAAAAGTCCTAAGAAAAAGCCTTAACCGGCGACGTATTTCTCACGGCGAACATTCTTATGATCAAACCCGCATGCTTGTAATAAAGCAAAGGCATCGTCGATCCAGCGAAGACACCATCACCCCGGCAGCTCCAACGTCACCCCGGCAGCTCCAACGTCACCCCGGCAGCTCCAACGTCACCCCGGCAGCTCCAACGTCACCCCGGCGAAGGCCGGGGTCCAGTCAGAAGACGTGGCTACGCCGAATTAACCGGCGACGTATTTTTCTCGCCTTACATTCTTATGATCGAAACCGTATTCTTGTAATAAAGCAAAGGCATCGTCGATCATGTTGGGGTTACCGCAGAGATACACCATATCTTTTTCTGGGTTGGGATTTAACCCGTCTATTTGTTGTTGTACATGACCTTCATATTCAAAGTCACGGGGCGTTTCTGGTTGCTGGCGACTGTAGCAAGCATGGAAGTGAAAGCGTTCGTGAGCAGCATCAAAAGCTGCAAAATCATCACCATAAAGTAAATGCTCAGGCCCTTGCACACCAAGGATAATATGCACTTGTAATTGAGGATTAACCGCCATCTTTTCTGCGATTTGCGGCAACATTGCACGGTAAGGTGAAACACCTGTACCCGTAGCCACAAGAATATAACGCTCGCAGGTATCTTCTTCGCGCAACACCAAACGCCCAAAGGGACCCGTAGTATCCATATTGTCGCCCGTTTTCAAATGGAACAATAAATCCGTGGCTACGCCCTCTTCATAAAAAGCAGCAGCAATGCCGATGCCCTCTTCTTGCCCAGGAATGGTGGATACGCTGTAACTGCGCCGCAGCATTTTTTCACTGGCTGGGTCGGGAATATGAAAGGTAATGAATTGCCCAGGAATGAAATCCAGTGCTCCTTCATCCTTAGTAAAGGCCAAATGCATTACCTTAGGGGTAATCATTTTGGACCATTGTAGGGTTAATTTAAATATCTCTCTTGCCATGAGAGGCATTGTAAAGATATTGGGCGAGAATTACCAGCCTGAATTTAAATTCAGGCTCTAAGATAAACAGGGCAAGTTGATACAACCTAACTCATTTTCTTCTCTTAGTAGGGACCGTTGTAAATTATCACATTCAACGGAATCATTGGCTCGGCAACGATTAGAGGCCTTCTTAATTTGATGCCACAGATTGGGGCATACAAACATCACCAAACATGTGATTATGCATACAGAAACCAATAGGGCAAAAACAATTAACAAAGCCAATCGCGCCCCGTCCAATAATTCCGGCTCGCTTTGGTTTTCATCTTCGGAGCCCTGCAATAAGCCTAAGGTTAATACTGTTGAATTAGTAGTCATAATGCTTGTCCTTCCGTTATTATAGCGCAGAGTCTAGCATCAAATGCTAGGAACAAGACCGAAGCCACAACAGTTTTCTGTTTCGTGGTCTTCTAACTGCCCTAGTAGGCGCGTCTTTTCGTCGCCCTCTTCCATGCCTCTCAATACACATTTTTGCAACCTATGATTAACATTCAATGCCAACGCACATAGAAACATCAACAACATCATAGCGCCTATTATGACTGTCCCCGCCAACAACAGGGCTGGAATAAAACCAAGTTCGGGTGACTCAGAAGCGTCAGGCGTATCGCCCAGAACAGATAACATGGCGGAGGTGGAACCTCGGGTTAAATTTTGACCGGCAGTATAAGGCATTTTTTATTATCCTTTGATTGTGTAATAAATTATTTATGGATGAAATTATTCAAACAAAAGCATATCAATTTGCTACTAAATTATCCACTTGAATTTGCTTAATCCATAGAGAACAACAGCATCCGCATAGATTCCGATAGGTTGGTCGAAACTCCTGGGCACTTCCCATCGCCTCTGGAGCACCAAACACCTCCTCTCTAATACAAAAAGCCTAATAACCAAAGAGGTATTTTATTTTTTATGCCTCTCTCAATACCATCACAAGCAATGTAAGCATGATTAAGGCCTTTAATCTGATTATTATTCTTATTGCGCCCCCCTACCTCAAAGGTCCATTGACCATCCACCATAAAATTCCCCTGAGCGGGAATGCTTACTTCATGCTTCAACTGTAACATGTTAATGAAAAACACTTCACGCAAGGTTCCGCTCTCACTTTCTCCCACGGTCAATGCTTGGATTTGGTTCGGATTATCTAAGTAAATTTTTTCTTTACTCAAAGTCTTTTGCATATTTCCTGAAAATGCCCTCATTATTTTTATTAATTCAGCACCTTCTAAATATTTAAAGTAGGTTTTTAACGTCCGATCATCACTAACTCCAATCATAGATTTTATTTTTTTCCAATCGGGGGCAAAAGGCACCGATGCCGCCACATAAGTTAACAATTGTTTTATCTTCTTAATGGTCGAACCGGTGAGTTGTGGATAGATAGCCAACAAATCTGACTCTAAAGTCACATGCACGTTCTGTTCCAAGGTGATCAAATAAGCTTTGACATCACCAATCTCAAGAAAATAAGGATAGTAACCTTCATTCAAATAATCATTAAATACTTGCCGGATTTTTCTTTTTTTTAACTGTTTAATTAAGTTATCGGCAATGGATTCATGCCCATCAATAATTTCTTTTAATGAAAAAGTTGGCAACATTAAATCATATTTTAGGCCCAAGTATTCTCTCAATGATAATCCATGCATACGGTAAACAATAGCACGCCGACTTAAATCATGACTGCCTTTATGAATTTCTAAAGCTGAACTACCTGATGCAATTACTTTCAAATTAGGAAGGGTATCGTAAATGCTTTTTAGCTCTTTAGACCAATCGGGGTATTTATGAATTTCATCAAAAGCAATTACTTCGCCCCCCAAGGCTTGAAACATCTCTGCAATCTCATAAAGGGAATGATTCGCCACTAAGAAGTGATCTGTTTGAACATATAAGATTTTCTTATTCAGAGCATCACCTTTGGCATGCTGTAAGAGATATTGAATCAGAGTCGTCGTTTTGCCAATGCCGCGTTTACCAATGCCGCGTTTACCAATAATTACCATACAGCGTTGCTTCAAAGCATGAGTACCTAGGAAATAACGCTCATAGGCTTTGTGATTAATCTCTAGGAAATGTCGGCTTAAGGTCACTATATCATCAAACATTGCTCACCTTTGGAAGGTAAGGCATTACATTGGAACGCGGATTCACTTGTAATTCAATAGGTTATATTTATTGAGGAATCAAATAACGCCCTGCAAAATCTGCCGCGTTAGCTGGGTGCGTAAATAAAAGCCTCGCGGCAAGGTTTTTATCTTATTGCCCTGGGCGTCGATGCCCCAAGTGAGGGAGTGCTTATTGGCGCCTTTAGGACGAATATGCAGGTATTCCCCCTGCCCGGCGCTGATTTTCTCTAATTGGCCTAAACAGATCATATCCATTAATTCTTCCCAATCACTTTGCAATATTTCGGCTTCATCAAAGGATGGTCGCCATAGAACACTATTACCGATGACACGTTCCCCCGGGGTCATGGATTTTTCACTGTATATAGGCACCCAAAGCACACATTGCAACTTTTTATAAACAGGACTGGCGTGCCATGTGAAATGGCCCACGTTAAGTAAGGGCGCTGTAGTCACATAGGTGGTCTCAATGGGTTGCCCCTTGCTATTAACAGGGATGGTTTTCAGCTCGATACCTAAATGCTGAAAATCCGGTGCCGCTTCATTGCCCGCCGTGGCGCCAAGAGCTAATTCCAACAATTGCCCTACCCAGCCTTTATTGCCCATGAGGTTAGGAGGCACAGCTTGCCCCAGGCTCTCTGCCACTTGAGCTAGAGTCATCTCCTGTAAATCTTGACAGAGTTGTATGAGGCCTGCTTCATTTGCGGGAGCGGGGGTTGAAATGGGCATATTCTTTCCAGATTACCTGACATAGGTCATTGCGGCATGGCCTTTTATCATATATAACTGGCCCTTCATGTCAAATCAAAGAGAATATTATGAGCCAATGTTATGTGGGTTCCGAAATCGGCCAATTGCGCCGGGTCCTATTACACCGTCCTGAGTTGAGCTTGGAGCGTCTTACGCCATCCAATTGCGAAGAATTGCTTTTTGACGATGTCTTGCGCGTGCAAGTGGCAGGGAAAGAGCACGATTACTTTGCCCAGGTATTACGAAATAACAATATTGAAGTGTTGCTATTAAAAAGTTTATTAGCAGAAACGCTAGAAAACCCAGAAGCCGTGAAGTGGGTTTTAGATAGGCAATGTTCCAAATATCGCCTAGGTTCTACTTTAGCAGAAAGCTTGCGTGCTTATCTCAAGGACCAATTGCCTATGGACATGGCTACTATCTTATTAGGCGGCATTACGCGCCAAGAGTTTAAGAAGGAAGTGCCATCCTTAGCTTATGCATTAAAAGACCCATACGATTTTATTATTCCCCCCCTACCAAATCATCTCTTTACACGAGATACGTCCTGCTGGATTTATAATGGAGTTTCTGTCAACCCCATGGCAAAATCAGCTCGACGTCGCGAAACCGTCCACTTGCGAGCTATATATAATTTCCATCCCATGTTTAATAAATCCAAATTCCATTTTTGGTTAGGTAATCATGATTACTTTTATGATCACATGACCATCGAGGGGGGCGATGTATTAGTTATAGGCAATGGCTATGTCCTTATCGGCATGGGTGAGCGCACTACCCCACAAGCTGTAGAATCTTTGGCTAAGAATTTATTTAAACAACATGCTGCAAAAAAAATCATTGCTGTACAACTTCCGCAAAGCCGTGCTGCTATGCATTTGGATACGGTAATGACCATGCTGGATAGGGATTGTTTTACCGTATTCCCACAGATCATCAACGATAAAACACGCCATTTTATATTGGAACCTGGGAACAGCAAAACCATAAAAGTAAATGCCAGTGAACCCAAAGGAACCTTATTCCAAACCCTAGCGGAACTCTTAGAGGTAACTCAAATACGCTGCGTAGAGACCGGCGGTAATACCTACCAACAAGAGCGCGAGCAGTGGAATGATGCCAACAATGTTTTGACCATCCGCCCTGGCGTTGTTATTGGCTATGAACGCAACTTATATACTATTGAAAAAATGCAAGCAGCAGGCATTACTGTCCACACCATTCCTGGCGATGAATTAGGCCGAGGCCGTGGCGGTGCTCGCTGCATGAGTTGCCCCATTGAACGAGATGATATTTAAGGAAACAAAATCATGAATTTAAAAAATCGAAATTTTACAAAATTGTTGGACTTTACCCCTGAAGAAATCCAATACTTATTGGATTTATCGGCGCAATTAAAAGCCGATAAGAAAGCTGGGAAAGAAAAGCCCCATATGACTGGCAAAAATATTGCTTTGATTTTTGAAAAAGCGTCTACGCGCACACGCTGTGCCTTTGAAGTAGCCGCTTATGACCAAGGGGCATCTGTCACTTATTTGCCTCCCACAGGTTCACAAATCGGCGTCAAAGAATCCATGAAAGACACGGCTCGTGTTTTAGGTCGCATGTATGATGGTATTGAATATCGTGGGTTTGCCCAAACCATCGTGGAAGAACTAGCAAAATATGCTGGTGTACCCGTTTGGAATGGTTTGACCAATGAATTTCATCCAACACAAATCTTAGCCGATTTACTTACCATGAGCGAACATAGCAATAAACCTTTAAAGGATATTCGCTTTTGTTATTTGGGTGATGCCCGATATAACATGGGGAATTCCTTAATGGTGGGTGCGGCTAAAATGGGCATGGATGTGCGTCTAGCCTGCCCCGATGCCTATGCACCTTCGCCTGACTTGGTTCAGCAATGTGAAGATATCGCTGCAAAAACCGGAGCCACAATTACCATTACCGATAACACCCAAGAAGCGGTTAAGGATTGCGACTTCCTTTATACCGACGTGTGGGTTTCCATGGGTGAGCCAGATGAGGTTTGGCAAGAACGGATTAAACTTTTAACGCCCTTCCAAGTTAATAGCGCCCTCATAGAGCAAACAGGCAATCAAAATTGTAAATTCATGCATTGTTTGCCCGCTTTCCATGATCGTAAAACAAAAATTGGCGAAGAGATCTTTCAAAAGTATGGTTTAGACGCCTTAGAGGTATCTGACGAAGTTTTTGAATCGAACAATTCCATTGTCTTTGATGAAGCAGAAAATCGTCTGCACACCATCAAAGCATTAATGGTCGCAACCTTAGGTGATTAAATGTTAATTGTTATTGCACTGGGCGGCAACGCTATTCTACAACGACATCAACCTCTTGAAGAGGCCATTCAAAAGGACAATATTGCCATAGCTGCTGCTTCCATCGCAAAGGTAGCAGCGAACCACCAAGTGGTGTTGACCCATGGCAATGGCCCGCAAGTGGGTTTGCTTGCCTTGCAAAATGACGCCTACAAAGCCGTAGAACCCTATACATTAGATGTTTTAGGAGCTGAAACAGAGGGCATGATAGGTTATCTCTTCGAACAAGCATTGCGAAATCAATTGCCCGAACAAGAAATCATTACTTTATTGACCCAAACCCTTGTAGATTCAAAAGACCCGGCGTTCCAGAACCCCACCAAATTTGTAGGTCCCGTTTATGGAAAAGCCCAAGCGGATAAATTACAACAAGAAAAAGGTTGGGCCGTTAAGCCCGATGGGGATTACTATCGGCGTGTGGTTCCTTCCCCTTTACCGCAAGCCATCATCGAATTGCCTTCTATCCAATATATTTTAGACTCTGGAAAAATTACCTTAATTTGCGCTGGTGGTGGTGGCATTCCTGTTACTCGCAATGGCCAAGGATTGGAGGGTGTAGAAGCCGTTGTAGATAAAGACCGGGCTTCACAAGTGCTAGCAAAAGATATTCAAGCCAATGGTTTAGTGATGTTAACGGATGTAGCCGCCGTAGAAACCCACTTTGGCAAACCTCATTCTAAAAAAATTCGTCGTGCCAGTCCCGAACAATTGGCTTCATTGGATTTCGCTCAAGGCTCCATGGGACCTAAAGTCCAATCAGCCTGCGACTTTGTCAATACCGGCGGCGATTTTTCTGCCATTGGATCTCTGCATGATGCACAAGCCATTGTGCAAATGAAAGCGGGTACTTTTATCGAAAAAGATTGCGCTGAGATGGAATTTTATAATGTCTGATCAACCTAATGAAAGTAAGCTGGGCCTCTGGTCTCTGGTTTGTTTAGTGGTGGGCAGCATGATTGGTGCAGGGGCTTTCGCCTTGCCTCAGAACATCGCAGAAAAAGCACAAACAGCCGCTATTCTATTAGCTTGGATAATCACAGGTATTGGCATCACAGGTCTGGTTTTTGTATTTACTCAATTAAATAAAATCAAACCAGAATTACAAAGCGGCATCTATTCCTATGCTCGAGCTGGTTTTGGTGACTTTATTGGATTTAATTCAGCTTGGGGTTATTGGTTAAGTGCCTGGATAGGCAATGTATCCTATGCGGTTTTGATGTTTAGTGCTTTAGGATTTTTCTTTCCCCAATTCGGTCATGGCAATACTATTTATGCCATTATAGGAGCGTCTTTATTCTTATGGTCCGTTCATGCATTAATTTTAAAGGGCATCAAAGAAGCTGCTCTTGTTAATATTCTTACTACCATTGCTAAAATAGTACCTATTATTGTTTTTTTAGTGCTTTGTATAGCGGCTTTCCATTTGAAAAATCTTACCTTTAACTTTTGGGGAGAGGGTTTAGGCTCACTGTTTTCACAACTAAAAAGCACGATGTTAGTCACCTTATGGGTTTTCATTGGCATTGAAGGTGCCGTAGTGCTATCTTCTCGCGCTAAAGAACGTTCCTATGTAGCCAAAGCTACCGTCATCGGCTTGGTAGGGACCCTCTCTATTTACTTTTTAATCTCCATCTTATCTCTAGCCGCCATTCCACAAGATCAATTAGCCCATATGCAAGATCCATCTATGGCTTATATATTGCAGACACTGGTAGGCCGTTGGGGCGCTGTGCTCATCAATATGGGACTGGTTATTTCTCTCATTGGTGCCTGGTTAGGCTGGACATTATTGTGCGCTGAATTACCTTATATTGCCGCTAAAGATAATATCATGCCAAAGGTTTTTGCTAAAACTAATAAAAACCATTCGCCCTCAGGCTCTCTTTGGATCACCAATGGCTTAATTCAACTCTTTTTAATTGTGGTTTTGTTTTCCCAAGGAACCTATTTAGTCTTATTAAAATTAGCCACCAGCTGCATTCTCTTACCCTATTTTTTTAGTGCTCTCTATGCCATTAAATTATTGTTCCAAGACAATTATTACCAACAGAACCCCCATAAGAAATTGCCCAACGCTTTGGCCGCCTTTGTCGGTGTACTCTATGGTGCACTTTTGATTTTTGCAGCGGGGCTTAAACTCCTCCTATTAAGTAGTATTTTATATGCTGCGGGTGTTCTATGTTACGTGTGGACTAAAAAATCTGCTGGTGAAAAAGTCTTTCAACCTTTTGAAGCTTTATTGGCGTGTATCATTCTGGTGTCAGCGGTGGTGGCTTTAGCCCTTATGCTTAAGTTTCTCTGAGACTTGTACCCCACCTCTAAAATGCGTATCCTAAGCTCTTTTGCATAGAACATGGATTTTAAGCATGGGACAGTCACGTCATTATTTCATCCTCACCCTACTTTGCTGCCTATTATATATACCTGGCATTTTCACTGTACCTCCTTTAGATAGAGATGAACCGCATTTTGCTCAAGCCTCAAAACAAATGATGCTAAGCCATAATTATGCTCAAATTAATTTCCAAAATACTCCTCGTCATTTGAAACCCCCGGGCATTTACTGGTTGCAAGTTGCTTCCGTAAAATCATTCAGCTCGCCTGACTTTAATACCATTTGGGCTTATCGAATTCCCTCCGTACTCGGCGGCACACTGTCTGTTCTATTATGTTTTGGTTTTGCCAGAAGGCGTTTAGGCTCCAAGGTAGCGATGCTAGCCAGCAGTATGTTAGCGGCGAGCTTGCTTGTAGTCTTAGAATCTCACTTAGCCGTCACCGATGCCATGCTATTGTTCACCATGGTACTCATGCAAGGATCTCTGTGGCTACTCTATAGTAATCACAGAGAAAACCGTCCGAGCGCTTGGGTCCTGCCCTTTTTATTTTGGGTCGGCCTTGCTGCCGGTGTTTTCATTAAAGGCATCACCCCTTTAGTGGGCGGTCTAACCATCATTGGCCTCTGTGTTGCTGATAGAAATGTATCTTGGTGCAAATGTTTGCGTCCTCTTTGGGGCATCCCTTTACTACTAGCCCTAACCGCTGCTTGGTTAATCCCTGTTAGCATTTTTTCTCACAGTAATTTCTTATGGAATATGTTCAGTCAAGATGCCTTACCTAAATTGGTGGGGGGGCAAGAATCTCATGGTATGCCACCGGGATTTTTCTTAATTATTTTCCCTTTAATGTTTTGGTCTGCTTCTTTATTTTTATGGCATGGACTTACCTGGGGTTTTCAACAACGCAAGTTGCCTGATATGAGATTTCTTTTAGCATGGCTAATCCCGTCCTGGATTTGCTTTGAGCTCATCCCAACGAAATTACCCGAGTATGTCTTACCACTCTATCCGGCAATTGCTATTTTAATTGCCCATGCTCTACAAAATATCCAGGATATCCGCTTCCCAAAAATCATGAGCCTTTTGGTAAAATTCCAAAAAATAGTATGGGTCCTTGTCGGTCTCATCATGATGACAGCCATTATGGGGTTACCCATTTATTTCCAACATCAAGCATCCATAGTCAGTATCTTTTTCACCATGGTCATCGCTTTAACTATGTATTTAACCCTATCTTCGGTGCTACGTGGTAATTATACGAAAGCCATAGCTACTACGGTTGTTGGCTGCGTCCTCGCCTTTGGACCTGTAGCACAATTTCTTTTACCTTCCGTAAAGCCCCTGTGGCTTAGCGATAAGATTGCCTATGAATTGCAATCTCTTGCCCCTAATACCATCGATGCCAAACATCCTTTATTGGTCGTTAAATATGAAGAACCCAGCTTAGTCTTCGCCATGGGTGGTGCTGATAATGTGCGTTTTGTCGATTCAAATGGAGCACTATTGAATCTGCAAGCGGATCCCAATATTACCTTAGTGGTTGTGAATGAAAAGCGCATGGCGCCCTTCCAACAAAAAACAAAAGGCATGAATTTTCATGAAATAGCTAAGATTCATGGGTTCGAATTAGCAAAAGGGCGTTGGGTAACTCTGCATATCATGCAGCGCTAATATCATGAGTTGGATAATATTGAGGTTGCATCCAACCATTGCTGAAAGCTAACGGCATCGGGTTTCAATGGGCCATGGTGTGGTTGCTGCTCAAGCCACTGCAAATAGACAGGGATAACCAATTTCCCTACACTGGTAGGCGATAAGGCACCGTATATCAGAGAATATTGCTTCTTGATAGCATCTAAATTGGGTTTATCATAAATAATTAGCGCCACGGCAGAAGCCAGCCCCGTTCGATCAGAGCCATTTTTACAATGAATTAGAACCGGTTTAGGCGCTTGTTGAATTAACCGCACTAAGGCTTTTAATTGAGCCCGGGTTGGTTTTTCATGGGACTTTAATTTAAAATCGTAATGGGTAACATGGGTTGCGGCCACCGCTGCCATTTCATTTTCATACCAAAGGTCATTCTCACCAGCCCCACGTAAGTTGATCACGGAACGAATACCATAGCGTTTAATATACTGTTCAAAGCCTGAGACAGTCATTTCAGAGCTGCGATACACTTGTTGAGGAATCACGGTATGAAAACGCGGGCTAATATAAACCCAATACAGAATGGCTGAGGCAATCAATATGATCAACAATAAAGCGGAAAACGTATATCTGTTACAAATCAAACGCTTTAATGAGTATTTTTTATCAGAATCAGACAACATTCTCGCCTCTTTAATCACAAGCCAATAGATTACTGGCAAGATAGCTCAAATGCAAATCAACCAAGAACTTAGAGCAACTTTTCTAAATCTATACCAATGGTTTTTTCTATAAATTCTTTTTCCATTCCTTCTCGCAATAGGGCTTGGGCACAGTCTATTTTTCCCTTCTCAATGCCTTTCTCAATGCCTTCTTGAACAAAGCTTTCCGCTAATGTCATGACCTTACCCTCCAATTGCTGAGTGCAGTTATGCTGGGAAAATATGGCCCGAAATTGACCAGCGCTCATATCAATACCCGCACAGAAATATTTTAGCATAAAATCACTAAAATCTTTAGCATTATGTCCCTCAAGATTATCCAGATGTCTTAACAATATTAAGACGGACTCATCATGGTGACTTCGACGCACATGCTTAAAACAAAAACATAAAATACCAGCCCACCCATACCGAAGTAAACTATTATCTTCTAATTTATTCAAATTGATTAATTGAGGCGAACTAATATCATCCGATTTTTCTATGCCTGCTGGGTCATAAATCAAATCCATAATACTTGTTGGCGCGGAATAATGCCGTTCACCATGGTATAAAATGACAGGATAAATGGCAGGAAGAGGTCTCTCGTCGTCTTTTCTACGATTTCGATAAATAATCTTCCGTATAGCATTTTTATAATCTTCCACTCTTATGGCCATCTTATAATCTAAAGAGCTCTGATGCTCAATAAAAACTAATAAAAATTTGTTGCTCCCCCGGTAATTTATACAGAAAGTTGAATCACAAATAGATGTATTTAGTGTCTCGTCCAAATAAATTTCTTTAAAAGATTTTATGGTTGTCATATTAAGGAGCATCTTGATGTTTGTAGGCAACACCATTTCAAGCAGTGATTGCCGTACTTCAGGAAAAGTAACAGCAAAACGAAAACCTCTATCATGGAGATGATTAACTTCTTTTAGCAACTCTAATTCCTGCTCCATGCTGATCCTCTGGAAGCAACAAATTCCAACCCACATTATGCAAAAAATCCATAGAGCAGTCTGTAATCCTTTGAACATTGTCCAAAGACATTCATCTATGAGATAATCGGAAAATCAATAGAGGAGCCATAGATGAATATTAAAGATCAAATTGTTTTCATTACCGGAGCATCCAGTGGCATTGGGGCTGCTTGTGTCGAAGCTTTTGCAAAACAAGGCTGCCATCTCATTCTTGCTGCGCGACGTGAAAATCGCTTAGTAAAACTGGCAGAGACATTAAAGTCCCAATATAAAATAAAGGTCTACCCTTTGGTTCTAGACGTCAGCGATAGAGAAAAAGTATTTGAGTCTATCGCATCTCTGCCACAAGAATGGCAAGAGATTAACATCTTAATTAATAATGCAGGATTAGCCGTAGGCCTAGAAAAACTCCATGAAGGCGACGTAGATAATTGGGAGCGTATGATTGACACCAACATTAAAGGCTTATTATATGTAAATCGTGCCATCATTCCTGGCATGGTGAAACGCAACATGGGCCATATTATTCATTTGGGGTCCATTGCAGGCCATGAAGCTTACCCCGGTGGCAATGTCTATTGTGCGACAAAACACGCTGTTACCGCCATCAACCGTTGTTTGAAGATGGACCTTTTAGGCAGCAAAATCCGAGTCAGCTCCGTTGACCCCGGTATGGTCGAAACAGAATTCAGTCAAATTCGCTTTAAAGGTGATAGCAAAAAAGCTGAGACTGTCTACAAAGGATTAACGCCCCTAACGGGCGAGGATATTGCCGATGCCGTGATCTATTGCGCCACCCGTCCTGAGCATGTGAATATCCGAGAAATGGTAATTTTCCCTACGGATCAAGCCTCTAGTACCCTGACACACCGTGAGCTATAATCCATGCCTCGCCATTCAAGGAAAATGGGCTATTATTTAGTGAGATAGGATAGTAAGGAGTAATCATGGCTTTATACAACCACATATTATTTGCCACAGACCTCAGCGCAGGATGCGAAAAAGTAGCCCGTAAAGCATGGCATATTGCAGAAAATGTGGGTTCAAAACTCAGCATGGTACATGTCATTGAACCCATCCCAGCCTATGGTTATCCTGGTGTAACGGATATTCAAAGCCCAGTGATCAATCATGCCCGAGATGAACTGCAACGGATTGCTGCTCAATTGAATATCCCAGAAGAACAACAATTCATTGAAGTGGGCTCTGTAAAACATCACATCCTAGCCATGGCCGAAAAACTCAATGTGGATTTAATTATCGTCGGCACCCATGGTCGTCATGGAATTTCTCGCCTGCTGGGCTCGACCACTAGTGCCGTCATTCATGGTGTACATTGTGATGTGTTGACTGTACGTGCTGAAGAATAACATTACTCTCCTATGAGGTATTTTGAATGTCCGATGCCATACGCGCCTTTTATGCCGTACCCATTTCACAAGCATGCCAAAACGATGTAGGTAACATTCAACAACAATTAAAGAAACAATACCCGAAGAACCCTCTTGGCTGGAGTAAATTGGAAAATTTACACGTAACTCTGTATTTTTTTAAAAATCTTCCTGTAAATATGATTGACGAATTGCATGACAAAGTCACGCAAAACATCAATATTCTACCTGAATTTTCTTTGAATTTTGACCATGTGGCGCCTTTTCCTAAACAAGGAAAACCCTGCGCCATCACATTCTATATGCATCCTTTGGAACCGATATTGCAATTAGGTTTAATCATGCGGCAAGTCATTGACGATTGTGGTTTAGGTGTGGATCGACGTGCCTTCTCTCCCCATATGACCATCGCTAAAATAAAAAAAATCTCGCCAATTGTATGGAAGCCCATGCAAATCCAACAACATTCTTCCATGCTGGTGGATCACATTACATTAATGCAGAGTGAGTTAACACCGGAAGGCCCCATCTACACGCCCATCAGGCGTACGGACCTTAAACGAAAGAATGCATAACCTGTGAATGCGATAACCGATAGGGTTAGAATTTCCAAAGACATAACTATGCCACTAATCCCAAAAAGATGACCAAACCATGATGCACAAAGAGATGAAAAACCAATTTGGAAAAATCCCACCATGCCTGATGCACTACCGGAAATAGAGGGCTTTAAACCAATAGCAAAGGACATACCTAACGGTAAGATGATACCATTAGACATGGCAACCACGGCCATGGGTATAATGAGCTGCCACGCATGACTTACATGGATAAAACTGTTCATCAAGGTTAGCAATAAGGCACCCACAAAAAATAAACCCAAGCCAAAAATAAAAGCGGACTCACCACCGTAGCGATGACTGAATGCTTTACACAAAAGATTGCCTAAGTAGATAGCGATCGCCAGAGGAATATAAAAGTACCCGATCTGAGTGGTGCTATAGCCCATTTTACTATAAAGAAACACAGCCTGTGTGAGAAACGTAAACCAAGCGCCATAAAGAGTAAATACAGCAATTACATATTGCCAGAAGCGACTTTCTTTTAGGATAACTCCGTAATTACTAAAAATAACACGAGGATGAATGTGTGAGCGCTGCTCAGGGTCTTTACTTTCCTGGATAAAGAGTAGGGTTAAGATCATTAGTATTACCCCAAATAGAAATACAAAAATAAAGGTAGAGCGCCAACCTAAATAACTTATCAGATAACCACCAATGAGAGGGGCGATAGCAGGGGAAGCAGCCACTAAGGGATAAATAATGTTGTAAACTTTCGGTGCTTGAGTTGCATCAAACCAGTCAGCAATAATAGCTCGCCCTACAACTAAACCTGCGCATGCTCCACAGGCTTGAAATAATCGAGCCACTAATAATTGATCGACGGTCTGTACACACGCTGCAGCAATGGAACCTATGATATATATGGCAAATCCAATTAAAATAACCGGCTTGCGCCCAAATCTATCCGACAGAGGTCCGTAAAATAATTGAAATACGGCTAAACCAGAAAGATAAACACCAATAGTTAATTGAATGTTTTGAGGCGAAGCATTTAAGTCCCGTGTCAAAACATCCAACCCAGGAATATAAATATCAGAGGCCAGCAACCCCATCATGCTCATCATGGTGAGGATGACAATGGTCATATAAAAGCTTTTTCCCTTCATTTCCATGCTAATTTTTCCTAGCTTTAGAGCGTTTCAATAATTCTGCCATTTCATTTTGGAAAGCATAATTAGGCGCTTTATATTCAGCCCCCACATGCACATCGATGACACAAGCTTTATTCAAGGCTAATGCTTCCTTATAAACAGCCGCCAAATCTTCTACTTTAGAAACCGTATAACCCGTGACCCCAAGAGCCGATGCATATTTCGCCCATGAATGTTGCGGTAATTCCGTCAATTCTGGAGAAAATGAATCAGGCTTGTTGGATTCAATGTGAATACCGCCATGAGCGCCGTTATTCAACACTAAAAAGATCACGGGGATATTATAGCGCGCTGCTGTTTGAATTTCATTACCATGCATTAGCATACAGCCATCCCCGGTTATTACCACGCTGGTTTGCTCGGGTTTAGCCACCTTGGCGCCAATCCCTGCCGGAATTGCCCAGCCCATAGGAGCCATAAAGGCTGAAGTGAGATATTGGTTAGGTGCGTAAGATTCCCAATAATGGCCGGCAAAAATTCGATGAATGCCGGAATCCACCGAAACGATGGTATCCCGAGGCATGGCTTTACGTAATTCTAGTATAGCTCTCCCAGGATGCATGGGTTCATTGACATTAAGTACCGTAGTCATATCATAATGCTTAGGCACCTCTTTAACTTGATTGACCCATGCTTGGCGCTGGCTATCATTGCTCACTTGTTTAAAGCGGGTATCTTTTTCTATAGCGCCAAGAAATGCGCCGCAATCGCTCACAAAACTATGGTCGATGGCTTTAAAGTGATTTAATTTGCTGTTGTCAGGATCAATTTGTATAAAGGCTTCGTTAGCTGTTAATTTTTCAGTCCAAGCCACACTGTTACGTTGATTGAAATCCACACCCAAAGAAATAATAACATCCACTTTATCCCCTAAGAGGGTTTCATTAGCACGCCCATGGCCTGCAAAACCAAAAACACCTAATGACAAAGCATGGTCCTCAGGGAAAGTACCTTTAGAACATAAAGTCGTCGCCACAGGAACTTGATAGGCTTCGGATAAAGTCAATAATGCCTGAGTTACTTGCTCATTACGTGCACGAGAACCCACCAAAAACACCACCTTCTTTTCTTCATTCTTTAAAAAATCTTTTACATAACTCAAATTTGCAATGTCCACACAAGCACTATTCATCTGTAGAGCATCCAAGTAACATTCTTCTGGTAACTCTTCCTGCTGAACATCCACTGGCATTTGCAAATACACAGGTCCTTTTTTTGTTGACACCATAGAACGTAGCGCCTCGTGCATGTAACTTGTGACATTATCCACGCTTGAAATATGACAAGCATAATTAGTCACAGGTTTTAGGACATCCACATCGTTAATGCCACTGGCCGTACTATCTTGAAAAGCGCCTTGACCTTCTAAGTTGCGCGCTGTTCCACCACCAATAGCAATGATAGGAATTTCATCGGCTTTAGCCGCTGCAAGGGCCGGGGCGAAATTAATCGCCCCAGGCCCAGCAATGGCACAGCAAACCCCGAATTTACCCGAAGCTCGGGCATAACCATCTGCCATAAAGCCAGCACCAGCTTCATGGGCTGCCACAATAGTCGTTAACTTATTATGACTCATTTCCAACATGAAAGGTTGCATCATCTTACCTGGCACCATAAAGCAATGCTCTACACCCAATCTTTGGAATTGATTTAATGTATAACTAACACTTGTAGGTTGTGACTGAATCTGTAACTGTTTTGCTGTGACGGCCATGATAAATACTCCCTTACTTAATTTCGATTAAAACCCAACGAATTCAATGTTTTCACGCTTGAAAGTATTTAAACTTTGCTGTGAAAAAGATTGAGGGAATTTAATATTAGGTGCATCTTCTAAATAAGATTGCTCACGATTACCTAAGAAATCCGATACATGTTGCTTACGGGTAACACGTGTTTTCATATAATCAATGTATCTATCGGCCAAGGTATTCAAACGAGAAACGGTCCATTGAATCGCTAGTTTGGGCTCTTCAGGTTCAACATTATAAATGCTGCGATGAACAATACGACTATCCCACAGGGCCAAATCGCCCGATTTGGTTTGCATTAAATGACCTCTGTCTTCTACAGAAAAACCGGCTGACTGCAAAGGTTTAGCTCGGTCTACTTTAGGATCCAAATGGGAACCAGGAATCACTTCTAAACCGCCACCAGTTTCTTCATTATTATCTTGCAAATAGATGGAACATTGCATGAAATTAGCTTGTGGTTCTTTAATGGAAGCATCCTTCGAAAGATAAGAAACATCCGTATGCCAAGGAATATATAAACCTTGTCGAATCGTGAAGTCAGGATAAAGATAAAAGCTACCACCAAAAACCTCTTTAATGCCCTTAACCACCGCTTCATTCAAAAGACTATCGTCTAAACCCACGGTTTGCAACATTTGAGTGGGCGTCAATGTTAAGGCTTCATTTTCCCCTAACAGAGCCTTGTAGCGCTCGCGTAGCTGCTGAATAGATGATTGAGATAAGACATTGGGTATAACCACAAAACCGTTTGCTTGAAAGAAATCCTGATATGTTTGCATAGTCCCTGCTCCGTTTGCTGTTGATTCAAGAGGGGACTCAATTAATACATTTGCGTCCCTGTTGTGAATGAATATACCACCAAACGAATACAAATCAATACTTTTATGCAATTTGATGAATTTATTTTGAATATTTCCGCGCAATAGACTTTATTATGACCACTTCCAAGCGAAATGAATACAAATAATGCATAAGGAATATCTTTTTGCGAAGAAAATGAGACCTAAACCACAAACTGCTTCACATTAGGGTCATTGCTATAGGCCTTAAGGATATCTTCCACTAACTGGTCAATAGCACCAGTGGCCATATCATCGGTTAGCATGCCTTGATCTTCTTGTAGCAACATTAAACGCTTTTCAAGGACCTTAGTAATCGAACCCGAGGGGAAAAGGCGCGCCAATAGACGGCGAGCATGGTCCGGACCAATGCGGCGATAAAGCTGATTACGTACATTGGCGTCTTCTGCTGTGGTACTCAATGCCCATAATTCAGCTGGCCCCAAGGTTAAGGTCAATAACTGGGTGTTGCTGCCATACTTTGTAGCAAACTGTGCTAAGAACGTGCCACCACCTTCTTTAGGACCATGAACACGGGTTTTTAAAGCCAGTTGAGCGGTTTCAGAAAGCCCAAAGATTTCAGCAGAACGTTTAATGGCTTGTGCTGGCCCGGCGTCCATAATAAAAATAGATGTACCAAAGTCCACCATAACATCATCGAAGTCATCAATGGATTGAGAAAGCAAAGCAATTTGAACTTTCCACTTACGCCCTTCACGCATATCTAAGATAACTTGGTCACGCACGGCTTGCGCCTTAGCGGTACGGTGAAATTCATCATAGACAATACGTTTGGGATCTTCACGTATTTCCGCAATCCGCCCACGATGATAATCTTGATAGGCTTGCGGCATGGTACTGACATTTTCTTCCGTCAAATAATAATGTCTAGCTAATACATAGCGCGATAACATATACATGACGGCTGTTTGACGGTCTGCTGCATCACCACCACTCTTAGCCACTTCATCTAAATCTAGAGCCACCACACGAGCTTCACCTAAATCAAACCTAGTGCTAGAAGATAGAATAGGATACTCACGAATAGCCGAAGAAATCATACGTGAAAATGCGTCAATTAAGGATTCACCTGTAGCTACTTTAATATCGCCGAATAAATCTTCAATCGCAGGGTTGCGACAAATGGATGCTACATCGGCCAACACCGGTACAGCATAACGTTGGGCCAAGCCTGCTTCACGAATAAAGCCCGCCAGGAATAGAGCATCGGTTACTTCCCACCAAGTGGTATGGGGGTCTTGCATAAAACCAATTTCTTCTAATCCATTATCCACATTATTATCAATACCAGGGGTATAGACATGGGGTTTTCCATTATCCGCTAAGCTTTTATAGGACTCATCAATCACCATTCCCGACATATCAGAAATCCCATCATAGGGTTTTTCTGCGCCCACAGGCGTACACAATAAACTTAACAAGTTAACCAAGAAAGAGCGTTCCTGGGGCGAAGGTTTGCGACACCCTAGCTGGGTATCAAAGGGATTAATCGCATAATCAGGTGTCATTTGTAAGCGATGGTATGCCACTAGATGCCGTTGCTTCGCGGGTAAGGCTTCTTTTAATAAAGAAATTAAACCACTACTAGAAGGACCGATATCCACCACGGAAATTCGAGGTAAGCGTTTCAAACCTGACTGTAAACATAAGGCAAAATTAATGGCATTAGACAAAACTGACTTACCGGAACCAGGGCGGGCATAAATCAAATCGATCCAGGTGGTTTGCATGCTAGAACCCGGTTGATAAGGCCAAGGCCGACCATCGGGCGAACGAAATAACACTGCGCCCTGTGACCAAGGGGAGGCGGGACGAGTTAAAGGTAACATATATATTACATCTGAGAGTGGCGCTATACTGGCTACGGCATCACTTTCACTGGAAACACCCAGCATGGTTGAAATCACGCTGCTATAGGCGTCGCCTGAATATTCTGATACGTCACAGGTACCCCAACCTTGAATGGCTTTCGCTAATTGAGCGGCACGGCTGCGTAACTCTCGCTCTTTGCCGATGGGTGCCCAAGTGGTTGCAGCAACACGTAATTTCACTAAGGCATCATCGCTATTTACTTCTAAGGCCGATAAATAACGAACGGAATCACGAATTAACGCATTACCGGCATTAGCAAAAGCCAGTATGGAAGCCACAGCCCCTTTCAAACGAATTGGCCCAACGTTAGTGCTCTCCATTAAAAAAGACATGCGCCAAGGAATTTCTGCTGACAAGGTGCGTTGGAATAAGGTTAAAAAAGGTTGTACTTCCTTGGGGAAGAGGTCAATAAACACCGTAGAATACAAGCGGTCACCTACTCGTGCCATCCGCAGATTCACATTTTCGGCGTCTCTTGGTAAAATCTGCTTCGCCAATGAAGGCCACATTAATTCTGAAGGGTCATCTTTCAAATGTTTCTTTAAACGTACAGGGATTTTATCGCCAGGCAAATAGGGCCGCCACTTGACATCGGTAAACTCTGGGTCGGCAGAATTACGCATGGCATGCACGGCATCATGTACATCCAATAAATCTGCCCTAACATCATTTAAATTTAAGTCACTCACCATTGCACGCACGAAGGAGCCGTGAATTTCTCGCAATTCATCAACAGCTAAGTAGGGTCGCTGCGCATCACCTAAACCACCAATATTATTCTTTTTAACATAGGACTTTCTATCTTTTACCGCTTGCTTTTGTTGCTCTTTGGTTAAAATACTTGGGCGTGACCAGAGTGCAATATAAATTTCTTCGTTGGAGGTATAAGAGGAAAGGTAATTGACTTTTTCCTTAAAGACATCATTCAAATCTAATTCTAAACGCTCTGCGGTCATTTCAGCCTGTTTAAGAATATTTTTTAATACATCTTTTGTGCCATCTAAGTCATAGTTGTAATACACTTGTATGCCATGACCTAATCTAGTTAACCCCGCACGCCAGCTGGTGGCAACACTGTCATGCAAACGTTCAAACTCAGGTCCACCTAAAAGAGAATTAGCCCCATGAACTTTAATCACGGACATGAGTGAGCCATCTTGAGACACTAAAACTTGTTCACTGTCGGCCGTTTCCACGTGACAATAGGCGGAAGTATCTTGTTTAAGGATAAAACCCACCCAAGAAAAAAGTGAGTCAACGTTATCAATAATGGTATTTAGAATCTTTGCCATATATCATCCTCTATTAGGCTCCGAACTTTAAACCAAAGGTGGCTGTTCATCCTCATCATCGGGTATTACTTCATCGTCTTGTAATGCCGGAGATTCTTCCGTTAAGGCAGCCGCCGCCCAATGATCGATTAAGGTTTTAAATTTAACCCGCGAAGGTAACAAGCGTAGGTCCTTTAAAATGCGCGACCAAGCTTCTTGTTCACTGCTATAGGCTTCAATTAATAAACGTCCAAATACCGCCGGATCCGATGTGCCATCACCAAATTGCTTCTCGACCAATTGAGAGCGAAACTTTAAACTACGATAAGTATTTTGCGCAGATTCCCGATAACCCGTTCCATTAGAAATGGCGCAAAATAAAACATGACATAAACTGTTAATATCATTCTGAGGGATCTCAGGGCAATAAATTAAAGTCCCACCCCCAAATTCATTATTACCGATGGATTCCACGAACAGGCATTGCGCGCAGAAAACACATGAGGTCACCAAATTATCCAATTTATTATTGTAATAGTCATTGTCCAAATTAATGATTTCTTGGTAATCCTGAGCCTGGAAACCACAAAACTGACAAGTATAATCATCACGCGCCCATACCTTAGTCCTAGCCTTGAGAAAACCAGGGTTGCTCTTCCTGGACATATACATACGCCAACTGCCAGGATTGATGGATAATGAAAGTGGATGAAAATTCATCAATTTTGTCTCAAATTCATGGGCTTATTGCCCTAAATAGTATAGTTGGAACTGTGCCTATATGCACCTTTATTCCACAGAAAAAACAATGGGCCCTTTGGGCCCATTGTCACATGCTAAAATAGCGATGTCTTCTTTAGGAAACAGTCGTAACGTTACCAAAAGTACCGTTACCCGTTGGGCCAGCAGAAGAACCTTGACCGTTAAGTTCGGTCTGATTTAACATTTGCAGTACCGAAGGCGTGAAGAATAATCCAGCAGCCATGGTAGCGTAAACAATAGGTTTACCCCAGCCTTGTTGCTGATGCATATCTTTAGCCTGTTTGATACTCAATGCGAATAACAAGGTGAAAACAACACCCAAGATATAAGCAAATGAC
>JAJFKN010000017.1 GCA_021773195.1 Gammaproteobacteria bacterium | reverse complement strand
CAACCGGATTTAGGTACTGCTTTAATCCTAGCTGTAGCGGGAGGAAGCGTATTAATTTTTGCGGGATTACCCTTGCGCTATATTATAGGTGGCGTTGCCACTTTGGCTGCAAGCATGCCTGTACTATGGCATTTCATGCATGAATACCAACGACAACGGGTATTAACTTTTCTTTATCCTGAACGGGATCCTTTAGGCAGCGGCTATCACATTATTCAATCCAAAATTGCCATTGGCTCTGGTGGCATCTTTGGTAAAGGCTGGTTGCACGGCACTCAATCCCATTTGGCTTTTTTACCAGAACATGCCACGGACTTTATTTTTTCTGTGTGCGGTGAAGAATTTGGTTTGATGGGTGGCATCATTCTCTTAAGCATTTACAGTTTTGTCGCCATCCGTGGACTTTACATTGCAACCCAAGCGCCAGATAATTTTACTCGCCTTTTAGCCGCCAGCATTAGTTTAACCTTTTTCATTTCGGTATTTATTAATATTGGAATGGTGTCGGGCATCCTGCCCGTGGTGGGTGTACCTCTGCCCCTCATCAGCTACGGCGGCACCTCTATCGTCACTCTGATGGCAAGCTTTGGTATATTAATGTCTATCCATACCCATCGGCGTTTAGTCAGCGGGAGCGCTTATCTCTAACCCCAAGTCGGTTAATACTTAATCATACCGACCGATTATTTGCTAAGAATGATAGTTTTTGCTAGCGTTAAGGGGCAACAAGGAGGTATGCCGTTGAAATCGATCCGTATAATCATTTTATTTTTCAGCCTGTTATGGGGCTGCTCTGCTGTGGCTGAAGCGCCTAGCGCCAAGCAACAACAAAACATCCAAGGCTTCATTGATAAAATGGTCCAGCAACACCAGTTTAATCGAGAAGAATTAACGGCCCTCTTCGCTTCGGTGAATATCGATCCTGACGTCATTAAGGCCATGAGTCGACCCTATGAAAGTCGCCCATGGAACCAATATAAAAATCTATTATTAACTAATGAACGCATCCAAGGCGGCTTAGCCTTCTGGAAAAAACACGCTAAGGCTTTAGCCCGCGCTGAAAAACTCTATGGTGTGCCAGCTCAAATCATCGTGGCCATTATTGGTATTGAGACCAACTATGGTGAAACAACTGGCGACTATTCTGTATTAGACACCTTAACCACCCTATCTTTTGCTTATCCGCGCCGCAGCGCTTTTTTTCGTTCTGAACTGGAAGAGTATTTATTGCTGACTCGCGAAGAAGGCTTAAATCCCAAGAGCCTAAATGGCTCCTATGCCGGTGCCATTGGACAACCTCAATTCATGCCCAGCAACGTTCGCAAATTAGCCGTAGATTTTTCCAATAGTGGCCAAATAAATCTTCAAGGAGATAGCAAAGATGCCATCGGCAGTGTCGCTAACTTTTTAAAACATCACGGTTGGCAACGCAACCAAATGGTTGCTATCCCTGCCAACATACAAGGCAAAGGATTCAAATTGCTTAATCAGAAAAGTAAAAAAACCCAATACACGCAAGCTATTTTAGAATCCCACGGTGTAGAAGCCATGAGCCACTACCCCAATGGGTTAAAATCCAGTTTAGTGAATTTGCCCTTAGCCGATGGAACTGAACATTGGATAGGCTTTCATAATTTCTTTGTCATCACCCGCTACAATCCCAGTAACCTTTATGCAATGGCGGTTTACCAATTGAGTGAACAAATCCAAGCACTGCGTGCGCAACAGGTTGCCAATACACCTTAAGTGACGTATTCTGCGACAATAAGCGGTAAAAAGCCGAGATGTAAACTTTTTAGCAAACACGCCGTAAACCCATCCCTGGGGGCTCCTGATCAGCATCCATGCGGCTTAGGGTTTGCTAAAAAGCTTACACCTCGGCTTTAGAGCCTTAAGGATTATGCAGTCTACGCAATGTAAGGAAAGTACATGAAGGGAAACATCAAAGCGGGGATTGCTCTATCGACTAGCTGCATATTATTACTCTCCGCCTGCAGCCACAGCCCCACGCCTTTTTCTAAAATTCAAGATGGTCCACCCACTCAAAAAGCCATCGAACAAGTAGATGTGAGTACCATTCCCAATGCAGTACCCAAAACAGAATCCTTAAGCAAATATGGGAATCCCCCCAACTATGTGGTTTTTGGTAAAACCTATCATGTGCTAACCAGTGCAGAGGGTTATGATAAGAAAGGCATCGCCTCTTGGTACGGCACCAAGTTTCAAGGCCGTAAAACCTCCAGCGGTGAACCCTACAATATGTTCGCCATGACGGCTGCAAGCCCTGTATTACCCATTCCTACCTATGTTCAGGTGACTAATTTAAATAACGGTCGGCAAGTCATCGTGAAAGTAAACGATAGAGGGCCCTTTCACAGTAATCGAATTATGGATCTTTCTTATGTGGCCGCAAAAAAACTAGGCATCACAGCCCATGGCACGGGATTAGTAGAAGTAAAAGCCATCGACCCCAGTAGCTACAACCAATCTAAAAATACTCAGGTTGCCCAGGTAAAACCCCAACAACCCAAACTCTACTTACAGGTTGGCGCCTTTTCCGATAAATACAATGCCGAGAAATTAAAATTAGCCCTGGCCAAATCCCTCAAGCAACCCGTGGAAATCCGCAGCTTGCAAGAAAATCAACACCCACTCTATCGCGTCCAAGTAGGCCCCCTAGCCAGCGTAGAACAAAATGACCATATCGCCGACCAATTGTTCCAAGAAGGCTATCCGAAGCCCATATCTATTATTGAATAGGCGTCATTCCCGCGCCCTCAACGTCATTCCCGCGCCCTCAACGTCATTCCCGCGAAGGCGGGAATCCATACTGAGTAGAATGTATCTATGGACCCCGGAATTGCTTCGCAATCCGGGGTGACGTTAGAAGTGTAAGAGCTAAGTTATAACACGTATTCTGCCGCGCCCTCAACATCATTCCCGAGTCTTCTAACGTCATTCCCGCGCCCTCAACGTCATTCCCGCGAAGGCGGGAATCCATACTGAGTCGAATGTATCTATGGACCCCGGAATTGCTTCGCAATCCGGGGTGACGTTAGAGGTGTAAGAGCTAAGTTATAACACGTATTCTGCCGCGCCCTCAACGTCATTCCCGCGAAGGCGGGAATCCATACTGAGTCGAATATACCTATGGACCCAGGATATTTTACGGTCCTTCTGCGAAGGACCAATGTAAAATTCCGGGGTGACGTGGGTGGTGGTTGCGAAAAATGCCGAGATGACGTAAGGGCTAAGGATGTATTCACAGCGTGTTTGAAAAAATGGGATCGGAGGTCCGCCATTGATTACCCTAGCAACCCCAATCAGAGAAGTTGGTTACTGGCCCTATAATATGGTAGATTACTCTCATCATCCGCCTTAATAGGGCTTTGTGGCGATTCTTAATTCAAACTGATAAACCGGTTGGGGATTCATGACCATGTTGAAAAAACTTTCCGCAGGCATTTTTTGTTTATTTTTTGTGACCATGACTTGGGCAACTGCGCCAACTGAGCCCGCTAACGCGGCAACCACCAGCAGCACCGGTGTGGATAATAATCCAGCAGCCTTAGCACCCTTACCGGACGTTCCACAACCTAATGCTCGCAATACTCCTGTGTTGGTCCCCCCTCCGCCTACTCTGAATGCAAAAGCTTACATTCTCATCGATGCCAACACCGGCGATGTCATCGCTGAAAAAAATGCCGATGAAAAAATGCCACCAGCCAGTTTGACGAAATTAATGACCATGTACGTGGTTTCTAACGCATTAAAAAATGGTCAAATCAATTTGAGCGATGAAGTGCGCATTAGCAAGGATGCCTGGCAAACCGGCGGTTCACGCATGTTTGTAAAAGAAGGCCAGCGAGTCCCCGTAGAAGACTTAATTAAAGGGATTATCGTAGATTCCGGTAACGATGCTTGCGTCGCCATGTCTGAGTATGTTGGCGGCACTCAAGATGCTTTCGTCACCTTAATGGATCAAGCAGCCAAAAACCTAGGCATGAACAATACCCATTACACCGATGCGACAGGTTTACCACATCCCGATCACTACAGTACAGCACGCGATATTTCTATTTTAGCGCGCGCAATTATCCAAGATTACCCTCAAGATTATCATTACTATAAAATTAAATGGTTAACCTTCAACGGCATTAAACAACCAAATCGCAACCGTTTACTATGGCGTGACCCTTCCGTGGATGGCATGAAAACAGGCCACACGAAAGAAGCGGGGTTTTGTTTAGTAGCATCGGCACAGCGTAATGACATGCGTTTGATTTCCGTCGTCATGGGCACGCCCTCTGATAGCGCTCGCATGGATGATTCTCAACGTTTGTTAAACTTCGGTTATCGTTTTTTCAATACAGTGAAACTCTATGACGCTAATCAAAGCATCAATACAGCTCGCGTATGGGGCGGCAAAGATAAAGATGTAGCTGCGGGCGTCATGCAACCGCTGTATGTCACCATCCCCCGCGGTCAATATAAAAACTTGAAAGCGACGGTAACGTTAAATAATCCCATTAAAGCTCCCGTGGCACAGGGCGAAGCTTTAGGCACCATCAATGTCGTTTTAAATGGTAAAACCATTAAGATAGCGCCCGTAGTGGCATTGAAAAATGATCCCAAAGGCGGCCACTGGGCTCGCATGTCCGATTCCATGAAGTTATCCGTGCACCATTGGATGGGTAAAGATAAAAAGGCTTCTTAAGCATGGCTTGGGTCTATTTAAATGGTGAATTCCTCCCCCACGAGGAAGCGAAAATCTCTGTCTTCGACCGAGGCTTTCTCATGGGGGACGGCATATACGAAGTTGTCCCTGTATTTGGGGATAAACTCTTTCGCTTTAAACACCATATTGCCCGTTTACGCAATAGTTTGCGCTTGATTAGTTTAGATATTGATTATAGTGATCAACAATGGCGTAATTTAATGTTGCAATTAGTCAAACGCAATGGCGGCGGCCATCAGGGTATTTACTTGCAAATCACCCGAGGTTGCGACCCTCATCTACTGCGTAAGCATGCTTTTCCTCAACCTGTGCAACCCACTATTTTTATGAGTAGTGACCCCATTCCTACCAATTCAAAAGAAGCCATGTTACAAGGCGCAACCGCCATCACCCTACCCGATACTCGCTGGGAACGGTGCGATATAAAATCCATAGGGCTTTTAGCCAATATACTGGCGACTCAAGAAGCCATGGATAAAGGCGCTAAGGATGCTATTTTGATTCGCGATGGCTTAGCCTTGGAAGGCGCCTCAAGCAATCTTTTTATTGTAAAAGATAATAATATCATTACGCCACCCATTGGGCCTTATATTCTTGGTGGAATCACTCGTGAATTATTATTAGAGCTAGCTAAGCAACATAACATCCCCATCGAAGAACGAAATATCCCCGCACAAGAATTGCAACAATGCGATGAAATTTGGTTCTCCAGTTCCACCAAAGAATTAGTGCCCGTATTAGCTTTAGATAATCAACCTATAGGTAATGGCCACGTGGGCCCCATGGCTAAACGCATGATTGATTTATACATTAAATACCGAGAAGCCTTAAGAGAATCATGAGTGACACTCTATTAACATTTCCTTGTGAATTTCCGATTAAAGTGATGGGTAAAGCCACAAAGGACTTCGGAGAAAAAGTCCGTCAACTGCTGACCGACAAACAGGTGGAATTACTCAACTATAAAGAACGCCTCAGTAAAGAAGGTAAATTTATGGCAGTAACCGTTGTGGTGAAAGCCCAAAGCCAGCAACAATTAGATGATATTTACCGTTTATTATCAGCCCAAGACTGGGTAACCATGACCTTATAAGAGAAAGACTATGTCAGAAGATGCATTGATCGTACGTTATCTAGGCCGACAAGATTACCAAGAAGTCTGGAATCGCATGCGTGAGTTCACTGATAATCGTGATAAAGACACCAAGGATGAATTATGGTTATTGGAACACGAACCCGTGTTTACCTTAGGCCAAAATGGCAAACCCGAACATATTCTCAATGCCGGTGATATTCCTGTGATTCAAGTGGACCGAGGTGGGCAAGTCACCTATCACGGCCCAGGACAATTGGTGGCTTATGTATTGATTGATTTGCGCCGCCACAAAATGGGTATTCGCCAATTGGTCACGGGCCTGGAAAACAGCGTAGTGGGCTTTTTACAGCACCATAATATCACCGCGGCCGCCAAACCTGATGCCCCGGGCGTTTATGTAGATGGCGCTAAAATCGCCAGCATCGGTTTACGGGTTCGCCGCGGCTGTTCTTACCATGGCTTAGCCTTCAATATTAATATGTCTCTAGAACCCTTTTCGCGAATAAATCCCTGCGGTTTTAAGGGGTTAGAAATGGTCCAAGTCAGTGAATTAGGTGGGCCTGAGGACGTTAGCCAGGTGGCCCATGAATTAACCGAGGAAATGCTGGCTATTTTAGGGTATAATCGCGGCATTCATCTAACCAAGTGGTGTGAAAATGGCCAATAATCCCAGTATAGACCCAACGAAAAAAGCCCTCGGCAAAGACAAGCTGGCTCGTATTCCTGTAAAAATCGAAGCCACAACACGGGAAACGGCGTTAAAGAAACCCGACTGGATTCGCATTCGAATTCCAGCCACCAACGCCATTAGTAATTTGAAAAAGAAATTGCGTGATAACCGTTTATACACGGTTTGTGAAGAAGCCTCCTGCCCTAATTTAGCGGAATGTTTTACTCACGGCACCGCCACTTTTATGATCATGGGTGACAAATGCACCCGTCGTTGCAGCTTTTGCGATGTGGGTCACGGTCGCCCCGACGCCTTGGATCCTGATGAACCGGCTAACTTGGCTCAAACCGTTAAAGATATGGACTTACGCTATGTGGTCATCACGTCCGTGGACAGAGATGACTTACGCGATGGAGGCTCTTCACATTTTACCGCCTGCATCGATGCCATACGTCAACAATGCCCCACGGTTAAAGTAGAAGTCTTAGTGCCTGATTATCGCGGCCGCATGGAAAAAGCCTTAGAAGCCATGGCGCCAGCCCTACCCGATGTGTTTAACCATAATGTTGAAACCACACCACGTTTATATAAACAAGCCCGTCCCGGCGCCGATTACGCCTGGTCGTTAAAATTATTGCAAGAATTTAAAAAAACCTACCCAGGCATTCCAACGAAATCCGGATTTATGTTGGGCTTAGGGGAAACTAATGAAGAAGTAGAACAAGTCATGGCAGACTTGCTGGCTCATGATGTGGAAATGCTTACCATAGGTCAATATCTACAACCCACTCGTTACCACATGCCTGTAGACAGGTATGTAACGCCCCAAAAATTTGATGAATTTGGTGCTTTGGCAAAACAAATGGGATTCAAACAAGTGGCTAGTGGCCCTTTGGTACGTTCTTCCTATCATGCGGATTTACAAGCAGCAGGAAAGAAAGTTTCATAAGGGATTATGTTAGTACATATCTTAAAAGAATTTATCGCTTGGTTGCACTTGCACCCTCATTTAGCAGGTATGGCAACCTTTTTGATTGCCCTCGGCGAATCACTAGCCGTTATTGGTCTATTGATCCCAGGTTCCGTATTAATGACGGCCATAGGTACACTCATGGGCGCAGGTATCCTGCCCATTCCTTCCATTTTAATTTGGGCGATTTTAGGGTCCATTGCTGGTGACAGTGCCAGTTATTGGATTGGCCGCCATTTTAAAGATCACGTTCGCGACATTTGGCCCTTCCGCAAATACCCTTATCTTATGGAAAAAGGCGAAGCCTTCTTTAAAAAACATGGCGGCAAAAGTGTTTTTCTCGGACGCTTTGTGGGACCCGTGCGTCCCATCGTGCCTATGATTGCCGGCATGATGGCCATGCGCGCACGTAAATTCATTCCCGCCAATGTGATTTCCGCATTACTCTGGGCCCCCTTTTATATGTTGCCAGGCATGCTCATCGGTGCTGCTGCCCAAGAATTGCCACCCGAGGCTGCGACCCGTTTTGTATTATTTGTTTTAACGGTCTTGATCGGCGCATGGCTAGCCATTTGGCTAACCCGCCATATCATTCTTAAATTATTGCGATTCCTTGATGGTTATTTGGATAAACTGTGGATTTGGGTTAATTCCAATAAACGATTGCATCCCTTTTACAGCTTTATTCAAGATCCTCAATACCCAAAGGGCCATGGCCAACTGACGTTGTTATTGTTATTCATTACCAGCGTCATATTGTTTACCGGACTGGCCTATAGCGTTACCAGCAAAGGTATTATGACTCATTTGAATATGCCAACGCTGTTGTTGCTTCGCAGTTTTTACACGCCAATGCTGCATAAACTGTTCACTGCCGTAAGCATGATTGGAAAATCCTACGTTATTTTACCTCTATGTTTAACCATTCCTGCCTGGCTTATCTACCAAAAAAAATGGTTCACAGGTCGCCACCTCTTTTTTATTGGTGTTTTAGGCGCGGTCCTCACTTACGCAGCCAAATACTTTTTTCATATTGCGCGCCCAGAAGTATTACTGGTAGTGAGTTCTCAGCCAGCTTTCCCCAGCGGTCACGCCACCTTAAGCACCATTGTTTATGGCTTCATCGCTGTAATCATTGCAAGGCAATTACCTAGAAAGTTGCGTTACATTCCCTATGTTGTCGCCACCTGCCTCATCATTACCATTTTATTTTCTCGTATTTATTTAGAAATGCATTGGATGACCGATATCATGGGCGGCACTATAATTGGCCTAGGTTGCGTTTTTCTATTTACCATGTCTTACCGACGCAGAGCGCCGGAACCCTTTTCTTTGAAGGGATTTCTTAGCGTGATGCTACTCACTTTAGCCATCACCTATCCCATTTATTTTGCGACTCATTACAAAGAACAAATCACCAACTACGTTCCTTATTGGCCCACACAAACCTTGTCGCAAGGACAATGGTGGGAACAGGCCATCCACACCCCAGTATATCGACGTAATCGTATTGGTCATGAAGCGGAATTAATGAATCTTCAGTGGGCGGGCGATATTCAAAGTATTCAAAATCAACTCTTATCCCGCGGTTGGGCAGTATCGCCTTCCTTGACGGTGCATTCATATTTGCAACGTTATGCTCATAAAGATCAACGCTCATTACCACTAATGCCACGTTTGTATCTCAGCCAAAAACCCGTGCTGACCCTTCACAAAAAACTAAGGGGAGATATTCTGATATTGCGCCTGTGGGATGCCCATGTACAATTCACTGATGCGTCCATCCCTTTATGGTATGGCACAATTCAATACTTGCCTTTAACCCACCATCATTTATTTTCAAAACAAAACAACAACCAACAGCCCCTAGTGTCTGCTAACCAAGCCCTGCAAAGTGATTTGGGATCTTATGAATGGAAGTCCATTACCATTAAGCACCCTAAACAAAATTTTGATGGCAAGGTACTTATTATCAGGCAAAGTGATTAAGTGAAGTTATTTAACATCCTTGGGAATAAACCCACACGGAACGAAACCTCGGTAATAAAGTGCTCGTTATCCGGCCGGGTGACTGATACTAAAACTTATTTCCAACAACTTCCGAATGACTTCCGAATGACTTCCAAATAGAACTTAATATCTTGATTTAAATAAACATTTCCATAGGAGGCAAGATAAAGGAACTTCCGAATGCTATTTTTTTACCAAAAACCAGCGGCGCATACGGGTTGAACCTTCACCTCGAATTAAACCCATTTTGTATAAGTGATTTAAATCTGAGAAAACTGTCCGGATTGTAGGTGGTTGAACCAACTTGGCTCTTAGTTCGGTTGATGATTGCCCATCATCTGACTGTAGTAAATTAATTAAGTCCGTCTGACGTTTTGTTAGCCCTGGGAGCTGCATTGCAGATTTCTGCGCCCCAATCATTTCCCTCGATGGAATAGTCAATAATAGCCCACCCGAATTCATCTTAAAAAAAGGCTCAGGGTGACCTGATTCTACACACAACTTAATGACCTTCTGTATACCACGTCCCCAAGATTCAAAAAGTTTATGGTAATAGAGCACCTTCGCTATGCGCGGATTACGTCTAATAGAATCATTAGCCATTAATTTATCTAAAGTCATCCCTAAGGGTAATTCACCATAGCTCCAAATTTCCAGGCGATCATCATAAATAGCAAAGCTAACACTACCACCTTGGTAAGCATAATTACGATGGCAAAAAGCATTGACGATAGCTTCACGAATAGCTTCAATGGGAAACAGCGGTTCATCGTGACGTTCCAACTGTCCCATGGGAAAAGTACTTGTAATGGGCAAGTAATTACTGGCAAAAGATGTTGCTGCACGAATTAGCTCAAAGATGTTACCATGCACTTGCTTATTATCAATGAAGCAGGATTTGTCAGTACCTCTAAATCTTGCTAACCTTAACAAACATTGAGGAAAATATTTTTCAGGGTTACGTGCAAAAAGAATTACAGCTGCATTACTCAATTTACCATCTCGAATAAGCTGTAAGTGCTCTAAAGCTTGCCATGGATCATCTGTCGAAAAATCTTCAGGAATCCGATCATTACGTACTCCCACCTCAATAGTATTTAGTATTCTCTTTACATCCAACTCGGAAAGCGAAACTTTGTTCGCCTGCTCTTCCCAATGATTGCCTGTAGTATTAGCCTGAGAAAAATATCGCATTTCTTCCTGTGTCATACGTCGATTACCTGCTTCACCTCGAATATAGCCACGCCCATCATACAGAAAAGGTTGTTTTGTTTTATCTGGCCCTACGCGTAAGCTAATGACTTGTCTTTGCGTATCAGGAACATTGACATAACCTATTTCCAAAGAAGGAATCGGCTCAATTTTAGCAACTGCCTTATCTATATCTAGTTTGGTTTTGTCTGAAACCGTTTGGCCTTGGATTTCACCCCCATCAGTTACCCCAATCAGCAACGTACCACCCTCACTATTAAGAAAGGCAGCCAAAGATTTACAACCCTCTGAGATTTTACTAGTTGATTTTTTAAATTCTAAAGTTTTGGATTCGCCTCGATAAACAAGAGATTCAACTTCTTGATAGGTATCTGCCATAACCATACCCTCCTAAGCTATTACACACCTGTCCCAATATTATCATGAGGGTGAAGGTTCCTGTCAGTAATTATTTTTGTTAGATTACGTGAATTGAAATACACAAAATGTGTCATACAAGATAAACCGAACGAAACCTCGGTAATATATTTGAGATAGGAGACTAAGAAGGTTAGCTTCATACCGATTCAGTTAGTTCCAAGATGGAACACACAGCAATTGAACGAAACTTCGGTAATAAAGTGCTCGTTATCCGGCCTTCTGACTAAATAACGAACAACCTCCACAGATTTATTCTTGCATCCCTATCCCAAAATGGGCATAATCGATACATAAGTAATCATTAATAAAGCATTAAGTTTCATATGCCATAATGGCTTATCATCAATAACTACTCATTAATTAGAATAAGGAATATCCCATGCACCGCAGCCCCCTAAGTGAACAAGGCGACGAATACAAAGTATTTTTAGATGCTTTAATAGCGATTAAAAAATACAAAACCACCGATGATAGAACGGTGTATGAGATTATTAGAAATATCTCCTTAGACCAGACGACTGCTATAAGTCTTTCAAAAATTTTAGGCGCTCTCACTTTCGATGCCACACACCCCGTAAAATTATTTAATAACTCGCTCTTTAGTGACAAACCCAATTACTTGCCGCCATGGGGTAAGAAAGAGCGTTACAATCAGTTAACTTATGGTCAAATGGTTTGTGCTCAAATCAAAAAGGCTTTTCCAGAGCTAGGGGAAACTATAACACTGGGGCAAGTCATTGATGCTTATACAGCATCTCTAACTGCCAGCACTGCACACTTACCAACTGGTGAAGCAGCTTCTTCACCCTCCATGACATCTGTTCATCCCCCTGAAGAAGAGGAATCAGTAGACGACGCCGGGGGCTTACCTGAAAAAGATGTTACGATGCTCAATAAACTTATTGCTGAATTAAAGGGCATAGAAACCATTGCCGGTTTATTGAAACCAAGAATTGGTTTTCTATTTCTATTGGCAACATACTACTCCGATGTTTATTTTAATACCCCAAAAAAACGTGAACTCTATTTTAATAACACAAATCATACTGAATTAGTTCAGGCATTATCTAATAAAATTTCTGAATTAAAATCTGAAATATCAGGTGACATCACACTTAACACTGGGACTGAAAAAGAAAAAACCATAACCATCACTTGGCATAAAATTTATGATGTTTATCTGTCTAACACAATAGGAGAACTATACATAAAGGCCCCTGAAACAACCTCTTCTCTTCTTGAAATTATAAAAAAAGGTCGGACTCAAGTACGATCGGATAAAATTCAACAAGTACTATTGGATAAAATTCAAATTGTTGAGGATTTAATAAAGGATAGAAAGACCATTCTTCAACTTACCAATCTCGAAACAATTAAACTAATACCTCTTGCCAAGGAATTAGTGAACTGGGGCGATGAATCAAGCCATGCTCTGCAAGATAATGTTGAACTAATAGACACAGAACAACGAAGTCTCATACATCTATTGGCAGACCTTCAAAAATATGATGGAACAATAAAACGGTTGATCTCTGAGATCACAAAACCTGAAGAAATAGATGGAATCCCCATCACTATTTGTAAAGATGGCCGCTTGGAACTTCGTTATCCAGCCTACTTTAAAGCTTTAGAAATCATTAAAAGCATTGATTTATTACGCAACCAGATTAAATATTTAATCACCAAAGCAGCATCTAGCACTGAACAGTCTGGCGCTACCATGCAACGCGTTCCCTATGGCATCCCTCAAGAAACTTTCATTACCGGCGAATTACTCGAAGAATATGCATCTGATATCCCAAAAAACCCAAAAGAATCTGCCCAAGAGTGCTTGAATGACTTGCATGATTTGAGTTCAAAAAAGGTATTCCTTCGCACTGCCTATGAGAAAATGCTACAACAACTTCGAGTTGTAGAGTCACAAGAAAATGCAGTGATAGGTGGAAAAACACTTTCTAGGCTTAATCGCCGGCATACGACCTTTACTAGTAAACTAACCACACTTATTAATTCCATTGATAATCACCTATCCAATAACATCGAGTCTCTTCAAGAAGGGAGTTTTCCACAAGAACTTGAAACTTATATGGGATACATTAGTGAATGCTCGGAGCTACTAACTAAGCGTCGCCAACACTTAAACGAATGGGATGAAGCGGATTATGGCCACAAGATAGATACTACTGTCAAAGCATTGACAAATAAATTGGCCATGCTACAACAGCTTTATCTTTTAGTTAATCAACAAACCCGCGAACAAATAGAACCTCTCGATAGACCTACAGGCACCAATGATGAGGCTGCACGAACACAAGAAGGGATAGTAAGAGTTCGTGCTGCAGAAAGGCTCCAATCCATGAAATCTAAGGGACACGACTCAGCTCACAGTGAATCTCGATTGCCACAAGATATGGCACGTGATACTGATGAATATTTAGCCGCAATTGCAAAAATAGGTTATCTTGCAAGAGGGTCGCGTTATTCTCATGCGTCTGCACCTGGGCAAGCCTCCTGCACCCACAGCACCGCCAGCCCACCACGACAACGTGATGAGGATGACGAGCAGCACTCAGCAACATCTAGCGCTCTTAGCCTCACACCACCTGGCAGCGACAACGAAGCTTAACCCAACTCACAGCGGATGCTATCCTGCATCCGCTCTGATTTCATCGGCTAATGTTTTTAACTTGGCATCTGAACCTTCTAAGCCATGAAATGCATAGGGGTTTAAAAACTGTCGTCCCCAGAATAATTTGCGATCCACCGTACTTAGTTGCGCCTCTTCGCATACTGTGTGCCAATGTTGTCCTAGTATGTGCAATTGTTTCATGACTATATCACTGGCATCTTCCCGCGTAAGGAGAAAGTTGTCTGCTGAATTAAGACAAGTGGCAATTTGGCTACGACGATCGTCACCAATAATTAGCATAGCTTGGGTAGCTTCGCTGCCTGAGCGGCTTTGTGGACAAATATCATAGGCTGGGGTTAAAGCTAATGATTCCCCATTCCAAAAAACAGCATGATTGCGCGCATGATCGTCTGTATTCCCTACCAAAATATTAAATATTATCCGGGAGAATAATTCTTTCAATGTAGATGCTGGTTCTGGGCATCGAAAGCGGAAGATTTCTGATAAATCCACATAACTAGCGTACCTCGCCATCATTTCATCCAGCCCAAATAAAGTAAGTGCCGACAAAATCATGTGACGTTCCCATCCTTGCTTTGTATAACTGCGATCAAAGCGCTCTATTAATAACACATCTCGTTTTGATGCCTGTACTAAAGACACCTCAGCCACATGTAATCCAACCAATCGGGCCAATCTCATAGCGATGTATTCCGCTTTCACTACGCTGTATAGATCCGTTGACGATGAAAACTTAGCAACGTATTTTTTGTTTTTATCTTCAATCAGCGCTTTTGGTCTTGCACCACCGATAGATGTTCCATGCTCTAAGGCCAAATCCAATTCTGGCGTTAGAGGCAAACCTTTTTCAACTCTTTCTGCTGAATCCAATAATTCATCTAAGGTAGCACTAATGGGATTACGTGGCTCATAATTTTTAGCAGAATATTGGAAATCTAAGGCACCAATCCTATCAGAGCCTGACTCTAACAAATAAGTCAGCTCACTCAATTCCCTCATACCACCGTAGCCCAATACTTTATTAATGATAACTCGACGTCCCCAAGCATCGGGTGAAGCATCACGAATACAAGAAGGCATCTGCAGTCCCTTTAAAGGAGGTAAAGCACCCGCTTTCAGTGGTAATTCTTTATCGTAAATGGCAATGGCATCCTTTCTTTCTAAATACCCTTTGCCGTAATTAAAAATTACCTGTTCACCTTCTTGAACTAATTTGCCTGCTACCACTGGTTCTGTGATTTCAGGTAACCAGATCCATACAAAAGCTTCATTGTTAGAAGTCATCATCTACCTCTCTTGTTTGGATGCGTTTAGGTAGAACCGCTAATTTGTCTTCTACCCGCCCTCGGTGCCGCGCCAAACTTTCTTTATCGGAATCAAACAAATTCAAACCCACCAGCGCAGCTACTTCAAAAGCTGTACCAATAGCACAGGTTAAATCACCCCCTTCAATTTTGCGCAAGGTAGCACGGGCAATACCCGCTCTTTGCGCCAACGCTTGTTCACTCCAGCGGCGCTTTTTTCTAGCCAGCTTGATTTGCTGTCCTAAAAGCGACACGGCTTGTTTAGTGTATTTGGAATGAATATGCGGCATGACTAACCCTTACTGGCAAAATTGTCTATTGTACTAGTCATTAGATAGCTTTATGACTAATATAATAGACATTATAGCATTTTGTACTATTAATGCCACTGCTCCCGGGCAACCATAGATAAACACTGACAACATAGAAAAATCAACACCTTATATCTATTTGAGTCATATTTTCCAAAACATAACTCATCCAACTCAAACTGAGCCATATGAGTTATATTTGGTTGGGTTTTATGAAAATATAACTCACCCAAGCCAGTATTCATCGAACTAACCCCATCCTAACTCATAGCTTTACATTCCCCCCACAAAGCGCTAAAATCGCCGCCTTTAGTACTAAGAACTCTGTAGAGGTGAGCAATTTTATGCCAATGGTAAAAGTAAAGGACCACGAACCTTTTGAAACCGCATTGCGTCGTTTCAAGCGTGGCTGTGAAAAATCTGGCAATTTATCTGAAGTCCGTCGTCGTGAATTCTATGAAAAACCCACGGCTGTACGTAAGCGCAAAGCATCCGCTGCTGAAAAGCGCCATAAAAAGCGCGAACAAAGGGAAAATCCTCGTTTGGATTCCCGTGGTATGCCCATCCGCTTGAAGAAGAAACCAAAACGTACCTACCACTAGCCTGGAGGCAGTACCATGGCTGAAAGCCTAAAGGAACATATCCAGCAACAAATGATCGAAGCCATGCGCGCCAAGGATAAACAACGCCTGGGCGCCATTCGTTTGATCATGGCCGCCATCAAACAAAAAGAAGTGGATGACCGCATCATGCTTGAAGATGACCATGTCTTGGTTATCTTAGAAAAAATGCGCAAACAACGTAAAGATTCTTTGACTCAATATCTAGAAGCCGGACGCCAAGAATTGGCCGATCAAGAATCCTACGAAATTGAGCTCATCCAAACCTTCTTACCAACCCCTCTTACACAGGAAGCATTGACTCAACTCATTGATGATGCCATCAAACAAACTGGCGCAGAAGGAATGCGCGATATGGGTAAAGTCATGGGTCAGCTGAAACCCAAAATTCAGGGCCGCGCCGACATGTCCGACGTGAGCAAATTCATTAAAGAACGCTTAGGCGGGTAACCTTTCTCATGGCAGGTCGCATCCCTCGCCCCTTCATCGACGACGTTTTGTCCCGCACGGATATCGTGGAATTGATCCATAGCCGCGTGCCACTAAAACGAACCGGTAATAATTATTCTGCCTGTTGCCCCTTTCATAACGAAAAAACCCCTTCTTTTAGTGTCAGTCAACCGAAACAGTTTTATTATTGTTTTGGCTGCAGCGCCAGTGGCAATGCCATCAGTTTTTTGATGGAATTCGATCACATGGATTTTGTCGAAGCGTTGGAACATTTAGCCAAGCAACAAGGCTTAGAAATCCCGCGCGAAATGGAACAGCAACGTGCTCAACGCCCGCAACAGGATCTCTTCCCACTCATGGATGAAGCGTGTAAGTTTTATCAACATCAATTAAAACACCATCCCGATGCCATAAAAGCCCGGGATTATTTGCAACGACGAGGCCTCACAGGCGAAGTGGCGAAGGCTTTTCGCTTGGGTTACGCACCACCGGGCTGGGAAAATTTAGCCCCTGCTCTTGGGGATTCAGCCCAATTACAAAAACAATTACTGGAATGCGGCTTAACCATCACAAAAAATCAAAACCGCAGTTACGATAGATTTCGTGATCGCATTGTCTTCCCCATTCGTGATCACCGTGGGCGTGTGATTGGATTTGGTGGACGCGTCTTAGGTGATGACACACCCAAGTACCTGAATTCACCCGAGACACCGATTTTTCATAAAGGCAGTGAACTTTATGGCTTATATGAATGGCTACAAACAAAAAATCGCCCTGAATATGCCTTGATTGTGGAAGGCTATATGGATGTCATTGCCCTGGCACAATTTGGCTTTCCTCAAGCTGTCGCCACTTTAGGCACCGCCACCTCAAAGCGCCATATAGAACGGCTGTTTCGTTATACGGATCAAGTCATCTTTTGCTTTGATGGTGACAATGCCGGCCAACAGGCTGCCTGGCGCGCCTTAGAAATGGCTTTGCCCTTGGCTCAAGACAATCACCAAATCAAATTTTTATTGTTACCCGAAAAGCACGACCCCGACAGTTATTTAAGGGAACAGGGCGAAGCTGCTTGGCAACAAGCCATCATTAATGCCATTCCCCTATCGGATTTCTTTTTTAAACGTATAAGCCAAGAATTGCCTGCCGGTAGCTTAGATGAGAAAGCCCGCTATGCGCATCGAGCTCTGCCACTACTGGAACAGTTGCCAAAAGGTTTATTGCATAAAATGATGCTAGAGCGCTTGGCTGATCATTTACGACTCACTTTGGAACAACTGCGAGAAATGGTCAAAAAGAGTCCGGAACAAACATCAGCAACCAATGCGCCAAAAGAGACGGGCAAAACCAAGATGCCCCTAATCAATTATCTCTTGGCTCACCCTGAATTGGCTCAATCCGTAGACGATTTGGGCAGCCTTAGGGCATTACAAGAACCTCAGATCACTTTATTGTTGGATTTGCTTGAAATACTACAAAGAGAACCTAATCTTACTACGGGAACGCTATTGGAACGTTACAGAAACAAGCCTGAGCTAGAAATATTAACCCAGGCCCTGAGCCGTCAAAGCGTCCTACCACCGGCAGGGATTGCCGCTGAATTCAACGAAACCATGGAACGGTATTATAATTTGGCACGTAAGCAAGAAATTGAAACCTTGCTTGGGCGTGCCAGCAGTGGGGAGTTGGATGACAGTCAGCGAAAACATCTGCAAGATCTTATCAATCAACAGAAAATTTCCCGTTGACTTTTGTGGACCCAAAGGTCAGTAGCGATTATAATGATCGGCTATTCCAACATTGTATATTATTAAAACAGGCTTGAGCACATGGACCAACAAAACCAGCAGTCGCGGTTAAAATCACTCATTGAACAAGGCAAAGAGAAGGGCTACCTTACCTACGCTGACGTCAATGATCTGTTGCCCCCCGATCTCGTGGATCCCGAACGTATTGAAGATATTATCGGGATGCTAAATGATATGGCCATCTCAGTCTACGAGTCTCCCCCCGATGCGGATACCCTCTTATTGGCATCAGAGAACACGCCAGATGAAGAAGAAGCGGAAGCCGCCATGGAAGAAGCCGCAGCAGCTTTAGCTACCACTGACGCTGAATTTGGGCGTACCACCGACCCTGTACGTATGTACATGCGTGAAATGGGTACCGTGGAACTATTAACGCGCCAGGGCGAAATCGACATCGCTAAACGCATTGAGGAAGGGATCCGCCAAGTCATGTCGGCCCTATCCACTTATCCCCATGTGATTCGTAGTGTATTAGAAGCCTACGATTCCATAGAAAAGGGCGATTATCGCCTCAGCGACTTGTTAAGCGGTTATACCAGCGATGATATTATGCCTGCTGTGCCTCGTGTAGCAGCTCCAGTGGTTGCACCAGTAGCAGCATCACCGGCCAAAGCCGAAGATGAAGCTGGCGATGAGGGTACAGAAGCCAGTGATAGCACTACCACCGCAGGAGCCAGCGAAAGTACCACCAGTGATGATACTATTGTGGAATCCGGCCCTGATCCAGAAATCGCTCGCCAACGCTTTGGTGAGTTAGCCAAAGCCCACAAAAAAGTCTTAGAATGCCTAGAAAAATATGGCCCCGGCAATCGTAATACGAAAAAACACCAAAAGAAATTAGCTGAAATCTTTATGGATTTCAAATTGGTCCCACGCCAGTTTGAACAATTAACCCGTAAAATGCGTAATATTCTGCAACAAGTCCGAATACAAGAACGTATCGTGCGTGACATTTGTTTGAAGAAAATGTACATGCCACGTAAAGACTTTACGTCTTCATTCCCAGGCAATGAAACAGACATAACTTGGATAGACAGTTTATCCAAAGGCAAGAAAGATTACACTGAGGCAGTAGCCCTTTACAAAAATGACATCCTCCGTGCACAAAAGAAAATAATAGATATCGAGCAACATTATTCTCTGACCATGTCAGAAATCAAAGACATCAACCGTCAAATGTCCATCGGTGAAGCCAAAGCTCGCCGTGCGAAAAAAGAAATGGTAGAAGCCAACTTGCGTTTAGTGATTTCCATCGCCAAGAAATACACCAATCGTGGATTGCAATTCTTAGATTTAATTCAAGAAGGCAACATCGGCCTGATGAAAGCCGTGGATAAATTTGAATACCGTCGCGGTTACAAGTTTTCAACCTACGCTACTTGGTGGATTCGGCAAGCTATTACACGTTCCATTGCTGATCAAGCGCGCACCATTCGTATTCCTGTGCACATGATTGAAACCATCAATAAACTCAATCGGGTGTCACGCCAAATCCTGCAGGAAACGGGACAAGAACCCAGCCCTGAAGAATTAGCTATACGCATGGAAATGCCAGAAGATAAAGTACGTAAAGTATTGAAAATTGCCAAGGAACCCATTTCCATGGAAACCCCTATCGGCGATGATGAAGATTCCCACTTAGGTGACTTTATTGAAGATGTAAATAACGATTCTCCTATCGATGCCGCTACAGACGAAGGTTTGAAAGAAGCCACCAGCATGATTTTATCTTCCCTAACACCACGGGAAGCCAAAGTCCTGCGAATGCGTTTTGGTATCGATATGAATACGGATCACACGCTAGAAGAAGTGGGCAAACAGTTTGACGTCACCCGTGAGCGGATCCGACAAATTGAAGCCAAAGCCCTACGTAAACTGCGTCACCCCAGCCGCTCAGAACAGTTACGTAGTTTCTTAGACTTAGAGGAATAACTTGGTATACTAAGGGCAGTTGGCGCTATGTTAAGCCGTAATGCCAACAACCCCAACCGTTTATACGGGCCCATAGCTCAGTTGGTTAGAGCACCGGACTCATAATCCGTTGGTCC
>JAJFKN010000016.1 GCA_021773195.1 Gammaproteobacteria bacterium | reverse complement strand
TGAGCAGAATATTTCTATGGATCCCGGATATTTTACGGTCCTTCTGCGAAGGACCAATGTAAAATTCCGGGATGACGTAACGATACCTCAACGTCATTCCCTCGTACCCTAACGTCATTCCCGCATACCCTAACGTCATTCCCGCGAAGGCGGGAATCCATACTGAGCAGAATATTTCTATGGATCCCGGATATTTTACGGTCCTTCTGCGAAGGACCAATGTAAAATGCCGGGATGACGTAGGAAATGCTGCACAAAATTCCAGGAAGACGAAGAAGGTTGTTAGAAAGTCTCCTCTCAGAGAACAGGCTGCAAAGCTAGAACCACGGAATTGATTAATGAGTTAATTGAGCAAACTCACCCATCACGCGGTCAATTTCATCCAATAAATGTTGGAATTGTGTCGGGAATTTTTCTTGTTCCTCTGCGCGCAAGCTATCTTCAAAGGTTTTTGCCGCTTTTTTCAAAAAGGGGACGCCACAATAGCAAGTGCCCCCATGCAATTTATGCACGGCTTTTTGCAGGTTATCAAAATCCCGCTGTTGAAAGAGTTGACTTAATTCAATGCGCGTTTCGGGTAATTCTTGAGCTAGTAGTTCAATCATTTGCCGTGCAAGTTCTTCCTTGCCACCTGCTAACTTAGTGCCTAATTCCCAATCAATTGCTTTATCTTGTGACATGGCGGATCCTCCTTTTTCACCGACGAGATGGGTGAAAGCCAATACTCAGGGCTGATGCCCTTTATTCCCTATGGATGTCGCCATACTAGCAAACTCATGGCGCCATGCCAAGGGTTCAGAATAAGGCCTTTGGGTCTTGATTTTACCCATGCAATTCGTATACTCTGAACAGTGTGTGAACATATAAACTATGAGAGCCCCATGCCTTATTACAAAGCCCTAACTAGTCTTTTCTTAGGCCTTTTTATGGTCCTTACTGCCAGTGCAAGCTATGGGGGATTCTATACCGCGGAAACGCCTATGGGTGTGTCACCCGATAATGTCAGTTTTTCTTATCATGCCAAAGAAGATAAGGCAGGTTATGGTCAACATCACGGTCCCTACAAAATTTTGATGAAGCAAGGTTCACTGCAAGGTAATTTGAATCGTCTGGCAGCGCAATACAATTGGGGGCGCTTGGTTTGGTCCCCCGTAAAAGATTTCCAATGGCCAAAAACAGAGACCATTTCTGCCGATAATTTGAATGATCTTTTTATGGTGCTTTTAGCCAACTATCCTTTGCAAGCCCACTTTTATAAGCAATACGATTTGATCGTCATCAAATACCGCGGGACGAAACATTAATTTCTTTTCGTGGCATTCCCATCATAGCAACGTTCTACTCAGCTCTGGATCTCCCTTCAGGGGACAGGCCGCGGTCAAGCCGCGGAAAGACGGAGTAATTGCATCAAGCCGTGCGAAGGCCCGTCACCCCGGCGAAAGCCGGGGTCCAGTCCAAATAAGCGTTTCCCCTAAGGGGGATAGGCCGAAAAATTGGAACTGCTTATCGCAATTCCATTCGACGATCCGGCAGATTGATTTCAATGGGTGTGATGTTGGATTGCTTGATAGCGGTTTCTAAAGGTTTCCAGCTTTTATGTAAGCCTTTTTCCAAATGAATAAGACCCATGTAGATTTGTGTCCCGGGAATCAAACCACAGAAGAGTCGCTGCGCATCATTGCCTGTACCTGCAAGTTTTAATTCATGGGTAATTTTTATTGATATATCTTGTCCGGCGATATGAACCTGTGCTATGCCATCATGGCCTGGAATGTGGATGGGTTTTAATCCATTCCAGTCACCGTCTTTAGCTAAGAAAGTCAGGCGTCTGTCGCCGATGCCATAATCATTTATAAATCTGTCGGGAATAAACAGCATTTCACTGCGGGTACTATTTTCAAGGTGATGCAGCTCATCTTCTGCCACACCAGGCAGATGAGTATCTAACTGTTGTTGAACGCTAGATACTTCAGGCTTGTCGAAGGTACGAGCCTTGACCTTAGCAGGATTCGCTTCCCCTTTGGTTTTAACCTTATCTCTTCTTTGTGTCGGCACATAGGTTTCAGCAGTTTCAAAGGTCATGATGACCCGGCAGGTTTTTGGTTCTTCAGTTTCACTCAGGCATTCTTCTTCGCCCTTTGTTATCGGGTGGGTTTTTGGTTGATTAGTGATAAATTCCACACGTAGGGATGCATTTATTCCCAGGTTAAGGTCAAGTTCGTGATTTTCCATATGCAGCGCAAGGGAATATTCTTGGCCTGCGTTGGATAAATGCATGTTGAGAAATTTAATTAGTAACCACAGCAATGAAACAACAGCCAGTAACCAGAGCAGAGGAGTGAGAAAGGGAAATCCAACTTTCATTGATAAATCAAAGTAATAATCTATGCTTGAAAGTAGCAGGAAGATAATAAATAGACATATGCGCATGATGAGTTGAAAGGTATCAGTAGTAATTTTCTTTGTGAATGCGGCGTCAAAATTACGTTTCAAGCCCACATTATCGGGCAAGAGTGAAAGAAAGGGATTTCTATTGGTTTCATTGGCTGATAACTTGAAAATATAATAACTTTCCGTGTAGGGACTTGTTTCAATCAGCTGACGAATTATACTAGTATATTTTATATATCTTGTACCTAGGTGTGATCCTATAATCTTGGGCAAGACGCAGTTTATTACTTCCTCATTCCCAGTATTGCCTAACATGGCTATAGTAAATGTTTTAGCGACTTGGAAAAGTAAGTCGGGCTTGCTTCTAAGTTTTTCGATATCTTGTCTCTGGGACTTTTTTATAGTGATGGGATTTTTTCGGAAAAAGCCCTCTCTGCAATCACAGTATTCTTTTACTATCTGTTCAATAGTAAGATGTTGGAAAACTCTATCAAATTCTCTAGCTCTGCGGTGGGTTTTTTGTTTACTGTAGTAGTGTTGACTAACCCATGAATTTGAGTGGATTTTGTCAAAGGAGCCGCCAATAGTAGCGTGAAATAGTTTGGCTTGGTTGAAATGCTGCATAGCGTTGGAGTATGCCTTCTGTGCCTTGTAGCCTAGTCCGAGAGCATAATGCAATACTGATAAATACATATGACTGTGTATTTTATTCATGAACGTGAGAGGCGGCATGTTTTCAATTTTACTCAGTACTGTTTCTATAAAGCTATGTTTTTTTATGTGCGCTGGATAGTGCTCGATAAACTGGCGGATGGCTTTTTCAGAGACTTCAGTGGTTGAAGGTTTAGTGGTGGTGCGATCAGTGGTTGCTACAGTTGGCCTTTTACGACGTGCGTTAGTGATTCTTCTTTGCATGGTGATTACTCGACTTATTATATGGTTATAATTATATCACCTTTGAAAGTTGGGGCAATACATCTTTACCCTATTTTTACTTTGGCCTGTTGCCACAGGGTTTCTAGCTCAGCCAAAGTTTTATTCTCCAAGGTATCACCTTGTTCTTGTAGCATGTTTTCCAAACATTGAAAACGTCGAATGAATTTTTTATTGGAAAAACGCAAAGCTTGTTCTGGGTCTTGGTTTAAATGGCGAGATAAGTTAACCACGCTGAAGAGCACATCGCCCAATTCATCTTTCAAACGCTCTTCATCATGGGGGTTGGCATATTCTTCTTCTAATTCAGTGATTTCTTCTCGGACCTTACGAAATACAGGTTTGGCGTCAGGCCAATCAAATCCCACACGTGCAGCTTTGCGTTGTATGTTGTGGGCCTGCTGTATGGCGGGCAGAGTATGAGTGATGCCTTCTAAGACGCTGGCTTGATTCGGGGTTTCTTGGCGTTTTATGCGGTCCCAATGTTCATGGGCATCTTCGGCGGCATGTTCGCTGGCTTTACGGGTTTTAAAACCGCGGCGTTGATTTTTATCTAACATGGCTTTAGCCACATCGTCGAATTTAAAATAACCTTTTTCTTCGGCTAGCTGAGCGTAAAATACAATTTGAAAAAGTAGATCGCCTAGTTCATCTTTTAATTTTACGAAATCCTCATCTTCCACTGCAGTGGTGACTTCATAAGCTTCTTCTATGGTGTGTGGGGTTAGGCTTGAAAAATCTTGACGCAAACACCAGGGGCATCCGGTATTGAGATCCCGCAATTGAGCCATTTGTTTTAATAAGGCATGCATGAATTCCATAGGGTCAATCCTTATTTTGTACGCTGTCGTAACACATCATTGACTGAAGGCAATTGTTTTAGTCGTTCTAAAATTTTCTTTAGAGTGGTTAAGCTGGTGATTTCAACGGTTAATGTAACAAAAGCATCTTCTTCCGCTTTGGACGGTGTGGTTTGTAAGCCTAAGATGTTCATTTTTTCTGCCAACAAGAGTAGGGAAATATCTTTTAATAACCCCGGCCTATCTTCCGCATAGATGTATATATCCACGGGATAGGCTTGCTTCAAATTATCGCCCCAACTGACATCGATCACGCGATCGGGTGTTTCTTTGCGGATTTGTTTGACGTTATTACAGTTTTCATGATGGATGGTGACACCGCGGCCGGTGGTAATAAAACCAATGATGGCGTCGCCCGGTACGGGTTTACAACAGCGTGCAATGCTAGTTAACAAATTATCTACGCCCTGGATGGTGACATCCGTAGATCCGCCTTTGGCCGCAATCTTTTTCGCCACAGCACTGATGGTGGGCTTTTCTACTTCGGTGACATTTTGCAGTGCTTGAATGGGGTTGATGATTTGCGCCATACGTATATCGCCACCGCCTAAAGCGGCTAGCAAGTCATCACGATTTTTATAATTCAATTGTGGTGCCAGTTTATCGTAATTTACGGGTTTCAAATTAAGGCGTTTCAATTCTCTATCAAGGGCATGTTGGCCTTCTGAAAGATTACGATCGTGATCTTGTTGTTTAAACCAATGATGGACCTTGGCTTTAGCTCGGGATGTTTTTAAATAACCTGAATGAGGATTTAACCAATCACGACTGGGACTGGGTTGTTTAGCTGTGAGGATTTCAACTCGTTCGCCTGTTTGTAATTGGTAAGTTAAAGGCACGATATGCCCGTTTGCCTTAGCGCCACGACAACGATTGCCCACTTCACTATGCACATGATAGGCGAAATCTAATGGCGTAGAACCCGTGGGTAAATCCATAATATCACCATTGGGCGTAAATACATAAATGCGGTCACTAAAAATTTGTTTGTGGGCTTGTTGTAGGGTTTCGTCGCTTTCTGATAGTTCTTCTTGCCAATCCAATACTTGACGTAATAGTGCAATTTTATCTTCGTAATCGGCACCTGTACCTGCGCCCTCTTTATACTTCCAATGGGCGGCCACACCCAATTCCGATTCTTCATGCATTTGGAAGGTACGAATTTGTACTTCGACATTTTTATCTTCGGGCCCCACGACAGCAGTATGTATGGATTGATAGCCATTGGGCTTTGGGCTATTGATATAGTCGTCAAATTCTTCAGGGTGATGGTCCCAGGCACTATGTACTGCACTTAACACTTTATAGCAACCTTCAATATCATCACATAAAACCCGCACTGCAGTTACATCAAAGATTTGATCAAAATCGACATTTTTACGTTGCATTTTTCGGTAGATGCTAAAGATATGTTTAACTCGGCCCGTGACTATAGCACCCTTAACATCCATGTCGTGAGTCAGATGTTCTAACTTTTCTACCATGGCTTTGACATATTTTTCACGATCAATGCGCTTGGAATCCAATTGACTGGCAATTTCTTTGTATGTGTCAGGATGTAAGATACGAAAAGCTAAATCTTCCAGTTCCCATTTCAATTGACCTATGCCCAGACGGTTTGCTAGCGGAGCGTAGATTTCAGTGACTTCATCGGCAATGAGTTTGGCTTGGGATTTAGGTAAATTTTTTGCGAAGCGTAATAAGCATGCCCGTTCAGCTAATTTGATAAAAACCACACGCACATCATCGATCATGGCCAAAAGCATTTTACGCAAATTATCAGTTTTTAATTTATTGGGTCTAATGTCGCCACTATGAAGAGTGCTAATGGCTTGCATCTGTTCCACACCTTCCACCAAGTCAGCTACTCGTTGCCCCACATGTTCGGCGATATCTTCGTAGTTTAATTCAGCGTATTGAACAGAATGATATAAAATAGCCGCACTGATGGATTCCACATCCATATTCAAATCCACTAGGATTTCGGCCATATGCAAACCCTGTTGCAAACAAGTCTCGCCAGATAAGGTATATTCATCACCACCAGCTAATTGGCTGAGGGTGCAAGCATTACGGAAAGCTTTAGCATCAGAAGGGTTGCGATGCTGCATAATATGAGAAATCCAAGCATCTAAATCAATGGTGCCATCGGCTTGCATATGTTCGGCTTCTTTGAGCTTTACCATGTTGGGTTCCTATCGTTTGAATAAAGCCATGGATTCCACATGACTGGTATGGGGAAACATGTCCATGACGCCACAGGATTGCAAAGTATACCCTAGGTCATTAACTAAGTAGCCTGCATCTCTTGCCAAGGTAGCAGGGTTACAAGATACATAGACAATGGTGTTGACTTGGGAATTTTGCATTTGTTGCAACAATTCCAGGGCGCCACTACGCGGTGGATCTATTAATAGTTTATCAAACTTTTGTTGCCACCAGGATTCTTTTGTAAGATCTTTTGTTAAATCAAAGGGATAAAAGGCTGTATTATGAATGTCATTGCGCTTAGCATTATCCGTCGCCCGTTGTGTCATTTGTGGGTCGCCTTCCACACCTATCAATTGTTCACACTGTTTTGCAATGGGCAAACTGAAATTACCTAAGCCGCAAAATAAATCTAGGATGTGATCCTTAGGTTGGGGGTCCAATAATTGTAAGGCTTGCTTAATCATAGATTCATTGATGGCGGGATTCACTTGAGTAAAATCCGTGGGTTTGAAGTATAAGGTTAAATCGTAGTGGGGCAGTTTATAAGAAAGTTCTTCTGCTCCTGTTTCAGGCCACAGCCGATGCACGCTATCCATGCCCTTTGGTTGCAGGTAGATTTGTATGCTGTGGGCCCTAGAAAAATCTATGAAGGCTTGTTTATCTTGTTCAGTCAATTCTGAGAGATGACGGAAAATTAAAATAGGATCTTCTTCACCGATAGCCACTTCCATTTGAGGGATGGCGTCGGAACAACTCATGCCTTCAATCAATTGGCTCAGCTGTGGTAAGAGAGTGCCAATGCTAGGATGCAAGACATGACAATGACTTAAATCAGCAATATAGCGACTTTGCCGTTCACGAAAACCCACTAAAACCTTTTCTTTTTTAAAAACATGTTTTGCGCCGAGACGAGCCTTGTGGCGATAACCCCAAAGTGGGCCTGTAATAGGGGGTAATATTTCTTGGGGGATAATACTGCCAAAATGTTGTAATTGTTCCAGCAAAACGGCTTGTTTATGTTTGATTTGTTCATCGGGGGCTAAATGTTGCAAACTGCAACCACCACATAGACCGAAGTGCTCGCACTTTGCTGGTACGCGCAGAGGGGATGCTTCGTGCACTTCTACCATTGCCCCTTCATCAAACTGCCGGTTCACGGCCGTATATACCATGCTGACTTTTTCACCGGGGAGGGCTCCAAAAACAAACGTGGTTTTGCCATCCACTTGAGCGACTCCCCGTCCTTCATGGCTGAGGGATTTAATGGTGACTTCAATCGGCTCTTTAGAAATTGGCTTCTTGCCTCTTCTTCCCATGTTTTTTCGCTTTTTCTAAAAAAAGAGAATTGTAACATAGGTTCGCCTGTGCGGTTTTATTTCTACCTTTACTGTGATAATTATGATTTATCAACACGATAAAAATAATATATTTTACCTATCGCAATAAATCGATTAGACTCTAAGTATGAGTTAGGTGATATCATTACCTAAGTGAAATCAACAGGTTACTAGGAGATTGCTATGAAAATCGAAATCGGTATCAATGAAAGCCACAGGGAACAGATAGCTCAAGGATTATCCAAGTTGTTGGCGGATAGTTATACTTTGTACTTAAAGACACATAATTTCCACTGGAATGTGACGGGGCCAATGTTCACCTCATTACATGAAATGTTTGAAGTCCACTACACGGAATTAGCCACGGCTGTGGATGAGATTGCCGAACGCATTCGGGCTCTCGGTTTCCCCGCACCGGGCAGTTATAGCCAATTTGCAGCACTCACCAGCATTGAAGAAGAAACCACTGTGCCTAATGCTAGTAACATGGTTGAGCAGTTGGTGGTGGCCCATGAGGCTGTTGTGAGCACTGCGCGCTCACTCTTTCCTTTGGTAGAAGAGGCTGGAGATGAAGTCAGTGCGGATATATTGACTCAGCGTATGACGGTGCATGAAAAAACCGCTTGGATGTTGCGCAGTCTGCTAGAGAAGTAGCCGCTAAATTATCTCTAGGGCTTGGCGGATGGGCCCAACAACGCTAAAATCAATCAGAGTTTTATTATCCTGGTGACCTGATGGTTTTTTGTGCAAAACGCCTTTTACAATATGCCGCTTTACTATGGGTGGCGCTTTGTATTTTTTCCTCTAGCTATGGCTTAGATGTGATGGGCTTGTATACGGCATCGGTACCCATAAAGTCCCAGCAGGCTTCATTGCGCGCGAAGGCCTATGAACAAGCCCTTGAGCAAGTACTTATTAAAGCCACCGGTAATTTACAAGTGGTGGGTAACCCTATCATCAAACAGCAATTGCCTAAGGCCAGTAACTACGTGCAGCAATATGGTTATCAAACCGTAGAAGACAAAACCACAATGCCGCCTATGCCTACACTCATGTTGCAAGTTCAGTTTGAGCCTGATGCCGTGCAATCACTCTTAGATCAAGCGGGTGTTGCCCTGTGGGGAAATAATCGGCCTTTAGTCGTCATGTGGTTAGCTTTGCAAGATGATTCTCAGCCTACCATTGTCAGTAATAGTGATGAAGGACCAGTTCCAGAATTATTTAAAAAACTGGCTGAGCAACGTGGCATTCCTCTCATGTTACCCATGATGGATTTAACCGATATCAATAGCGTTACCATGAATGATATTATTGATGATCAAGCCATGCCAGTTATGCAAGCGTCACAACGCTATGGCAGTGATGCTATCTTGATGGGTTCTTTGCAACAACAAGGCCCACAACAATGGATCGGACAATGGCACCTTATTTCTCAAGGGCAAGAGTTTTCTTGGACGACTCAGGGTAAAGATGATGTAAGCGTGGTAACTCAAGCCATGGATAACTTAACTAATAATCTTTCCACGCGTTATGCGGTAATGCAAGGCACCGGTCAACAGAGTCAAACCAACATAACCGTTAGCAATGTTTCAGGCTTAAAGCAATTTGCAGAAGTACAAGCTTATTTGAAAAAACTAGCACCAGTAACGTCCGTTAATGTAATGCAGATGGACCCCGATGCTGTGACTTTTTCTCTGGATTACGAAGGCACTTTAGATACATTAACACAAGCCGTGGCTTTGGATCATAAATTATTGCCCACTCAGGCAGCCGTAGATAATAATGTGGGGTTATCCTATCAATGGGTCTATTAACAAAACGTAGCATTCCAAATTTATTGACTATTTTTCGATTACTGCTCATATTGCCTTTTATTTTATGTTTAATGAACCATCATTTTAAATGGGCATTGAGTATTTTTGTTGTGGCAGGCTTTACCGATGCCTTAGATGGTTATTTGGCTCGCCGCCATCAATGGACCAGCCGCTTAGGTTCCATTATTGATCCTTTAGCGGATAAACTATTAATAAACATTAGTTTTGTTGGCTTAGCCGTTGTGGGAGCTATTTCTTATTGGCTGATGGCTATAGTTTTCGCCCGTGATATTGTTATTGTGTTCGGGGCCATCTTTTTTCAAGTGTGGATTGGACGAGTTGAGTATTATCCTTCGCTCATCAGTAAGCTCAACACCTTCTTACAAATTCTATTAGTGGTGCTTTTGCTGGGTTCTTTGGCTTTTGTCCCCTTGCCGGCATTATTAATTGATGCCTTAATTATGGCTGTATTCTTAACGACGATCATTTCAGGCATCTCTTATGTTTCTACCTGGGGGTATCGCGCTTATACACAACGAGGAGAGCACGGTGAGCAGTAATCAACGCTGGGCAGTGTTTCTAGGTCTTTCAGTTTTATTGTTATTGGCTATTTACGTTTTAGAACCTATACTCTCACCTTTTCTTATTGCGTTCATCCTGGCTTATTTAGGCGATCCTCTAGTTAAGCGTTTGGTTTCTTGGAAAGTCCCAAGAACCTTAGCGGCCATTGTAGTTTTCATAATAATACTGTTGATTATCGCGCTGCTCTTTTTATTGCTCATCCCCCTTATACAAACACAAGTTCAATTACTTCTAACGATGTTACCTAAGTTATTGCTATGGTTGGAAAATAGTTTGTTACCTTGGTTGCAGAGCCAGTTTGGTTTGGATTTGTCACAACTGGATTTGCAAAGCCTTAAATCCATGGCTTCAGATAATATGCCGCAAACGGGGAATTTTTTGGCCCATATTGCACATGCCATCACTCAATCCAGTTTAGCCTTAGTAGGATTTTTAGTGAATTTAGTTTTAGTTCCGGTGGTGACTTTCTATTTGTTGCGTGATTGGGACAAAGTCGTCGATGGTATCCATTCTTTGTTGCCTCGCCATGTGGAACCTACTTTAGTGAAACTCTATGGTGAATGTGATGAAGTTTTAGGTGCCTTTTTGCGGGGCCAATTATTGGTAATGCTTTCATTAGGGATTATTTATGCCTTGGGACTTTCCATGGTTGGCTTGGATACAGCCGTTCTCATCGGTATGTCAGCAGGTTTAGCCAGTGTGGTACCTTATTTAGGGTTTATTGTGGGGATTGCCATGGCCATTATTGCCAGCTTGGTGCAATACCATGATGTCCTGCATTTAGTTTATGTGGTTATTGTTTTTGCTGCAGGTCAAATGGCTGAATCCATGGTTTTAACGCCTTGGTTAGTGGGGGACCGTATTGGTTTGCACCCCGTGGCGGTGATTTTCTCCATTATGGCCGGTGGTGTGATGTTTGGTTTTGTAGGTATCTTATTAGCTTTGCCCGTAGCCGCGGTGGTTCTTGTTTGTTTGCGCTATGTGAAAAATAGCTACATGCATAGTGAACTGTACAATGATTCGGGGTCTGCTTTATGACGCAACAATTATTGTTGGGTTTAACCATGTGTGATGAGGTGACCTTAGATAATTTTATTAAAGGTTCCAATGAGGCCTTAATTGCTAACTTAAAACAAGCCATGAATAATCCAGAAGCTTGTAGTCTTTTATTTTACGCTGAGAAAGGGGTCGGCAAGAGTCATCTTTTGCAAGGGGCTTGTCACTATGCCCATAGCCGTGGCTTACAAAGTTGTTATTTGCCTATGGCAGAATTGCAAAATTTTAGCGTAGAAGCCTTTAATGATTTAGAAAATTTAGACGTCATTTGCTTGGATGACATTGATGTTATAGCCGGTAACCCTCTCTGGGAAGAGGCCTTATTTCATTTATTTAACCGCTTACGTGATCAGGGCAAAATGCTTTTTATGGCCAGCAGCGTGGGCATAAACGAATTACCCCTTGCGTTGCCGGATCTTCAATCCCGTCTACGGGGTAGTTTGGTGTATTCAGTGCACCCTTTGGATGACGAAGCTAAGATGCATGCTTTGCAATCCCATGCGCGCAATTTAGGTATGACATTAGAAGAAGAGGCTGCCGGCTTTTTAATTCGTCGCTGTCATCGTGATATGACGTCTTTGATGATGCATCTGAACAATCTGGATCAAGCTTCCCTTGAGGCTAAACGCCCCATTACCATCCCCTTCATTAAAAAAACCTTGAATATCTAATGCTTCTAAGGGATTGCTTGAATGATATAGAAGCAGCTCAAAGAGATGGGCCTAAATAGGTGGGGATAATAAGAAAATGCTTACAGACCTGAAAAAAAAGCTCCTGTAAATTGTTCTCTGTACATAGGCATTGGGTAATGCTCAGCAAGTAAGCTGACGTACTTTGCTTACGGATGAGTAAAGTGTCACAAGGACGAGCGGCATTGCCCAGGTCTGTTACACTAACACTGTTACACCAGTTTATATATAGGTTCCGGCAATCCTACTCGCTCGGAACCTTTTTTTTGCCTAAAAAAAATTAATTAACTACGCCACAAGCTTCAATGGGACCACCATAAAAAGGATGCAGCAAGTAAGGCTGTGCCTGTTGGCTGGGATAAATCAATAAAATGTGTTTATGCACGGCTTGCATAGAGGCTTTCTCTAATAAGATAGCCGATTGGGCTTGGCCTTGTTGATTGACAAATAAGGGTGGCAAAATACCTTTAGGTAGAGAGGCTGGAGTCTTGTTGCCTCCTGTCATGCTCAAGCTGGTGACTGATTTGCTTTTTAAAGGTTGTTGATAGGGGTTCTTGGTCGGGGTGAGAAATTGAGAGTCGCAACTGGTGCCCGGACGCAGTTCCACACCATGCATGCCTGGGGATAAACCTTTAAGAGTAGGGGTGAGCACCACACCATGCAGGGTTTCTTTAAAATTAATTTTGCCTAAAGCTTTAGTCGGCGTTTTAACGGAATAGATTATCGTATCAGCCAAGACTGAGAAGGGTAATAGACACCCCAACAAAGTAGCTAGGCATAGTATTCTTTTCATAAATATTAACTCTGTAACTTTAAGGCTGTTTCAGCCAAACGTTTACCTACAGCGATACACAAACGACCTTCCTCGTCACTAACGGGATTTTTACTTTTATTACCTGCTAAGTGGCTAGCACCATAGGGTGTGCCACCGGTGGTGGTGGTTAATAAATCCGTTTCAGAATAGGGTAGACCCAAAATCATAAAACCTTGGTGCAATAAAGGCATCATCATGGAAACCAAAGTGGTTTCTTGCCCGCCATGCAAACTAGATGTGGAAGTGAAGACACTGGCGGGTTTGCCGATGAGTTTGCCCGAGAGCCATAGACCGCTGGTGCTATCGATGAAATGTTTCAAAGCTGCCGCCATGTTACCAAAACGGGTAGGGCTGCCCAGGGCCAAGCCAGCGCAATTTTCTAAGTCTTCCAAGGTTACGTAGGGGGCACCGGAATCAGGGATGGCCTTTTCTGTGGCTTCACAGGTGGCAGAGATTTCCGGCACGGTGCGCACCCGCGCTTCCATGCCATTCACTTGCTCCACACCACGGGCCACCAATTGAGCCATCTGTTTGGTCGCGCCGTAACGGCTGTAATACAGAACTAATATATAGGCCATGGCATTGTGATTCCTTTGTTAAAGTCTGTGTAATTTGACATAGGTGCTTAGGCAGGTCAAGTTGATAGAAACGCTTTTCAGACGTGCGGATATCTCTTATCCGCTCTAACCATTCATTAAAATAATCCCAATCATCGGCTCCTTTCATGCGCTCGTCATTCATGGCAAAGCCTTTGACCAAATATTCTTTGAGCACTGTATTGGCCCAACGGCGAAATTGCGTGCCCCGAGTGGAGCGGACGCGATAGCCTATGGCTAAAATCATATCTAGATTGTAATGCAATACGTTGTGCATTTTATGACCATCTGCAGTTCGTCGGAAATTCCGACAAACTCTTTTTTCATCTAATTCTCCTTCACTTAAGATATTTTGGATATGCTCAGTTACAGTTGAGCGGCCTTTATCAAAAAGATCCGCAATTTCATTCTGCGTTAGCCAAACAGTTCCATCCACAGCCCTTAGGTTGATTCTGGCTAAGCCATCTTCCGTTGTGTAGATGATTAGTTCACCCGTGCTCATGGGGTAGTTCCTCATATAATTGATTAGACCAATCTGACATAGACTTTAGGGCAGATCAAGGGTGGATGGCTTACAGAATGCCTTAGAGGCGCCCCATGTATTTACTTATAATTAACGTAAAAAATATAAAGTCTGACTTTAAAGTTACCTTCTTGTCCAAGTTAGGGTAAAATACTAAATAATTACTAGAATTATGAGGTCGCCGCTATGCAAAGAGTAGGAACACAGCCCAAAGAATCACAACAAGAACTACGAGTTCGACCACTTACCCAATTACTCACAGCAGAACCCTATGACGAAGCGGCCGTAGTAGGCTTTTTACAGGAGTCACCTGAAATCCTTAATCAGAAAATAGGCCAGTTTGGCCTCATAGCTCATTTTGCTCAAGCCTACCCCCAAGAGCCGGTGGTTAGCCGGTTGCTCGCAGCTATGCCTGCTCTATCGAGCCATATCGAGCTTGAGGAAGATTTTGGATTTGAAATAGTCGCAAGGGATATTGATGATAATGATACCAATCTGCTATTCAGGGGGGCTTTACATTGTGCAGCTCAGGTGGGCAATGTGGATGCGGTTAAAGCATTATTGGATCATAAGGTAGGGGATGATACGGATGATGCGGGTAATACGGCATTGCACGTAGCGGTGTTACAGGGTCAAGTGGAGGTAGTTAGATTATTGCTTGCTGCAGAAGGATTTGATGCCTGTGCTAAAAATAAGGCTGGCGATACGGCGCTGCATCTTGTCTGTCACAGAGAGTATGATGATACAGCTAAAGCGTTATTCCAGGCTTTTGCTCAGGGTAAGTCTATTGAAAAGTATAAGGGTCAATTTAATGCCCAGGGTGATACAGCCATGGGAATGTTGATAAGAGAAAGTTCTCTTGCAGCTGTAAAGGAAATGCCAAAAGAACTATATTTTCTCAATTTGAGCATTATATTCTACTTTGCGGAAAATACCCATAAAGATAGCGGGGATAAATTCAAGTGGTTCTTGAGAATAAGATATCCGCATTTGAATTTTTTGAAATGTAAGCTCGAAGGAAAAAGCTGTTTTGATGTGGCTCTAGCGAATGGTAACTGGCCCTTTATTGAAGCCTGTCTTGGTAAGGTAAAAGATACAAAGGATGGGTTTAATGAGTTGCTGGAAACAGTAAATTTGAGTCAGGTATATTTTGAGATCAAGATTGGGACGCACTTAAATGTCCAAAATCTTTTTAAGGATATTTCTATACGTTCTAAAAGTTTTGAAAATATTTTTGGTTATGTAGATGAAAATGGCAATACGATGCTACACCTGGCTGTATCCATCGGCGATGTTCCTTTTGTGAAAAACATACTTAGAGTGGGTTATCCTTATCCTCGTGCTAAAAACAAGGATGGCAATACGGCGCTGCATCTTGTTTGTCACAGAGAGTATGATGAAAAAGCTAAAGCGTTATTCCAGGCTTTTGCTCAGGGTAAGTCTATTGAAAAGTATAACGATCAACCTAATGCCCAGGGTGATACAGCCATGGGAATATTGATAAGAGAAAGTTCTCTTGCAGCTGTAAAGGAAATGCCAAAAGGACTAAATTCGCTCAATTTCAGAATCATATTCTACTTTGCGGAAAATACCCATCAAGATAGCCGGGATAAATTCAAGTGGTTCTTGGAAGCAGATTATCCGCATTTGGATTTTTTGAAACGTGAGCTCAAAGGAAAAAGCTGTTTTGATGTGGCGCTAGAGCATGGTAACTGGAGTTTTATTTGCATTATTTTGCAATGCGTAGGGAATGATTGGGAAATTTTATATCGATTTTTTGATGCCGTTGCAAATTGGCGGCATGATTGGACGTCTAAAAGTAACGACTCCATGCAACAAAGTAATGATGGACTTATCTACAATGGATTACGTGATTTTGGTGAAAGTGATTGTCTGTCATGGGCTGTAAGACAAGGCTCTCCCCATGCCCTGGTGTTAATGCAGTTATCCCGGGATAAAAAATCATTTGGTCATTATAACGAAAATAACTCTGAAGTTCGTGCTAAGGTGAGTAATTTATTCAAATTAGGCATGGAGTCTAAACATGAGCAGGTTAGGCTAAAGGCCGCGGAGTTATTGAGGTCCTACATGGATAGAGTTCGCGGGATGGAAGTTGGATTGACGGAGCGGTTTTCAAAATATATCAGAGAAGATACGGTGAATATTGCTTTATTGTCTATGGATAAGAATATATTCAACAACTATCTTAAAGTTAAAATGCGCGACAATGTTTATGCCAGTGACTTTGCAGCATCCATGAAACAATGTGCTACTTTTGCTGAGAGTGGGTTATTTGAGGATACTGCGGAAGACATTCGCTTTAAGTTAGAACGTTTGCAGTGGTTGGTTGAAAATATATCTCTTACCTTTAAAGAAGGGGGTTATGTTTCAAACGGTGTTCATCCCAACATATCTCTTGATAAGATTAAAGAAAGTATTTTAAGACTTAAACAGCAAGCTACATATGCGTCACAAAGCGGTGAAACCGCGGAAGACAATGTTTCTGTTCCAGCTGTTCCAGATGTTCCAGTTGCTGAAGATACTATGGAAACTGCTGCGAGTTTCACAATGACTGAATATAAACCTGGAATTACTACAGCAGATGATTCTTCTGCAGCAATGGAAGTAACGTCCTCTACTATGGTGACGCCAGGGGAGGCAGAAGAGCATATTAGGGCTCCTGTTGAATTGGCCTCAACTAGTAAAGATGAGTGTAGAAAGCAACAGGCACAACCCACAGCGCCGCCAGGACCAGGGATTATTATACAATCAACGGTGAAGCCAACAGCACCACCGTCTTATAACCCGGCCTCAACAGTTGGTTCATTGTTCGCTGCCAATGGTGACGAATCAAGTGAAAGTTGTGCGTTAGCTCAGGCGTTAGTTGTGGCAGACAAAGTAGTACGCGATTCAGCCACAGTGACTATTACACCCGAGAAGTTACACGCCATGTCACCCCAAGCACGTCAAGCATTGATATCCCAATTGGAAATGTTGAGTCGTAATCTTGAGACGTTGAAAGGGGCCGTGGAATTGGGGGATGAGATAGAAGCTCAGGGTGAAGTAGAATCCACCAGTGTTCCTGGGCCAATTCCTCGGCGCTCCGAACATTAGCCAAAGATCAAACAGTTAGGGCCTAAGCCCAATTTATCTTTTCTTAGTGGGTTTATTTAGGAAAAGATAGCAATGGGCGCAAGGGTAGGAAAATACATCACCAAGAAAGTCACTGGTGAGTCTTATAGGGCTTATCTGCCTCCTATGCTGCCACCTGAGCCCCCCATCCAACTAGAAAACCTATCAAGTATTTTAGAAAAAGCTGCAGCAGCCTTAGCTGAGCTTAATAGTTTATCTCATTTCATACCTAACACTTCATTATTTATGTACATATATGTGCGAAAAGAAGCGTTATTGTCCAGCCAAATTGAAGGTACGCAAAGTTCCTTTTCCGATCTAATGTTATTTGAACACCAACAAAAACCAAACATATCATTGGAGGACGTAGAAGAGGTCTCTAATTATGTTAAAGCCATCCATTACGGCATAAAGCGTTTGCAGGATGACTTTCCATTATCTTTACGGCTGATACGAGAAATACATGCAGTGTTACTCTCCGGTGGACGAGGTGTTGATAAACTTCCAGGCGACTTTCGCAAATCGCAAAACTGGATCGGTGGGACAAGGCCAGGCAATGCCTTGTTTGTGCCGCCTCCGGTTGATCATCTAATGGATTGCCTCTCTAATTTAGAGAAATTTCTGCATGACGAAACCTTACCTATATTGATTAAAGCGGGTATGGCTCATGTACAATTTGAGACGATTCATCCCTTCTTAGATGGTAACGGATGCTTGGGGCGATTACTTATTACTTTATTGATGATGAAAGATGGGCTTCTGCATGAGCCTATTTTATATCTCAGTTTATACTTGAAACAAAACCGTAGTGATTATTACCGATTGTTAATGGAAGTGAGAACTCATGGCGCATGGGAAACCTGGTTAGAATTTTTTTTGCAGGGTATCATTGAGGTTAGTAAGCAAGGCGTAAAAACAGCGAAAGAGATTAGCAATCTGTTTGAAAGTGATTTTTCAAAGTTAACTCATTTAGGCCGCGTACGTTTTTCCTGTGAGAAGGTATTAGAATACTTGAAACAGTTGCCACAAGTTACAGTGCCTGTATTAGCCAAGGCATTAGATATGACAGCGCCTACGGCTAGAAATGCTTTAGAGAAAATGGTGGTGCTGGGTATTGTTGAAGAAACCAGTCACAAGCAAAGAGATAAAGTATATATTTATCGGCAGTACCTTAATATTTTGGAAGAGGGTGCTGAACCATTGGGAGGGTGAGATTTGTCAACCCCTCTCCTCGGGTTCTCATCCCACCATTCATCAAAACAAAAAACCCGCCGATGGCGGGGTTTTTTATTTTGGCTTCGATGTCGGGATTGACTCGGACCATCCCTGGTCCTCGCCCTGCGGGCGCACTGCGTGCGTCCAAATCGGCAGTCCTGCCGATTTGTCAAACCCTTTTCTCGGGTTCTTATCCCACCATTGCTAAAACAAAAAAACCGCCTAATTGGCGGTTTTTCTGTTTTGGCGGAGAGGGAGGGATTCGAACCCTCGGTACGCTATTAACGTACACACACTTTCCAGGCGTGCTCCTTAAGCCACTCGGACACCTCTCCTAAAACTCATTTCGAATATCTGGTCCAGTGAAGTCTGTCGCAGCATATTCTTTTTCATACCTGCCATCCATGGCGCGGCGTTTCGGGATTAAGAAACCCCGGCCCGGCCTTCCATGGCCGGGCGTTCGCAAAGCTGCGTTTGTCCGCTGGACAAACGGTCTTCGCTCACCCACTCGGACACCTCTCCAAAAGGGAGTCAAATCATATAGGAGATGGCTCTGGGAATCAATGGAAATGGTCTAAAAAATGATCATATTGTAGGTAATTCATGGGATATGGTTTCATCAATGCTTTTATAGGGACGGGCTGTCGCCAGTTTCTAAATCAGATTCACTGTCAGAGTCATCACTAAATTCTTCAGGGATTTCAGGCGTTTCTACTCCTCTTGGGTTTTGCCTGTGAGATATCTCTTCGGCAATTTTAAACACGTGGATGGGATTTTCCATGAGGGGTGGTGTGGGCATGCATTTCCATTGCAGTAGGAAAATGGTTAACGTGGGAGGCATCAGCCAAAATGATAATTTATAAGAAGCTGCAAGGAATGCCAGTTGCAAAGAAAAATAACCGCCTTTGATCAAATAACCACGCCAATAGGTATCGGCTTCAGGGAAAAAATAATACAGCGTGGCTTTGACAGCATCGGCACAATTATTAAAGCAACAATTGTAAGAGGTTGAAATGCGGCACATGTGGGGTATAAATTTATCGATGGGTTGCGCGCTGGTTAATATCACTTGTTGTACCATCTCATAAATAGTATGGTCAGGATAAAAGGTGCCTCTTTGACATTCTATGTTATTAAAACTGCGCACAAAGATAAAACCATCATAGTCGGTGTCGGTAACTACAGCTTCAATGTGTGAAGTACAGTGAAACAAGCCACCGTGGGTGACAGGTTGCGTAATTTTGTAAATAGTAATGGTTGGCATAGCAAGATCAATTATATATCATTTTTATGTTATATGATGGGTTTTTTATTAAGGTGGCTTAACGGTCAATCGGTACTTAAGAAAAAAGTCGCTGTAAAAGGACCTTATAGACTTTGTGTAATTGATCCAGCTCCGCTATATGCACCCACTCATTTATTTTATGAATGCTGCTATTGAGAGGGCCGAACTCTACAACTTCTGTGCCTAAGGGTGCAATGAAGCGTCCGTCTGAAGTGCCTCCACGAGTGCAAAATTCGGGGCTCACATTCGTTACATCTTCTACTACTTGACCCATGAGCTTTCTTAATGCACCTTTTGGCGTTAAATAGGGTTCACCGGAAAGGTGCCATTGGATATCAAAATCCAACTCATGTTCGTCCAAGATGCTCTGTACGCGAGATACTAAATGATCCGCTGAGGTTTCCGTACTGAAACGGAAGTTGAATTGTAAAAATAGGTCGCCGGGAATGACATTGTTAGCGCCCGTACCAGCATGAATATTTGAAATTTGAAATTGCGTGGGTTGAAAGTCTGTATTACCATCATCCCAATGAGCCTTAGTTAATTCATCAATGGCGCTTGCAGCTACATGGATAGGATTGTGGGCTAAATGGGGATAGGCAATATGGCCCTGGGTGCCATGAATGGTTAAGTCACCACTCAAAGAACCACGGCGTCCCACTTTAATGGTATCGCCAAACGTTTTACTGCAAGTTGGTTCACCTACCAAGCAATAATTCACCTTGATATTTTGTTGTTGGAAATAGGCTGCGACTTTTTTAATGCCATCAACGGATGGGCCTTCTTCATCGCTGGTGAGTAGGATGCCAATGGAACCTTTAACCTTGGGGGTATCTTTGACAAAACTTTCACAGGCTGTGATCATAGCGGCTACGCTGCCCTTCATATCAGCGCTGCCACGGCCATAGAGTTTATTGCCTTTAATTACAGGTTCAAAGGGAGCTGTGGCCCATTGATCCAACGGGCCGGGTGGGACGACATCGGTGTGACCCACAAAAATCAACAAAGGGCCTTCGTTACCGTAACGGGCAAAGAGATTTTTTACATCGCCAAAGGGTAAATGTTGAATGTGAAAGCCCAAAGGTTCAAGGCGTGAGGCTAAAAGATCTTGGCAACCGCTGTCTTCCGGCGTCACCGAAGGGCGGGCAATTAAAGTTTTGGCTAATTCCAGTGTTTCACTCATGGTTAATCATCATTACGCAATAATTCATTTAAAGATACTTTAGCGCGGGTTTTTTCATCCACGTATTTCACGATTACCGCACAGTATAGCCCGTATTTACCGTCGCTGCTGGGCAGAGTCCCTGGCACTACAACAGCGCCCGCTGGCACGCGGCCATAAATGATTTTATCATTAATGCGATCGTAAATTTTGGTGCTTTGGCCGATGTAAACACCCATAGAAACCACAGCACCATGTTCTACAATCACACCTTCTACAATTTCAGAGCGTGCGCCGATGAAACAATTATCTTCGATGATGGTAGGGTTAGCTTGTAAAGGTTCCAGCACGCCTCCAATGCCTGCACCGCCTGATAGATGTACGTTTTTACCAATTTGCGCACAGGAACCCACTGTGGCCCAGGTGTCCACCATGGTGCCGCTACCTATGTAAGCACCAATATTGACATAGGATGGCATTAGTACTGTGTTGCTTCCCACATAAGCGCCTTTGCGCACGCAGGCGGGAGGGACAACCCGCACGCCTTCTTTCGCGAACCGTGCTTCGTCAAAATCTTGATACTTCATAGGGACTTTATCGTAAAAGCGGGTGAAACCAGTTTCTTTTATTTGATTGTCTTCCGTTCTGAAATACAAAAGTACAGCTTTTTTCGCCCATTCATTTACCTGCCAATGGCCTTGAGCATCGGGTTCAGCCACACGCAATTCACCGCTGTCCAGGGCTTCAATGGTGGAGCTGATGGCATTCTTTATTTCTGCACTGACAGTTTTCGGGGATATGGATTGGCGGTTTTCAAAGGCATCTTCGATAATTTTTTGCATAGTCATTTTAGTTCCTTGTTACAAGATTGTGACGTGGCACAGATGTAATGGCCTTGTAGGTTAATGGTAATTGAGGACCCATTTTGCAAATCGTGTGGGGCAGGGATGCCCCATACGAGCGTACAGGGGCGTATTTACTGCCTGTTTGAAAAAAATGGGATCGAAGATACACCATTGATACTATTTACGGCTATATAAAACAGCATGCAAGCCATTACTCCATATCAGGTTCTGGTCGTCCCGCTTGACTAATGCGTTTGCGTTGTTCCTCTTGCTCTCGCATTTCATCCTCTACCTTCGCGACTTGTTCATCAAATGTAGAATCATCTTTCTTAGGCGTAGCAATTAATGAGTAAACTGTTGGAACAACAAATAATGAGAATATGGTTCCTAAAGTCATACCGCCTACGATAACCCAACCCAACATATGTCGAGAGACAGCGCCAGCACCTGAGGCGTAAGCCAAAGGGATACCTGCCAATACCATGGCCGCGGTAGTCATCAAGATAGGACGCAAACGTAAACCGGCAGATTCAAGCACCGCTTCGCGAATGTTTTTACCTTTATTCAATTGAATTTGGTTAGCAAACTCCACGATTAAAATACCATGTTTACTGATCAAGCCAATCAAGGTAATCAAACCAATTTCACTGTAAATATTCATAGTGCCGCCTGTAAGGTGCAAGGTAAATAGTGCACCCGTTAATGACAGTGGTACCGTCGTCATGACAATGAATGGGTCACGGTAACTTTCAAACTGTGCTGCTAATACTAAGAAAATAAACAATAGGGCGAAGACGAAGGCTTGCTGCATAGCTGCTGCCGATTCAATGTATTGCCTTGACTGCCCTGCATAATCCACTTGAATATTACCGGGCAAGTGTTTATTCACAAAATCATTCAAGTAAGTAATATCTTGACCTAGGGTATAGGCGGGGTTAGTCACGCCCTCTATGGTAACGGATGGTAATTGCTGGAAGTGATTGATACTTTGCGGTTGTACCGTTTCCGTCACTTTCAATAAACTAGATAAAGGAATCATTTCGCCACTGGATGATTTCACGTAAATATTGTAAATGTTACGTGGTGTATTGCGATAGAAGAAGTTTTTATCGTATTCAGGAATCACCCAGTAACTGCGTTGGTCCATGGAGAATTGGTTTTGTTCCGGCGACCCGAACATGGTACCCATGGCGGTGGCTATCTGATTCATAGTGATGCCCAAATCAGCCGCTCTATCGCGATTTATCTGTAAATTGATTTGTGGTTTATCCAACTTCATGTCCATATCCACATGTTGAAAGCCCGGATAACGCATAGCTGCTTGGACCACTTGCTGTCCAGCGGCATAAAGTCGTTGGGTGGTATCTGTACCCGATGTTTTCAATACGTATTCGATGGGCATGAAACCAGCGCCAGGCAAGGGTGGTGGTGGGAAACCAAAAATCTTCAAGCCAGTAATGCCCCACAGTTGTGGCGCTAAGGCAGAGGCAATTTGACTGGCGCTGCGTTTACGCTCATCCCAATCTTTTAATACCAGAACAGAAATACCCGTATTCACACCACTGGGGAAGCCCGTTACTACGATATAGTGGGCCATTTCAGGTACTTTATCGTAGATGCGGAACAGCTGTTCCGAATAATGGTTGGTGTATTGAATGTTAGCAAAGGATGGGCCTTCGTTATAGGTAAATACTACACCTTGATCTTCAGTGGGAGCTAATTCACCGGGGATGCTTTCAAAAATGAAGATGCCCATACCGAGGATGACCACGGCGCCGGCAACAATATACATACGATAAGAATTTAAAATGGTAGTCAAGGTGCGAATATAACGGTTTTTGACTATATCAAAAATGTGGTCAATTTTTGCCGAAAATTTGCTTTGCCCATGGGTCAATAATTTAGAACACATCATAGGAGATAGGGTTAAAGCAATAAAGCCCGATACGATCACCGACGCCGCCAAGGTAAAGGCGAATTCCCTAAATAGAATCCCCGTTAAACCGGAAGAAAAACCGATAGGCGCATAAACAGCTGCCAAGGTAAAGGTCATGGCAATAATGGCAAAACCAATTTCACGGGTACCTATAATGGCGGAGAAGAAAGCATTCTTACCATCTTCAATATGACGGTGAATATTTTCCACCACTACGATGGCATCATCCACTACCAAACCAATGGCTAATACCCAAGCCAACAGGGTAATGGTATTAATACTATAACCCAGAGCCAACATGATGCCACAGACGCCGATGATAGATAAGGGAATGGTCACCAAGGGAATTAATACAGCGCGGAAGGAACCCATGAATAATAGCATGACTGCAATAACAAATAGAGTAGCTTCTATGATGGTTTTAATGACTTCTTTTATAGAGTCAGAAATGAAGACAGAGCTATCGTAAGTAATGCTAGCATTTAAACCGGAAGGCATTTCCGATTGTAGCTTAGGAAGTAGGTTTTGCACTTCTTTAGAAACAGCTAAGGGGTTAGCTGTGGCTTTAGGAATCACGCCTATAGTTACGGTTTCTTTACCATCCACATAACCATCGGTATTGTAATTTTCAGCGCCCATCATGGCTTTGCCCACATCTTTCAGGCGGATGAGGGTATTATTGTAGTTGCCCAACACCATATTATCGAATTGTTCCACATTGTGCATGTCGGTATCAGCCACAATATTAAATTCTTCACTGCGTCCTTCTAAGGTACCCGCTGCAGCCTGTACGTTTTGTTTGTTAATGGCATTAAACACATCATTAGGCGACACATTATGGGCGGCCATCAATGCGGGGTTTAAATTGATACGCATAGCGTATTCCCGCTCTCCAAAAATGGGGGCTTGGCTAACGCCGTCTAAAGTTTGGATTTGGGGTTGTACCACGCGTAACAGATAATCGGTAATCTGTTCAGGTGTCATAGTATTGCTTTGGAACGCAATAAACTGCGTGGGGTTAGATGTTGCGTCATTTTTTTCAATCACGGGGCTTTGAATGTCTTTAGGTAATTGATACAACACCGTGGAGACTTTCGATTGAATATTGGTTAGGGCCACATCAGGGTTGGCGCCTACAAGAAGATTTACAGTGATCTGGCTTTGGTTCTGTACGTTACTAGACGTCATGTAATCGATGTTGTCGATGCCTCCGATGGCATTTTCCAGAGGTGTTGTCACAAAGCCTGTCATCAACTCGGCACTAGCACCAGGATAAGTAGTGGTGACCGTAATTACACTGGATTCGATTTCAGGGTATTGACGTACCGTCATATTGGCCATGGATACCAAGCCAATAAGTAAAATCATAAAGCTTATCGCGCTAGCAAAAACCGGACGGCGAATAAAAATATCTGTAAAACTCATACAAAACTCCGGACTAACAGTCCCATTAATTTAATCACTGCTGCTTGCTGGCACTATCATTAGTTGATGGCTTTGCAGAGGTTGATGTTTGTTCTTTAGACGTTGTGTCAGACTTCTTGCTTTTGTCAGAAGTCTTGTCTTCAGAAGATTTTGTTGGCTCTGCTGGTTGAGTCACTGGTTTGTCAGCCTTTCTTTTGTTCGAAGCTTTGGCCTTTTCTTCATCTTTAGCTGCAGTGGGTTGTTTAGTTGCATTGCTAGAAGCCTGGAGCTTCATGTTCTTCACTTTTTGGTCGATGAAAACTTTTTGATCCGAGGGATTCATTTTCATGTAAGCGCCTTGTTCCATAGGAGACAAATTCAAGAAAGCTTTTTGCTGTTCCTTGGTCATCTTTTTGAAGGCACCTTGTTCAGGCACAGACAATTGCTGCAAGGTTTGTAGTTCAACGGGTGTTAAACCTTTAGTTAATTCTTCTTTATTTAACCCAGCAGGCACTTTAGCGCCAATTTTCTTTAAGAACTCCATGTATTGCGGGCTACCGAAAGGAATTAATGGCCAACCATCGGCAAATTTATTTTGCCCAGAAGTTGCGACTTCACTACCAATATCCAAACCTTGCTTAATTGCGATCAGGTTACCACGACGCTGCCCAAGAATAACGTTGGTTTGTACTGCCCGGTTATTCACGATGCGATAAACGAAATCACCGGTGTTTGCATACACGATAGCGGATTGAGGTACGGTAACTACGGGGCGTTTTTCGCCAGCATACAATGTTACTTCAACGAAGGTGCCGGGTACGAGAACTTGATCTTTATTAGGAATGCTTGCCCACATTTCCAAACTGCGAGTATTGGAATCTAATTGGGAGTTAATGGCGTAAACTGCGCCTCTGAAGCCTTTGTTGGGATACGCATTTGCAGTAACAGTCACTTCTTGACCTAAACCCAATACGCCCAAATAAGTTTGTGGAACGGTGAAATCTACTTTCATGGGATCCGTATCTTGCAGAGTGACAAGGCTAGTGCCTTGGCTCACAAAATCACCTAAATCCACTTGTTTCAAACCCAAGCGGCCACTGAAGGGGGCGCGGATGATGGTGCGGTCAGCGCCAGGATTTAATTGGAAGAGGGGTTGCCCAGCTTTGACGTATTGGCCAGAGCGGAAAAAGATGCCCGTTATGATGCCGCCTTGGGTAACTGCAGACTTGAGAGTGATGCCTTGCGTTGCTTCCAAGGTGCCAGTCGCTTTGATTTGAGCTCGCCATTCTTGTTGAGTGGCTTTGGCCGTATTGACCACGGTAGGTGGAATTTGGCGAGTAGCCTTTTGTTTAGATGCGATATCATGTTGAATCCAAAGGATAAATAGCACTAAGCATGCAACAATGATCAAAGAAATAATACTGGCTTTAACGTGTTTCGACATAATTTCCACCATCGGTGTTCTAAAGAAAATAGCCACAGTCTAAACTGTGGACAGGGTGTAAGGCGACGCTTGTTCCATAGCCAATGATGAGTTTAATAAACCAACATAAACTGCGTCTTGGGTCTAGGGCTGTGCCCTAAAATTGCCCAAAAAAAATCCTTTCACATAACTCATCGAATCTATCAAATTATGCTCGATGATACAATGGATTTCTGCCTGATAAGTTGTCAGCAGGGAAGGTGTTGAGTAAAATATTTTCATTTCTGAAGGTTAGCTTTTAATGTTATCTAAAATGACTTTTTCCAGAGCTTTCTGTTGTTCAGTATTGTCCAAGGGCTGCTCGTTTTCATTAGTTATGTAAAAAATGTCTTCAGCCCGTTCGCCGTGGGTGAAGATTTTTGCATGGCTGACTTTTATGCTGAGCTGGTTAAAAGCTTTGGCGATGCGAGCTAGCAGGCCTGGGCGATCCAGAGCAATAATTTGCAGTTGAGTGCCATGGCGATTGGTTTCAAAATTCACTTCTGTGCGCAATTCAAAATGTTTTAATTGGCGGGGTAAGCGACGCTTTTTTAGGCTAGGATGGGTTTCTAGGTGATTTAGTTGTTTAAGCACTAGTTTGTGGGCGCGGGTTATCAACTCTTTATCGGTTAAAGGTTTATCTTTTTGATCCAACACTATGTATGTATCCAAACTATAGCCCTCAGTGCTGGTATTAATACTGGCTTCTAGGATATTTAAACCTAAGCGATCCAACGTGATGACGCAATTTGCAAAGAGATTGTCTAATTCTTTGGTGTGGATGAAAACTTCAGTGCCGCCTTTAGAGTGATCATTGCGAATGGATAGAAGAGGGGTTTCGGTATTTTTACGGGATAGAATGAGTGCGGTATGGTGTGCAATATCTTTTTCACTTTCTCGCAGGAAGTAGTCATCGGAGAAGGTATCCCAAAGCGTTATAAATTGATTTTTGCCTATACCTTGTTGGATGAGACGTTGCATGGCTTGTTGTTGTAGTTCGTGAATGATTTCGCGTTTGCTAATGGGGTTGTCATGTATTCTAGGTAAAGCACGTTTTGTTGTATGGTACAATTGTTTTAGCAAACTATCGCGCCAGCTATTCCAGAGCGCTGGATTTGTGGCTTTGATGTCAGCCACAGTTAATAAATAAAGGTATTCGAGATAAATAGGATGAACAAGTTTACGTGCAAATTCATTCACTATGTCGGGGTCATTGATATCTTTGCGTTGTGCTACTTGGGACATTAATAAATGATTTTGGACAAGCCAGGAAGCTAGTTGTTTATTGCTTTGGCTAAGGTTATGTCGTTCAGAAAAATGCTCTACCAGCTGTGCGCCATAGAGAGAATGATCTTGCCCTGACCCTTTGCCAATATCATGATAAAAAGCTGCAATCAGCAGTACTTCCGGATTTGGTAAGCCCAGCATAATGGTATGGCACAATGGATCCGTATTTTTCGTCTCACGAAAAAGGCACAAATTACGAATTAAAAAGATAGTGTGCTGATCCACCGTATAAATATGATAAAGATCATATTGCATTTGTCCAACGACCCGAGCAAACTCGGGTAAGTAATTTTCCAAAATACCATAGCGCACCATACGTTGTAAGTTCGGCGCGATATTAATTTTTTGTTTAAAGATTTCAAGAAATAAGCGTTGATGCTTAGGTTGGTTACGATAGTCTTCATTAACAAGGTGTCGGTAACGACGAATGGAGCGGATGGTTTTTGCTCGCACACCTTTGATTTCCGGGTGCTGCGATAAAAGAACAAAAAGTGTTAAGAGTGTTTCTGGTTGATGTTTGAAGATGGTGCCCGAGCGTATAGCTAGATAGTCATCGTGAATAAGAAAGTTTTCATCGATTTCTTTAATTTTTGATGGCCTATCACCACCAATGATCATTTCACGAAATAATTGAAGCAATAGATCGTTGAGAGATCTTAAGCCTTTAATATGGCGAAAATAGTCACGCATAAATAATTCGATGCCTTTGACATGTGGCTTATCCACGTAGTGGAAGGACTCAGCGAGATGGATTTGAAAGTCGAATAAAAGGCGGTCTTCGCGTTTTTTAGCTGCTAAATGTAATGCGAACCGAATGTGACAAAGGAAGTTTTGTCCCTGCGTTAATAGTTTATATTCACTTTGATTAATAAATCGGTGCTCTAGCATGCTCGAGAGATCAATGCCGCCAAAATGAAATTTAGAAATCCAAGTTATAACGTGGATATCGCGCAATCCACCAGGACCTTTTTTTATATTGGGCTCAAGGTGATACGCGGTTCTTTCGTATTTTTCATAACGTTGTTCTTGTTCATGGACTTTATTTTCAAAGAATTCTTGTGAAGTATAAAGAACCCCGGGTTTGAGAAGTTTGAGTAATGACCTATGCAGGGGCCGGTGACCAGCAAGATAGCGGTTTTCTAAAATGTTAGTGAAGACGGTACAGTCTTTTTTAGCTTGCAGAGCGCATTCTTCTAGCGTACGTACACTATGACCAACTTCTAAGCCCATGTCCCATAAAAGACAAATAAACTTTTCCAGATTTTTTTCACTGCTCAGCTGATCTGTGGTTAGTACTAATAAATCAATATCAGAATATGGAAAGAGTTCTGAGCGGCCATAACCACCTACAGCGATTAAGCATAAATTTAGCTGTTTGGATAATGCAAATAGAGTATAAGCTTGGCAGAGTAAAAAATCCATTAACTTGACGTAGCTTTTGATAATGTCGGCGACAGGAAGACCTTGTTTGAAGGCCTGTTCCATTTGTTCGCGGCCTTGCTGTAAGGTTTCACGAAAATAAGCGGCCTTATCTTCCGCGATAATTAATTCACGGGCAAAGGTTCTTGGCTTAAATAAAGTTAATCTGCTTTCACTCATATTACAAGCTTAGTTAAAAGGATTGGCAAGGGATAGCTTTCCCTTATGAAATAATTTCATCTTTACGTTGGGTTAGTACTTCAAAGCCATCATCCGTAACTGCGATGGTATGTTCCCATTGAGCTGATGGACTGCGGTCTTTTGTTACTACGGTCCACTTATCCCCAAGTAATTTCACATGGCGTTTGCCGGCATTGATCATAGGTTCAATAGTGAAGACCATGCCTTTCTGAAGTATTGCGCCTGTGCCAGGCTTTCCGTAATGGAGTACCTGAGGATCTTCATGAAAAACTCGACCAATGCCATGGCCGCAATATTCGCGCACAACAGAAAAGCCATGTCTTTCGACGTATTCCTGAATCGCCGCGCCAATATCACCTAGGTGAATGCCGGGCTTGATCATACCGATACCTAGATAGAGGCTTTCTTGGCAAACCCGAGCAAGGCGTTTGCTAAGAATTGTGGGTTCTCCGACGAAGAAAATTTTTGATGTATCGCCATGGAAACCATCCTTAATGACGGTGACGTCAATATTGATAAAATCACCATTTTTTAGCTTTTTAGGACCGGGGATACCATGGCACACCTGGTGATTCACAGCTATGGCAATGGACTTTGGGAACCCATTATAATTGAGGGGGGCTGGAATGGCCTTTTGCACATTCACAATGTGCTCATGACATATGTCATTTAGTGCTTCTGTGGTGACGCCGGCCTTAACGAAGGGTCCGATCATTTCAAGCACTTCAGCGGCTAATCGCCCCGCGACCCGCATTTTTTCCATCTCATCTGCGGTTTTTATGGATATGGCCATAATTTACTACCAATTAATTGTTGAAATCAGTGAACTATGGTATAAAGCTCAGCACTAATATGCAACCGGGATATGCTCTCAAAAAGAATATGTCCTTAAACAAACGCATACACGCAAGCCAGGCTTTGGGTGCTGCCTAAATATTGGACAGTTAATCTTGGTGGTGTATGTGTATTATAACCCAGACAGGAGAAAAATATGTCAAAAGTATCTATGCGTGACCTAATGTCCGCGGGTGTTCATTTCGGTCATCAGACCCGTTACTGGAATCCAAAAATGGAGCCCTACATATATGCGGCTCGTAATAAAATTCACATTCTTGATTTAGAGAAAACTTTGCCGCTTTTCGACGAGGCTATTAACTTCGTTTCTCAGGTGGCTGCGCGTAAAGGTCGTATCCTTTTTGTTGGGACCAAGCGTTCCGCACAATCAATCATTAAGGAAGAAGCTATTCGTTGCAATATGCCCTTTGTTAACCATCGTTGGTTAGGTGGCATGTTGACAAATTACAAGACTGTACGTAATTCCATTAAACGTCTGAAAGACTTGGAAGCCATGCGTGAAAAAGGTGAGTTCGAAAAACTCATCAAGAAAGAAGCCCTAACCTTGACGCGAGAATTAAATAAATTAGATTTAAGTCTTGGTGGCATTAAAAACATGGGGGGGTTACCCGATGCAATCTTTGTTGTGGATGTGAGCTACGAGCGCATCGCGATTACAGAAGCCAACCGTCTTAAAATTCCTGTTATCGGTATTGTTGATAGTAACTGTGATTTTGCTGGCGTGGACTATGTGATCCCTGGTAACGATGATGCGCTAAAAGCCATTCGTCTTTATGCTGGCACATTTGCTGATACCATTCTGGATGGACGTGTGACCGCTGTTGGCGCCACTTCTGAAAAGGATGAATTCATAGAAGTAGATGCTAAATCTACAGCTAAGAAAGCCACGGCTAAAACCACGGGCAGTAAGCCTGCTGCTGAAAAAGGCGATGATGCTCAGCCCGCTAAAAAAGCAACGGCAAAAACCACGACCAAGACCACTGCTAAAAAAGCAACAGCCAAAACTACTGCTAAGAAAGCAACGACTAAAACTACTGCTAAAAAAGCCACAGCTAAAACCAGCGCTAAGAAAACCACCGCAAAAGACGCTGGTGATTCTGAGTCTAGTTCGGCAGCAGAAAAGGCCGCTCCAGCTGAGCAATCAAAACCTGCAGAAGGTTAATATGTGATAGGGCGGCGTTGTCGCCCTATTTTCTAAAATAGTATATAAGAGGTAAATCATGTCAATTGATGCTTCATTAGTAAAAACTCTGCGTGAACAAACAGGCGCAGGATTGATGGACTGTAAACGAGCTTTAATAGACTCTAAAGGTGATTTAGAGGCTGCAAAAGAAGCTATGCGCGTTTCCGGCTTAGCTAAAGCCGAGAAGAAAGCGGGGCGTATCGCAGCAGAAGGTGTTATTTGCATTAAAGTTAGCGATGATGGTAAACGTGCCATCATCTTGGAAATCAATAGTGAAACGGATTTTGTGGCTCGCGGTGATGATTTCAAAGCATTCTGTGAATTAGTCACCCAAAAAGGCTTGGATAACGCTGCCAACAGCATTGATGCTTTAATGGCTTTGGATGAAGCCGGCGAAACTTTGGCTCAGCGTCGTGATGGGCTAGTAAGCAAATTAGGTGAAAATATTCAAGTTCGCAGAGTAACTCTATTAGAGTCTCCTGATATTATTGGTGCTTATGCTCATGGTACACGCATTGGTGTTATCGCTGCTTTGACAGGCGCTTCAAATGACTTAGCTAAAGATATTTGCATGCATGTGGCGGCCAGCCAACCTGTTGCCATTTCTGCCAATGACATTCCTGCAGAGGTTTTAGCAAAAGAGAAAGAAATTTTCGTGGCGCAAGCCAAAGAAAGCGGTAAACCTGACAATATTATTGAAAAAATGGTTACGGGTCGGATCAATAAATTCGTTAACGAAATCAGTCTGCATGGTCAGGCTTTTGTGAAAAATCCTGATATGCAGGTATCACAACTATTGAAAGAAGCGAATGCCGAAGTGTTGCAATTCATTCGATACGAAGTGGGTGAAGGGATTGAGAAACGTCAAGATGACTTTGCGAAAGAAGTAATGGAGCAAGTCAAAGGTAGCTAAAGGATGGACTGCATGCCAGACAAACCTATATATAAACGTATTTTATTAAAACTCAGTGGTGAAGCTCTAATGGGGGATGATGCTTTTGGCATCTCCCCTCAAGTACTGGATCGCATGGCAAGAGAGATCCATGAGGTTATTAGCCTCGGAGTTCAGGTCGGTATTGTTATTGGTGGTGGTAACTTGTTTCGTGGAGCCTCTTTGCAAGAGGCTGGCCTTGGACGAGTTAGTGGTGATCACATGGGTATGTTGGCGACAGTTATGAATGCCATTGCTTTTCGTGATGCTTTGGAACGAGCGGATTTACCCACTCGTGTGATGTCTGCCATTCCTATGGGAGGCGTGGTGGATATGTATCACCTACGTAAAGCCATGTATCATCTTAGCCAATTTCGTGTAGTGATTTTTGCTGCAGGAACGGGTAATCCTTTTTTCACCACAGATTCAGCAGCCTGTCTTCGAGGTATTGAAATTGAAGCTTGTACCGTTATCAAAGCAACCAAAGTGGATGGTGTTTATTCTGAAGATCCTTTGAAAAATCCAAAAGCTGAACGTTACCAGCATCTTTCTTATGAGGATGTTATTACAAAACGTTTAGGAGTGATGGATTTAACCGCTATTTGTTTGTGTCGAGATTATTCTATGCCATTGCGGGTTTTCAATATGAATAAATCCAATGCTTTAAAAGACGTGGTCATGGGTTACGATGAAGGTACCCTGATCAACATGGGAGACCAATGATGATTAATGAAGTTCAAAATGATGCTAAATCACGTATGCAAAAAAGTGTGGAAGGTCTAAAAGATGAGTTGGCCAAATTGCGTACAGGCCGAGCTCACCCTAGTTTATTAGATCAAATAAAAGTTTCTTATTACGATGTGGATACCCCCCTTAGTCAAGTGGCTAATGTGACGATTTCAGATCCACGTACTCTATTAGTGACACCCTGGGAAAAAAATATGGTGGCCCCTATCGAAAAGGCCATTATGACCTCTGACTTGGGATTAAATCCTTCTTCAATGGGTGATAATATTCGCGTACCTTTGCCTGCATTGACGGAAGAACGTCGTAAAGATTTAACTAAAGTTGTGCGTGCTGAAGCTGAAGCTTCTCGTGTGGCTGTACGTAATATTCGTCGTGATGCCATAACGCAATTTAAAGACATGCAAAAGTCCAAAGATATTGGCGAAGATGAAGAGCATCGTGCAGAAGAAGCTATCCAAAAAATTACTGATGGTATCATGTCTGAAATCGATAAAATTGTTCAAGGAAAAGAAGCCGAATTGATGGA
>JAJFKN010000015.1 GCA_021773195.1 Gammaproteobacteria bacterium | reverse complement strand
TGGATATTTTGCTCCGCAAAATTCCAGGAAGACGTTAGCACAAACAAATGATGAAAGAGGATGCAGCAAACCACTAAAAATGGGACCCTAGAAGGGTCCCTGATAATATTAACCGCATCCGAAGAGATTGATTCGGGCCATCCATGGCCCTCACCCTGCGGGCGCACTCCGTGCGTCCAAATCGGCTTTCCTGCCGATTTGTCAAACTCCCTTCGGGACTTCGATCTATTCAAGTCACAGTACCAAACAAAAAAGGGGCACTATGTGCCCCTTTTTTGTTTGGTATGGCGCGCCCGGAGAGATTCGAACTCCCGACCGCCTGGTTCGTAGTTATGCATGAAATTGCTAACTTGTTGTTTTTATTTAATATTTAACCCGGAAACGTCTTCCTAATTTCAACAACTTAACTCAACGTATCATAACTCAACTACGAGGAACTTACGCGGCCAATGTAACTATATCACAGTTCCTCTTATGGCTACCTAGGAGTTGGGGATTAGTCTATGATCCTTTCCTTCTCACACTGCTCTGTTTTAAACGTATATTTATCACCCTGCTTCACAACCACTGAAACTGTATTCTTATCTAAAACTGCTACCTTCGCTGTCGATGGTAAGTTTTCAATGCAGCTAGAGTTATGAAAATAATCCAGATTGTATAATAAATTACCAACCCTGCTATCATTACTAGCATAATTGCTAATTATCCACCCACAGAAGATCATCAAGATAGGTGCAACAACTCTGCCTATAATTTCACGAACTGACTCACCAATGGTAGGCTCCATACTGGTATTATCGCCTTGAATTGCTTTTAAAATCTTGTTTGAACAATGCAACTCTTCTTCTGATTTGCCAGCTTCATAAATCATTACTCCAGGGAGAAGAAACAGAAAAATAATCAGTGATATCACGCCAGCTACTAGCAGCCAAATTGCGGATGCAAATAAAAATGTTAAAAGAGTAAATGTATAAACAAAGTGTGTTGCAGAATTACCAACTTGTTTAAAAATCATGAAGTAACTTGATTGCGAAGCAAAAAAGACAATAGCGCTCGAAAATGCTAGTATGATTGTTTTTAAGATCCAAGTTTCAAATAGATAACTAATTAATTTTTCATGGATTATAAAAAAGCAAACAAGTGTATATACAATTGCCATCACAAGCAAAGTATGTGAAATCTGAATAAAAATATGAGGTTTTGTTATATTGTTCTCAAAATAAATTCCTACGATGATAATAATGGCGCACCCTATCATCCAAAGACATATTTTCAATATTTGCTCCATTGTTGATTCTCATACATAGAACTCTCTGTTAATCTAACAGGCAAACAAAATCACGACTAGTCAATACTCTAGCATTTAAATTGTATCAAACTTGAAAGAACAATTAAAACGGTAACTTATGTCTCAACCGATAGAGCAAATCTGCATTATTGATAAATGGGCGCCCCATTGCGACTAGATCAAACTCCCCTTTAGCTATCCCATGCTCTGCTTTAGGTAAATCATACCCCCCACAGGCTATCAGAGTGCCTCTATAATGTTTTCGGATGAATCCTGTCATTGTCATCCCATTCAACTCGTCAAATGTTACCTCATCGTCCTTATTCGCAGTATGAACATAGGCAACAGGAAGCTGATTTAGTTGGTTTAATAAATAAGTAAACGTTTCATGATCACGTGAGTCAGGCATTATTTGGTTTGTATAACATCCAGGAGATAGCCGAATACCGATTCGCTCATAACCAATGGACTTACCACAAGCTTCGATAATAGATAGCGCAAAACGCGACATATTTCTGGGATTTCCACCGTAATGGTCTGAGCGTTTATTTGTGCCATAGTGAAGGAATTGATCAATTAGGTAGCCGTTCCCTGCATGAATCTCAATACCATTAAAACCTGCTTTAATTGAATTCATGGCAGCGTTCACATATTGCTCTAGTATGTCATTTATTTCACTTTGTGTAGCTGCTCGAGATATTCTGTCGTAGGTAGCACCTTCCTTGTTCTTTAGGTTGGTCATTTTGGTTTCAGAGGCTGAGACACCAACCTTATCTTTATTTGCACTAAGAGGTAGCACTCTACCAGGATGCCATAGCTGTGCAAAAATCAAACCTCTATTTTCGTGCACTGAACTTACGATTTTGTGCCATCTGCAAATATGACTATCAGTAAATATACCTGGTGCAGGATAATCACTTAACGCATTATCATCAATAGCCACAGCTTCTGTAATAATTAATCCTACTTCAGCTCGCTCTGCATAGTATGAAATCATTTTTTCATGTGGCGAAAAATCACCATCTACACATTGTCGTGACATGGGAGCCATAACAATTCGATTCTTCATGATGAGATCAGAAGAAAGCTCGTAATCACTAAAGACGAAGCAATTTTTCATCGTTACCGCACACCTGCCATCAAAATAGCTAATCAGGATTAGCTTTCCCCGCCAAAAATAACGCTTGCTTATTGGACACCTTAGCAGATTGGCGTCTAATGCACATAATTCCACCCCATACTATAAGTACAATACCAGCTAATACATACTGATCAAGGGCTGATTTAAATACTAAATATCCAATGATAATGGAAAATACAACACAGGAATAATAGCTAATACTAACTGTTTGTGTAGGTGCATAATTCAATGCCATAGTCACTAAAGACTGGACCATAAAAAATAAAACGCCAGCAACTGACAAATAAATTAAATTTGTCAGATTAATATCAGCCCAATAAAAAGGCAGTGCGAAGCTGGTAATTACTGTGGAGATCAGGAAATAGTAATATATTGATGTAAGAGGCCCGTCATAAGCTGAAATTTTTCGTATCATTAGCATTGAGGATGCCATACAAATAGCAGCGAGCACAGCTAAGAGTGAGGCTGGATTAAATATTTCAGCCCCAGGTTGTAAAATAATGATAACACCCACAAAACCAATAATGATTGGGAGCCATAGTTTATTATTAAAAGGTTGAGACAAGAATATAAAAGCAATGACGGGAACAAATAAAGGTGCTGTATTGCCTAAGACAACCGCATCTACTAGGGGAATATATTTAAGTGAGAAAAACAGAAAATAACTTATACCTACACTGAATAAAGTTCGAACTAGATGAAGCTTGAAATGGGATGTTTTCGTGACGTTATTAAATGATAATCTTGGGTTCACCAACAAGATTGCTGAGATGAATATCAAGGAAAAAAAGCTCTGAAAAAATACAAACATGGGTATGGGAATGGTTGCCCCAACATGCTTAATAAGCGCATTTAAAACTGCGTAAAAAAATGCACTTAATAGCGTGCATGTAATACCATATAATAAATTAATTCGCATGATTATTCCCACAATATGGTTAGTTTACTATTACTAATTGCTGGCACATACTTGAACTGAGCTAAAACTTTTATCAATATATTCAGAAAGTTCTATTGCTGTCTTCACCCCTGACTCAACAGCACCTTCTACCCAACCATGTTTAAATGACGTATGCTCACCAGAAAAATAAACCCTACCTTCTGGCTCACCTATGTAATTACTGAGTGCCGTCTGTTGACCAGGCTCAAAGTGAGTGTAAGCTCCTCGGCTATGGGGATTATGTAACCAACTATATGCAAAACTATTCACAAAATATTTATTAACTATCTTTCCATGTAGCTTTTCAAGATAACTCCTAGTTAGCTTGCCTATTTCCTCGCCATCTAATCCTTCCCATTTAAAGGAGTCATTATTCCATGTGTAGCTCGCCAGCATTATAGCATGGTCATTAGTATTATCTAAGCTTGGATAATAGGTCGCTCTGAGCGGGGTATCTGAAATACTTGGCGCACTGAAACCTTGCTCTAACCAAAATGGACGAGAGAACTCAACAAAGATCTTTGTTGCGTTACAATACCCAAGCTCTCTTATGGCTCGCATTTTGTTTCTCGAAAACTCAGGGGAAATATCTATTTGCCTTAATACTGTAAAAGGAAGAGTAAGGATAACATAATCAGCATCGAATACCCTCTGATTTTCCCCATCATGATATACAAGTCTTACATCTGAGTCACCTTGGTGAATTCGTATTACTTTAGCATTAAATTTTATTTTCCCTCGGAAATTATATTCTAATTTTTGAGGGAGATTATCCATACCCCCATCTATCGAATAAAAGTTTTTTTGCTGATTTATGAAGAAATAATCTCTTACACAATCTAATAATGAGGTATGCATAAACCCATTTAAATTTAACATATCAGAAATAAGAGATATGCAGTCATTTGAGTAACCGACAATGTTTTTTAAGTAATAATAAAGAGACATATCATCAAACTTCTCACAGCCGTCAGAAAAGGTATCTGAAAAACTTTTAAAAACTTTACCAATAGCCAATGCAAAAAGTTCATCAGCTGTTTTTCCTACCTCACCTTTGGTTAACTTATACCCAACCTTGTCAATTTCATTTCTAGCGTTACTTTTGTTAAATAGAGTTTCTTTTATGTAAAATTGACCATCAGAGTTCTGTATAAATTTTTTCACTTCTAAGCCAAGCTGTTGAATCAAACTCAAAGTAAGATAGTGTTCTTCTGGTATACGCATTGCACCTGCTTCCGCAAATAACGATCCTGACAACTCTTCTCTGATAGTCTTTATTCTCCCGCCCACTCGACAATCAGACTCCAGAATCGTTACATTATGCCCAGAATTTTCTAACAAATTGCCAGCGATTAAGCCCGCCATGCCAGCCCCCACAACTGCTATTCGGCTCGGAGAACAAGTTTTCACCAACCCATTGCTTAAAATATCTAACATTTACCCGCCCCACTATATTAAAATTAGCACCATCAGTTATTTTTACCAAAAAAATCTTTCACAAACTCTTTGTAAAACTCAAGATATGACTGGCTTTTAAATTGAGAATTATCACCAATTATTTTATTTAACTTTCTCAAATTATGAATAGGAACTGTTGGGAAATAGTGATGTTCAACGTGAAAATTATTTCCATTTACCAACCACGAAATAATTCTACCTGCATTTATTGTTCTAGTATTGAAAAATATGTCTCTATTGTCTTTTTCGCACCCTGCGTGCTCCGGAATTTCAACTAAGACATGTATTGGTGACGCAACAAAAACAAGCGGAACAAGCCATACTTTAAGAATCACAGGACTCATTGTCATTAAGCTGACTGAAATTGCTATTAACAATGCCATACCGATGAACATGTACTCTAACTTTATTTTTCTTTCAATCTTAGCTGGCGCGCCAGCCAATGATTTGACTCCAAATGATTTGGCTATATTAGACAGTGTAATTGCATATTGCCCCGGCATAAACAAGCATTTTATGAAGGAATAAATGTTTAAATCTTTATTTCCATAGCTAAAAAATTCTGTATCATCCTCTGTCCCTACAAGTTTGTGGTGTTGCATATGAGTATACTTGTAGTGTGAAAATGACACTAACATAGGAAGACCTAAAACAAACCCCAATATACGTTTAAAACCTTCTGATCCATCACTCATATGAATTAGTTCGTGTTGAAGCTCTACAGCATGTGCAAACATAACGCCTAACAGTAAAACACCAAGAACTTGAGAAATTAAATTACCTATCAGAACAAGAATCACAGATATGGACCAAACAGCAAGTAAAAAACACACTTTAAAGACAAAGTATTTTACACTTGACTTCCGGACCCCCGAATAAATATCATTTTTAAGGGCTCTTTCTATCTTTAGAGAACCACTTTCTATTTTCATCATATCACCCAACCTAAATAGTCTTTTAATATTGTTAACAACGTCTAAATTCAGACGTTATGTTAACCAGACACAAGAGTCAACAGATCATTTTGTAATCCAATTGGTTTTGCTAAAATAACTACAGAACTTATATGTACTGCAATCTTTTTCTTACAAAAATACAAATAAATCCTGCTAATTACCCACTTTCTCAAATGCCATAAACCCCTACCAAGATGAGAGAATCTGACAACACTTAATTTACAGCTTACAAAATTTAGTAGTTTTGCAAGCAGAGATACACATTACATAATCAATAGATCCCATATGAACATCATTCTCTATCATACTGTTTGACATTATGTAGTAATAATGAATTGGCGCACCAACTTGATCCAAGCCCCCACAAATCTGGACGAGAGATAATATGCATTTTAAAAAGCGCTGAAGCTAGAGGCACATGTGGCTTTTTAGTCTTGCCACTATGAATTTGATATAGCGACGGGTACGATACCGAAAAATCGCATGCTATACGTTTCAAGTCATAACCTGGTAGTTCCAATATTTCATCAATAAGTTTTTTGTATATGTTTACCATGATAATCACCTTAATCCTTTATTAAACTTAACAAAATAGAAAATTTCTTCTCACATCTATCACGTCCTCCTCAAGCTTCAGTAAACTGAAAATTGGACACAAGGGATATCCACTACAGACTGACAACGCATAGTCTGCTATTTACAGAAACTAAACCGATTACAGATGCTTGACTGAGCGAATCAGTCATACGTAGGCTAAAGATTGTAATTACGAAACATTGAGGTCTCCTTATATCATCTAACAACAATAACTTGACAAGGAGTTGAAGGGGTTCTCGATCGCGTATGTTTTTAGTATAATCTTAATCGAGAAGTTGGCATGCAATATCCTTCTTCTCCCTAACTAATATCGAGCAAGCTGTAACTTGCTCGATATTTTTACATTTGCATGTTCAAATTACATATCCATATAAAAGTTGAGATTATTATTTCAAGTTTTTCATATTTTTTCAACTTATTTCTACATTAATAATGACTTCAATTTAAACACATAAGTCTAGGCGTGCTTAGCAAAGCTTACATGTTGCCTGGAGTCTAAAAAATACATGGTTAAAACAAAAAGGATTGGTATTTATCTTTCGAGGTTAGTTGTCAGTAGGCATGTAGCCGCCTCTAAGGGACCCAGGCTCAATATTTCGGTAGATAGGTCTATAGGACTCAGGTAACGGCCGACTATTAGCTACAGATAGCCAGAGTCGCAGTAATAGGCGTTTATTTTCTGCATGTGTGTCATCAAAATAAGCTTCACGGGAATGTAACGTTGTATAATTATTGACAAACCAGAGATCACCAGGTTGTAAGTAAAATTTATGACACAATTCATCCGAATCAGCTAACTCATCAAATACCGCAAGGGCTTTATGTTGTTTATTTGTCATTTTAGGAATATCGGGATGATCTTGGGCCAAAGAGATATAGCGGCGAAGCACATTACATACAAACGTATTCTCTTCAAAGGAGAAAATGGGCCTGGCTGTAAAAGGTTGCTTCATGGTTGTATTAGCTCGATGTCTAAGGGTATAAAACGGCTGGTAAAGCTCTTCTAAAAGATCAGGGCAATCTCTAAGCATTTTGTTGTGTATAGCAATAGAATTAACTAACTTGCTTAACCCACCTTGTTTTGCAGAACGTATACAGAATAGTGAAGCAACATCGCAGGGATCATTATGAAAGCAAATATCAGATTTTGTGTTGGTTCCTCGTGCCTTATCATCGTCGCGATGAAAACCTAAATCCTCTACCCTATGTAATGTCTCACCATTAGTAGACTGAGGTAGAGCCACACCAAAATAAGCTCCAATACCATAAAATAGTTTTTCACACTCGTCATAGGTATAGTTATCTATGTTAATCCCTCGTATCAATAAAGTTCCTATGCCACATTCAAGCTGCGGAAAAAAATTTTCATAAATTCTTTTTGATAAGCTGGGAATAGAGAATGTGGTTTTATTGATTTTTTCTAGACCGTAATCCGAAGAATTAAATATAGCATCGTTAATCTCTTCAAGTTCAAATTTGGATAATGAATATATCCAGCCTGGATGTTTTTTCAATTCATTAGCTGTCCAACTAGTAGATGTATTAACAAACTGTAAACTCATTAGCAGCTCCAATAGAATAAATTCAGACTAGAGGACAAATCATTCAACCAGCCAAAACTTAGCTATGACAAGGAATTATAAACCTATTTTTTTTAATAGTATACTTCCTGCTGAATAACCAGCACCAAAAGCGGACAGAATGCAATTATCACCTATTTCAACATCATCATTGAATAAATGGAAAGCAAGTATAGCCCCAGCAGAGGAAACATTTCCAAATTTATCTAAAACCATGGGCGCAATATCGCTATTGTAGTTCTTACCGATTAGTCTTTCTATAATAATTCTGTTGAGACTTGAATTTGCTTGATGCAGCCAATATCGCTTAATCTCATGCGGCTCTATATCCAAATTTTTTAATTGAGACATAATCAAATTTGGCACTAATGATGCAATTTCTTTGAATACCTTCTTCCCATTTTGATAAAATACTTTGTCGTCATGGAATAACTTTTCAGAATCGCATCGATTATATGCACCACGATTATTTCGTATATTATTAGAATATTCAGTATATAACTGAATATCTTGAATCTGAAATGCACTTTCTTTTATACAACTACTTCTCTTTTCTATGATCAGTGCTGCTGTTGCCTCACCAAAAATAAAATTTGTCCCCGGATCTCTGTGCGAAAACTGGCCTGACTTGATTTCTGGGCTAACCAACAAGATAGAATTAGCCATCCCAGATTTAATTGAAGAATAGGCTGCTTGAATTCCAAAAATTGCTGAAGAACAAGATATCCCCATATCATAAGAGAAACCGGTGATATTTAATTCATTTTGTATTTCAATGGAAATCGCGGGGAAATCCCGTTGTTTGTGTGAACACGCGAGTATGACAGCATTGATATCCTTATTTGACTTATTAGCGCTGAGCATTGCATTTCTAGATGCTAGTACGCCTGCTTCAGCTTGTAAGGATAGTTTTTCATCTGCCCTTTCTGGGAGGTATGGCCACATTATCTTTGGATCTAAAATATTCTTCTTGTCTCTTACATAGCGACTTTTGATTCCAGAGGATTTTTCAATAAACGCCGTGGTTTGTTTTTTTATCGGCAATAGATTGCCTGAATCGATTTTTTCTTTATTTCTCAAATTAAAATCAGCTGCATATATGTTAAAAGTATTAACAAGCTCTTCATTGCTAATAGTTTCATCCGGGTGATAGATGCCTGTCCCACTAATCACAACATCAGGGTCGTAATCTATCCTATGGTTTCGAAAAACACTGTTCATAGTTTATGCTTTTTCTGCGAACATACGCATATTTATATTAAATATAAGAACGACACCAGCAAAAGTTATACCTAGAATGCTCAAACCGTGCCAGCCAAATAGGTAGGCTATTTCCCCTCCTAATCGAGTTCCAATTGCTCCACCTAAGAAATAAGTTGACATGAAAACAGTATTTAACCGACTCCTCATTTCTTGAGGCAGAGTGAATAGTTGAAGTTGATTACCTATCAATCCCATGCGCCCACCAAGATCCAATATTAAGATTCCTGCAATTAGGAACCAGATTGTTATAGGCGTATTCCACATTAGGAGGAAAGCAGCGATAATTAAAAGCGCACCAATGCTCACTACGTGCTTTTCTCCGATACGGTCAGCCAATGAGCCAATATGGCGCGCTGCTAACAATCCTACTACACCAGCCAAGCCAAACATCCCAACAATATTACTACCATAGTTGAATGGTGAAGTAGAAAGCAAAAATGCAAGGGAGCCCCAAAGAGCGCTAAACGCTGCAAACATTACAAAGCCAAAAAGGCAAGATTTTCGTAAAATCATTTCTGTTTTAAAAAGCTGGAATAAAGATCCAATTAGCTGTTTATAGCTTGAGTCTGTCTGAGAAGGTATTTTAGGAAAGATGTTGATTATTAACATAATTAAAAATATATCCATTCCGGCAGCAAACCAGTATACAGAACGCCATCCCGCATAATGGCTAATAAAGCCAGATATTGTCCGAGCAAACAATATGCCCGCAAATAACCCAGTCATAACAGATGCCACATTTTTTCCTTTGTTTTCAGGCTCTGAAATAATGGAAACAGATGGAATGACTATTTGTGCAGTCACAGCAGTAAGCCCAATTAGTACAGTTGAGATAAGTAACACATTAAAACTGGGCGAAACTGCGGCAAGAATTTGACTTATTGTATTTAACATTAGTAAGAAAGAAATCAGCTTTTTACGACAAACCTTATCCCCGAGCGGAACAAACACAATTAGGCCAATTGCATAAGAAAGCTGAACTAACATGGAAAGTATGCTAGTGTTAGCAGCAGTTCTTTGGAATGTTTCAGCAAACAGAACTAGCAATGGCTGATTATAATAAATGTTGGCCACAGCCAAACCGCAAACACAAGCTAAAACAAAAATTAAAGCCCTATTCACTCTGCAAGCTCCTTGTTTGAAGTTGGCAAGAAATTGGCGGACCGAAGATAATTAAACATAGCAGGTAATAATCGCTCTTTAATTGCCGGCATATTTATCCCATATTTATCTACGTAGTAACACAATTTATCCGTTCTATATTTATCAATTTCTTTACCAAATCTAAGTATTTTATCATCCGCATTTTTTTTCCTGTATACAAGACGTAATCGAAACAATGCATTGTCCTTGCCCGCAGAAAGAAACTGTTCTTGCCATGATTTGAAATCTGTCATTTTCATATCATAGCCCCGTTTAACAAACCAGCTCATAAGCTCATTCCATGATATATACTCAGAACAATTGAAAAGATTGATCACATGACCTCCTGAGCTCATAAAGTCACGTAGCCCCATAATATCGGCGGCAAAATCTACTGAAGTTAAATTCAACAACCTTTTAAGATTTGGGTAAACTCCCAACTGTATACAGCTTTTGATAAATAGCATAAGTTGATTATTTTTGTATGGACAAGAACCTGTTTTGCTATGGCTTGTTATGTATCCGAGTCTAAATATATTAACAAAATCACGCCTATTATCTTCTTCCGACAACAGTTTCTCAGCTTCATATTTTGATTGTAAATAACCCATATCTGAATAGTATGGAGTCTTGTCAGGGAAATCTTCAATATAATTATTATTTTTATCTTTTGAACACGCTGCCCCAAGGGTAGAAGTAAAGTTTAGTATCTTTTTCTTGCCATATTTACATATAGCAATCAATTCTGAAAGGCTATTTACATTGGAATTAACCAGCGATGAAAATGGTTTCACAAAATTAACTTCAGCAGCCAGATGATAAATAACATCAACCTCCTGACAGATTTTGTCATAATCCTCAAATGAGAGTCCTAGGCCCTTAATAGCGATATCACCAGTAATGAACTCTACTTTTCTCATTTCCGAGTCATTAAAACTCGGATTCCCGCTTTGCTCCCTTCTTAGAACATAAATTAGCTTGATTTCTGGAAGTGCCACTAACTTTTCGATCAAATACTTCCCAATAAAACCTGTTCCACCCGTTAAAAAAACAACTTTCTTCATTTAAATCTCGCTAGTCTGTTTTAAGCATAAAAGGGTTATAATTTGTTGAATAATCGTACACATCTATTTTTTCTACACGTTTAAGTGTAGAAGTAATAAAGCTACAAGGAACAATTAGAATAACTATACAAATGATTTTAATTACTATCCCAATAGACATCATTGACAATAAAGTATTAGTGGGCAGCGTACCTATAAGTCCAAGCTGGAATAATATTTCAAGTGTACATACACCCGCAGATGACGCGACAATACTTCTTAACCAAAAAAACTTTCCACCCAAATATATTTTGGACTTAGATATTAAGTAAGTATTTAAAAAATTTGATACCCCCATTACAAGCCATGCATCTATCACATCCTTTAGTAAATGCCCCATGACAATTTTGTATGCGTAGGCATCATGCCAATTTTCTGGTGAATGTAAATATATAGTCATATTTAGAAGGGATGCGGTTAAAATTCCTGCAGCCCCCCAACACCAAAATAAATTTCTAGACACTTTGTAACCATAAACCTCTGTCACAATGTCGCTTGTTAGATACCAGATGGGACTAAGAAACGAAGCCGCAGATGCAGTAAAACCAAAAATTGGAACTTCCCTGTATACTAGTAGCATTGTTGCTAATGGCCCTGCCATATACAGCATGATAAAAAAGCCTAAATACTTAGGTATTATTCTTTTGTCTTGCTGTATTATCAGTTTGTCCTGCACCCATCTCTCCCTAAAATTATACTGTTGCTTTTAGTGCACTTAGTGTATATATACCTTAAATTATATTATTATGATCAAAACAAGCAGTTCTATGTGCAATTGATTAACTCTCTAGCAAAGTTTTTCATTAGGAAGAGCTTCCCTTGCCTTATCAAGCAGGGTCTTTTTGAGCTTATCTTCCTCTATTCTGCTTTCAGATGCTAAAACATAGCCAAGAGCTTGCGCATCTCTTGAGCTAAGTGACTCAGCAATTTCTTTTTCCTTGACCATTTCATCTGCTGTCTTATTTATAATATTACGGTTTCCCTTCTGTTTGATTGAAAATATTAGCTTACCATCACCTTCAGAAAGTCTTTTTGCAAGTATTTTATATTGTGGGCTATTAATTGAGAGGTACCCTAGGTATGTTAGCGTCCTTATATCTCTCGGAGAAAACTGATCAACCAAATCATCCTTAGCGAGGATCTCTTCTATCCTAACAGTAAAGACATGATTCCTATTAATTACTTGAATTTGGGCTATATATTCGTCCTTGTCATTCTTATAGATTTCAAGAATTCTGTAATTTGGCTTATAAGAAAGGCTTTTTTTATATTTGATAAAAAATTGGGCGGTCGCATATATACATTGTGCAACAGATTTTACTTCCATGAAATTCCTGCCTTAGAACATGATATTGGCTTATATAAAGCTCTTGATTTGGATAAACGATTGGCCATTTTATCATTAGTAAAAAACACTGTATAGCAGACAAAACAACTTACACTACTATATAGGGATTTTTTTGGCATTTTTTACTCCTTTGCTTCGGCTATTGTGAAAAATTTACTCTCGACTCAAGTAATTTGCCCAGTATTTTGTCTTTATCTGTAAGCAGACGCATTTGAAGTTCACACAAATCACTATTTATTGCTTTTATGTACTTGTGGTCAGCATCATTAAGTATTTGTCTCAATACAGGAATATGATTAGGACCTAATAAGGCCAAAATGAAATTCCTATCGCTAATTTCACTTTTGGGATCAATTATTAAGATTGAATTCTGAACAAACATCGGCTCCATTGAGGTGTCTGGTAAAACTGTTGCGAACCCATGCTCACTAATTTCACCAAGAAACGGTACCACTTTTTTACAATCAATCTCTATGTCATCTTTAACCTTTAATTCATCCCATGGAATTACAGGTATGTTTTTTATAGGAATATGCCCAGCTAATGAATTAGAATTGCTATTGACCTCGGGTAGAGCTTCTTCACCCAAAAGTTGATCTACAGAAATATTAAAATAATCGGCAATAGGAACAAGTGATGACCGATAAGGTCTCGTTGACTTACCTGTCACTATTCTATGAATAGTTGGCGTAGGTACTTTAGTCTTACGAGCAAGCTCAGAAACATTCATTCTTCTGCTATATAAAAGTTTCTGTAATATCGCGCCCAGTTTAAGGTAATGTTTCGCCAAGCTAGGTTCTCATCATCATATTTTCAAAAGGAATGTTTCTACCGCACTATCTACTCAAAGACATTTTCAACTTTCTCATAAAACCCGTAGTATTTTACAAAATACGATCAAATATTACAACTTTATTAACATACCCAGTCCTACTTTCAAGCAGGCTGTCTGAATCAAGGTCGAAAAATTTTCAAGCACGAATAAAGAGGTCAAATAATAGATAACCCTATTCATAGTTCAGATAGGTATAAAATCAACCCATTTCCCACATAGACAGGGAAAGAATGTAACTCATTACCATTTGAAGCTACACATTAACGTCAGATCCGGCAGGATAACCAAATAGGAAACTTATAATACAAAAAACAATGCTAAAAAATAAAGCAGAAAATCCTACATAAACCACAACAAAAGAAATGATTTTCACAGACCATGTGGCATTACCCCTGAAATCATATCCCTTGTACAACTTATAAGCATAGGGTTTTCTTACAGATTGGTGTTTGAATACGAGGTAAAAAGCATATCCAAGACTTCTAATGTATGGACTCCATAACGGAATTCCTACCTCGCCTTTGACACCACCTACTTTACCAAAGAATGGATCATAGTGGCGACGTACTACAGTTAATAAAAGTGGTGCAAAAATAAGGAGCAAAATAATGCACACTCCTAGAAGGTTAAGCAACATTGAACTTATACTATTTAGTATATTCACTATATGGTCCGCTCTCGCCATTTATGGTATTCAGCATACACTTTATCACCTGCTTTATTGCCAGCATAATCACTTATAGCCCCGGCACCAGCACCATAGGCTAAAGCAGCAATTAAACATTCTGGGCTAGCAATTATGACAAGCCCTCCAGCAATGGCACCAACCACTAACTCCCCTGCCACCTCTGAAGCCTTCTTCGCCCAATTCTTGCCTTCCTTATGATCTTCATAGACTTCATAACCGCCATCAACAATTTCAAAAGCCACGGAGAATAAGCCTAGCTTGCACCATTTCATGGCATTGGTGAGGACCTCCAAGGCATGAGGGTCTGTAGCCCATTTGGCCGCAGTTTCCGATAGCTGGAAGGTATCCTCTACCCCATGGCGCACCATTACAGAGCCGTTACGTACAATGCTAGCATAATTGCGTACCGCTGGAACGTATCTTTTATTCATTTCTAGGTAAGATTCTTCCAGCATAGCCTTCATCTCAGGCTGAAAGGCTTTCGCGCCATGTAAGTATTCCTGCATGGTCACTTTAAAATCATCCAAGCTGGTTTTGAAATCTCTCACACTGTCATTGAGATAGTCCGCCCCATGTTCAAAGGCGCCTAGGGTCATGGGCACAGCAATATCTCCCAGACCGTTATTCATCCTAGCCACTTGTGTATTCACTGCTGCCATAGCCCAGGCACACTGAGGGTCATTCTCACTTTTAAGCAATCGATTCAGTTGGAAGCGATTCCAGCCTGAATATTGATTCACATTGCGGCAGGCATCTCGGGCCTCGTCCACTTCAAAAAGCGAATACTCGTCTAAATGCTTATCAGGAATCCAGAAAAGGCTGTTCGCTTGGGCAAGGCCTCCATCCACTCGCCTTGATGTACACAGGGCATGAGGTAAGGCCATGGTATCTTCATTAGCCATAATCAGATGACGTAGATAGGCTTTATGCTCGTTCTGAGTTTTGGGTTGATAAAAGGCTTCAACAAGATCATCAGCACTTTCGAAAGGCTCTGTCATATAATACATCAGGCACCTCTTAGGTTAATTTAGCTGCTGCAATATCATAACAAGCCACCGATGGGCCATTCACTGCATGGCTATTATCCGTCGGTGTATAACGCTTTTGTATCTTAGTGAAATTGAGTGTGAGGTATTCTAAAGGACGGTTATCATTCGGCGGTGTAATAGTATGGATACCACTGATAAGCACGTTGCTCAGGTCGTACTCTAGGTAAGGCTGTGGACTCTCTGTGCCACCCGTGCGTGCAAAAGTGATTTTTGCATTGGGTAGTGCCTGCTGTTTGTGGGCTTGTGTAAATAACGGCACGCTAGCATCATCCACGCTTTTGAGCAACCTAAGTTCACGATAGGCAACCCCGCTGGCTTCACGCCCTGTGCCTTTTCCTGACTTCATAGGTGAAATAAAACGCTTCATGCCTTCTTGAACCGTATGCAGCTGTATACTACCTTGATGACCCTGGGTAGTTACATCCCCTTTAATACCGTTGATGGTTAGATAAATACTCATGTTTTTTCCTTTTAAGTGACTAGTAAACACTTGTTATCTCAAACAACGTTAAAGAAAATGGAAAAGTTCGTCAATATAAAATTTTGTAAGACTTGTTATTTAGTTGGATATGATAAATTGCAAAACAAAACTATGGCATTTGACTTACAGAACTTAAATATTTTTGTGAGCCTTTTATTGCTAGACCAGTAGTATAAATAAGAATTTGGTTGCTAATTTTGATCGCCATCATCGCCTTCTATGCCATTCTCTAAAGTTAAGCGAATACGCCACCGTGCACCCAGCCCCCACAAGTCAGGCCTTAGGTAAATATGCATGTGAAATAGCGCTGAAGCCTGAGAAGCATGAGGCTTTTTGGTTTTACCATTATAAATTTGTTTCAATGCTGCGTACCCAACTGATAGCTCGCCCGCAATGGCACTTAAATTGTATCCAGGTAATTCCAAGATCTCATCTATGAGTTTTGTGTATATATCACTCATGGTTGACAGCTCCAATGTCCATTATATTTAAAAAACCACCCATGATTCCCCTCTTTACCATACTTAAGTGCTTTTAAAGATTTGCGCATTTTGAATTCTTGGTAAAAAATGCACACGAAACCAAACACCATCATCAATAAAATGGTATCAGTGGCATACGATATAGCATCAAAAATCCAACTAGCGACGGGATTTCCACTAAGAACAACGTCATAGAAATGGTCATTCAAACTGCTCAGGAAAACTTGGAGAAATAGTGCTAAACAACATGAAGCCATACACCAACGCACTCGATTAGAGTATCGTATTAGGATAATAAATTGCTGTTTCATCAATTGGACCTTACTCACAAGGTTTACTCCTGTATTAAAATATCCGCTTTTTCATATAAGATTGCTAGTTCATAGTTCGTCAGCAATATGCAAATCCATGGCTGAGGTTATGACCTGACCTGCTAACCGATGAACATGACGTTTTGCCAGCTCTTGCTTGTCTTCATCGCTTAGGCCACTATTTTCCTGAGCAAATAAAAATGCATCAAAAATAGCTCGATAATGACGTTGAATAATATGGAAAAACTTACGCCTTTCCTCAATGGGCTCTGCACTCATTAAAATGATAAAGTCAGTATCTTCTTTTTCATAATGATCGCGTAATTGATAGTAGGAAGAATCCAAATCATCAATCTCGCCAGAACATTTCCAGCCAAACAATTCTTTTTCCAATTTTGCATGAGCATCTTCGAACAATAGACCGTAGATATAATGTTTCATATCCACAATACCCTGACCAGAACTGAACTCAAATCCACTATCATTAACGATGTCTTCTATCTGAGTTTTGGCATATCCACGGCTGAACATGAGGTTTTTTGCTGACTCTTTTAGGCTATCCATTGTATCTTGTTTAATCACTATGTTATTTCTCCTATTGTCGCCTAAAAAAATGATAATATTGCCCCATCAACCTAGAGCACTTTCAACTTCTTCAAAATCTTGCCGATATTGATTCTGCACATGGAAATAAAGTTCTCCGTAAACATGTCTTAAGATGCCTTTTGTTGTTATAGACAGTACCCCCACATGATAGTTACCACTGTTCATGAGTATCCTGGCTATCTGCTTTTCCATTTCTCTATTAGCATACTTGACCCAACGGTAGCACCGTGCAGCACATTCCTTATCATTCCAAATCTCAAGAGTTAACCTGTACAGCGCCATATGGGCTGAATTTTTAAAATAAAAATTAAGACATCGGTTTGCAATAAAATGCTCTAGCTTATACGCACCATCTGGTGTCACTTGAATGCTTGACAATTCACCTATTAACTTAGATGATAAATCCCGTATGATATGTTCCGCTATTTCTGCTTTACTATTAAAATGGCTGTATATACTGCTTCTACCCACTCCACCCCTAGTTGAGATGCTATCTATAGTCGTTTTCTCATAACCTGAGTGCGAGAACTCATGCAAAGCGCCCTCATAAATTTTTTTAAATACAGGTGACATAATTTTATACCGAAACACATAATATATCTTTTTAAGCGAATCCAAACTCAATTGACTCATCCTTAGCCTACCTCTTCCTTTACAATTTAATTAAACGTTTTCTCTTTCCTCGCCTCACTGAACCATTTGCGTCTCACTTAATCTGACAGCATAATGTTACCAACAATATTTGACATCTCCCCCTTACCCTTTTCTTAAAAATAACTGGGTTACCACTGACAATAGTAGAAGCTAGACCTTATATATTTTGGATAAAATCACGCTTTATTAATGGCACCACTGTTCCACGACATCGCGCAACTCATTAAGTGACGCGGGCTTTTGTCGGTGATCGTTAAGTCCGGCTTCGAGGCCTTCTTCCATAACGCTATCGCGATTAACCGAGGTTAATGCAACGATAGGAGTTGTTTTATTCTTGTGAGACAAACAACGAATCGATTTGGTAATGGAAATTCCATTGGTGTCAGGCAAATTCATATCCATAAAAATCAAATCGAAATGTTGATTGATAGCTGTATTCACAGCCTCTTTTCCATTAGCTGCAATTTTTACGTTGTAGCCTAACGAAGTGAGAAGGTTAGTATTGATTTTCTGCAGTAGGCGATCATCTTCTACTAAAAGAATATTGGTAGTGTGGGCTGTTAGTTTGTTTAGCATGATGCTACTCCTTATGTAAATGTTCCTTGCTATTTGTTCTGATGCTCAATAGGTCCATACCCTATGACACCTAACTCTGTTAAATAATCGATAACCATATAACTAATGGTTTTATTCAGATAATGTGGTTCAATTTGAGCAAGCTTTTGATAGTAAAGTTCGTCAACGTCAGCAATGACTTGCTTAGTGGCAACCTCATGAATGCTAAAGTTACCTTTCAAAGACAATGCAGGGAGGTTTTCAGGCAGTAACGCCCTTTGGATACAATGCTCAACAAAGTCATTGGTATCAAATGCATATTCACTGAGGCAGTATTGAAAAGCTTTATAAGCCTTGATTGGCAGATAAAACTTAACCCTTCTACTTAGTACTATATTTTCCATATATAACTCCTAGCTGACTGATTTTATGTGCAATTTTCCTAGCCAGCCAAAAAGTGTTATAATTTGCTCTGGTGAAGAATTGCTAAAATCTAGTCTCAAACATCAGCACAGGGAGTAATTTAGCAACTTTTTAGCATGTTTTCAACACTAATTTGTTATTTTTTTGGCTTTTTTATAGTTTTGGATGCCGACTTATGAGTAGCGAACAAAAATTTGGTTTATCAATCAAAGCCTTACGAGGTCAAAATTTAAAATTTCTAAGAGAAAAATTATTAATGAATCCTGATGAATTTGCTAAGTTGTGTGGTGTAGGCAACTCGACGATTCGACAGTGGGAAGCAGGACGTGGTAACGGGCTATCTGTGGCAGGAGCAAAAAAAGTGATCAGTGCCGCACAAGGTGCTAACGTGGACTGTGATATTCACTGGCTACTGCAAGGGGAAGGTTCCCCTCCTACGATAAGGGACTTTGAATCAGCTAATCTTGATGAATCCAGTTTACTAAATAAAGAAATACAAGATTATCTTGCTAAACAACCGAATAGCATTACGCACTACATTCAGAATGATGACCTTTCACCTATCATTGCAGCAGGTGATTATATAGGTGGAATCAAACACTTAAAAAGTACTTATGCCGATTGTGAAAACCAATTATGTCTTATTCAAATGATAACAGGCGTCCTAATTGGCGTACTGATGGCTTCCAACGAAGATGATAAATACGACATTATTGCAGTAAACAAAGAGAAACAAAAAGATTGCCAGATCAATGAAAACGATATTATATGTATTGCTCCCATTAAACGTATATGGAAGGCCTAAGTTCATTGATTAAACACATAATCATCAATAATATTAGAAATTTTTTCAATGGAGATCGGCTTTGAAATATTGTCAGTAATTCCATGCATATTGACATCATCAATAATGTCTTCGTAAGAGTGTGCGCTGATTGCAATAATAGGAGTGTCTTTGCCTAAGTCTCGAAAAGCTTGACTAAATTCTATGCCGAGACCATCAGGCAAGTTAATATCTAACAAGATAATATCATAAGGGTTATCTATTTTAGTCATTGCATCTTTTATAGTGTAAGCCTGATCAATATTACATGTATACAGTGTATCAAGCAATTCTTTCATAGTAAATTGGGCCAAGGTGCTATCTTCAATGATCAATACATTGATATTTCTTTCTTTTCGTGAAGATGAAATTTCTTCGGGAATATTTAAAATATGTTTTCGAGACTCTAAAATAATGCTGCCATCATTGAGTTTTTTATAAGGCACTTTAATAGCAACGGTTGTTCCCTGGTTGACTGCACTTTCAATACTTATTGTTCCATTCATTTTTTCTATTAGTTTTGCAGCAATAGATAGCACTAACCCCGATTTTTCGAAGTCATCAATTTTTTCATTATGAGCCTCAAAAAAATCAAAAATATGATCTAGAGTTTCCTTTCTAATGCCTTGACCAGAATCAATGATGGTAAGATCCAAATAGTTAACACCTTTTTTCATAAATGATGAAACATTAATTTCAATGCTACCCTGGTGGGTATATTTGAATGCGTTATCTAACACATCACGAATCACTTGTGACAAGTAAAAAAGTTTAGATTCAATCAACTGAGGAACGCTTTCATCGAATGACAATTTAAAATCAATTTTTTTCTGTTTTGCAGTCTCATCATAGTCACTATAGATCCGGCGAAGTAAATGGCGAATATTATCTTTCGAATCGAAAAGGTTCATATCTTCGTCAAGAATGTCTAAATATTCTTCTGCCCGCTTGATAGCTCTGTGGATTTTTTCAGCCTGTGACAATAGTGCAGATAAACAATGGCTCTGCCGTTCATCGGTTTTTTTGCACTGTAACACCTGAGTCAAACAAATCACACCCGATAAAGGGTCTTTAATGTTTTTTATTAGCTCCTTTATTGACACATATTGATTTTTTTCTTTAAACTGTGATTTTTTTAGCTTGTCTTTTTCTACAGTTATATCAAATGATACACCCAAGATCCCAATAACCTTTCCGTTGTTATCAAATAAAGGTGTTTTTTTAGAGTGGAAAAAACAAGTATCTCCATTAGATTTAGTAAGGACTTCATCCGTTTCTTGAGCTTCTCCCGTGCGCATGATTTCTTGGTCTAGCCTAGTAATGGCATCCGCTTGTTCTTTTGGCATTAAATCATAATCTGTATTTCCAACGATATCATGCCTTGATGCTAAGCCGTTAGAAATAGCTTGTAGCTCGTTACAGCCAAGGTAATATCCTTGCTTATCTTTCCAAAAAACATGTCCGGGCATCGATGCAATGATACTGTCATAATACTTTGCAGCATCTTCAATAGATTCAAATGACAGATTTTCAAACATTAACACACCCCTCATGTACAGTACGATTAACTTTACCTTTAAAATTCAGCGCAATGGGTCTCAGCTTTTCTGGCTGGGTAGGCTCTATGAGATTTTGGTAGATAATTTCAAGAGCAACATTACGCTTGGAAGGATAAATGTCAAAGTGGAAATCTTCCTCTACATATATCAACATTGCTGCACACTCTTCAAGTAAGTATATTTTTGATTGTTGCAAACAAGCTTTCTTAGATATATTGGGGATCCTTTTTTTGATTCGGTTGTAGAACTGCATACCTTCTTTATGCAAGCTTCGAGAAAATTCTTGAGAAGTTTGAGAAAGCTCCGTTACGATAGAATCGTAATATTTAAACCTGTTATGGTCAAGCCAACTATTCCACCGAACAAAATGAAAAGGTATCGCCAATTCATTGAAATACTTTTGATTTCGCTCAATCCAGTTAGTACCAAGTTGGTAGCTTTGCTTTGTAAAATCCTGGCTCATATCCATCAATTTCATCGTATGCCGTTGTAAAGTGTCACATACCATAATAGTACATGAATTAAAGTTTTTTCGACTAATAGCTTTTATTGTAGAATACAAGTACTTACCTTCATGGGGTTTTTGCCCAACACTGATGGTAAGCAAACAATTTGTGTTAGCTAGGTTTTTTCTGTCATTGTCAGAACATCTAAAAGAGACCTTCAGAAGATTACCGCTACCTGTCATGTATTCCCCTTCCAACGAGCAACCATCAGCAATACTTAACTTGTTGTTTATAAGAGCCATTTTATAGTGATTCCCTATGGGGGCCAGGTGGCCAGCTAGAAATATTATATGATGCTGCACTCATGTTAATCATTACCTAGCTTTAACTGAGCATTTTTTGCCTATCCTACAAGGTTTCCCCAGTTATGGCAACCCGATAACATAGAATAGTGAACTGACACTCTATTTATTTTCAAATAAAACAACAAGTTATCACTGCAATCACAATTCTGTTATTAACTTGATCAATCTTTACCCCTAATATACCGATAATAGAAAGCTAGGGTTATCACAAATCCATTCGCCACCATGCTCAACATATAACCAGTTATCAATATGTAGTCTGACTCAGTGAGTCCATGTAAAACTGTGAGTATTTGGATAACAAAAAAAGCCAAATGATTATAGAGAGGTGGCTAGCAATTTTTGAGGAAGAAGCTGCCCCTTGTTGATAAACTTAATTGGAGCTGGAGATAGCCTGTAACCGATAGCAGGCTCCAAAAATATTTGATGTGTCATAGACATAGCTAAATTACGCTTGCTTGGATAAACCTCAAAATCGCAATCAGCCTCAGGCCATAGACAAAGAGCTGTGCACTCTTCTAACAAATAATTAAAACACAGCTGATAAGCCTGCACCGAGGCTAATCCCTCACTTTCAGGCGCTGTAGCTCTGCGTTTAACGCGAGTCAAGAAAGTATTAATAGTTTCATCAAACGCTTTTTCATACTCAACATCTTCTCGCAGCCGTTTCTTTATACCCTCTTGAGTTATTGTATATTTTTCATGACTTAACCAGTGATCCCAGCGGATAATTGAGTAGGGAATTGACAGTTGCTCATACAGTTCTTTATTACGCTTCAGCCAATTATCCCCCTCAAACAAAGATAACTTATAAGCTTCTTCGGGTGTTAACTTTGGATTCGTTAGTTCCATGGTATGGCGCTGGAGGGAGTCATCCACACAGATGACGCATGATTTAAAGTGTTTATTGACCAACTCAACAGACAAGCGGAATTTTTCATCCTCATGAACCTCTTGACCAACACTAATTGTCAACAAACATTGGCTATCAGGGAATTGAGCTTTATGTTGCTCAGGGCATTTGAATACAGCTCGAATTCTACGAGGCCTGGGAAGGCTAGTAAGAGTATTATTTGCCAATGCATGCGCGCCTAAATTGTTTATTATTTACCCTAATATACCGATAATAGAAAGCTAGGGTTATCACAAATCCATTCGCCACCATGCTCAACATATAACCAGCTGTCAATATGTAGTCTGACTCAGTGAGTCCATGTAAAACTGTGAGTATTTGGATAACAAAAAAACCAAGAAACGTCGTAATAGAGACTCCTTCAGCATTTTTTGTCTTCATGATTCTTGCAGCTTGCGGAATAAAAATAAGCGCATTAACAAATAATGCCAGGCCGAATAAAAAATTAACAATCTCTTCCGTTATCAACATAACCATTCCTCAATATTACTGGCGGTAACAATAATCATTAGCGCTCTGGCTCATATGTTCGACCCAACTTTGTACCCTATCTACTTGTCGCTGCCACCCGCCCCCTAATGAGCACCATGTGCTTAAGGGACTAGGAATACGACTTACTTCATCAGAAGTTCCGTCAATCAAAGGCTGTGACTCTCCCTGGCTCTCCTGCTGGAGCTCCATCAGGGCCTGCAGCCTGCCAGGCTGGATACGCCGCCACCAACTAGGGAACAGTGAGCAGGCAGCTAAGACCATGCATCCCAGATAACAAAAAGCGATACTCTCGGCCCCAAATGAAAACCCTAGACTTAAAACAAGCATAGCTGCGATGCCAACTAGCATCCAAAAAGAAGAAATAACGCTGGACCAAAACTTATTACCTAAAGGTTTTAATTGCTGCATGATGTTATACACAACAGATTCTGCACAAATGGCTAATGCCATAATCGGCATCAAGTACCTCAGTAAGTATACAGTACTACTATTCTCGCTGCTTAATACCCAAGGCACAGCACTCCCAATGAATGAAACCGGCGCCACATATGACAGTGTTGTCAGCACACCAAATTTTGCCATACGATTTGCGTTATAAAATAACCGGGCGCCTTGATAGCGAGCAACTGCATTATAGCATTGGTCCCCAAAAGCCAAAATTGGAATAACGACCAAGTAATGCAACTGCATGACAAAAGTCCAAGCAGCCTGCTCGCTCGTGCTAATTTCACCAATCACAGCACTTGCAACAACCGGCAGAGCCGAGTGACAAATTATTGAAACGAGAACCGAAAGACCTAACCAGAATAATTCTAAGAATTGTTTCCAGCGCCCATCAATAGACCTTAATAAATGGAAAAAATTTATAGGTTGTAAGTCTGGTTTGAACCCAAGAAACAAGCAAAAAAGTAATGCCGTTAACCAAGCTTCAAGCACTGTCCCAACAGCAATACCAGCAAAACCAACGCGTGGAATTCCCAACCCACCAAAACCCAGCCAAATACTGGCAATCATGCCAACTGCAAAACTACTCAAACTCATGACCATGGTTGGTCGCTCATAACGAAAACCAAACAAGAATTTTTCACATAAGATACGAAGCAGCATAGCAAATGACGCTGGTGAGTAAGGCCTTAAAAAAGTTTGAGCATGGGCTGCTACTTCTGAAGATTGCCGGAAAACCTGCGTGAGTATAAACTCAGAGAAGAAGAAAGCCAGCCCCATTGCCATGGATAAAACACCACACATCAGAAGTCCATTAGCGAAGGCCAAAGCGACTTGAGCATACAGTCTCTCCAGTAGCCTTATATCATCACCCTCTAGCTTTGCCTGATCTATCTCCCCAGCTAAGCGACTGGCCTCAATACCAATACCAAATAACGGTGCCATAGCGATAAGAACCGTAGAGTTCAATAAGGTTGTGATGAGCGCTATGGATGCCGTCTCCTCATCGCTAGTACTGAGGGCAGCCATCATAGCGTTGTTAAGAACGACACGAGCACTAAACGTATATGAAAAAGCACGAACCAAAGAAACAATGCTAATATGCTTGAAAACATCCCCAAAAGACAGTGGGCTTTCGATCAGTAAGGCCGAAACCCTTCTTATATCAGCTAGAAGGCGGTCGAATAATGAAGTTAGCATATACAAACATACTTCATCATTTTCTTTTATCTCGGTGCCCTCTTCTTTTTGTGTTCTGAGCATTTAATATCCAGAAAGCTTTGAAAAATTATTTACTTGCTGATTCTATCAAGGATGACGGATAAGACAAGCTTTGCTCTGTAAATTGAAACCTTACCAAGCGGTCTAGTTTTAATGCTCACTTTGATAAATAATTCACCGTAATCTGAATCCGGCCATGCATTAATTCCTATGGAATCATTACCCGTACGTATTAGTATGCCCGTCGACATAGACCGCCTCAACATTATGGCCGTCTGTGTCAATAATAAAAGCAGCATAGTAGCCTTCTTCATATTCAGGTCTAAAACCAGGCTTTCCATTGCATCTACCACCATTTTCTAAGGCAGTCTGGTAAAATTTATCAACACTTTGTAAACTAGGAGCATTAAAAGCTAAGTGAAGCGACTTTGTGAGTGGTGTTTCACTCATCACTTGCCGTATTTCAAACATATCATATACGCTCGTACCATAGCCTATGACCGTATCTTTTATTTCTAGCACAGAGCAATAACCCAATACATCCATTACTGAGTCCCAAAATGATCGACTTTTTTCTAAGTCTTGAACTTTTATTTGTACGTGATTAAATAGTTTCATTTTATAACATCCCTTCAATCTTATGATGTAGGAAGGCATCATATTTCGTGCAGTCTTTTGTAATACATCCAGTATAAATATGGTCTAAAGACATCGTGGAATCTCAAGCAAAATTGATAAAAATTTTATGCTTGGAAATTTTCCTTAATCTTATCTGCATTATGATATTTCCAATCCTCGCTTCTCTTCTGATATTCAACTTCAAGTACTTTTCTGCACTCAAATAATAATTCACACCATTTACCAACCGTCTTGAAAGAAGTAATTATACGAGCCTCATAATAGCCCATATAGTCATCCGTTAGATTGGTGGCATTAAAAGAAAAAACCTCCTTATTATTTTCAAATAACTTAAACTCAACTTCTTCACTATTGCCATTGCTCGGCACAGTAAAATTTCTTTCTTTTTCGATCAAATCAATTCTGTAAGACATACTATTCCAATCAAAACCAATCTTCTTTATTTTTCCTTCTTCAGAAACATTTGATGAGACCCCATAGTTAGTAATATTGAGGTTGGCGCCCAGAAAAGACTGATCTGGCGGCTTTCTGTCTATTTCGTGCCAAATGGAAATAACTGTCTCATCCAAAAAATGTTCTTTAGCAAAATTTGAAAGTGACTCTTTCATTTTTATATCTGCTGAGAAGTTCTGACTTAGTGCATTTCTATGACTTTCCATTTCCTTTTTAATTTGACGCTGAGTATCTTCAGAATAGCTCTTTGCTCTAGATAGAAATTTATTCTCATCGAAATACTGCCAGGGTACTCTCTCAACAGGAGATTTATCATCTTGTTGATTTTCTTTTGATTCATTTTTTTCTGCATCACCCATTGACTTAACCAGTTTAAATAACAGCACGACAATGACAATTAAAAATATTAATTCAATCATCTTATACTCTTCCCTACTTTAAATATTTCCGTTTGAATAATGAAGCTTGTTAGAGATCAGTTTTTTCACGGTGGGCCATTCACCTTTGATGATGCTATAAACACATGTGTCACGCAGCGTACCATCAGGCATAACCATGTGGTTACGCAATATCCCGTCTAATCTGGCACCAAGAGACTCAATACTCTGGCGACTTATTCTGTTATGAATATGCGTGCGAAATTCCACGGCATTGCAGTCCAAGGACTCAAATGCATGAGTCAATAACAATAACTTAGAGGCTTTGTTTATACCTGTCCCTTGAGCACTCTTTCGAATCCAAGTGCCGCCGATTTCTAAACGTTTATTGGGCATATCAATATTCAAGAATGTTGTCATACCAAGGGTTTTTCCAGTATTTGTATCACATATTACAAAAGGCATCATTTCTCCTTGTTCTTGACGCTCTAATCTGCTCACTAACTCATCATGCAACCTATCAGGAGGTGGTATTAGTGTAAGCCAGAGATTCCATAACTCACCGTCTTTGATACTATCCAGCAGTAAATCATGGTAATCCAATGTCAAAGGTTCTAATTTACAGATCGCATTATGCAATGTTATTGACTGAGTTAAGTTCATAAAATATTCCCACAATTAACGGTTACAGTATAATGCTGCCTATTTTGGATTAGGACTAGCATTTATGTACTTTTTCTTATATATCACTGCGGGTAGCATTATACTCTTTTACTGAATTTGAGGCAAAGCTTGGTCAAATACCTTGCTTTTATTTTTCATACACTATTATTTCCCCAAATAATTCATTGTAATTTGAATCCGTCCATGGCCCAACTCCTCCGAAATAGTCATACGCGCATATTGATCGATGATTCGTTGCTCTGGATTCAGCTGTCCGTAGCTAGGCCCGCCAGCAATAGGTGATTGCCATCCTGTGAGGGTTTTATAACGCGATTGGGCGTAGGCGTGGCGTAAACCATGCAGGTTCTTAAAGTCTGCTCTTAGGCACTGTTTGTCGTATAAATGACGATGGGTGATGTACCGTTTATTTACTGGAATCATGGAATGTCCAGGATGCTTCACCAAAGCTTTGGCTTTTTCCAAAACCATGCGTTGCATCTCTGTTAGTATGGGGATGCGCCGGGGCCTCCCTCCTTTACACCAAGCCCCCTTTAATTCCAAGTGATCACCCCTATCAGCAATCTGAGGTTTGATCTTTAGAGACTCCTCTCGGCGTAACCCAAAGGCCTGCTGCAAAGCGAGTGAGGCCCGTATAAACTCGTTGGGAATTTTATCTAAATCCATATGGTGAATTGCCCGATTATGTTCCGGGACATAGCGTCGCCGTTGTAACCCCAATTCATCATTGGATGGCATAATGGCCGGCTTACGAATTAATTTAGCGACATGTCGAATGGAAGCAGCCCGATTTTTCATGGTACCCGGTGACAATCCCTCTTCTTTCCAAACTTTCACTACAGCTTGAATATGCTTCTCTTTTAGCTTTTGAATATTACGAATGGTATACCCCTCATCCACCAGTGTTTTAGCAAACTGATGCATCAACGCCTTCCGATCATACCTTGTGGCATAGCTGCCACTACGGTATTGCTCCAAAAGCCTATCTATGGAATGGATTAAATCCTTCTTGGCTCCCATCGTACACAGCCCAGTCAGTAAATGGTTAGTGTTGTGCCTTCTATTGCTACACCGTAATGCAACAACCTGTGTTAATCACAGATGAAGGACTAGTCTACTGCTAATGTCTTAACAGCATGGATTACGATATCGTCAATATTTACCTCCTCTATAATAGTATTGACTAAACGACGAAAAGACGGCGACATATCCGCCTCATCCGTCACCCGGTTTTGAATTTGCACTAACTTATTGAAGCTTTCCTTCGTTAAGTAGTACCCCTTCTTATCAGTGTTTACTTCTGACATATAACATCCTTAACTAACGTGATTTCTAATACCGTACGAATGTACGAACCCATTCACGAAGATCATGCATGGATTAAGTAGGATGCCTGAGAGCATAGTCTTACGACTTAAGATAAGCATACAAGCAGAACGCTTGTACGAACCAAGGAATAGAATCCCGCACTCACTACCTGGCTTTGAGCGCTTATTCATTATTTCACATCGCGAACCACGATAATTTATGCCACCACGTTAACGTGGATATGGTAGAATGACAAGGGTCATTACAAGAATTATTTCAATAGCTAATTTTGTATCAAACCGCGGCTTGGCTTTTGGCATATCCAAAAAGCCAAGCGCAGGCGGGTCTTCTCGGCGTCACGTTGGACACGCGACCCCTCGACGGCCCGAAAGCCGGATGGTTCCTCATCCGGCGGACTCGGCCCAGTCCTCGTCACTACGGACAAGTATGCCCGCAGTGACGAGGCCAAACTTTTTATGAACCACGCCTAGGAGGCATACCTCCCATGCCTGATATCAAACGCATATCATGCAAAAAAAGTTTAAAATCTTTACTATATGCACTGCTAATTTTATTGGCAGTTGATTTAATTATAAAGGGTGGTAGTATGCCATCGCCCCTATCTTCATCACCCAGCTCTTCAAACTGTCTTGATAAGCCACCCATTTCACCATTAAAATCCAAATATTTAATGGTCTTTCCTTTTAAAAATTTTCGATTCCCACTAAGTGATTGCGTAAAACCTAATCGATTGAGATTGGTTCTATCAAATCCAAAACCAATAATTACAATCGTATCTGCGTTGTCTAATTTGGATTTAATCAAGCTCTCTTCTGATTCTCTTTCTTCATCAATCAGTTTAATTTTATCACAAAGCTGTTTTGCTCTAAGAAAGCGAACTGTTCTTTTAACGCCTTCTTTCAGCTTATCGCCTTTTCTTTCGATTATGTTGTATAAATCCACATAATTACCAATTCCGTATTGTTGATAATTATCTGATATTTCCCCATATACATGATGAATACTAAGCTGTTCCATAAAACTTTCTGCTTCATCCCCACCTATGCTCTCAGTGTTTTTAAGGCGGTTAAAAAGATAATACTCTAAACTAACATCATAGTTAAAAGTCACAATTTGCAGCTTATTGTCGCTAATTTTCTTACCCACATCTCTGGATAAAATATCATCAAACAATACGGAATACCAATTATCTAGTTCTTTATTTCCATCTTCATCTGTATTTGATACAACACCGGCCTCATCTTCATATTGAAGCAATGTATAAGCAATCATAAATTTCCCTACATCGCTAAATCTAGGATTATTATTAAGAAATAAATCGATGGAGGACGGCCTATGAGAATTTAAAACATCCCTAAATTCTTTTAATTCGGGGATGTCAGTTAATTTTTTTCGGCATAAATCCACGTTTGTTCCGTTGGAGAAATTAAATTCTACCCTGTCAGGAATTACCTGAATACGACCACCTGCTTTTTCTATGCGGCTTGCCTTCTTAACAGGTAACGTACATGATATAAAAAAGCTACCTGAATGTTTATGATCCTGATTGCTAATTTTGGGTAATACATCGGGCAAATACAAAACGTCTTTGGAAATACAGCCTATCATTTCACTAATAAGCTCACTTCCTAAAGGATACCCATAAGGTTTGCTAGCGCCGGCCCCTAAAATAAACACAGTATTTTCTGTAAACATATTAACCTCGCATTAGTATTCAGCTTAGTTAGTTTACAAGAAATTGTACTGGGAGCACCACAATAAATTTTTATTATTTTTGACTAAGAATAGCACCCCGCAGGGTGCTATCACTAATGATGCCATGGATTGGATGCCGATAATGCTGCTGCCTGAGTGGTAGGCTTAGCATTGGACTCGCTTAAATCACCAGGCTTTTGCAGCACGTCAAACAAATTACCCTTGATATACAGCTCCTCTTGTGTGGTGCCATCATCATGGGTACGTTTGCGTATTTGCAGTTGCCCACGAACCCAAAGCTTATCACCTTTGGCTATCCGCTCCCCAGATAGTAATGCGCTCTTCCCGTAGAAAAACACATGAAACCACTGGGTGCTTTCCTGCTGTTTGCCGCCATGCTTCCACTTGCGATTTACCGCTAAGGATAAAATGCAGTAAGGTTCCCGTTGCGGTGCTTGCACCACTTGGGGGTTGCTGCCAGCATAGCCAATCAATTGCATATAGTTACTGTCTAACATAGTCTGTTTCCTCAATTAAATAAAAAAAGGGAAACACACCAACCCGAGGGGAGAATGTTCCCCTTTGGGTGAAAAGAATAAAAACTTAACGAATGCAGCACCTAGGACGTACATTCATACCGCTTTTACTGGACAGCTTGCCACAATGGGCAAAGCAACCTAGATGGGACATATGCTTGAAATACTCCAACACATATATCGTTGACTGCAAAGAACAATCAATAAGAAAGGTATCAAATACCTAGTGGGTGAACAGTAAAAAACTGTCACAGAACCTACGTCAAGAACGCCACCACTTCAAAGGCTCAGTGATGCTTGATGAATAAAATCAGGCTAACTTAAATAAATTTGCTGCGCAAGGGGTATCTGGGGGTATGATTACAAAATGTTTATGCTAAACTTTATACTATATCGAAAATAGATACACTGGCCAGGACTGATTGATAATGAACCAAAGCAAACTTCACATGAATATCCCCTTTAACTATTGGTTTGAGGCCAGCGTACTAACCTGGAATTCACAACATTTACCCTGTCTCACTATGGTATCTTGTGAAAAATCAAACCCAGAAGAAACCTTCACCACTGATTTCTATATCCATAATACAGCCATATTTGATAATGAAGATGAAGCAATTGATTATGCAAAGAAAGACTGTAGTGATATCAATCCTCAGTTAGGCATTGACAAAGAGAGCTTAATCGGCTGTACAAGGCTCTCTGAACAGTTTAGTTATTTTCCAAGGCTACTCTTTGTGGATCAAGAATTAACACCTAAATCTATTACCAAAGACAGAGCTATGTTTATTCGTTTTCTCAGTCAGAAAAGTATAGGGGAATAACGCATGCTTTTATCATCATCAGGGCCTTTAGAACCTTAGTTCGACAAATGAATGTTGGCTATTTTAGCTAACTTGGCGATCAGTTCTTGTTTCGTCCTACAATTAAATTTATATTTAATATTAGCGATATAATCATCTACTGTTCTCTCAGATAATTTTAGCTGAGCAGCAATGAATTTATTACTATAGCCTTTAGTCAAAAACGGCAAATATTCAATTTCGCGAGATGTTAGTTTATCGTAACCAAACGTTCTAGTGGTATTGCTCTCTATAAAAGGCAGCAATGAGGCAACATCAGATCTAAAATCATCCGTTCCACCATATTCAGAGACATTTCCAAGGGATGGTAATAACAACCTTTCAGGGGTTATTCTCTGAATTATGCTTTGTGTGTCCTCATAGAAGTAATCAACGAATTTTTGCAATATGTCTAAATGCGTTAAATAAAAGTTATTCATGCCTGTATTTTTTGCATCAGTAGCAAAAAAGAAAAAATCACAATAATTTTCATTTTTTCGAGTAATAATGAGGCCATTGCCTATATCAAAAACTTGCCTGGCCATCTCGTATAAACGGTGAGGATCGGGCAGTGATACCCATAATTCCACAGAATCTTGGTATTGGCTAATGTCTTCTTCTTTGTTACTCACCTGATAGTATTCATTATCAAACCAATGCTCATAAAAGCTTGGGTGATTAAATAGGTAAATCTTACCTTTATCCTTAAAAGTGCGCTTGAATGAGAAATGCTGCAAACCAACACACTCGGCCAGGGGCTTAGTTATTTGACTAACTTCTTGAGTATATTGGAAAAATGGCTTTGTTTTGTTTTTTAAGCAAGCTTTCATGGTGGCTAAATATAACACAGAGGCTAAGACATATCAATTTATAAATCATTTGCCCATGGCAATGAGACAACAGCTATTACCGTAGTTTTGCGGTGTTTTATCGCAAAAAATGAGCTTAAGCTTCATCATTGAATTTGAGCCAGGATTAAGAACCAATGCCCTATATTAGAACTTTTCTATTAATCGCTTTATCCGCATTTGTATGCTCTGTGATGGCTAACAGCAATAACCATTTAGATGATATGTTGTTGAAAAAATACATGGGAAACCGTACTCAGTTTACTAATCAGCCGACTAGCCTGGGCGATTATGCCTTTATGTTACCTAAGCCTTCAGGACCTTATTACGTTGGCACCAAAACCTACTACTGGGTAGAACATGGCAATGCAGAACCCTTCACTAAAAAGGCTTATGATTTTCGACCCAGCAATCAAACTGATAAATTTCGCGAAATCAGCGTTAAAGTGTACTACCCCTCAGATACACAGCCACCTTACCTATCTCACTACGACCCTGCAGCCTCTATGGACAAATCCATAGCATTAACTGCAACCGGCTTACTGTGCCATCAGTCATATATCAATTCTTATGCACAAGCCCATGTCAGTATGAATAAAGTCTATAGTTACGAGTTTCCAGACCTCCCCATATCCAAGCAACAAAATAATTACCCCGTTATTCTTCTTTTACCAGGTTACAATTTGGAAGCAGGTGGCTATACAATAGTATCAGAAGAACTCGCAAGCCAAGGCTATATCGTTGTTGCTCTGAATAATAATTTTATTAGCCAAGTAGTAAAATACTCCGGTGGTCGCACTTTACTAAGTACTATACCAAATCATGGTGTCAGCCCACTCATTGAAAAAACTGTTTATAAGGATGCTGTTTTTGCTATACAGCATTTAACTCAACTACAACAAGAGAATGCCTCGCTACCAATGAATAAACAAGGCCCTATTATTAATAAAATGGACTTAAATCGTCTAGGGGTGTTAGGCCACTCCATGGGTGCCATGGTCAGTGTCATGTTAAGTCATCACGCTGAACAACTTGGCATCAAAGTAGGGATCGCGCTGGATGCGCCTTCAGCCTGGCCTACTATCCAGTATAAAAAATATGGCATGCCGCTCTACTATGCTTGGAATAAAGGGTTTTCCGTCCCATTCTTACATATACACTCTACAGCTTGGCCCGCAAACAATCTAACTAAAGGGAAAAACTATCATTTCACGCCCGATATGTATCTCGTGAAAATCGATCCAAAGCCAAAAGATTATCCTAATGACCAGTTTTATCATCTAGGATTTACTGACAATCTTTGGTTTAACGATCTTCAATTAATAGAAAAATACAGTCGGCAAGGCTGCTATGAAGCGCATACGGGCAACATTACGCCCAAAGTTGGGGTAACCCTGACTAATGAATATGTAACACAATTCTTTGATCACTGGTTTTATCCAGAGCGCAAAACTCAAATCTATGATGACCTTGAAAAAAATAACAGCCCATATCCATTTATCAAAGTTATCTCTTAGTCATGAAAAGGGATGTTGCTGACCCTTGAGAGTGGAATCATAGATAAAGTTAATGCAGACATCCCTTGGTCCATATTATATACAATTTGTTTTAATTATCAAAGAAAGAATATTCTAATTTTATATTTTTTTACCTCCTACCTCTCACAGTTTACGATGACCGGTCACCTTCGTAAGGGTTGCACAAGTCACTGCGTGACCCTTGTCAAGCTGCATGCGGGCATCGCCTTACGCCTCCTAGGCAGTCGGAATGACTGATATTTTATATTTTACTTAGGAGATTCATTATGAAATCGAACTTAAACCCTAAAATTTACGTTGCTTGTTTAGCGTCTTACAATGCGGGCATCTTGCATGGCTGTTGGATTAATGCCACCTTAGACGTTGATGGCATCGATAAAGAAATTCAAAATATGCTAGAGCAGAGCCCAATAGCCGGCGCAGAAGAATATGCCATTCATGATTCCAATGATTTTTTCGGCATCACCATTAATGAATATGATGATCTAAAACGAATACACGACATTGCCACATTCCTTGAACAATACGGAAAAGTAGGTGCACTTCTTATTAATGAGGGTTTTGGAGTCGAATCGGCAACATCGGTTATAGAAAACAAATACGTTGGTTGCTACGCAAACGAAATGGATTTTGCGCATGAACTCTTCAGTGAACTCTATGGTGATTCAACACCTGGGTACATAATGGCGTACATTGATTATGAGCAATACTGCAAAGACATTTTCATTGATTCATTTTTCTCACTAGAAGACGACCAAGGTGTGCATGTTTTTCATTGGAATTAATCAAGCGGGCTGGCATCTTGCCACCCTGTCTTTATATTTATAAACGCACCACTCTTTGAGCAACTTGACTTAGAAAGCTTGTCGTTAATGAGGGGAGTAAAAATCTATCAGGCCGTTTAGTTCATTTGAGTAATTATTCAGTGCACTTAGTTTGCAGCTTGCAAATGAAATTGAACTAACAGTTCCAGACTCGGATGAAAAATATAGCCCACAGAGATCATTTATTAAAAGGGGTTTTCGTGAGTTCACAGATTCTAGTTTAGATATATTTTCTGCTGGCATTAGTTTTTTTAGAGTATTAATCTTTATTTTTATCGATTTTTCCTGAAACTTAATAGAGTTATTGTAACAATCCACCATGCCACGTGTTGTGACACCTGATACATCAAGACACTTCTTTAAATCAGATTCATTTTTACCATCTGCCAGTGCATGCAAAAAAATGACGGATAAGATAGGAGTCAACACCATATATCTCAAGAGATTTTTAATGAAAATCATAAAATAACCTCCAAGCCAATGAGACAACATAAGTCGTTTGGACATTATAGCATGAACAACTAACTCAACGAAAAATAGATAATTTCAGGCGTGTTGGACTGTTTTTTTACAGCATTTACGTATCAACACATACAGGATGGTGAAACTGTTCCGTCACAACAAGTTACTCTACCATTGGAGCACCCACACACACCTTGATGCCAAGAACAACATCCTCTCTGTTGAACAGACTTACCTGAATGAATCCCATCATGATAGATTGTATCCATTGCAACTTTAGCGAAATATTCAGAATCGGGTAGAGAACCACCTCCACAAGCTCGCTTTTCGTGAGCAGACACATTCATTGAATACAACAGAATAAAAACAGCAAGTAATGATAATATTAACCTCATATTAAATCCCTTTAAAAATTTTCCTCCCTAATTCTATTCCATGCTAACACAATACTGCAAAGTAAGCTGCGATGAAAAAAATCAATTATGAGTTTTATAAAGTAATTAATCAGATTTTTCCTATACATAGAAATACAGACCTGTTAAATTGACGAGCTCATTTATTATCAAGATATGTGTGAAATTTAATTATGTCTTACAAACTAATCAGTAAAAAATTCAGGAAGATTCTAAATGAGATTAATAAGCATAATATCTCAATCCGATTTTATTTATCTGAGAAGAAGGATGATCAATATGATCAAAAACTGTGGGCAATTGGCAACTATTACTCCCTAATTGATCTAACAGACAATATCTTGATTATTTTAGATAATACGTCAAATCCTGTTGGTGCTCTTCCTCTTATACGATGTTGTATAGATACCTACATAAATATTAAAAATATCATTAACGATGAAAATTATGAAAAATACAAAAGACATGAAAAGGAACTTCTCAACCAGGATTTAAAAAAACTCTATGAATCACATAAGCAGATTAAAATTTGCACGCCCGAGCAAGAAAAAATAATGCATAGTTGTTTAGACGATATTGATTTGCAGAAAAAATCGCTTAAAGAAATAGAAGCTAAATATTATTACGATACCAAAAAAAGAAAGCTGGCTAATATAAGCGATGATATTGATGAAATGTATGATACGTTGTCTGACCATATACACAGTAGACATTTAGCTATTATGCAAAGACATGTAAGAATGTTTTCTCCGAGCGAATTTCAAGCAAGCAAAAAAATATACCTCAGGAAAGTTCTCATATACTATCCTCTAATTTTTCTGATTACAATTTTATGGGAATCTGTCGGACTTATCTATTTTTCTTTTTGCAAAGAAAGCAACCATCATAACTTAAAAGATACTTACAAAGCCATGGTGGATTGCCAGAATTATATTAAGAAAGAATTAAAAAAATTAACCGGTATTTAATCCTAATGTCCCTATAAAAAAACTTCCTTAATCTTTCTGATTTTCAGGATTTAGTTTTTCCTTGACAATACTGCATAATGCAGCATATTCTCCCTTGTCTTTTAGATGATTTTCTAATGCTCTTAAAAGCGTCATATTGTTATTAAAAAGTCGTTCAAAAATATCATCTTCTACGGTTCCAAACTTTTTTGGATAATCATGTTGTTGCCACAATTCCATTAAAAAAACATCTTTGTTATCGGCATCACCACCTATAAATCCTGCAACAAAATTAGCTATTCTCTCTTTTAACTTATCCTCATGTTCATCTGTCTCACCTTGTATTGAGACATTCCATTGTAAATAGCGGTATAGCACACTTAAACACTTTGGATATACAAACCATTCATAGTTGTTGTCTTCTAAATCAGATCCTACTTTTCCACACCACAATCTTAATATATCCTTCAATTCTTCTTCATTTAGACCATCCAGCTTCTTATCTTCATTATCAGACATGGTCATTTTCTCAAAAATGAATCTGAATTTTGAATGTTTTTTTCCTTTACCATTAAACTGGTCAAAATCATAACTACCATTTATATTACTTATCCCATAAAAAGAAAGAAGAAAATGAAGAACATTTTCACTAACCATTGGGGGAACATTATTTATAAGCTCATCTATCGATAAGTTACTATGGGAGATGTATAAAATATCCACAAAAATATCAGGAAAAGAGAGTTTATCTTTAATGGCATACCTTTTCCAAATTTCATTTAGCAAATTAATGTTTGGCTTTTCTTCTGGAAGATTTCCAGTTTCTTCATAAGAACGGACTATATCTTTCATGACACTTTGGGTCGTATATTTATTACCCTCTTTTAATATTGTCATAAGTGCCCCATCTATCTTGCCTTCAAAGAAGGCATCATATAATGAATTAAAATCCGTTTTTAATACAAATGCATCAACAAAAATAAAATCTGACTTCATGATGAAATTAATAATACTTGCTTCTACTTTTGGCTCATCGCATAAAAATGGTAAAACGTCAAGGCTACACATTATTCTATGTAGTTTATTTTCCTTATCGTTCTCTTTATGTGGATCTATCTCAACGCCGAACATTGTCAAAATCAACTCCTTTTTCGTTAATTTTGAATCAACTTCAATATCAAAATCTTCTTTTACTTTCGAGGTCAGTTTATTTTTATCTAAGTACCTTCGAGATTTCACCATATTATCTAATAGAAGCGGATACTTAACCAGTGAGGCCAAAAAATTAATAAATTCCTGCTTAAAACGACACCTTTTTAGATAGTTAACTTTTAACAAAAGTTCCATGTGAAATTTTTTTATAAGTCTTGGCGTAGTCAAAATTGATATGACATCGTCATGCATAATAGAGTGACCTTCTTCAAAATCACCCTCGAAGAACTTTTTGGATTCTTCATGCATTAAATTTCTTGAGAAATCCATCAAATCATATTTATCATGATCCACAACGATAAGCGTTTCAAATATCTTATCTAAATAAATCTGTGTATGCTTATAATCTACATAACCTATCGCGCCTTCTTTAGTTAGTTTATTTACCACACAACTATAATCAAATGCGTATAAACAAGTACATTTCTCAAGATCCTCAATCAAGCGACAAAACTGCAAAAAGTTAATAATAGTCCGGGCAACAGGTCTATCAACCTCGTCAGCTATAACAATCAATTTTTTTATTTTCTCTTTACACAGCAACTTATTGATTTCTTCCATTTGCTCGCAGAAACTATCTGGTATTTTTTTCTCAATAAGCTCTAATTTCTTATTAAGATCAATATCTGCTGATGCTATTCCAGCAAGGTTAACATTGAGCTTATCTGGCATAATAGCAGAGATAAATTTTCTTAATTTTTCCCTACTCTTCATGTGTGTAAGATTACGATATAAAGCAAAGTAAAATAACCGCATTATTCCTTCTATGTCACCAACCCCTTCTTTAAGAGGCTCAAACTCAATAGTGATAATTTTTTCTTTTTTCTTCTTTCTCTCCTTAAAATTGCTCTTTAAAAGATTTACTATACTAGTTTTACCTACACCGAAGCGTCCCGCAAGCGCTATTGATTTGCAAGAGAAATCTTTTTTATTTTTGGGGAAAATTAGCTCTTCTAACTTTTCAGCATAACGACCGTACACATTTAGCTTATCCTCTTCTGGTGATTTTATTGGTCTATCATTATTGAGTTTCATAGCAGATCACCTCCCTTTTGATTGAATATTCCACTATAAGTGTAAACCCTAACCTAATAACCGGTTAATCGCAACCCATTTGTGATAGTCTTTAGCCGGTAAGCACTACTCCCATAGCTTTTCTAATTCGATGTTTCTGGTCTTGCACAATCTGCTGATAAAGCCCCTCATCGATCATTCCTGAAATATTTAAGGTCTTCACCGACCTTCCCAGTACATCCAACTGCACAACGAGATTTGATATACCCACCCCATAAGGCGTTTCCAATAACACTTTGGCTTCATAAGGTTGCGGTGATTGACTGGGTAGTAAATTAATGTGGGGTAAACGCTCAGTCTGGATTTTGAGTTGTTGGGTATGCCTTTGAATGCTCTGTTGTACGGTGTTAATACCTTCAAGGATACTATCCAAGCACTGCTGTGCCATATCATCTCCTGATTTAGCAGCCTGCATTTGCCTTTTAGCCAAGACATCAAAGGCTTTTAAGCCTATGGGGCCCTTATGACGTTTGCCTTTGAAGACGTTGACAGCAGTTTGGGTGTGCAAGGTTAATGTCATGGGGATGTAAAGCCTGCCTGGGGTTTGCTTTTTCTCAGCCATGATGGTTGCCTCCCAAAATGCTTGCAAAGTTCAAGGATTCATTATCAGCTCTGACCTCATTATGAGATTGTGATTTGATGATCTTATTAGCATTTTTAATGGGCAACGATTTATTCACTTGGCTTAACAAACTCCCTATATCGCTTGGGGTTGTACCTTGAATCAACCCGGCATACCAGTCATCCATAAGATTGGACAAACCCCTCATCCATTGTTGAGCTTCGTAGGGAATACAAGACCATGCAAGTGGTAGGCAAGATGCTGGCTCCACTAAGCATTTTGTCAGCCTTCTCTCAAGCACCATGCTCTGTCCACGCCGCCATAACATATCTATCCCTAATTTCCAATCCCTTAAGTCCCTACCTTTTTCTCCCACTAAAAACCCATAGCTTGAAAAGAATGCGGATATGTCCTGCAACAAAGCCAGGCTAACTAATCCAAACACCCAAGCGTCCTTTTCCCAGAAGGCCTTCTCTGGCTCGCTTTTTTTAGGGAGCGGGTGTTGCGCCAATAAACGCAGCGCATACTGTGCTCTTATGAGTGCCACTTCCAAAAAGGTTATGGGTTCGCCTTCTGATTTTTCAAAGTCAGGATGCTCAATACTCTGATACAGCAGCGCCACATTTTCAAACAAGGGTTGGTAAAATACGGGATACCATTTGTCCGAACAACTAATGCCTTGCCTCACCGTTTGGTATAAAGATGCATGCTCCTCTGACTGCAATATCTTAGCACCTGAAAGGATAATCTGAGGATTGGATTCTCTTGCATTATTGGTCATTGGCATTCTCCTGCTGTATTGCATGCATTAAGGTTGGGTAACCGGTCTCACCAAGAAAACGTGAGCTAGGATTAAGGGCATCGCGCTTGCCCACAAATAATAAGGGCACACCCGTGAATCCTTGTCTGTGAAACCACATGGTATTTTCCTGCATTTGCTTTATAGTTTTTGTCATCAACCTGGGGTTCAGCTCAGACTGCTTTTGAACCCATGCTCTAAAATTCTGAGGTCGCCAAGCCATGTCGCTGCTCATCAGCTTATTAAGTAGATTGGGATTGGCTAACGCTATGGAACCCAAAGCCTTTGATGAAGGACTTAAAATGCCCACGGGGATGAGAACCACATGTGCTTTTCTGCTTCGGCTTATTTTTTCGAGCACCGGCCATTCATCGTGACAATGAGGGCACGCAAAATCCACCACGGCCATAACCGTGATGGATGATTTGTTATTATCCAAAGCAATGCCATAAGGTGCCCCGCTGCGATGTACCCAGGACATTTCTGATTGCACATTAGACTTTGAGCAAACCCAACAAAACACCACGATAATTAAGAGGCAGATGGTAAGTAACAACCATTTCATAGGCGCACCTCTAATAATACGAATACCAAGACAAATAGCCAGCGCCAACGAGAAACTAATTGCACTGTCTCAGATGACCATTGCTTTTGATTGCCTAACTTGTTTACTACCCAAGGCCACCCAAGAAATACCACCATCAACAATCCGTACTTCACACACTGAATCAGCGTACTATATTGGTGAAATGCTGAAGCTAATGATGAAATGCCATGACGATGCATCAATACTTCACCGCTTAAAAATACGCACCAAAGGCTAACAAGGAACACCACCAAGATCCAAAGCAATCCCTTGAGCATACGTTTTAATATCACATGATTATTCTTGGTCATGGCAACACCTTATTCACTGCACTACTTGCCAACCCCACACTGTGACGACTGCCACTTTCAGCCGCCCCTGAGAATTGACCTAACAGACTGGTGACAGCACCACCCACTTGCATGCCGGCAATACTGCCAAAAACCATCCAAAGCCCTGGGAACACCCAATAGGCATTACTCATCAGCATATTAAAGAAAGTGGCCCAACTGCCCTGAGTCAAACTCAAATAAGGATGTGTAAAAAAGGCTTGCTCGAGTTCCGAGCTTAGCCACATCACGCCGTGCCAAATGAAGGAACAACTGATAAGAGTAAAAACAATGAAGCTGGCCGAAACACAAAAGCCCACACTGTATTTGGAAAAAGGCAGAAACACGGCCAGCATCATATACACCCCAAAAAGTAATAAACCTTGAATGAGGGGCAATGCATTGACAATGAATTTCAATTTAGGATAGATGGCCAACCTCTCATAAGACATACCAATGTAGGTACCAATATTACTGAACACACCCGACTGTGAATTGGGCATACTCTCAAAGCCTTTATCAGCAGCGTGTCCCGCCCCAGGGCGGTACCCGGTATTAGTTAATAGCCGCTTCATGGCCAACACTTTTAATTGCTGAGGATTATCACTCCAATGGGTTATTTCATCGGTAAGACTTACAGGCAGTGCTTTAATGAGCTCCGCTTGCAACCCATGATTTGGGTCGGTCCACCAATCCTGGCAACTGGGCTCACCCCACTGAGAGTGATTACTCACTTGTCCTTCTTCACTGTCCCGTGTAGCGTCAAAGGGAAAACCTGCAATGGGTTGCTGCGCCTGATGCACATCGTAAAACCCCGAAACATTAGTAAAGGTTTTGGAGCCTAGCCATGCTACATCGCTGGCACCGTTTTGTTTGATGGATTGCTTCACATCCTGCTGCATGCCGCTTGGCATGTTAGCCAAATCCATGTAAGTCGCATAAGACGGTTGATAGCATTGCTGATAAAACTCACTGACGGCTTGTTGCAGTTGAGGATTATGCAAAATGGTTGTGTTGATTTGGGTGTACATCGCTTGGGTCTGTAAGGGTTTGCACGTGAATAACGTATTGGCCGCTTCGGTAAAACCATTGGATACACTCATGACCATGGACCATAACAGCGGCACCTTTACGCCTTGAGGTACCGTGAAGACCTTATCAAAGGTGGTGCCGGTATCCCCCGGTTTGGCATTGACTTGCTTCACACATAACGGCTGGTAATGCAGCACACTGGGGTCCAGGGTTTCTGTGGGCACACCAGCTACTTCAATCACCATGAGTGCTGAAATAAGCCCCACGGTCAAACGCCGTGTCGCTACAATGGCGGCATCTTTAGCACCCATGGAGAGAAAGGGCCCTGTGACACTCGCCACCACAATACCAATGAAAGGTAAATACACGAGCCCCGTATCACAGAGAATGGTCCAGAGGCCATCATAGGCTTGCCAGCCCAAGAGCGTGGTGTAGAGCGCTAAGTAGCCCGTCACACTCATGGGTGGGTCCCCGCATTGGGTACTGCCCCATCCACTACGTTCACAGATTTGGGTAAGGTTTGAAAACCGTTGTGGTATTGCTGTTTTGCATCACTGTCACTCATCAATTGACTGATGGTGTTAGAGAGCAATTGCTTGCGCACTTGGTTGTTGAACATGACATCGTTTATAGCCTGGGTCAGTCTGTCATTGGCACGCTTAATGGTGGCTTGTGCCGGTTGATTGCTGTATATAGCCGGGATTTGACTGCCCACCTGTAGTAACTCTCTCGCTAACAAGGCTTCATCGATGATTTGCGCGCTCGCCGACTCTTGCGCTAACTTGGTCACGAGCATGCTTTGATTCACGGGCGTCTCTTGCTGCAGGCGTGCAATTACGGCCTGGTTAATGGCCACCCCAGGGGCTGAGACCGCTTTTAAGTTATCCAGGGTAGGCTGTGTTTGTCCCGTCACCAAGTCTTGCAGTTTGGTAGTGAGGCTGGTTGCTAAAGCTTGAGCACTGGGAATGAGTCCTACACCAGGCGTCGCTCCCTTTTGTCCGCCGGAATAAGTGGTCACGGTCATATCCCCCACCACGTTCACCACCCACTTGGCAGCAATAACAGGCGTGGCCCAGGTTTGGGTGAGATGCTCCGCATGACCGTTGCTGGGTGGCGCGCTCGTATCGTTATACGCACGACCGTCTTGCAAGGACACGTTGTACCCAGCCACCACCGTGTCGTAAATCACTTGAATGGGCGCCTGACCTGAGCCACCAGCGTAGATGGTGCCATTCTTATTGCTACCGTTCACCCATGGCACGCCTTCTTTGCCATCATCTTGCGCTACTGTTTTGTTCACTTGCTCAATGTCACTGCCTGAATCGCTGGCATCCGCATTTGCGCCATGCATGTGGTCTTGCCAATCACCACTAACGGCCATGGTCATCCAATGGGTGTAAGGGTCCTGCCCATTGCCCACCATCTGTTGCATTTGTTGACAATCACGGGTAGCCACCTGCAAATCAGCACGTGAGCCATAAAGGCCATTGGTTAAGAACTGATAGAGATTGGGGTCGTCTTTGGCCACTTCATACATGGGGAATTCTAAAATGGCCGAGCCTGCGTTATGCACCACGCTGGACGACATGTTCATGAAACTGTTTTCAATGCCATTCATGGAATTCATGATGGACAGCTTGGGATTGAAGACACCGCAGTTATACCCGAGCCCCACTTGACCTTGCGCATTGAGTGACAAGCTCTGAGTGTCGTAATTGCTGGGCTGGGGCAAATTCTGCCCGCCACCCATGCGGTAATACAACCCGCCATTACCCGTTGGCACCAAGTCCGCCAAAGCCATGTTTGAAACCAACAATAACGCAGCGACAACCAATAGTTTCTTCATTATCTTCTCCTTCAAAAATGCACCACTTTCACTAACTTGCCATGACCTTGCACACACCCGTTGTAGTCGCGCCACAGCACCCACACGTAATTACCATCCCCCTTGCTTGTGGCATCATGCTCCCAGGCATTCATGGGCGAGCCTCTTTGCTCACCAAAGACAATGCACTGGTTTTCCACCTTGGGATAAATCATCTGCCACTGGGTATCCTTGCTATTGATATCCGCTGCCGCCACATTGCAATGATGACCACAAGCATCACTGCCATAGGGCAACGGGTAATACAGATGATTATCGGTATGGTCGGTAACAATGCTCGCAGCGCGTGACGCATCGATAGCAGCAGCTTTTGCATCATTGGCTTGAATGACAAACCCGGCTCTTGGGAATAAAGGCCCCCATTGGTTCGTCATCGAGCCAATGCGATTGGTGGTGGGCCAAAGGTTTGCGGGGTGCATGGCCATGTCGAGCAATGCGCCGCGCCAAAAGCGTGCATCCAAGAGCGAGCTGTAATACGGCGTAAAAGCAGACGCTGTACTTGAAATAAAAAACGGTTTGCCTGGCCAAAACAATAGGGCCGGATTTCCCACCACGTCCACTTCTTTATAACGGGTGTTTTGATTCATGGGACCTTGATTGGATTCATACCCGCTGTCCATGGTGGTGCCCGCTGGCGGGCGCAACGTAGCCTTGCCTGCCTCATAAGCTGGCACATCTAACAAGTTCTTGATTAAGTTCCAGGGGTTACTATTTTCTTGGCGATAGACCATGACCACAGCATCTGGCAAATGCTCATCCACCAGCAATGTGGTGCTGACCCGCAGGTGATGACGCCACACACAAAACCCTTGTACTTGATAATGTAAACAATGGGGCGCGCCTTTAAAGGTCGCTGCCACGATTTTAGGGGTGGTGAACGTGTCCGCTACTGCGGGCAACACAACGAGTAATGCAAGACTTAACAATAATCGCTTCATGTTTTATTCACCCGCATACGCTCAGCCAACAACTCAATGGCCTCTAAAAGAGTGGCGCCTTCTTGCTTCGCTAACTGCTGTAACTCATGCTTCTCAGTTTTTTCCGTCATGCCTAAGGCCAAAATGAACTTCGGAGGTATGTTGCGAAAACGAATGGCCTTATCGTCCTGCAGCAGTACGCCTTCCACATATTGCTTAGGCGACTTTCGAATGGTTCGCAGAAGCTCATGGGCCTCCTCAGTCACTTCCGTAATGTTAGACACCAGATTGATTTCTTCTTTTTTTAAGCCCAAACAGAGCACAAACTCCATCATGGCCAGCAAGCGCCTGGCATCATCGGGGAAATCTTTCACGTTTTGAGACATGAGCCAAAGCCACAGCGCCACTTTGCGCGACATCTTGGCGCATTGGGTAAGCATGGCGCGGCTAAAAGGATTATTCATCAAAAGATGACATTCGTCCCCCACAAAGACCGTTTCCCGATTGCCTTGGTACTGGGATTGCTCCGCCCAAGTCATGGCACGGGTCATTAAGGTCACGAGTGCTAAGGTGCGCTGAGGTTCGTAATCGTCCCTGTCTTTAAAAAGTCCCAACTCCAATACGGTAACGTCGGCATCTGGCCAAGGCTCGCCTCTGCGATTAAAAAACCGCGCCGTGATGGGGTCTGCGCAAAAGGCATCCAGGCTTAACGCGAACTCCAACAAACGGTCACGCTGATTGGCGGTTACGGTTAAGTCTTTATCCTGATGCATGGCTTTGAGTGCCGAACTCACATCGCTCGCCACCATTTGTGAATGCTCTGCGGCTTTAGCCGTTTCAGCGGCCCGCAATAAGGCTTGCATAATCAATTGACGCTCAGCGCGCGTGATGATTGCTTCACTATCAATACCGCCTGTTATCATCAAACAAGCCGCTAGCGTCATCTCCGATAGATAATCCCGGCCGTAACCGGTAGATGTATCGGACTGCCAATCATCCTCCATGGCTGACTCCAAGGATTGATTACTTTTGCTGAGCGCTTGTTGCAGCTTGGCCTCTTGGCTTTTAAGGGCTTCGATTTGTGCAAGTAGCTGGTGTGAATCCATGAAGGGATTTAAACTCAAACTCGCAGAGGCTGATTCATTGATTTCAATGCGAAAGACCGACACATCCTGTTTTTTAAAGTGAGCGCACAAATGCATGAAGGAGTTGCCGCCTTCCACGCACACGAGCTTGGGCCTTCGCACACTCATGAGCAGTAGCATTAAGTAAATCATGAGGGCGGATTTACCCGCACCCGTCGTACCAAGTAGCAGCAAGTGCGAGTTGCTGGATTTATCCAAGGGATTTAAAGGGTCTATGGTAATGGGCTCACCGCCACGATTGAAGAAGACAAACCCAGGGTTTCCTGTGCCTCGCTCACGCCCGTACAAAGGCACCAGTTTGGCCAACTGTTTGCTGCTGTAATATCGACTGTCTTTGAGCCAAGCCTTGTCGAAATCAAACTGATAGTTAAAAGGTAATTGATGCAAATAACGATGCAGGGCCACGGTGTTGTCATGGGGCTTGATGGTGGTGAGCTGGTGACTCTGCAAGACCGATTGCAATTGCAACATCTGCTGCTGAAGGTATGCGTCATTCTCTCCGCGCAAATAAAATCCCATGGTGGCTGGATAAAAGGTGCTGCCTCTGGCCATTAAGGCTAAGGCATCATTAGCCACAGACACACTTAAGTCCTTTTCAGCGCCCTGGGCGCGTTTCGCGCTTTTGAGTAGTCGCTCAATACGCCGCTGCACAATACTTTGGTCTTGCACCACAACGGTCATGACAAAGCGAGAGCCAAGCCCGCCTTGGTCAAAGAGTGCATGACAACGCCCCATGGGGCCGCGCTCAGCAAACAAGTGCCCGGCTTGGGGTAAGCGTTGCAGTCCTGACACCGGCAAATAGTAATGGGGCTTATCATTAAAATACCAGAAACCCGTGTCTTTATTGCTCATAGGTTCGCTGGTAAAGGGCAGCTCCGATAAGTCCACCCCAAAGGGAAAGTCATCAATATCCCAAGTTAACTTATCTCTCCCCGGATTAAACCAGCCCTGCAACCAATCCTGCATGGCATGAGGAGTTAACGCCTCATAAGCAACCCCCATGGCTTGGCATTGTGAGCTGATGGCTAATTGCGCGGCCTTCACATCATTCAATGCATTTTGGTGATAGCGTAAATCCGATTTACCATGCAGCCGTCGATAAAAGAGCAAGCGCACACGACGCACCTTGACCGAAAAAGGCAATCCCGTGACTCGCTTATCGGTAAACGCTTCACTGTGACTAAAGTCATCCAAATGTTGCTTGAGTAGCGCTTGAGTATGCCCCGTTAACGTTGCTTTCGTTTGGCAATAGGTATTAAACGTCTCATGAAATCGAGATAAATCATTATCGTCTTCCACGTACCATTGCAATACCCAAGGACTGGCTTCATCGGGGTACTTTTCCAGTGCATCTTGAAAAAGAGGCTCAAAACGCTCGGATAACTCTTGCACAAATGTTTCACTGCGCCCCTCACAAGCGATGGGAAACAATTCAAACCCCGCCCCTAGGCTTTTACCATCAGACATTAAAAAAATGGATTCCCCAGGGAGCACATCACGCAGCACCCAGTGCTTGGATAAGCTATTTGGGCGCTGGTAGGTTGCTTTGCTCTCAGCCTGTGTGACTCGATGGCTAAGATTCGGCATTGATGCTTTGAAAAGTGTACGCCAACTCACTCTGGCACCTCCGTTTCGCCGGGTAAGGCAAAGTGATCGCTTTTGTATAATTCAAAGGCCGTGATGTAGGACGGAATGGGCGCTTCATCGGGTCCTGCTAAATGCGCAGGGATGTACAGAGGAATCACAGGATTCGGCACTTTATAAAACGTGCTGCCACTGATTTTTTCCACGGGCTGCGTCAATTTGGCACGAGGCAACCCTCGTCTCACGTTTTCGATGTGATTGGTTTCGCTGTCATTCATGGCCGACTGATACACCGCTGCCATGGAGGGCGTGTTCACCGGTGGCTGAGCCGTGGTGGTACTGCAACCTGCGAGCACACTAATCCAAGGGAATAGCAGTAGAGTTAGATGCCTTTTTCGCATAAAACACTTTCCTTTTTGTTGAGTCGTCATCAATGGGAATGGCTTGGTTAATGTTAATGACGACGGTTCGAATGGCACCGGTGCCATCCACATTAGGCACATACACGTAATCAAAGGCATCACGATTGCGCTCGTCCCACCAGGATTGCGCCGCCCCTGCCATACCCGAGATGGCTTGCCCCGCGGCATAAGTGTTGGCGTTATTCACCACGGTGGAGACTGAGGCATCGCTGTTGGTCACCGAATAGGTTTGATTGGCCGATAGCGCATTGGCAAAACCCGCCACACCACCTAAGACCGCAGTACCGCCTAAATACTCCGGCGCATTGGTGTGGAATGTGCCGGGCAAACAAGGATTGCCGTTAGCCGCTGATAACGTGCCAAGAGGCGTGTTGTCATCGCTCTTTTGCGTCGCTATGCGACCGTCTTGAAACACAAAAGTCACGAGCGTGATGTAACCCCGGGCACAATGGCCCAACATATCCCCTTCGCTATAGCCTTGCGCAATCATCCCCGAAATACCATTTGGTAAATCCACCCCGTTGGCCGTTAAATTGGCCTTACCCACAATTACTTTGAAGGGGTAAGGATTGGGCACTTTGCCGTTGATGGGCACACGGGCTATCAAGGGCTGCATGAGTTTGGCGCCCGTTAAGGTTGCGCCTGGTGGGATTGTGGCATAGGGAGCCACGTTTGACCCGGATTGAGACGATGCCTGACTGGCAGGATCTGCCAAGGGAAAAGGATTCTCGACATTCTTATGGCTTTGGGCGCTTACATTATGAGCAGTCGTATTGTGATCGTTCGCTTGGGGATCATGGAATCCAAGATCGCTCAACATTGGATCTGGCGAAGGATGATCATCAGAACTTGGATCCGTTGTTTCGGATCCTAAAACTTGCACCGCCATGTCAGGGATCACCACTAACGCCGATCTTGGTGATCCCTGTTGCAGAGCTTTGCCCGACAATCCGAACTTGGATCTCACTACATCATGGGACTCCTGAGGTGGATGTGCAGCTTGAGGTGCTTGTTTCTTTTTTTCAGTTTGAGTTAGTGGGTGTTGTTTTAAGAACGCATTGAATTTATCCATAAGCGATTGCATATGCGCATGATTTGCCTTTTGCAAAGCGGCATTGGTTTGCGCTAAATGAGCATTCTGCTGGGACAACTGATTTACTTTGGCTGTTAGTGTTCGCAAGGTTTCCACAGCATTGTCTGCCGTTACCCCATCGTCTACTGTATCTGTATGACTTTGCGAGTTTGCTTGCGACGTTGGCTTTGATTTGCCCCCATGAGACAACACCAAAATACCCAGCACAGTCAGCACTAATAAAACTGCAATACCTTTACCTAGTGGTGTCTTGAGCACTTGCAACATCACATTGAGCCTCCACAGTTGGCTAAAGCTTGCTTCAAAGACTCATGAGACACCAGAAACACCACCGTACTGTCTTGTTTGCTGTGATAACGCGTTAAGATGCGATTGGGATAAAACACAATGCCTTGGTAATGCCCACATACGGCCCGGTAGTCTAAGTGGATGGTATAGGGGCGCAAGTTGCGCACCTGAATAGCGGACACAAAATGCGTCCCGTCACTCCAACTGTGCAGCGGCATAGCCAACACTTGTTGGGAAGTGAAAAGCGGTACGGTGCTCAACAGATTCAAAGGCACGGAATACAAATTGCCAGACTTTTCCATCAGGCGGTTGGGTGCGTAAAGCTGTTGAATGGCAAAGCGCATGAGACTAACGGTACTTAACGTTTCTCGTGTTCCATTCTGAGAAGTACTATTTCCTGGCAATCGAATGCTGATAGGCACATTACTACCTTCTTCCACCGTTTTTACATCCAACAATAAAACTGTATGTGAATTATTAACTGTGACAAACAGCCGCGTCTTTGGGATGGGCGCGTGGGCTGTGATGTACAGTGCGCCGCCATTGTTTTCCACCTGTAAAGCATTTTTTGGTAATTTTGAGGAGTCATAGCGCACGGTTGCTGCCCCTGGTAATTCCACCACACGCTCCACATTCGGAATCAGAGGAATGGGTAAGGGCAATTTTTGCCACGTAAGGGTTTGCACACCGGCAAAACCATTGGCTACAAACAGCAAACTCACAAATAGGAGAAATAATCGCTTACACATAGGTCTTCTCCCGCTTTGGTGGCACCACATACCCATCCAGCGCGAGCCCCCAGGGATTCTTGCTGGCATTAGCGTCATAGCGCACCACACGAATGACATAAGTGATGGCCACGTCTTTTACAGGCATCGAGGTTTTGGTAGGCCCTTTATCCTCTGTGCTTTCATTCAAGCGCTCGGTAATGCGAAAAGGTAAGGTCACCGCCCAACTGTTGTTTGATAAGGGTTCCACTGAGTGAACATTAAAAGCGGTACCATTTACGCCTTCAGCACTCCTCACGCGCCCTTGCAACTCACCCGTGCTTTGCGCCGCCTTGAAATGGTCAATCAATTGGTTTTTAAATCGAGGTGTTAAGAAGGGACTCAATTGCTCGATGCGTTTGGCAGCATCACTTTTGCCGTCGCTGGGCCAGGTATTCAGCTGTTGCCACATGGTGTAAGCAAAGGCATAAACACTGCTTTTGGGAATGGCATTGGCCGGTAAATTGAGCCCGCTGCTGGGAATGGTCGGCGGCACCATCACGCGAATGTGGGTTGTGGCCGTGTGCCAGCCAATGATTAAGCCAAGCATAATCACCACACTACCTGCCAAGCACCCCACCAGGCATTTCACCACCCAGCGCAAATCATCCAGGGCATCCAAATAACGTGCTTTCATGGGTGACCCACCTCCCAAGCGCTGCTCTTGTGAATGAGTGGCGACTGATATAATCCTTTGCTCTGCAGCCCAAGGGCGACGCGTTGCTTCACATAACCTCGGGGTTTGTCCCCCTTAAAGCGCTCATAGCGTCTGGCCACAGACTTCGTCACCCAAAAGGTAATAATCACCGCTACACCCAAACCGGCAGTGAGCATATGCACGGTTAACAGGGACAACACCGTACACAGCAATGCCACCGGTAAAAAACACAAAACGGCCAATACCGTGAGTTCGCCAAAGGTGCAACCGGCAAAGACAGCAATGCCTTCATCCAAGCGGTGGCCTAACACATCTTTCACTGAGTCACTCATGTTAGGACCCCACGTTCGCAGAGGTAACGCCTTTCCAACCAATGCCTAAGAGCACCATACCAGCTGCCGTCACCACGAGTGGGATGATGATCCCTTGAAAAGCATCCATGGTATTGTTCTGGTGCTGGTCGGAATCCCTTGTTTTGAGGGCATTCATGAGACTTCGAATGCCATAGAGGCACAGTGCGCCACCACCAACCACTAAGAGCAGCTTCAAGGTGTTGATGGCGTCCGTCGATGAGTCTTGAATGGGATCGCTGCCATCCCCAAAGCTACCAAAAGGGTTACTATCAGCATACACGTGAGGCAAAACACTCAACCACAAAATGATATGTGATACTTGCCACCCAACTTTTTTTATGACATTCATATTTCTTCCTCTTCTATCCATACATATGCAAACCTAAAGTCACCACACCCATGATGGCGAGTAACAAGGCAAGTCCTGTGATGATTTTTTCTTCCCCGGGGGAGAACCAATCCAAAAGTCCCATCAAAAGCAATAAGGCAGCTACGACAATAATCCCCATAAGCACCACATAGATGAGACGCTCTAGCGTGTCTGCATTAAACCCAGCACCCGCATAAAAGGCTTGCTGTGCCACACTGGTCATAGGTCATACCCCGTGAATGCTGCTAAAGGCTCTTCTCTTGCAACTCGATTCTCTCGCCTAATTTGAGCATTGATGCTGGATTGCATGGTGCGAATGTCATGACGCAGGCAATCAAAACACACTGGCGTTTGCGTATTTTTTGGCTGAGCTTGCTCTGCTGAATCAATGAGTGGTGTAATGCTATTTAATACTTGCACAATGCGCGCTAACTGCGCTTGTTCGTTTGACACATCATGGGTTTTGGCACATAACGATTGCGCTACCACGAGGAGTACAACCAATAAGCAGGCCCCGATGATAGGGTGACGGACAGCTTGTTTGATTCGATGCATCACTTACCCCCGAAACTTAGATTGCAAAGTGCGTCCACGATGAACAGCGGCGCCAAAGGTTAATAACAACAAAAACAAAATATCTCTATTACTCAAGTCAAAAGGCCAGGCCAACGTGCACCAAAGAATGAGTACTAAGCAGCGCCGTGCAAGCCGACGATAACGCTCATAGGCCGTGGCACTATCGCGTGCGCCCTTGGCCACACGAATGCGATGACAGACAAAACCATCCACCCATGCAATGACCGTGATGAATGCCCCGAAGCAAAGCAATGGTAGGGATTGCAAAATCCGCTCTATGACAATCACAAACCCTTGCACATACAGCATCAGCCCCCACGTAAGCCACTGCATGAGGGGTTTGGGACCTTGTGTCACGTCATAGCTAGCAACAAACTGCTGAATATCATGCTGATAAGGCACTAACAGGGGTGCTTTTATTAAAGATGACAACCAATTAGAGTCAGGCATGAGATGAAACTGCCAAGCCAGTCCAGCTAAGGAACTATGTAATCCTAAGCACACGCCAATGGTGCCCAGGACTAAACTGCTACCCACAACACACCCCAAACTTTGACGCAGGGAGGGAAGCACCCGTCGGTGTTGCAAAGGCCGACCACTCATGCACCACCGCCTTTATCACTGGGAGGTAACAGGGATCCCATCAACGGACCAATTTCACCCAGCTCATCCATATCAAGGTCTTTGGGGAGAGGCAGTCGCACTTTATACAAGTGGCTGCCCTGTAAAATGCAAAAGGCTTGCCCTTTGGGTAATTGAATCAAATGCTCAGGGCTTAATAACGGCTGTTCGTGGGCTTGCAGTCTATCTTCATTACTTGTACTAAAACGATGACTGGATTCCGGCAGGGTACTGTCACTGACACTGGAGGCCTGCACCGTATCCATCACTTGCACCCGTTGATTCAATTGACGAGTCACAATCTCTGCGGTGGCTATCGACTTTACTCGCAAGCAAATGAGAGAATTGAAGTTGCCCATCATTTGCAACGCTTTGGCTGAGTTACCCACACGCGCCTGCACATCGGACTCCGTTTGGGTATAGGCCGTCACTTGCATCCCAGCACCACCGGCTTTGTTGAGCAGTGGGATAAATTCATCGCCGCACAGCTCATTAAACTCATCGGCATGCAAACAAATGGACGCTTGTTCCAGTTTTTCATCGGGGAATCCACTGTTCACCCCAAAGTTGTAGAGCTTACCCGCCACGCTGCATAAATCTGCCAACATAGCATTGCCCACGGCACTGGCCACTGCTTGGTCCGTTAGAGCGTCTAAACCCACGTATACGATTTTTTTGTTGCGAATAACCTGCTGCCAGTCAAACCAAGGACGATTATCATGAATATCACTGTTGTGGGGGGATAGTAACTCAGCCACTTTACCGGTGGTGAGTTTTTCCAGTAGCGGCAATAAGGACGCCGTGATTTTATCGAAATAGGTTTTGTCGTAATCACACGCTGAACATAGACCAGTTAATATGTTGTCCTCAAAGGGGGCATTTTCCACGTAGCGCAAAACACTTAAGAGGCGCTTACTTTTACCGCGTTGACTGAATGGCAATTTATTTTCGTCAATGTCTTCTTCCAGTGCCTCAATGGTTCGCAGTCCCAAGGGATCTTTATCAGGAATATACGTATGTGCATACTCCAACAGCAATGGCTCAATGTTCAATAGATTTTGGGCAATTTCATGATAGTTGGGTGGTTTACCCAGCGCTACCAACGCTTGGGCAATCAAATTGGTAAAACGCCAAGCAAATGCTTTAAATGCCGCTGAGTCTCCATCACTGGCCAAGGGCCCCGTAACTCGGTTGGCCACTTCCGTGACTTTCGCAAAACTGCCGATGGGATTATAACGAGCAGACACTTGCGGGAAGGCTAAATGAAAGGCAATGACATTATCTTCTCGCCCTGCCCGCTTAGCTTCCAAGTACAGTCGTTTAAATAAATCCGCATCGCCCTTGGGGTCAAGCACAATCACCACGTCCCCTCGGTGAATGTCTTGCGTCACTAAGACTTCCAAAAGTCGGGTTTTGCCCACGCGCGTCGTACCCAACACCAAGGTATGACCTACCCTGTCACTCATAGGCATAAACACATTCTGCTCTTTGCCTCCTACACCATGCAATGTAGGCTCACCGCCAACCACAGATGCCGCTCCTTCTGAAGGACGATGTCGCAGAGCACGAGCATTTTGTACATCACGCAACCGCTGAATATGAATGGGCTGCCATAAAAAACCTTTTCCCAAAAATACTCGATGCTTTGACGTTGGAATATGCGATGATTTGAGTGCGTAATGGCGTAAGCGGTATAAACGGTGCTGATAGCGCTCCACCTGCCACCCTTGTAGACCACGATAAATCGCAAACGCTGTCAACGGCAGGCTGACACAAACTAAACCCAACGTTGTCAGTGACAATATCGGTGCACAGACCCAGAGTCCTGCCCCCGCTATACACAAGGTACCAGCACTGATGAACTCATAAGGTGGGCGTAATAATCCTTCTAATGGCGCTTTCGTCATGGCAGAGCCACCTGTGTTGGCTCAAATATAGTAGTTTCACTGGCACGTTGTGCCGCTTGCTGAATCTGCTGTATAGCCTGCTGTTTATAGCGTTTCGCTAGCACGTGTGTGTTTGTCTGTGAAGTACCCAGGGCCTCATTGGGTCTTGTTGTCTGAACCACCGTCACGCTTGGTTTAGCTACCCCAGTCAATGCAACAAGGCACAACAAAACAATACATAAACTACGCATGGGGCCCTCCTGGCATACGAAAAGGCTTTTCATGCGGGTGCTCTTGTTTGTAGAGAGCTGCCATCTCGTTGGTCAAAAGAAAAAGTTGCTCTAAATGCTGAGCATTCTGCTTTAACGCCGCCTGCTCCAGTTTCTTACGTTCACCTCTGTCTGTGGTAGCCATAGCCACAATTTCTGCTGGCATCATGGGTTTATCTTTAAAATAAATACCCATGGGTGTGCTCTGCATTAAATGCAAGTACTGGTGAAACTGCTTGGCGTTAAGCTCCCAAGCTGATGCAACCGCGCGCTGTTGATCCTGTGGTAATGCATCAAATTGCATCGGCGTAAACTGTAAAGCCCGTACGCCAGTTACGGTATTGGCATGACTCAATTGTTTCACGGGAGTCACCGGCTTGATGGGTGCGGCTGCAAAACCAAATAGAGGCAATATCAAACAACAGGTGCTAATCAAACCTCTCATCAGATATCACCCCTGGGGCATTGCTGCCCATCTGCCAAATAGAGAGAGGGATGGGTTGTGTTGTTCGTATAGAGCACAGGCGCTTTGGCACATTTAGCGGCCAAATTCGCTTGATGAATAAAAAAGGCTGACGACACAGGTTGGGACACCGATGAGGAGAGTGATGTGCAGCCAGCCAGCAAAGTGGTACTTGCCAATAACAATGGTAAAATAACGTTCTTCATGAGGCCCCCACAGGAAGGCTTTTGGTGACTTGTGCGCCTTGCGGATTTTCAAAAGTTACGAGGCCTGTTTTGGGGTTAATGTTGGTTAACCGCCATCCCCAACGCCTGTCATACAAACCCAGCAACGCGTACTGGTCTTGGTACTGAATCGTTACTTTGGCTAAGCCATTCCAATAATCCAGACCTATAACGGTAAAAGGCAATGTTAATGACGGTTTGCTTTGAGACTTTGTATTATCTGCCTTGTGAGGTTGTTTCACTTGGTATATCGTAGCTTGCAATGCACTCAACTGGGTATCCAGATGCTTACTAAGCACCGTCAGGGTCTGAGACACATTCAAGCGCCACTTGGCGGTGTTGTTTTGCTGTATACTAAGCGCATCTTGCAAAGCCGTTAGCTTAGATGCCACTGCGTTACCATCAGTTTGTTTTAACACCGACTTCTTCAAAGATTGGTGTTGCGACGCTTGCTGATGAATCGTTTTAAGCGCTTTATGCAGCATGACTGTATTTGAGACCAACAAGCCAAACAACATCATGCCAGCAACGTAGGTTATCACGAGCTGTAACTTTACGTTCGGCAAACTATGCCAAACTTTCATAGTAGCAGCTTTCAAATGCATCCGTGATGTTGCAACCATAGATTTGAGATTCTCAACAAGTGATCGCTTCATGATTGATCCGCCACTTGTTTCATGGGTTTGACACGAAAAGCCACCGTGCGATGAACAGGGTCCAGCAACAGTTGATACCCCGGCCCACTAAGTGCTTCCATAGCCTTCAAGAGCGTCATGGGGCCCAACTGCCGCTGAAACTCAGGCAGTGGCAGGACCAGTAAGGTTTGCATGGCATGAGAACGTTCGGGGACGGGCACCAAATGGTAACCGCTAAAGCGTAGTAACACCTGCATCGCATCGCCCACCGTTTTCACAGCTTCTGGAAATTGAACCTGAATTCTCTGCCGCCAAGGATTGGCGCCTATCGGCATATCGAGCCAAGCTTGGTGCCCCATAGGCACGACGGGTTGCGTCAACGCAAAGGCAGAGCTCAGCGTCAATAGCCCAGCGAGGCAAATATTCAGACGAATTCGACTCATGCGGTGTTTGTTCCATGCGTTGTTGTTCATGACTGACATTAAACCCGAAAAAAAACGCCAGCACATGGGTGATTTCACCCTCGCCAAATCATTTTTTTTGTGGTACGTCATACAGTAACCCTCTCAGCAATGCATTGGTTGCAGCACCAGGTGAACTCTTTGCCTGCATTTTTTCGCGCAAGCGCTCGCAGTGTCCGGACACGGTTTTTTCTGACACGCCCAGTAACTTAGCTGCTCCCTTCAAGCTGCCTGCTACCAGGAGTGCTTTCGCCACATCCTTTTCCCTCGGAGTCAGCGCATGGGGCGAAGAAGGCTCTGACCGCACAGGTTGTATATCACGCAAGCGGTTTTTTAGCTCAATGCGCCATGCATCCAGCAACGGCACATTGGGCATAGGTGGTTTTTCCAGGCTACTACGCAGTTGATGAAAATGCGTTTGGCAGTACATAGCGCCGCCTCTGTGCGTGGAGAAGGACAAACGTCCCAAGGCTTGGCATGCCCCTAAGTCATCAACAAAAGCGCAATGGCGAGGTGCAGATGTTGTGATTTTGCGTTGCCAGCCACACATGCACTGTTTGCTTGTCACCTGAGCGCCGCAATCAGGGCAAGTGATGCTACTCATCGTTCACCTCCACCAGCTCGCCTAGGTACTGCTCGAAGTTGGAAGCGCGAAATAACGTCGCTGGTCGCAAATACTCTCGCATTTTCTCATTGTCCTTCCACTCACGCACCTTTTTGCAAATCACTTGCTTGCATTGCTGCATCGTGGCACCCGATAATAATCGCCCTTCAATCAATGCTAAGTTACCAGAGACGGGCCGATAAGCTCGCTTGGCTTTCTCGTTGAGAAAATTCAAAATGACTCGCGCGTCCAATGCTGCTTGTGAGCGTTGCTCTTCAAACGACACAAAAACATCTTCAGGAAGGGAAAGCATTTTTTCTGTTTCCTGCTCCTGTTCATTTTGGGAAGAGTTTTTATTTTTTATTTTGTTTATTTTTGTTTTTTTATACTGGTACTGTTCCTGGTACTGTTCCTGTATTCGAAAGGGTTTACCCTCTTTGCTTAAAAGAATCTCAATTTGCTCCTGACAGGCCAAGGAAACGTCATCTGCCATGGCACAAAAAGCATCAAATAAAGCCTCTTTTAAATCACACTCGGGCAACTCATTAATGATTTTTTCCCATGATTTGATGACGTTAGGATTCGCGGGCAAATTGTAGCTGAGAAAATCCGGTAAAAAGATCACTTGCGTATCTTTGTCGTATTTAACTAGCGAATTTTGGACTAAGGTGTCGAAACTTGCTTGATAAGTTTTCAAGTCCAAACGCAGCTCAGCTGAAAGACCTGGCAAATTTGCCACATAGCAACCCACAGGATTGGAAACATTGGCACTGAGCAAATGCAAATACACCAACTTTGTATTGGATGACAACATTGAAAACTCATTACTGTTCCAAAGCTTACATTCTATTTTTCGGTATCTCGACATTTCACATCTCCGTTTAACATTAAAATAAAAGATTAAAACTAATATTTATCGTACGGATTGAAAGCCTAGATTCAACATAATACTGCGACGTCGCAGTATTATGTTGAACTCACAAGAAAAGTTTTTTATAAATAACACATGAAATATTTTTATCATCTTAAATCAAAAGAAAGTTATTAATCCACAGATTACAAAAAAACTTACTTTTGTAAGTTGTCGAGCAGGAATCGAAAAAATGTCAATGTTACCCAGATTAATTCGCTTAAGAGACATACCAAAATATTTAGGTGTGAATATCAATTACTTTAATCAAAACGTCCGCCCTCATGTACAGGAATTGCGCATTGGAGTTCAAGGGATAGCATTTGATAGGCTTGACTTAGATGCTTGGGTCGATCAGTATAAAGGCATGGGAGGACGTTTCCAATCGCAAGAGAGGAAACATCTATGGGAAAGAAAAGAACACCAGGGCTCTATTTCAGAAATGGAATATGGCACATCGACAAAACAGCATATGGAAAGCGAATTTGCGAAAGCACTCGAACAAGCTCGCTCGAAGAAGCGGAAAGCTACTTAATAAAGCGACTTGAGACGCTTCGTAACGCGGCCATTTATGGTATTCGACCTAAACGTACTTTTCGTGAAGCAGCGACAAAGTACTTAAATGAAAATACCCATAAAACTAGTATTTGTGATGACGCTAACCATTTGAAAACGCTCGAGCCTTTTATAGGAGATAAAACGCTGGAAGAAGTGCATATGGGATCACTTCAGGGGTATATTAATCAGCGGCGAGCTGAAGGCAAAAAAACTAAAACCATCAATCTTGCACTAGGCACAGTAAGGCGAATTCTCAACCTTGCTGCGACAGAGTGGATTGATGAGAATTGTTTAACTTGGCTACTTTCACCACCAAAGATTAAACTCTTGAAGGTCCAAGATGCACGAGATCCTTACCAAATGTCTTGGGATGAACAAAGAACTTTATTTCAGGCGCTACCTGATCACCTTGAAATAATGGCTTTGTTTAAAGTTAATACTGGCTGCCGGGAACAAGAAGTTTGCCAGTTAAGATGGGAGTGGGAGAAATACCTACCTAATCTTAAAGCATCAATTTTTGTGGTCCCGGCAAATTATGTAAAAAATGGGTTACCAAGGGTAATCGTTTTAAATCGAGTTGCCATAAACGTTATTGACAAAGTCAGGGGGAACCACCCTAAATTTGTGTTTACCTACAAAGGTAAACCTATAACGGCTATGAATAATACAGCTTGGCAAAATGCTCGCAAACGAGTCAATCTCACTCAAATGCGTGTTCACGATCTAAAACATACTTTTGGCAGCCGTTTACGGGATGCAGGTGTCCAGGAATCTAATATTCAAGATCTCTTAGGACACAAACAACCCAGCATCACACGACATTACTCAGTGCCGACTATTAGTAAATTAATCAGAGCATCTGATCAAATTTACGAAGTGCAGCACTATGGGCCAAGGCTTTCAACCATCCAGTGTTGGGATTCTTTAGAAAGAACTGGGAGCCAATCCTCTAAAAATTAGAGGCTAGCTCCCGCAAAAGTCCCGCAAGGGATCTGGGGAGAGTTATCAATCAGTCTAGTGGTGTTGCTAACTAATTGATTTTCTTATTAAAATATGGCGCGCCCGGAGAGATTCGAACTCCCGACCGCCTGGTTCGTAGCCAGGTACTCTATCCAGCTGAGCTACGGGCGCGTGTTTAACATGGCTTCAAGAAGAGGGGTTTAGAATCCTCTCATCCCTTACGGGATTAGTAAAACATGGCGGAGAGAGAGGGATTCGAACCCTCGATGGGGCTACAAACCCCATACTCCCTTAGCAGGGGAGCGCCTTCAGCCACTCGGCCATCTCTCCTAGTAATTGCGCTACAGTGCCGCAGTATAACCATATGGTAGCGAAATTAAAAGAAAATCAGACAAAAAAATCAGAGTTTGGACATTGGGATGATGTTAAAATGAACAAGAGTTTAAGAAAAAAGCCTTGACCAGCCTTCGAACAAGCCAGGGGTGTTTATGCGCATTAAACACTTAGTACTCTATTAAAGCAAGCATCCTTACCACAGCTTTCTTCCCTGCAGCTCTGACTACAACCTATAATACAGGCCAACAGGCAAACCCCAAACAAAAGAGCTTCAGCCAGCAAAAAATAATGCACTTCTTCAGAGTGTAATGATGCAGAACTTTCAGCAACGGTGCCTAGAGCTTCTTCAGAGGCAGATCCTGCGAAAAGGGTTGAAACTGCACGATTAAGCATAATTATAATTCCTCGATTTATCTGTAATTATTCGTGGGCCCATTTTGCAATGAGCAGCTGCGCATATAGTAAAAGTTAAGTGGCTTTTTGCAATGAAAAGTTCCATATGTATATTAAGCATATAAAAAACCCCCTGGTACTGCTTTAGCGATACCATGGGGTTTTAAATGGCGATTAATTAATGATTTTGCTGGCGACCGTTAAAAGCGCGATGTACGTGACGGTACCCTATAACCAGATTTACCGGCGTGTTTCTCCTCATCATCATCAAAAAACGTGCCATAGTCGTCCCTATCCCCTGATTCTTGCCTCTCCTCGATACAGCCATAATAACAACAAACTGAACAAGTCAACAGCATGCATATAATCCCCGCCAGCACTAGCAGAATAGCGCAAACCTGCTGCTCTGAGAGGGATTCCGTTCCGGCAGATTCTTTGAAAAATGCTTCGAGAGATGTTGCTGATACAGCATCATCAGAATCATTGCTTGTCACATTCAAAGCAACATTAGGCATTCCAGAAATAGTAGACATAATGGCGTTATACATAGAATGATTACCTCTTTATCTATTTTATTTAATTGTTAATACATCGTTTATTATACAAATATCTGATGGAAAACTTACCATATGTAGACATTTTTTTCAATTAAAAAGACACAACACACAAGGGAAAGAAAAAGCGGCTACAAAGACAAGGGATTATCGCACTTGGCACAGAGGGGTTCTCTGGTTTTTGCTCAACTTATACATAAGAAAACCCGGCTGAACAGCCAGGTTTTTCTCTCGGGGAGCCGCTAATGCAGCCAGCGGCCACAGCCTAACCTTCAGAGTCAGGTTTATCGGAGCCTTCTTGGCCCTTTTCCTGCTGAATACGCTGATAGATTTCTTCACGGTGCACGGATACTTCCTTAGGAGCATTAACCCCTATACGCACTTGGTTGCCCTTCACGCCTAATACGGTGACAGTTACATCGTCCCCGATAACTAGCGTTTCACCAACCCGTCTTGTCAAAATTAACATGACCCACTCTCCTAATTAACGGATCATCGCCCGAATTGGCCAAAGATAACACTTTTTATCTTTCTTTACCAGGCAATAACCGCTAATAAACGCCTAAACAACCTACAACGGATCAAACTCTTCCGTTGGTTCCATGTCTAACTCAAAGCCAGCGTGCAATGCTCGTACGCCTAGCTCAGTATACTTTTCGTCCACTATCACAGAAACTTTAATCTCTGATGTGGTAATTAGTTGAATATTAATGCCTTCTTTCGCTAAAAGGGTAAACATTTTGCTGGCGATCCCCACGTGAGAGCGCATTCCGACGCCAACCAGAGATAACTTGGCTATTTTTTTATCACCATCGATACAATCCTCTGGCAAGTCTAGGTTTTTGGTCACCTTTGAAAGCAATTTAATGGCTTTATCGTAATCTTCCTTGCCGATGGTGAAGCTAAAATCCGTGGTGGCATCATTGGCCACATTTTGGATAATCATATCGATATCAATGTCTGAATCACTAATGGCACTGATGATTTGTGAAGCCACCCCTGGTTTATCAGGCACACTGCGAATCGTCAATTTGGCTTCATTGCGATTGAAAGCAATACCAGAAATGATGGGGTTTTCCATGGTTTTTTCTTTTGATGAAATCAAAGTCCCGGGTCCTCCTTTAAAGGTAGAAAGCACACGCAATGGCATATTATAACGACTAGCGAATTCCACTGCGCGAATTTGTAATACTTTGGCACCCAAACTTGAAAGCTCCAACATTTCTTCGAAGGTGACGTGTTTCATACGACGCGCCGTAGGAACCAAGCGAGGGTCCGTGGTATAAACGCCATCCACATCGGTATAAATACGACATTCATCCGCTTCTAAGGAAGTGGCTAAAGCAACCGCGGTTGTGTCGGAACCGCCGCGACCTAATGTGGTAATGTTACCTTCTTCATCGATGCCTTGAAAACCAGCCACAATTACTACGCGGCCTTCATTTAATTGCTTTTTAATGGGTTCTCTATCAATGTCCATAATACGGGCTTTATGCACTGAATGATTAGTTTTTATGCGTGCTTGCCAGCCTGTAAAAGAAACCGCGGGACATCCACGATTAATTAAAATCATAGCCAAAAGTGACATGGAAACTTGTTCGCCCGTGGATAATAACGCGGAATATTC
>JAJFKN010000014.1 GCA_021773195.1 Gammaproteobacteria bacterium | reverse complement strand
GCAAACCAGCTGCTAAGCGTAAAACTGCTGTTAAACGCAAACCAGCTGCTAAACGTAAAACTGCTGTTAAACGCAAACCAGCTGCTAAGCGTAAAACTGCTGTTAAACGCAAACCAGCTGCTAAGCGTAAAACTGCTGTTAAACGCAAACCAGCTGCTAAACGTAAAACTGCTGTTAAACGCAAACCAGCTGCTAAGCGTAAGCCAGCTGCTAAACGCAGAACTGCTAAGAAACGTTAAACCTCTTGGTAATTCAGCAAAAAAACCGCCGCTTTATGCGGCGGTTTTTTTATGCAACCTATTTTTATATCACAAACTTAAGAAGCTCTTACGTCACCCCGGAATTTTGCGTAGCAAAATATCCGGGGTCTATAGGACAGCGACTCTATTAATGGACCCCGGAAATTGCTTCCCCTCAGGCACACAGAACTCGTCACACCTAACGTACGAGGCTACAGGAATGTCTTTACCAGATGTTTGCAAAAAGCTTCCATTGATTGAGTGCTGAATTAGGCGCGTTCAATCCTGATTCGTAGAGCTAACTCTTGGTCTGAACTTCGATATCCTTGCGGACTTGGTCCATATCCAGGTCTTGTGCCTGCTGAATCAAATCCTCTAGGGCAGAAGCCGGCATAATGCCTGATTGAGAAAAAATAACGATGCTTTGACGTAATAACATGAGATGAGGAATAGAGCGTACATTAAAATCTTCAGCTAAAGACTGTTCCTTTTCGATATCGATTTTAGCAAAAACAATCTCAGGAAATTGCTCTGATAGCTGTTCATATACGGGTTCAAAGGATTTACAGGGACCACACCAAGGAGCCCAAAAATCCAAGAAAACCATTTCATTTTCAGCCAGGACCTTATCAAAATTATCGGCCGTTAGATTTATGAGGGGCATGATACACCCCCATCTAAAATAGCTAAGATTTCCTTTGTCACCTCAGATACTTTGGCCCGGCCATCAATGCAATGAAATTGAGGCACGCCTTTGCTTTTGAATTCTTTCAAATAATATTCCATCATGGGCTTGGTTTGAGCATGGAAAACCTCTAAACGCTTACGCACAGTTTCTTCTTTGTCATCGTCTCGCTGGATAAGAGGCTCCCCGGTTTCATCGTCCATGCCCGCTTGTTTGGGAGGATGGTAATCCACATGATAAGTACGGCCTGACCCAGGATGGAAGCGTCGTCCAGTCATACGATGAATGATTTCTTCATCTTCAACGTGGATATCAATGACATATTCAATTGTCACACCTTCATGGGTTAAGGCTTCGGCCTGAGGCAAAGTACGAGGAAAGCCATCCAAGAGAAATCCATTCTTACAGTCGGGCTCTTGTATGCGTTCTTTGACTAATTCAATGATGATATCGTCGGAAACCAAAGTGCCCTGCTGCATAATACTTTTTACTTGTTGGCCAAGGGGCGTACCTTCTTTGATTGCATGACGCAACATATCCCCGGTGGAAACCTGGGGGATACCATATCTTTCACACACGAAGCGTGCCTGAGTTCCCTTGCCCGCGCCGGGACATCCAAGTAAAATCAATCGCATAGAGCTCTCCTTGTGATTTTCGGGCTTATTCCCTGAGGGAGATGTGCCCTAGCCATGTGGCAATTAAGGCCATATAATACGCCTTTTGCGGCGCTATTCAAGGGACTGTCACTCCCAGAAACCCCTTGAGGGATAGATACCATGCTAAATTGCTTCATTTTTGATATAGAAACCGTCCCCGATGTGGATTCTGCCCGACGCGTCCATGATTTAGATGATAGCCTCGAGGATAAAGACGTAGCGGATTTACTCTTTTCTCGTCAACGGGCCAAAAGCGGTAATGATTTCCTACGCCACCATTGGCAACGCATTGCGGCTATTTCTGTTTTATTGCGCAGCGGTGACAATTTAAAGGTTTGGACCTTGGGACAAGAAGATTCATCAGAAAAAGAAATTATTGAACGTTTCTTCGCGGGCCTTGAAAAATATACCCCAACCCTGGTGACTTGGAATGGCAGCGGTTTTGATTTACCAGTTTTACATTACCGTTCTTTAATACACGGCGTGACCGCCGCGCGCTATTGGGATACCGGGGATGATGATAACAGTTTCCGTTGGAATAATTATCTCAACCGCTTTCACCAACGGCATACGGATCTGATGGATGTATTGGCTGGCTATCAAGGACGTGCTGCAGCACCCTTAGATGAAATTGCTTCTATGTTAGGCTTCCCGGGCAAGATGGGCATGAGCGGTGGCAAAGTATGGGATGAATACTTAGCAGGGAATATTAAAGGTATTCGAGATTATTGCGAAACCGATGTTTTAAATACTTATCTCGTTTACTTACGCTATTTAATGATGTCGGGGAAATTATTTTCCAGTCATTATGAAGAAGAACTGCAACTTTTACGTGACCATTTGCAAGAACAGAACAAACCCCATTTTCAAGCCTTTTTAGAAGCCTGGACTTTTGAACCCATCACTTAACAGAGGTACCAACGTGTCAGAATCATTAGATTACAAACAAGCCGGCGTCGATGTAGAAGCAGGCAACCGCTTAGTGGAGCGTATTAAAGGTGTGGCTAAAGCCACCAAACGCCCGGAAGTATTAACGGGTTTGGGTGGATTTGCTTCCCTGGTGGAAGTACCCCTACATCGTTATAAAAAACCCGTCATGGTTTCTTGCACCGATGGTGTGGGCACTAAATTAAAGTTAGCCATTGAAAGTGGCATCCATCATACCGTAGGCATTGATTTAGTAGCTATGTGCGCCAATGATTTAATTGTAGCTGGCGCGGAACCTTTATTCTTTTTAGATTATTACGCCACGGGCGAATTATCTGTGGACATCGCTGAATCTGTAGTACGGGGTATTGGTGAAGGTTGCCAACAGGCGGGCATGTCACTGGTGGGTGGTGAAACAGCAGAAATGCCCGGCATGTATGCTAAAGGCGATTATGATCTAGCGGGTTTTTGTGTGGGTTTAGTGGATAAAGAAAAAATCATTGATGGGTCAAAAGTTAAAAACGGCGACACACTCATTGCCTTAGGATCCTCTGGCCCCCACAGCAATGGTTATTCCCTGATTCGCAAAATCCTTGAAAACAACGACCATACAACAGCCTTCCGCAATGGCAGCATAATGGATGCCCTATTAACTCCTACACGCATTTATGTAAAACCCCTCTTAGCCTTACTGGAAAGCATTAATGTTCATGCCATGGCGCATATTACCGGCGGCGGTTTACAAGAAAACTTAGCTCGGGTATTGCCTTTAGGTGTGCGAGCCATTGTTAATGAAAAAGCCCTCCCCGCTATGGAGATTTTTGATTGGTTGCAAACAAAAGGTAACTTAACCCAAGAAACCATGCTAAAAACCTTTAATTGCGGTATTGGTATGGTAATTTGTGTTTCTAACAAAGATGAAAAATCCACGTTAGATATCCTAGAAAACCAAGGCGAAAAAGCTTGGACTTTAGGATCCATTGAGGACAGTAAAACCCAAGACCGGCAGGTGTTCATTCAATGAAACCTTTATCCTTAGTGGTATTGATTTCCGGCAATGGCAGTAATTTACAAGCCATCATGGATGCCATTGAATCCCAACAATTGAATGCGACCATTGCTTGCGTCATTAGTAATAAAAAAGATGCTTTTGGTTTGCAACGGGCACAACAAGCTAATATCCAAACTCAAGTGCTAGAAAACCAAAAAGGTACCCCGCGGGAAGTCTATGACAAAAAACTTATGACGGTGATTGATGAGCTAGCTCCTCAATTGATTATTTTAGCCGGTTTTATGCGCATCCTCTCTTCAGGCTTTGTCAATCATTACAAACATCGTATTCTAAATATTCACCCTTCCCTGCTGCCCAAATACCCCGGCTTACATACCCACAAGCAAGTATTGGCGCAAGGGGACAAAACCCATGGTTGCAGCATTCACGTTGTTACCGAAGAGTTGGACGGTGGCCCCATCCTGGCTCAAGCTCAATTAACCGTGAAGAAACAAGATACTCTAGCAAGCCTTCAATCTCGAATTCATGAATTAGAACATGAGCTCTACCCCCTGGTTATACAGTGGTTTGCCCAAGATCGTCTAAGAGTTGATCAATATAAAGTGGTCCTGGATGGTAATATCTTACAACATGATGAAAAGATTATAATAAATAAGCAAAAATAACTTGCGGGATGGCATTTCTCGACCTAAAATCATAGACATACATCATTTCAGGGAGAGTGCAGTCATTGACTGCCGGCGAATCATGATCAAATCGGAACTCATTACCAATATAGCCAACCGTCAAACCCATATGACCGATAAAGACGTGGAACTTAGCGTCAATCGTCTGCTGGAATATATGTCCAATGAATTGGCCGGTGGCGGGCGCATCGAAATTCGTGGGTTTGGCAGCTTCTCTTTGCATTATCGCCCACCCCGGAATGCTCACAATCCTAAAACCGGCAAAAAGCTGGTTACGGAAGCCAAATACACGCCTCACTTCAAACCCGGCAAAGAATTGCGTGAACGCATTAATACCTCTGCCCAACATGTTGAAATCCAAGCCTTCACCCACGAAGAAGACGAAGATGACGATACCGGCAGCGGCGGCTACGGGTTTTAGACTTCTTTTTGTAGGCAACCACTCGTCACCTCCCCCTCCGGGGACGCCCCACTAACGTCACTTCCCCTCGGGAGGGACTCACACTAACGTTACTTCCCCTCGGGGGAATAGCACACTAACGTCACTTCCCCTCGGGGGAATAGCACACTAACGTCACTTCCCCTCGGGGGAATAGCACACTAACGTTACTTCCCCTCGGGAGGGACTCACACTAACGTCACTTCCCCTCGGGTGGTACTCACACTAACGTCACTTCCCCTCGGGAGGGACTCACACTAACGTCACCCCGGATACGCGCAGCGTATTCCGGGGTCCAGTTCAAATTCCCCTAATGAGGACAGACCGATCAGTACAGTATCCATTAATGCTGACTTCAGCGAGCACTTTAACAAACACGCCGTAAACCCATCCCTGGGGGCTCTTAATTAGCATCCCTGCTACTTAAGGTTTACTAAACTACTCCCCAAGTCAGCATTCAAGTTCCATATCACCCGAATATCCGGACATGACAACAGCCCCTCAAAAGGACAAATCCCCGATACACTCTGCTCTTGATATAACCACCACTAATTTACCCAACAAGAACATCGTGATATCCTCCCCCTCACATATAGAGGAGACCACAATGTCTATTAAATCCGACCAATGGATCCGTAAAATGGCTAGCGAAACGGGGATGATTGAACCTTTCGCGCCCAATCAAGTACGCGCCAACCAAAATAATGAAAAAGTCATATCCTATGGCACCTCAAGCTATGGTTATGATGTGCGCTGTGCCGACGATTTCAAAGTCTTCACCAACATCAATTCCGCCATTGTTGATCCCAAAGCTTTTGATAACAGCAGCTTTGTGGATGTAAAGTCCGATGTATGCATCATTCCACCCAATTCCTTTGCTCTAGCACGCACCATTGAATACTTTCGCATTCCTCGCAGTATTATGACCATTTGTTTAGGTAAGTCCACCTACGCCCGTTGTGGGATTATTGTGAATGTGACGCCGCTAGAACCCGAATGGGAAGGTCACATCACTTTAGAATTTTCTAACACCACACCACTGCCAGCTAAGATCTATGCTAATGAAGGTGTGGCACAGATTCTGTTTTTAGAGTCTGACCAAGTCTGTGAAACCTCTTATAAAGATAGACAGGGGAAATATCAAGGACAACGGGGCGTAACCTTACCGGTGGCGTAGCTCCACCATCCCGCCCCCCCCTCACGTCATCCTGGCGAAAGCCCCGTTATCCCCTCCGCGGGCCCCGTCATCCTGGCGAAAGCCAGGATGACGTTGGGAGAGAACAATGCTTAGTGAAAAACAAAAAGGCCTCTCAATGAGAGGCCTTTTTATTTGAACCGTGCTTTGAAATAATCCTTGCAACAAAGCCTCGAGCTAAAAAACAAATTAAATAACGAGTTATTTACGACATCTTGCCCTTATCACAGTTAGCTACAATCTCCCCTTCCTTACCCTTATTTTTGTAATCTTGCGATATACAAAGGGTAAAGCTGGCATCTGCTGTCTTGCTGTTATCAGCATTATTTATCGCATGAACCGTAACCGTATATTTGAAAATCTTCACACGGATGTTGGGATCACGCGATGCATTAGATGGTGCGTAGATACCATTGCCAGGGGTATACAACTTACCACTGCTTTTGCCTACATCGATACTGCCTTCGATCTTAGAAGCACTAGTTGCGCCTGAGGTAACTGCTTTCACGCTCTTAATGCTGTAAGTAGCATCACCAAAATCTTGCCCTTGTGAATCTTTCAGGTACTTGGATAAATCAGCAATGGGTGAGCTTTCAGGATAGGTAGAGGTCATGACCGCTGCACCATTATAAATTGATGTACTCAACCCATCAAAGTGAATGCTATTATCTTGAGTCACCGTAAACTTGATATCTTGGGTAACTGCATCGGGGTTGTCGCCATTTAGGTAAGTGCTACCCGCATTGGTGGCAACGATTACTGCCGTGCCTGTAAAGGCTTCCGTGGGCGAACCTGAAATTACGCCATCAGAATCCATGGTCACACCTTTAGGTAAGGGATTGCGTGGATCCACTTTGTATTTCAATTCATCGCCCGTGAAGTAACCTGACATATCGATCTTAGGCAAGTCGTCACCCACATTTAAGGTTTGCGCTGGAACACTGCCCTTAGCTTTTGGCACATCATACACATTCACGGTAAAGCTCTGAGTCGCCGTTTGTGCCGTGGATTCATCACTCGTGCTGTAAGCCGTCACCGTCATTTTAGACGCGCCTGACTTATCAGAACTGTCGATGGTTCCCGTGATTTGGTTCTTGCTGTTCAAAGCGATTCCCGCGGGTACATCACCAGTTAATTTGTAATGGTCGATATCACCTTTGAAGTAACCCGTCACATCCACGTTGCTGATGGCATGACCTTGGTAAGCATTTTGATCCGCGATGCTACCTTGCGCCGCTGGTGGTACTGCTGCCGCATCTACGGTAATTTGCACCGTTTGATCCGCTGTGTCGGCTTTATCCCCGTTCAAGTTGGGGCTGCCTTCGTTGGTGGCTGTAATGGTAGCCGTC
>JAJFKN010000013.1 GCA_021773195.1 Gammaproteobacteria bacterium | reverse complement strand
ATCATCATTCGTCAGGGACAGTGGTATCGCATGGTCTTTATTAACAAGACCATGATGCATCATCCTATGCATATTCATGGCCACTGGTTTATATTACGCAATGGTCATGGGGCTTATGACCCCAAACTGCATACCGTCGATGTACCACCGGGGGCAACAGTAGTTGTAGACTTTCACGCTGATACTACAGGACAATGGTACTTTCACTGCCATAATCTTTATCACATGATGTCTGGCATGGCTAATATCATCCGCTATGCAGGCCCGGTGCCCAAAAGCTCATACACAGCACCAATTAACTTAACAGATACGGGTGAATATCTTCCCGGCCCTAGTAGCCAGAAAATTTTTAATGCAACTCGACTGAGCGTACAGGGTGATTTTATTCACCAGGATTATGAAGGAGAACTTAATAGTTTAATTGGTACCGATGATAATAAACTACAGCTGTTTACTAACGATTTTGAAATAGACGATGGCAAGTTAGAAAAGTCCAATTTAGATATCTTCTATTACCATCCCATCAGCCAATTTTGGGCCATAAAAGGTGGTGCCAATGTGGTAGCAAAGCCGGCAAAATATACCTATGTACAACCAGGGATTGGAATAGAAGGTCTCATGCCATTTTTTATTGAAACCAATTTTAGAACCTACTACCACAAAGGAAATGAAAGATTTGATCTAGCCTTAGAAAGGGATACCCAGCTCACTAAAAATTTATTTATTGGACTGGAAGCACGAGGCATTGCCAACACAAAAAACCAAAGCGAAAATGATATTGGTAGTGGTTTTAGTGAATCTGAGCTTTCAGTTAAACCTTTCTATCGACTGACGCCATGGATGAATATCTATGTTAAATATGAAAACGACCGTTATTATGGTGCCACCCGAAAAATCATTAAAAACGATGGCGAATCACCTTCAAATGACACCATCAGTCTTGGTGCCTCTTTTCTTTTTTAACGGGGTTTCTGCATGAAGATTAAACTTTCCCTCAGCAATATAAGTTGCGTTAGTTGTGTGGGGGCCATTGAAAGGACCCTGATTCAGGTAAAGGGCGTGGACTCGGTACAGGTGAATTTTGCCGAAAAAACCGCACTGATTCAGGGCACCGCTTCCACACAATCTCTGATTGCCGCCATCGAAGGCCTCGGTTACGGCGCAAAGCCCTTTGATGAGCAAAATCAAGAAAACGAGGAGCAGGAAGAATTTATTCGCTTCCACAAACTGTTACGTCAATTTATCCTAGCGGCCATTGGGGGTGTTATTCTTTACCTGCTAAGTTTATTTAATTTTGTTCCAGCCATTACATCCCTACCAGGACAGTTCACTTGGTTCATCCTCGGTGTTATCACCTTAGGCTTAATGATTTACGCCGGCGGTTACCTCTATCACAATGCCTGGAAAGCTTTTTTAAATAACCATGCCACCATGGATACTCTCATTGCTATCGGCACCGGTACCGCCTGGGTGTTTTCTCTTTTTGTGACTTTATTCCCTCACGCTGTGCCGGCTTTAGCTCAGCATGTGTATTTTGAGGCAGCCCTGCTAATTATCGCCTTAGTGAACTTAGGCGGTGCGCTTGAAATACGTGCGCGGGGTAAAACCTCTCAAGCCATCAAGCGTTTAATTGGGCTACAGCCCAAAACAGCACGGGTATTACGTGATGGGCAAGAACTGGATATTTTGATCGAAGAAGTGCAACAAGGTGATACCTTGCGTGTGCGCCCCGGAGAAAAAATTCCCGTGGATGGCGTAATCAGCGAAGGCCATTCCATGGTGGATGAAGCCATGATCACCGGCGAACCCATCCCCGCCAAGAAAAACCTAGGCGATGAAGTCATTGGCGGCACCATTAATAAAACCGGTTCCTTTCTTTTTAGCGCCACGCGCGTCGGCAAAGATACTGCTTTGGCGCAAATCATCGACTTGGTACAACAGGCGCAAAATACCAAACCACCCATTGCACGCTTGGTGGACGTGGTTTCCGCCTACTTTGTGCCAGCGGTTATGGTGATCTCCATCTTAACGGCTCTGGTTTGGTTTAACTTCGGTCCCGCCAATTATTTAGGCTTCATGTTAGTGGCCTCCATGACGGTGCTCATCATCGCCTGCCCCTGCGCCTTGGGTTTAGCCGCACCGATTTCCATCATGGTGGGTATGGGCAAAGCCGCGGAATACGGTACCCTGATTCGCAACGGCGAAGCCCTACAACAAGCCACAAAACTTACCGCCATCGTACTCGACAAAACAGGCACCATTACAAAAGGCCATCCCGAAGTCACGGATATCATCCCCGCTTCAGATTGGGATACCGATACATTACTGCAATGGGCAGCCAGTATGGAAAGCGGCTCGGAACATCCCTTGGGCCAGGCGATTATAGAGGCTGCAGCGGACTTATCTCTGTTGCCCATAGCAAATTTCAATGCCATACCCGGTCATGGCATCGCAGCCATGATAGAAAATAAGCCCGTTTTCTTCGGCAATGAAAAACTCATGCAACGGGAAAATATTCAGCTAGGCGATTTAATTCAACAAGCCGCGAAGCTGGCGGATTTAGGTCGAACACCCATGTACTTGGCTGTTAATGGGCAGGCCGTTGGGATCATCGCTGTGGCGGATCCCATTAAAGAAGATTCCAAGTCTGCCATTAAACGTTTACAAGATGTCGGATTAAAAGTCATTATGCTCACGGGTGATAATGCAAGAACGGCCAAGGTGGTAGCGCAACAAGTAGGAATTCAAGATGTATTAGCCGATGTCTTACCCGAAGAAAAATCCGCTAAAGTAAAAGCCCTGCAACAGGAAGGTCACTTAGTGGGTATGGTGGGCGATGGGATTAATGATGCGCCGGCCTTGGCTCAAGCTGAAGTGGGCTTTGCCATTGGCTCGGGTACCGATGTAGCCATTGAAAGCGCCGACGTGACCCTCATGGGCAATTCCATTCACGGTGTGGCCCATGCCATAGCCATTTCCGGCGCGACCATGGGTAATATCAAACAAAACCTGGTAGGTGCATTCTTTTATAATGGATTAGGCATTCCTATCGCTGCGGGGATTTTGTATCCCTTTATCGGATTATTGCTTAGCCCCGTTATTGCTGGTGCCGCCATGGCCCTCTCCTCCGTTACCGTAGTCACTAATGCCAACCGTTTGCGTTTCTTCAAGCCGGGAGGCAGGACATGATAACCACTATTACCGTTAATGTTTCTGGTATTGTTTTAATAGGCTTAGTGGTTTGGTGGTTTTTAATTAAAAAGCCCAAAGCCACCAGCATGCAAAACGATAGTATCGAAATTAAAGTACGCGATGGTGTTTACGATCCTCCGGTGATACAAGCCACCAAAGGTGAACAACTGCATCTACGCTTCTTGCGTGAAGATACCTCCCCCTGCTCGGAAGTTGTGGTATTCCATGGATTGGATGTCAGTGCAGAATTGCCCGTGGGCACAGTGCATGAAATTACGCTTACCATTGATGAACCCGGCGAATACGAATTCACCTGCCAAATGGGCATGTATCGTGGTAAATTGATTGTGGCGTAAGCCTAGTCACCAATAACGACTAATCCTTGAGCATATCTTCCCCCTCGGGTATAATAGCATTCATATAATTATAATGGGATTCAAAAAAATGCTACAACAACAATCTGATACTCCCTCATTCTTAGCTCGCCATACGCGCTTATTTTGTCAATCCATACCTGTTGTGGGCCCTATGTTCCAACAGAAGAGCACCTGGCATGAGGCCTTTGAAAATTCAGGGCGCGGATTAACGGGTCTGCTGGGTGGCGCCAGTCTCATGTTTTTTAATGCCTTGTATGGCATTGATCTCATGGATGTGAACGTCTTAGTAAGCCTCAGCGCTATGATCACCATGATGGAAGTGGGCGATAAGGGCGGTCGCGCCTTGTATAACTTATCCTTTGATTCCATCAACTATATAGTGAAAACTATCCTTGAAGAACAACCAGAATTAACCGAACATTTTGCTCAGTGGAAACGACAAATCATTCAACCAGCCATGGAACCTGGCATGTTACTTGGCGGTGTTTTTGGCATGTGGTTAGGTATGGAGACCATGCCCATTAAATCCGACGATGATTCAGACCTAGAGAGTGCCTTAGTTAAAACTGCCAACATGGAAATGGGTATGTTGCCCTTCATGGCTTTAGCCATGGCTATCACCCATGAGATCATGGCCTGCTGCCCTGCAAAAGATGAAGAAAATACACCTATCATTTCCATTCAAGGGTGAACTTAGTTCAACTTCAACTTCATGCCCTCATGGCTCGAAGCAAAACCGAGCTTTTGATAAAACTTCACAGCCTCTTCACGTCGCTTATCCGTGGTTAATTGCAGCATATGGCAACCTTGGGCTTTAGCTTCTTGAATCAATTGTGAAATTAAAAATGCACCAACGCCTTTGTCACGATGATCGCGATGTACTCGCACGCCTTCAATTTGCGCACGGATTCCCCCCTGATAGGTCAGATAAGTTAAATAATTGATTTGGGCACAAGCGATGACATCACCTTGATCTTCAATAACATAAATCTCAGCTTGTTCTTCTTTGTGAATTTTATCAAAGGCCTTTTGGTAGGCGGCTAAATCTTCGCCTTCTCTTACAGCACCGAGAGGATCGTCCATTAGTAATTGAGCGATCACTGGGATATCCTCTTTTTTTGCCTTTCGTCTCTGCATAGCTGGGTTGCCTCAAAATTGCGTAAAATCACCTTGATGGGATTATAGCACTGTATGAGGCCTGCAAAAGAAATCCGTATAAGTGATTAAAATTCAATAAGTTAAAATACGCAAGCGGTCGCCACCTGGCAAGCCGGTGCTTACTAAGCAATTACTTAGTAAGCATCTTGTAAGTAAGCATTTACTTGGCTATAATCTGTTTAGCGTTAATTAGGAGAATATCATGGCTAGAAGTCACTTTCCCTTGGGCATTGCAAGCGGTTCCGCATTCCTCGGTCGTGAAGAAGAATCACTGCAATTAGCCAATCATATTGATCACGGTCGGCACACATTATTGCTTTCTCCAAGGCGATACGGAAAATCCAGCCTAGTGAAGCACGTAATTAAAAAGTCAGGCCTACCCGCTTATGAAATTGACTTATTCTTAGTTTCCGATGAAATCGCTATTGAGCGCAAACTATTAAAAGGCGTCAAGGCTCTCATCCAGCAAGTATCTGATACACCTGATCAATGGCTTAAAGACTTAATGAACTATTTCAAAAAATCCCATAAAAAATGGTTCATTGGGATTAAAGGAGTTGGTTTAGAAATCGAACCCGATGCTAACAGTGATACCGCTGATACTATTTTAGAAGCATTGAATGCTCTAGAATTAATTCTAAAGAAAAAACAACAAAAAGCCGTTTTGTTTTTGGATGAAATTCAAGAAATTGCCAATGTAAAAAATAGCAAAGCCATTGAAGGCGCTATTCGACATTTTGCCCAAGAAGCCAAATTTTTAACTCTGGTTTTTTCCGGTAGCAACCAACATATGTTGAAACACATGTTTAACGACAGAAATAGGCCTTTATATGCCCTGTGCGAGCGGATTAACTTGGATAGATTACCCCAGTCCATTTACAAAAAATACTTGGATAAAATTGCTAAAAAGATGTGGGATGAAACTATAAAAGAACCTGTCTTTGAAAAAATCATGGAAATTACTGAATGTCACCCCAGAACGGTCTATGTTCTGTGTGGCCGTGTGTGGGATCAACAAGCTTTTACTGGCAAACAGCCTTCGGTAAAAAGTGTTCAGGATGCTTGGCAAAAATACATTCAGGCTAAATACAAAGACATACGCAATGAATTAAAGAGTTTGAGTGCCGGTCAATTAAAAGCCCTGACTCTGGTGGCTTCCCATAAATTTACTGAAATCAGCGGTAAGAGTGCTCAACAATCATTGAATTTATCCAGTAGCGCCATCGTCCAAGCCCTAGCAGTCTTAGAAGAACGCGGCTATCTGGAAAAATTAGACAGTGGCAAATATCGCGTGATTGATCCCATCATCACTTGGATCTTAAATGATTACAACACGGAGGCGTTGAATTAAATAATCTCCTATGAGGCGCTTCCTACCCCAGCTCGGGGGCACAGCCATTCCTAACCCCAGCCGGATAGTCCTACGTCACCCCAGATGGCATAGCCATTCCGGGGGGTATAGAATAATGCAACAATCTATGGCCCCCGGATTGCGTAGCAATTCTGGGGTAACGTTGGTGTCTAAGGATTTCAGTACTGGAGCGCCCTTCCGGGGAGATGACGTAAAAAGTTAAGCAATAACATCCGACTGCATCACCATCATCTTATCCACTTGCATGTCGTCAATGGAGTAAGGAATACCGCCAATACCTAAGCCTGATTCACGCAATCCAGCAAAAGGCATGCTATCAATGCGAAACGCCGTGTGATCATTTACCATGACGGCAGAGGCATCGAGATTTTTATAAGCCATCAACGCTTCTGGCAAATTATCGGTAAATATGGCCGCTTGGAAAGAAACGGGTAAACTATTGGCTCTATCAATAGCTTCAGGCAAATCTTTATAGGGATAGACACAAACCACAGGGCCAAAGATTTCTTTTTCACTCACCCTGCAATTAGCCGGCGGATCGTACAATACGGTGCATTCATAGGTGGAATCCGACAGTTTGTTACCGCCACACAACACTTCTGCGCCCGCTTGCTTGGCTTCATCCACCCACTCAGCGACGCGATCGGTTTCTGTGGGTCGAATGATGGGACCACAATCAGTGGTTTCTAAAGTAGGATCACCGATGGTTAAGGTACTGGCCATTTTTGCTAAAGACTTAGCAAGCTTTTTGGCTATGGAATCATGAACGAATAACCGTTGCACAGAGACACAAACCTGCCCTGAATGATAAAAACCGCCTTTAGTAATCAAAGGTAGTGCCTTTTCCAAATCAGCATGTTGCGTAACAATAGCTGGCGCGACGCCGCCATGTTCCAAAGAGCAACGAGTGCCTGGCGCTAATTGAGATCGCAACCACCACCCCACTTTGGCACTACCAATAAAGCTAAAAAATCCTATCCGCTCATCTACCACCAATTTTGTCGCCAAAGCATTATCCTTGATCAACAAAGCTTGTGCCCATTCAGGAGGTAAGCCAGCGTCATGCAAAATGCGCACTAAACGCATACAGGATAATGGCGTATCGGAAGCAGGTTTTACAATAACAGGGCAACCTGCGGCTACGGCGGCACCCACTTGGTGGGCGATTAAATTCAAAGGATGGTTAAAAGCACTTACGGCTACCACGACACCAATGGGTTCTTTTTGGGTAAACGCCATACGATGGGCTGAAGATGCTCCTATGCCCATGGGAATCACATCCCCTTGATGGGTACGCAAATGTTCAATGCAAATTTTAAAGCAATCCACAGCACGATTGGCTTCCACTAGGGAATCTTTATAGGGCTTCCCCCCCTCTCTGGCAGACTCTTTGGCTAGCAACTCCTTTTGCTGCGAAACTAATTCTACAGTTTTTTCTAAAATTTCAATACGGCGAGCTAAAGGAATCCATTGCTTACGATCACGATACAAAGCATAAGCCGTTTGTTTGGCTTGTTCAATATCCCCTTCGCTAGCACAATCAATAGTGGCAATAGTGCTACCATCGAAAGGTGCAACCACGTCTATGACTTCTGGACTATTTGATGCTTTGGGCATCATTAAAGGGAAATGTTGCATATCGATTCCTTTTACTCGAAAAATTAAACCATGACTTACCCAGTCAAATCCTCGGTTTAGCAATCCTTCTCTAGTGAGGATCTTGCTTAGCAAACCCGTCGTGAATACATCTCTTTAGGCTTCTTGCTAGCTTCCCTGCTGGCAATTCATCACAGATGGATGCCCACTGCAATTCTAATTAATACCATCCATCAAACATTTTAACTAAAATTAACTTACACAAATAGTCTCACCCAGTTTTTTAGTGAGCCTCATGTTTTCTGAATAATCCACAGGGCAATCAATAATGACGACTGTATCGTCTTTAATGGCTTGCTTGATGGTAGGCACTAAGTCTTCGGTTTTTTCAATACGATAACCCTTCGCGCCAAAGCTTTCAGCAAATTTCACAAAGTCAGGATTGGTAAACTCAATATTACTTTCGCGCCCGAAATGAATATCTTGCTTCCATTTGATTAACCCATATTTACTGTCATTCCAAACAACAATGACAATGGGTGTGCCAATTCGCATAGCTGTTTCAATTTCTTGACAGTTCATGAGAAAACCCGCATCACCTGTTACGGCCACAGCCGTGTGCTTCGGATTGACTAATTTTGCGGAAATGGCGCCGGGCAATGCAATCCCCATAGAAGCAAAACCATTAGAAATAATGCAGGTATTCGGACGTTCCGCTTGATACATGCGGGCCATCCACATTTTATGGGCACCCACATCACAGATGACCGTATCTTCAGGAGCCAAAGCCTGACGCAAATCCCACACAATTTTTTGGGGTTTGACGGGAAAGCTATTATCTTCAGCGTGTTCTTGAATTTCATCCACAATCACTTGGCGTAATTTCGGGGCCCCCTGGAAGGCAGGTTTGGAAAATGCTTTGGAAATTTCCTTTAAGGAGCAGCCCACTTCACCTATCACACCTAATTCTAGGATATAATATTCATCCACTTCTGCTGGTTCTTCGGCAATGTGAATGATCTTTTTATCTTTTTCTTTATGCCATAAGTAAGGGTGGTATTCCACCATATCAAAACCAATACAAATGATTACATCGGCTTGATCAAAACCACAAGAAACATAATCATGGGACTGTAGCCCTACTGTACCTAAACTCAACTCATGACTGAAAGGAATGACACCCTTAGCCATAAAGGTATTGGCCACGGGCACACCGAGGGCTTCAGCAAAGGCCACTAACTCTTCAGACGCACGAGCGCGCAACACACCATTACCTACCATAACAATAGGGGATTTTGCTTTTTTGATCACATTAATGGCTTGCTGAATTTTTTCAGCTGGCGGCTCTGGCGCCATGGCTCGTTGTACTTTCAAAGGTGCTGTTGCATCCATATCCATGGCGGCAATATTTTCTGGTAAATCGATAAAAGACACACCAGGTTTTTCTGTTTCTGAAACTTTAAACGCTTTACGTACCACTTCAGCGATCACTGAAGGCTCTAAAATTTGCGTACTGTATTTACTGATGGGGCGAAACATTTCCACTAGGTTTAATACTTGATGGCTCTCTTTATGCAATCGAGTCGTTGCCGCTTGACCGGCAATGGCTACTACAGGTGCCATATCCAATTGTGCATCAGCTACACCCGTGACTAAATTAGTTGCACCCGGTCCCAAGGTGGCTAAACACACACCGGCTCGTCCCGTTAAACGTCCGTGGACATCGGCCATAAATGCAGCACCTTGCTCATGCCTAGTGGTTACAAATTTAATCGAGCTCCCCAGTAAGGCATCCATGACATCTAAATTTTCTTCTCCGGGTATCCCAAAAATTCTATCGACCCCTTCATTTTCTAAGCATTTTACAAATAATTCCGCTGCCTTCATGTGAACTCTCCACAATTGTTGACCCTTCAGGGCATGATTGCTCTATATTGAACCTATTCATGGTAAAAAAGCAAGAGTAATTCTATAACTTTGACCTGAAGCTATAGCTTATTCAAGGGGCTTTTCGTTAGAATGGTGCCAGGTTGCTTATTAGCTTAAAAGGATGATTATGAAAAAATTAGCCAACTGGGTATTTGCGGCTGCTTCACTAGCCTTTTGCCTATCAGTACAAGCTCAAAACCTCACCGTTCAAATGCACTTAACGGCTAAACATGGCATCGGCAAATCCATCGGCAGCGTCACCGTCAATGATACCCCCTATGGTTTGCTCATCATTCCTAACTTGCATGGCCTCCCCCCGGGTTTACATGGCTTCCATGTGCATACCAATCCCAGTTGTGGCGATATAGGCAAAGCCGCTGGTGGCCACTTAGATCCTGAAGACACCGATAAACATTTAGGCCCCTACAATAGTAAGGGTCATTTAGGGGATCTCCCGGCCCTCTACGTCAATTCTAAAGGAGATGCATCACTGCCCATTCTGGCCCCACGTTTGAAAGCCGAAGATTTGAAAGCCCACAGCCTAATGATCCATTTACACGGCGATAATTACGCCGATGTACCAGCCAAATTAGGCGGAGGCGGCCCTCGCATCGCTTGCGGCGTCATTGAAACACCAAAACCACCAACAACAGAACTCACAACCAAAGAAACTGCCATGGAAAAACCAGCCGCTGACAGTTCTGTCACCCCGGCAGAAGTCGAGGAAGCTCCGTCCAAATAAATGTTTCCCCCTCAGGTGAAAACGACCTAATCTAACTGGATGCTGGCCCTTGAGAGGAGGGTCAAGCCATGGGATGATGAGACCTACATAGGGTGACCTTCTAAGTTATTTACGTTACAATCCTGCTTTTAGGGATCATTCGGAACCACTATGCCCAGCCGTCGCAATCAAACACGTTCTAGTATGACTCGTAAAACCTCTTCTCGAGGCGCTTCGTCGGCACGGGGAACTCGTAAACTATCGAATCCGCGCAACAGACTTTTCTCCGCCTCAAACCACATAGCCCAATTACAACAAGACTTTCACATCAACCTAGAAAGCACCCTTGAGCAATTGCAACAAGAAACAAAAAGCCTGGAGAAACAACAAACTCAGCTAACAACCCAACTGAGTAAAGCAAAAAAGAAATACCAAGCAACGAAAGAGAAATGCGCAATGGCCGAAGAAGCCTACAAATTAAAAGATGGGAAAACGCAACTCAACCGTTTGGAAAAATCCAAAGCCCACCATGAGACCATGGCTTTTCAAGTAGAAGAATTGACTAGAGACTTAGAGCATACGAAAATAACCGCAAAGGAAGCGAAAGACGCTTTAAAGAAATATACGGCTCTTGCAAAAGCAGTCAAAGATTTTGAAAATAATTATGACAAGCTGCCCCTCTCGAAAAAAGCATTAGAATCCGATGAAACTTACTTCCACATCACATCAGAAGATAATCCCATTCCCGCTGACATTCTATAATGCATCACTGGCGTCCAAAGGACTTCCGGCGCTCATTCGCTTTTGAGCAATTCCAATGGTAGACTAGCTGTGAAGGCATTCTTAATGAGATGAGTAATCACAATGCAACTGCCCCTAGGAAAAATTAAAGAAAGTACCTTAGCTGAATTATTGGCACTATTACCCCAGAATGATGAGAGAGTTGTCATCCCTCCGGAAATTGGTTGCGATGCTGCGGGCATTCATTACCAAGGTAAATACATTGCCATCACCACAGATCCCGTCACCTTTACTTCGGATCGCATAGGCACTTATGCCGTTAACGTAAATATCAATGATTTAGCATGCATGGGTTGCCGCCCTTTGTGGTTTACCATGAATATTCTTTTACCCGAAGGCTCAACCCAAGCGCAATTAACCACCATCATGCGTGATATCAGTCGTCAATTAACTCATTATAGTATTCAAGCTATTGGTGGTCATACGGAAGTCACTAAAGCCGTTAATCAACCCATTGTCGTAGGACAAATGATCGGTGAAGCAATGGGGAAACAATTATTAGACCCCCGCAAAATCACTCAAGGCAATCGCATTTTAATGTGGCAACCTACGGCTATTGAAGGCACGGCTTTATTAGCCCGTGAGCGCTATGACGCACTGTCTGCCTATATCGCACCATCGCGTTTGGATGAAATGACAGCACTTTTAGATGAACCCGGTATTTGTGTATGGCATATTGTTGAAAAATTACTGGGATTGCCTGGTATCGTCGCTTTACATGATCCCACAGAAGGTGGTGTGGCAACAGCCCTGCACGAATTGGCCGATGTATCGGGTTGTGGGGTGGATGTCATTCACAATAACATCAGCGTATTGCCGCAAACAAAACAATTAGCGGAAATCTTGGATATCGATCCCTTAGGATTATTATCGTCGGGTGCCCTCCTCGTCGTTTGCGAAGCGGACAGTGAAAGCCTTATTTTACAAGCATTAAAAGATGAACCCATAAAAAATATTGGGGAATTTACTGGTAGTGATAAACGGAATTTATTAGAACATGATCACACCACACGCTTACCGCGTTACTGTATGGATGAAATCATTCGCGGCTTGAACATTCCCTTACCCGTCAGCTCGGCGTGAACCGGGTTCAGACCAAGTGGATTCAATGCCTAATTCATCGACTAATCGCTGATACACTTCATCATTGGGTTTAGGCATAGAATAGCCCTCAAGCATCACGCGCGCTTTATGCCGTGTTATCCCCAGCAATTGTGCTAGGAGATCGCAACGCTTATTCACATCCGCAGGCATATCCAATTCATCCAAGGCATGATTAAGCATTTCAGCGAATATTTTTGCTTGACGTTGAGCCACTTGCTTTTATACCTCAATCAACTCTGTGCTAGATCAAGTATCCGTATCCCCAGATTGCCTTGCAATTAGGGACAATATAAGTAAAGCATAGCTCAGAAAAAAGCTAAAAGTACTTATATCTAATAGTTTAGTGCATGGATGCGGGCGTGCAAGTTTCTAACTAATTGATTCTTTTAGCCAAGGGGAAGTAGTTAGCCATTTTTTATCAGGATAATAGGCAAAAAGCAGGGTGCCGTCTTTAATTTTATTAATCACAGGGCGGTTTATTTTAGAGTTCAAACCAAAGCAGCCCCAGGTTAAGCCCAAATAACCATAGCGTTTTACCACCCATGGACTGACATACCAAGCGCCATGCACCACCACATCCCGCCTATAGGCATTATTGTTATAACCCGGTGTTAACCCCTTTAAACGCAATGAATAGCCTAAGCTACCCACATAGGCTTGCTTTGTTTCAAACAAGCCGATACTGGATTCTAGCGTATTAAAATTATTGGAAAAATGCCGTGCATACAGTTTGCCGCTGTTTTTACCATGGGCCACTAACAAATGATAAAGCACTTTATTATGGTTCAAATCAATCACCCATAAGCGCTCTTTTGATGACGGCATGGAAAAATCCACAATGGTTAGAATATGCTGTTTATCTAAATGCTTCACTTCCGCTCTATCGTACGCTCGTAAAGCCAAACGCAACACTTTAGGATCTAACTGGGTTGTTTGCTTTTCAATGGCATTGACGATTCTTTGTTCATTGGGAAAAGTGGATTGATGAATTACTTTCGTGGGCTTTTTAAGTATTTTGGATATTTTTACCTCAGGAGGTGGTTTTTTGCCTTGTTTAATTGGTTTTGCATCACTCGCCTTAGGTTTTGGCTGCACTGCCACCTGAGGTATATTTTTAGCACTTGTTTTCTTTGGGGGCAAAACAGCAGCTGGTGTTACGCTTGGCGCAGAAACTGCCGTATGTTCGTTTTGCTTTTGGGCGGTTTCTTTTTTAACTTTTTCGCTACTAATTAAAGAGGTTGAAAAAGCACAGAGAATAAGAATAATTATTATACTAACAAGTTTTTTCATGCCTTCCTTTGGGTAAAAAAAATCCGCGAGTTCCCTCGCGGATTTTGGTTGTTTTTACAACAATCCTACCCGCTCTTAAAACCACCCAGGTATTATATCATTGTGTTCTTTTTTGGGTAAAGAGATTTCTACCAACTGGTCGCCACCTTGTCCGCCGATGACTTCAGGTATACCCCTTTGTTTGCTGGCCACGGATTTTGCTTGACCAATATCGATGTTAACGAATTGACCACCTACTCGCTCGTTAATGGCTGTTTTGGCGGGCTCAAAACTCCGACCCCACTCTGCGCGGTATTCACTTAAAGGACGATGAGCTTCCATGATCAACGCACCATTATGTAAACCCACTTTGTAAGGTTCGTTTATGATGTTAACCGGTGTACCAACGGGAACCATGGCAAACAAAGCTTCGATGTCTTCAGGATGTAAGCGGATGCAACCGGAACTCACGCGTTCACCCACACCGTATTTTAAATTCGTGCCGTGAATTAAATAAGACCCTAATCCCAAACGCATAGCGCGTTTACCTAATGGGTTATCGGGACCTGGGGCTACCACATCATCGAAGTATACGTCGTATTTTGCCGCTTCTTGGCGAATGGATTCTGGTGGCCGCCAATAGGGATTCTTCTTTTTATCAATGATAGAGGTTTTCGTTACGGGTGTTTGCCAACCTTCTCGGCCAATACCAATAGGAAAGGTCACAACGACAGGTCTATCTTTTGGGTAATAATACAAACGTAATTCCGCCAAGTTAATCACAATACCTTCACGCTTCACATTAGGTAATACATATTGAGCAGGAACAATCAATTCCGTGCCAGACTTAGGCCTGTGAGGATGCACACCGGGATTGGCTTCTAACATTTCATAAAAACCAATACCATGACGCTTACTGAAGTCACCCAGATTATCGCCACGTTTTACCTTAGCTGAATAAACGTAACCTACCACGTCATTACCTTGCTCCGGCAGTGGATATTCCACGGCTTGAACACTTGTAAACGCGAATAAGGTCGCTCCCATTAAAATCCCTTTACTGATGAATCCTTTTTGATAGGCCTTTTTCATGACACTTCCTCTAATGGTTTTTCACTTCATCTTCAAAAAAGTTATCGGCCGCCCTTAGGACGGCCTTTAGTTTTATCGGCTAGCTTGTTGACTATAGCTAGATTTACCTGCAACCGCCGTGGGTATGCCACGTTGTTCCTTCATCACTTGAGTAGCCATGGGCCAGTTAATGGAGCGCCCTTTCGCCGCTTGCTTCACCACTTCCTTGGCAGCAGGATAATTATTGCCGTACTTTTGACGGTATTCCGTTAAGGGTAAATGAGCCTCGAATAACAACTGCCCATTGCGCCATCCTGCTTTATAAGGTTGGTCCACAATGCGTACGGGCGTGCCTACAGGTACCGTTTGATAGAGCTGCTCGATATCTTTAGGTTTCAAGCGTATGCACCCTGCACTTACCCGTTCACCTACTTTTTGAGGTTGTTGCGTACCATGTAATAAATAAGAACCACCACCCAAACGTAAAGCGTATTTGCCTAAAGGATTACGCGGCCCTGGTGGCATAACAGCAGGTACATGTACCCCATTGGCAGCACTGGCTTCACGAATAGACTTAGGTGCGCGCCAACTGGGATCCTTTTTCTTGTGGGATATATTCGTATTCATGGTGGGCGTTTTCCAACCCTGCATACCAATACCCACAGGCATGGTAATCACCACGGGTCTATCTTTAGGGTAATAATACAAACGCATTTCCGCTAAATTAATTACTATGCCTTCGCGCTTTGCGCGCGGCAAAACAAATTCTGCTGGTACCACAATTTTCTTGCGCCAACCGGGTTTTTTCGGATTCACATTGGGATTAGCTTCTATCAATTCCACCACTCCCACGCCGGTGCGCTTACCAATGGACCACAAAGAATCCTTATGATGCGCCTGAAGGGTATAGACTTCTCCCACCACATCGTTACCAGGTTTGGGTAAGGGGTATTCTAAAGCCGCTAGGGCTTGACTGGAGTAGGCTAATAAGCCCGCTGCAAACAGTTTAATGATTGTCTTCATTTCCATGACGTCCTTTCCTTTTTTGCCATCTAAGCTTTTCAAAACTACGTAACTAGGTTATCGTTAAGCTCCCGGTAATCTTGAGGAAATAGGCAATTTATGGCCATACCAACGCCTTTGCAAAAACACTATTTAGATGCCATGGGTATCCAAGTTTGGCAAGAAAAACAATCAGTTATCAACGATCAGACTGCTTTTAGCCCTGAGATCAACCTGCCAAGAGAATCTTGGGAATTCCTCAAAAAAGGCACTCTACAATGCCAAGCCTGTCACTTAAGCAAAACCCGTCAAAATGTCGTCTTTGGTTCAGGCAACCCTCAAGCGGACTTAATGATTATCGGTGAAGCCCCAGGAGCTCAAGAAGACAGCCAAGGCCTACCCTTTGTGGGACGCGCTGGGCAGCTACTGACAAATATGTTGCAAGCCATTGGCTTAACTCGAGACAAGGTGTTTATTGCTAATGTTTTGAAGTGCCGCCCACCCAATAATCGTGACCCACAGCCCGAAGAAGTGGCGCAGTGTACCAGTATCTTGACTAAGCAAATTGAATTGATTGAGCCAAAATTGATTTTAGCTTTGGGCCGTATTTCAGCACATTATCTGTTACAGACGGATCAAGCCTTAGCACGTATGCGCGAACGGGATCATGTTTACCAAGCCACCCAAACGCCGCTCATGGTAACTTACCATCCAGCGTACCTACTGCGCTCACCGCAAGATAAAAAGAAATCCTTGGAGGATTTACTCAAAGTGAAAGCCAAACTCCACAGTGCAACCTCGATTCAGTGAAAAGTCTCACTAAAATTGGCATAATCTCAATAAGTTAGCTAAACTGCGGGAAGCACTGCTCTACTGGAGATAGAATATCCATGTCAAAACCAACGGAAAAACAAGGCTCTAAGAAAAGCCTGATTGCTGCCTATGTTCTCGATGGCAAAGGTGGTGGTCGCAGCATTGGCTGGGACGAAATCAAAACATGGACGGAAGACCAAGGCACCCTATGGATGCATATGGACTACAGCGTTAAAAAGACTTGGCATTGGTTGAGCAAATCTAGTGGTTTAGATGCAATGACAGCGAAAGCCATGGTTGTGGAAGATTCCAGGCCTCGCAGTGTTGTCAGCGAACAAGGTGTCCTGCTTTTTCTGCGCGGCGTCAATTTAAATCCGGGACAAGAACCTGAAGACATGGTCTCCATTCGCCTCTGGCTTGAAAAAAATCGAGTAATCACCACTCGGCGACGTTTATTGCTTTCCATTCAAGATATTTATACTGCCTTTGATAAGGGACTAGGGCCTAAAAATGCGGCTGAATTATTGACTTTTCTCAATGGATGCCTCATTAATAGGATGGCCAATGTGATCGATGATATTAGCGACCGGGTTGATGCTTTAGAGAGTGAAGTAGCAACCAGCGAGAGTCACTTACTGCGTCCAAAAATTGCCGATATCAGACGCGAAGCCATCTTAATACGCCGTTACCTTGCCCCGCAACGAGAAGCACTTTACCGGTTACAAATTGAAGAGATACCCTTTTTAGGAAAAACCGATCAACTAAATTTGCGCGAAGGCAATGACCGACTCATTCGCTACATCGAAGAATTAGATACCGTGCGCGACCGCGCTTCAATTACCCAAGAAGAATTAGCAAGCCGATTATCGGAGCAAATGGATAAAAGAATGTATGTGCTCTCTGTCGTTGCTTTAATTTTTCTTCCTCTCACTTTCTTAACGGGCCTTCTTGGCATTAATGTTGGGGGCATCCCTGGGGCTGATTATAAATGGTCCTTTTTAATTGTATGCACAGGGTTAGGCGTCATTACGCTATTAACTATGTGGTATCTGCATATTAAAAAGTGGGTTTAATCATGGGCAAACATTGGTATTCAACAAAATTCCTATGGATAATTTTTCTACTCATTGGCAAAGTTACCTTGGCACAAGCCAATGGAGTATTGCCCGGTGACATTGATCTTAAATCAGCTAATGAACAATTGAGCCATGTCAGCAGCCAGCTCGCTACAGGAAAATTAGACAGTGCTTCTCTCTTTGAAAACGTAGAAGGGATAAAAGCCTTGCAAGAAAAATCTAAAGTCTGCATTGAAGAAGGCAGTAAACAACTAGCTTCTATCAATGACTTATTAAAAGCCACCGAAATCATTGGAAGAAGCGATGAAGAATCTGAAAATTACCGATATTTAAAAGATAAAAAACAGCGTTATGCAAAACACATTGCTGGCTGTAAACTTTTTATCTTCCGGTCGCAAGAAACTCTTAATGAATTTAAAAGCAATATTCAAACGCTTACATCGTCAAAAACCCTAAAAAAAACCACCCCTATCTGGAAAGTAATGGACAGCCAGGTAATTGAAAACTTTAAAGTGGATACCTCTAGCTTCCTAAAATCCTTAGGCATCAATCATTTTGGCCCAAGATCCCTTACCGTTCTGGGCTTACTACTTTTGACGGGTATAATTTTTTATTTTGCTTTACGGAAAAAATTGGCCTCTTTGCTATCGGGTCGTGAATCTCCTACATCAATCGCCACCCACAGCCTTATGACATTAAAAATATTTAGCCCCTATATAATTACAACACTTATTATTTCTGGGTATATTTCAATAATGTTTGCAGGTGAAGATCCCACCCCAAGTTTAATGCCAATCAGTCACATAGCATTAGGCTATGTGTTGGCCATCATGTTGAGTTATTTTACACTAAACCTGCCACCCGCAAATATGACGGAGAACTGGCTACCTATTCTACAAAAGAAAATTTTCCTCAGCATATTTTGGGTCTTGACATTAATGTTCATTCGCTATGAATTAATCTTTCTGCTGGATACTCAGCCCTTCACATCTGAGCAAATAGACATAGCAAGAACCCTCTATATAACTATATTTACATCGACTGTATTATGGGTGACTTGGCATATTTTCCATCTGCCATTTTTCCAAAATAAAAAGCAATTCCTTTCAACAAGGATTGCAAAATTAATTGTGATAAGCTTTTTTCTATCTATTATCTTACTAGAGTGGATGGGGCATCACAACCTATCAGTTTTTCTAATTAGATCAGTAGTTTTAAGTCTTCTAATGATTCTTATTTTGTTGGTTAGCTTCCACTTTATTGGTAAAATACTTTATCGATTGGAGGACTATCGATTCAAAGTCTCACAAAAGCTACATTATTACATGGGAGTAAAATCTCATAAGACGCTCTATGAAATCACCATTATAAAAATTTCCCTCTACCTAATTATTTTGGCCCTCTCCATTATTACATTTATGGAGATATGGGGAGTTTCTTTAATTACCATTGATAGTATTAAAACTGGCTTAATAGAAGGGATTACCTTGCTCAATATTCATATTGCGCCATTAAAGTTAGTTATGGGATTTATGGTATTTGCAATATCTAACATTCTGGGAAAACTACTTTGTGCCTACGTGGCTCATCGGAGCAATGTGGAGCACGAGAAGGAAACGCAAGTAGCCTTCGCCTCTATCTTACATTATATTACTTTTACCGTTTCAGTTTTAATAGCCATGTTAGTAGCTGGTGTGAATTTTACTGGTATTGCAATTATAGCCGGTGCTCTTTCAGTAGGTGCGGGTTTTGGTTTACAAAATATCGTAAATAATTTCATATGTGGGGTCATTCTCCTCATGCAAAAACCCGTGAAACCTGGAGATAGAGTAGTCGTTGATGAAACAGAGGGCTTCATCCGTAAAATTCGCATTTTATCCACGCAAATCACTACTATGTCCAAAGAGGACGTAATTATTCCTAATTCATATTTGATTTCAAACCCTATAACCAATTACATGTTCCGTGATCGCTTGTGGAGGGTCATCTGTACCGTGGGTGTTGCCTATGGCAGTGATGTGGATTTAGTTAAGCAACTCTTATTGAACGTGGCCGCCCAACATCCAGAAGTATTGCAAGAAACGTCCAATAAACCAGCGGTACTTTTTCGAAGCTTTGGTGACAATAGTTTGATTTTCGAATTGTGGTCGATTATTCGCGATGTCAACAAAAAATTTCACATTGAAAGTGATTTAAACTTTGCTATAGACAGAACGTTCCGTGAGCATGGTGTTGTCATTGCCTTTCCACAATTGGATCTGCATGTAAAAGAAGTAAAACCAAAGCCACAATAAAATTTGCAACCACACAATTTAAATTATTTGATCTAATAAAGTTTTTGTAACTCTTGCTTGCTGATTTTCCCCTGGCACAGGGCATGACCAGGATCAATAATAACTTGCTTTCTTAAGGCTTCACGTCCCAACAACATGCGGAATTTCAATGGATCTCGATTAGATAGAGTCAGTTCGATTTCCCAACTCATACCACCCATGGTTATGGGCGTGATAATCACATAACGGTTTTCATTGTGACCATTGGAACTGGTAATACGCCGCTGATCAACAACTCTACAGACAGATTCAACCGTCACATCATTATTACTTTGAATAGGATGAATATGAAAACGCACATAGAGGACGCCTTTTCGACGGAAGGGCTTGATGTTAAAAGCATGCAAAGCGGAAGTCTTAGCACCCGTATCCACTTTCGCTTTTATGGCGGGCAAATGCAGCTTGGGCAGTTGACACCACTCATGCCAACCCACCAGTAATTTGCCCGAAACCTTGGGATTGACTAACTTATTTGAAATGATTTTTTCCATTTTAAATCAACCTCCCAGTAGCTCATCATTACTAATGATCTTACTGAAATGCTCTTCTTCCACCTCAAATGAATAGTGCAAATCTTTAATATCCGTTTCCACTTCCTTTAATTCATCAAAACAGGCAATATGAAATAAAGCTGCCCCCTCGTGTGCTAATGGCAGATTACTCTTACCGATAACAATGCCAGCCTCTTTGGCAATAACTTTGTCTTCTTGACGACTAATCGGGTTGGTGAGCACCGCCAACACTTGGCCTTTTTTGACCGACTTACCTAGGGATCTGTGAATGCGCATGATGCCGCTACTGGGTGCACGGACCCAATAACTAGAATGCGCAATAGGTGGTTGGTATTGCTCATCTTTGCTTGAAGTCGCTGCCGTGGTCATACCCAAACCGCGCATGACATTAACAATACCTTTAACACCCATACGGATAGACATTTCATCAAAACGCAGTGCCTCACCAGCTTCGTAAAGTAATAGAGGCTTACCCTTCTCACTCGCAGATTGCCGCATGGAACCATCACGCTCCTTTGATTGTAAGATAATAGGGGCCGCAAAATTCGTGGCCATCTCTTTAACCTCGGGCGATTCTATATTGGCACGGATTTGTGGTAAATTACTGCGGTGTAGAGAGCCTGTATGCAAGTCAATTAAATGAGTTGAATTTTCAACTATTTCATTCATGACCAAATAAGCTAAGCGTGAAGCAAGAGATCCTTTCTCAGAGCCAGGAAAGCAGCGATTTAGATCCCGGCGATCCATTAAGTATCGGTCCTGGTATAAAAAACCATAGACGTTTACAATGGGCACGGCAATTAGTGTGCCTTTGATTTTTTTCAGAAACGTTTTTTTCAATAGCCTTCTAACAATTTCCACGCCATTGAGCTCATCACCATGCACCGTTGCTGTTACACCAAGTATGGGGCCATCTTCCTTGCCTCGCACAACATGTATGGGCATATGCATGGGCGTCCAATCATACATTTTAGGCATGCCAACTAAGATTGTCTTGGTTTCACCCGGCGCAATGGATGTGCCGTTTATAACAAGCTGGTTATTTTCACGCATAAATTATCCTTGGTAACGGCTTTTTGAGCTGATGGGTTTAGCATATCGCTCCAGATAAGTGATGGCTAAATCCGCAACATCAATGCCCGTTGCAGTTTCAATGCCTTCAAGACCTGGGGATGAATTCACTTCCATAATTAAGGGTCCCCTTGAGGAACGTAATAAATCCACACCCGCCATTTTCAATCCCATGATTTTAGTGGCTTGGATAGCACATTCACGTTCTGCTTTGCTGATCTTAACTAGCTCTGCTGTACCACCCTGATGTAAATTAGAACGAAACTCACCGGGTTCTGCTTGCCGTTTCATTGCCGCAACAACTTTTTCGCCTAGAACAAAACAGCGAATATCAGAGCCCTTGGATTCTTCTATAAATTCTTGCACGATGATATTAGCGTGTATCCCCATCATGGCTTGGACAACACTTTCAGCTGCTTTCTTAGTTTCAGCCAGAACGACGCCAACGCCTTGGGTCCCTTCCAATAGTTTAATCACTAGTGGTGCTCCGCCTACAATTTTAATTAAATCATCTACATCACCAGGTGAATGAGCAAACCCTGTCTTGGGCATACCAATCCCCTTGCGAGAAAGCAATTGTAGAGAGCGTAATTTATCGCGAGAGCGAGTTATGGCGATTGAGGGGTTGATGCTAAAAGTCCCGGCTGTTTCAAATTGACGCACAACAGCTGTGCCATAAAAAGTTCGCTTTGCGCCGATTCTAGGAATGATGGCGTCAAACTTAGGTAAGGTTTCACCCTTATAGCGCACCGAGGGGTTATGTGAGGTGATATTCATATAGCAACGCAAATAGTCAATGACAGATACTTCATGGCCGCGGGCTGAGGCAGCCTCCACAAGGCGCCTCGTGGAATACAAACTCTTATTTCTCGAGAGGATAGCAATATTCAAAGGACTCTCCTTGATTAATTAATTATCAAATCATGGAAGTATAGTACACAGATTTAGTCCAAATTCCTAGAGTAAAAGATGGCATTTAAAATTAGCTGGTGAGAGGCTACGGGAGCAATTATACTGAGTTGCCGCTTCTTTCCCCTAGAGCTACATTAAGGCTCATATGATATATTCTCTACCTTATCCTGCCCCACAGACTTAAGTTGATTTTAGCTTTGGACCGCATATCAGGCATGACCTAATTACAAAGGGATCAAGTCTTAACACACATGGGCGGACGGGATCATGTTTGCCACGCCATCAAGCGCCGCTCATGGTAACTTACCATCCAACGTATCTGCCGCGCTCACCGCAAGATAAAAAGAAATCCTTGGAGGATTTATTGAAAGTGAAGGCCAAACTCAAAGATGCTCACTCTAAGTGATGAGCATAGCTGATTTCTTAATAAGAAAAATAGACGTTGACCATAACCACTAATCCAAAACCAAAGGTACAGTTCCATGACTGACATGTTGTTCAGTGCCCTCATCATCATGGCCCATGACATCCATGACTTCTAACTCTTCATCGCTTTGACTGGTCGCAAATACAGCACAGCCTCTTCTCTCAGCATAACCATGGCCTTGCTCGTCTATGATATCGAGGATGCCTTCTTCAGATTCACCTAATATATCCATGGTTTCAAGCATGCCACCATCTTCTTCTAACCTAGTTGCTTGGGCGTCCATGCGTTGCTGTTGATGCTCTAAATCCATGGACGAAATATAGGTACGGTATTGTTTTGCCGCCAAGAGCAAACGTTCTTGCTGAGTATTTGCATCGAACAATCTGTTGCGACTGTCATCATGAGGGAAATACATGGGGCGCGCCAATATGAACTTATGAATGGCTTGTAGCTTAGCCTCAATGATAGCATCATCTTTGATGTCACCATTTAGAAAGTCATACCAGAATTGACAAGATTGTCTCAATCCTTGCATATACTCATAGGCACAAGGCTGCGAATAAACTGACATTAATTCCCAGAATGATTGGATGGCAGCTTTTGTCACTCGGTTACCCGTTAACAAATGACATAGACGGTTATATTCTAAAGGTGAATAATCCCGCTTGGCCTCTAATAATTGGGGCGAATAAAGAAATAAATGAGCTTCTAAAAGCCGACTGATTTGCCCATAGGGGGCTCCAGTCACTAAATTAATAAGTGAACATAATGCTTCATAATAACGGTACATATTTTTGACAGCACCTACATAGGATTCATCATCTACCAGACGTACCACATAGTCTTCGCGAAAAATCTTAAGCCATTCGAAGTATGCCAACTCAGCCGTAACAGGGAAAGGCTGCAAACAGCTCTGCATCTCCGTGTTAACTTTAGCATCGGGTTCTAGTTGAGTAAGCTGCATATGGTGGGCTAGCGTAAATGCATCTTCGTCCACCACAACACGATGTTTCCAACCCATACGGTTGAAATGGTGAAAGAGTCCCACAAAACTGTCATAGGCATAGTTCAGCTCAGCGCCTTCTTCTCGCTCGGGCATGGTGAGATTAGTGGTAAATTCTTTCTTTGGAGCTGAGACGTTATAGTCTTCATCACTGCCTTCCACGCTGATCTGATGACTCAAGAGGAAATCAAAATCATAGGTAGCAGCCAATGATAAGGGCATATCAGCCGAGCCAAACCACCATAGGTACAACAGGTTATTAATGTCCAGGGGAACATCAGCCAGTGCTTTAAAGGATGCAATTTCAATGCAATAAATTGGCTGTAAGGAACTCCCAGCATAGGCACCATGAATTACCAAGGATAGACCATATTGAATCGCCTCGCCCTCTTTCTGGGAGACTTGGATAGAATAGGTCACTACTGTAGAGAGCTTACCCGCTGCTAACTCTGACATTTGCATAAATTCATCCACATCAGTGAACTCTTGCATGATGTTTTGCAACATGGTTTTTGATATTAATAAAGGGATCAACTCGACCTTTTCGGACTGAATGGCAGCCCCAGGCATGACAATGATGACATCATTGTATTTTTTATCGATTAACGTAATTTCGTCCAAAACATACTGTTCATTTTGCAAATAATGTAAGAAGCCCTTATGATACAATTTAACTTCATGACTCAAATTAAGATAGCGTTCTATCCACACATAATGTGATGACTTCATCAATGGAAAATTATTAGTAAAGAATTTGTCATATTCCGGTTTAGTATACATTCCAGGATGAGTGCGAACAGCCATTAAAAATGAAAAAGGCATTTTTTTATGGAACTCAGCATCTTTCATAGCATAAGAAAATTTACCAAACCTTTTACTCTCTTTTAATATTTTAAAAAAAGACAGGTAAGCCGGGTATTTCCCATACCCTCTATCCTGCTCAAGATAATAAAATAAACTTAAAACATGATCCAATGCATGAGAAGCATTCCTCAAATATTCAGTCATTTGTCTTTCAAATGATTCTACAAAAATAGGATAGCTATTGTACAATATAAAGGAAAAGTCAAATTCTGCTATCTGCATACTGGCGAAAATAAACTCTTTGTCAAGCACCATACATTTAAAGTGCAAGACAAGTGAAAATTTAGACGCATTATCTAGGGACAGGAATTCATAATATGGCATTATGTGAACAACCCCTAAATCGTTCAGTTTTTTAATCTGTGAAATAATGTCCACGTCTTTAAAAACTTTATTAATAAATCCAACGGGCATAATCAACGGTAACTCAGGTTTGTCATCAGATAAGAATGCTTCGTGAACTTGATAGTAAGTATCATTGGATAGGTCACCCCGCCTAACACAAGGCGATATTGAAAAAACTGTACCAATAATTCCCTCTGTAAAGCAGGCAGGATACAATTCAAAACGATCAGTTTTTAGAACATCCTTCTTATTTACAGCCCGTATTCCACTATCCTTTTTCAAAACCATTTTAGACTTTAACTCTTCAGCTGCCTTCATTTTTAGGTTGGTATTAAAGTGCACTTGTTGCCAATCCTCACGGCTACCCACATGTAGATTAGGCACATAACATTGTACTAAAGCGGGATCAAATGTAACATGATCACGTTTATTCGATGTATTACGTGCCACATATTTTTGATGTATTTTATCCAACTCTTTGAACAAACGCACATAATTTTGCGCTAGCGTCATAAACATACTGGGGTTGCATCTAAAGTCAGCCATAAAATTCAATGTGGGCTGCATTAAATCGGCCATACGCTCTGGCACCATCTGCAGGTTTGCCCGTTCAAGCTTAAAACCCTGCATAGTAATGACTCTTTCAAGATAGTTAAAGAGCAAGTGCGTCTGATCGACACATAGATTAATATTAATTAATCCATGATTTTTATCATCGAGAACCCCAGCCAGATAAGATAAGACACCGTGACGATAGGCATAGGTCAATATGGATTTGGCATCTCTATCACACAGCAGATATTCCCCATTGATATTTGCCTCACAGGCCATTTCCGTCGCGCTGAGTATTGCTGACAGTTCGTTGCGAACTCTGTCATCGCCTAACATATTGCGCATTCCTACGACTAAAGAATGGTAGCCTGCCGTAGTTTGTTTCAATTTTTGCATAAGCTTTAACTCACGATTGGGCATTTTCTTCCAATTTTGCACGGCTAATTCATTCACAACGATACGCTCAATGGCTTTACGCTGGTCCAAAACCAAAAGACTGCGTAGTTGCAGCAAATTATCATTCACTGTATGTATGAGCGCAATGGTATATCTATTTTGCTCTCTGATTTCAGCTAAATCTTGACTTGACTCTTCTAGCTTTTGGCTCATTTCCACCAAGTGCATGCCCAACTGATTGAGCTTTTTATCAATCCCAATGAAGGCTTCGTTGATGAATTTACCAAGCCTTGCAATACCATCTAAAATAGGCTGATTGGGGTTGTAGGGAAAGAAAAATTGCTTAATAGCAGCAGCAATAGAGATGAAGCTGCCAATGCACGTTAAGGTTGGTAAAACGAATTGTTCAATCACATTGGCAATACCAAAGTCTTCGTTATTTAATGCATCCCACAGGCTGCCATATTGTTTAATGACTTGGCCATAGGAGTGGCCAAGATCATTAATGTTATTGTAAATATCAAAGGAATGGGAAGCCGTCTGAAGTAGCAACCCCGTTGTCATGACTAACTTGTTAGGATATTTGAGCCAAGGCATGGGTAATCCCAACATGAGGGAATTCAAATTGCCTGTAATTTTCGAGCTTTCCTGTAATATACCCTTAACTTGACCACGTTGTGGCGCTAGGGCTTTTTGATATTGTTGGTAGGATTTATGGTGCTGCTCCTGTATGCGAAACTGTTGCAATTTTTCTCGTTTTTCTTCATCGCTTAACCCTTCCAAGCCCAATTCACGATTAACTACATCTGCCCAATAACGCTTAATAGGATATAAAGCCTTATCTTTCTCCTCTAATTCTTCAACCCCTTGAATGTCTTCATTAAAGTCTTTAATCAGATCGTATAGTCCATCAATATGTTCTGCATACTGTTCAATGAGAGCCTGTTGTTCTTGATACTTAGCCTTTGCTCTTTTATATTTAGAAGAGGACTTTTTATGTTTATTCATTTTTCTTATGGCTTTTAATCGCTCATCCATAGCCTCCTTCTTTTTCTTTTCTAAATCGGTAATTTCTTTTTCCGTATCAGCTACTTGGTCTTGATAAAACTGACGGCGGTCAACCAACCCTTGCTTAAAATCATCAGGATCTATACTATCTTCATTTTGTACTAAATGAGCAAACAACTGATCCACTTTAGTCACATATTTCTGCGCTATATTCAGATGAAAACCTTTCAATCCACCGTAGATATTTTGCGCATTTTGATTATATTGCACGGCGGCTTGATAATGTTTTAATTGTCTATTAACAGACTTATTCTCTTGCATTTTTAAGAACGCCGTACCTGCTGTAATTGCAACGGCAGCCACAGGATTTACAAACTTACAAGCTATTAGCACTGAGCCTGCTATGGCCGAATAATCAAGCCAGCGGTTGGCTTTCACTCGTTGCACGCCCGTAACTAATTTTGCTTCAAAGGCTTGAAGACCTAAAATTTTATCATCACAGGTAACCGCTTTTGCCATACAACTATGGTAGCTCGACACAGAACGCTGCATGTCCTTTTGGAAATGACAAGCGAATTTCCACCCTTCAATGATATTAATGGCTGGATAAACGTTATGGTTGAAGTGATGGAACAACTTGAATTCCATTTGCATGGGCGAACTTGAACGTCTAGCTAAACCGGCTAATTCATCAAAGTTCAATCTAACATTAAATTGGTGGTTAAATTGTTCTAGTCGTTCCACAATCTGTTGCTTATGAGCGTCTAATGCATCATTTTCTGCCACCCTTTGCATGTAAAGCTTGGTAATTTCATGAAAAGCTAATAGAGCCTTTTGCCCTACCGCAACCACATTGGTCTCTTGATTCTGCTCTTGTAACTCGTCCACTTCTCGTGATACTTTGTCAGACATTTCTTCTAGAGAAGCTCTTATGACGCCTCGTTCTGTTTCATCATCGCTGAGTTTCTCTACCATAGAAGTGATGACTTTATCCCGGTGGGCCGGCGATAATTGACAGCTAAAGGCTTTACTGGCTTCTTCAGGACTCGCTTCCATAAAGTGCTGAGCAACAATATCATCAGGATCAGGCAGGGTTACTTTACCTTCTCCAGGCGCTGCTTGTTCCAGGTCAAATTTCGTTGCATTACGATCAAGGGTGACTTTATCCATGAGACCACAGGACAGTTTTACGCCTAAACGGGTCCATTGTGCGCTGGCAATGGGCACCAATGAGGCTGTGTCATCAAAGCCTCTACCCAAGGTAGAGAGGATTTCTAAAGGCCTACTGCCAGCATCCACTTCATTATTGTAAAAGACTTTATAATTATAAAAAATGTTAGCTAGCAGGTCTTTTTCTTCTTGACTGAACTGCTCCCAATTAGAATCTGCTGATAGGATGGATAAACCTAGACCCAATGACTGCAAATGTTCTTGGTTCCCAAAATCAATTTCAACCACATCCAAGGCATGGATAGTGGCTTGGTAAACTCGACCGTATTCCCTTAGCTGAAAGAAATCATTGACGGGTGGCTCATAATGAGAGACTTCTTGTGCATGATCTTCGTTGATTCTCTGACATACTTGAAAGCTCTTCAGCTGAAAGGGTTCTAGGCGAAACATAGGACCTCCATTGTTAATTCTGATTGCCTTACAGGGTCTATCACCCTGACAGGCATGTTAATTAACTGGGAGGCACATTGATTTAGGGGATATTACCCAAATGCAATCGACTCAGATTTGCCAGGCATTTAATCATGGTTCGACTATTGGTCTTTTGCCTTAAAGAGAAGAGTTGCTTTTCTACAGTTCGGGTGGATTTATTGAGTGAATAAGCCATTTCGCTTGGGGACTCGCCAGCCATCAGTCGACAGGCACAAGTGTACTCCCTATCAGTCAAATCTTTTTTAAACATCTTTCTGAAACGTGAAATAAAATTCTGTCTTTTATTCAGGCTTAGCTTGTCCATCAACCGACTAACTCGATGCAATACTCTCGGCGAATCATCCTGCAACAGCTCAGAAAAATGTTCATTACCAATAGCATCCACGGTACAGTTAAAATTAAACATAATTTCATCTAAGTTATCCATCAACCAAGGAAATTCTTTTTGATAATCTATTTCATTGGAGGCAACATGCAATAAATCCATGTGATTTTTGTGGTAAGCAACTAAGAAAATACCGTTGGGTAATTTTAATAATTTCTTTTCACGAAATAGATCACGTTCCAAAAATTCTTTGGCGTATTGGGGAGAGTAGAATCCTAAATAACGGCCGTTACATAGACGTAAATAGTAATCAAAGCTGGCGTCATAATACTTTTCCCAAAACACGTGTTCCAGCTCTAAGGAGTTGCCCAGAGCTAAAAAGCCCTGTTTCTTATGGAAACGGCGAAAAGTTAAATGGCTGGCTTTTAAATCTTGCCACGTGGATAAGAGCTTATCACATACATTAACGTAACGTTTTCTATTTATCATGGCTTATCCTCCTTCGATATCCAGCGGCGAGGTCAAGCTTTGTGCAGCCCCAACGGTGGACGAGCAATAAATGCACTTTTACTTAATTTTTATTGTATCTGGAAATGGATGGAGTAACAAGCCATTTAATGAGGATAACAGGTTCATCATCCTCACTTTATTATTGCTGCTGAGTTAGTTAACTTTCCAACTCTAAAGTCTTGGGTTCTTCCTCAGGCACTTCTATGGTTTTTCTACGATTCACATCATTAAGTTGTCCTTCTTCATCAAACACTTCATCAATAGAAGTCACTTGCCCTGCTTTAAAAGCACCACAACAACTCACCATATCATAAGAACAGTAACCGAGAAATACAGAAAAAGGGCTAAGCCACGCAAGGTGTTATTCAAAAGAGTTATCGTTATATTGGAACAGGTACTCGCGCATACGGCCATGCTGGCAATGTCTGCATCAAAACTAACATCTTCGCCACCCAATACCAGGTCGTTATGCCTACGGTCATTGTCTTTGGGTTTAAAGGTGTGTTTTCAACGGGACAGTTACCGTTGTAGCTCATTGTTGTTTCCTCTTTATTAATGCTTCAATCGTATTTTATAATCATCTAAATCTTCATATTCCCAAGGTCTACTATCAGGAACATGTTCAGTTTCGCCAAGTGATTGGCACTCTTCTAAAGCGACATCTTCATATTCCCAAGGTTTTTGAATCCCTTCTCTGTGTTCGAATAATTTCGCATGTTTATGGGCTTTTTCTCGTTCCTTCACAAACCTTTCTATTTCTGCTCTGAGTACAGGATTAGGCTCTGTGCCGATAATAGGTATCCTATCAGAAGGGCATTGTGGCTCTCGAGACTTTAACAAGTTATCAAGCCAATACCCCCCTTCTACGGAATGTTCACAGGGGAAAAGCCGTTGAGGGTCATGCATAATCGTTTGCGTAAGTACGCAGGTGTATTTACTAGGGAACTCACTAACACCTACTCTACTCAAACGTGCTTCAAGAGGGTTTTCAGGTATCTCTTCCTCACTGGCTTCAGCAACAGGACCTCTATCCCCTTCAATGACTACACTTTGCAATGGCGTGGGTATTTCACGCAAATTAGGCGCTATACAACGATCTATAATAAAATATATAATGCTAAGTACATTTATCCACACAGCAAGAATGATAAAGAGATAAACGCCTGGTTCATAATTTGGTGCAAAATATTCAATATCCGTCGCTAATCCACAAGCCTGTCGATGGCATAAAAAATCAAATCCAATTTGCGCTCCCTTCTCTAAATAAGCATAAGTTGCACCAATCAATCCAAGGATAATTTCCATCATTAATTGAATATGATGCGCGTGCCTTCGATAAGCACTCAGCCCTTGTAAGCAAGCCATAAGAATAGAACTCATCAGACTAACAAAAAAGGTTACTAAAGTGATTGCCGTCTGGCCGTAAAAAGGATTACCCAATTCATTGCCTAGATTTTCATAATAGCCACAATCATTCACACTAGCATCATTTAGACAAGCATAGTCGTCACGATTCCCATGCTCATTGACGTCATGAAGCATTCCTAATCGCAGGAAGATCATAATGTAAAAAGTGAATAATACCATTCGAATAAGAAAATAAATAAAAGCCAATAGATTATTAGCTCCTGCATAGGGAAATGGAGTCGCTACATCTTCTACGGGGTTAGGCTGACAATTTACCGTCAATGGCGAAGGAGACAACAATGCCGTTGTTTCTGTTGCGCCTGAGGTGCGAGCATCTCTGTCCCTGCTCTCGGCATGCATTCTTGCTAGAAGACCTGTTTGAATATGATCATTTGTTCTCAGCATGGTTTATCTCTTTATTTTCACACACATTATTATCCGTTGATTTTATTAACCCCGACGCTTAAAGGGACATCCTTCTTTTTTTCATCTTGTCAGTGATATCATCTTCTCTAGCACTTTGAACCCACGGCACTTGGTGGGGGCTAACTTGAACTTGAAACAATGAACCATCGCCTTTAGGTCTTAAACTACTGGACTCGCTGGAACCAGCAGAAGGTGAAGAAGGTTTCTGCACCTCCCCACAAGCTTTTTTTGCAAAGGCACGCTGTTTTTCAGCCATTTTTGCCATAACGCGTGCTTGTCGTTCTTTATTTTTTGCTTTTTGTTCAGCTATTTTAGCTTTTTCATATTCCGCTTCTTTTTCTGCAACGAAAGCCTCAATTTTGGCCTTGAGCTCTGGGTTGGGTGCATAACTTTTTTCAACTTCTAGCGCTTTGTTACAATAAGGACATACGGGTTCTTGCCACAATTCATATCGTCCTGCAAAAGACCGTTCCAATTCGCCCGCTTCAAAACTATGCTGGTCCGCCTCATCATCTGCTGGCACACAGTCAGTGGTCACGGGATGGGTCATGATGGCATGTGAAATAAGAGAAATAAATTGGGGAGGTACTTTCTCAAAATTAAAATCAATGGCTTCAAGGCGCTCAAGCATGGTGTCTTCTACCACCGCTGCTGCACCTGCTTCCATTTCCATTAATTCAGTATCATGAGCTGTATCAATCTCTGAACGCAATGACAGAGCTGCCAATCGTCCATGGAGATATCTACCCACAATAGCCATGACTACATTCAAGCAAAGGAATGATATGCTGAATAGTAAAAATAACATAGAGGGAAGGGAACCTTCAGCATCGTGCTTAAAGATAGTATCCCCAGGAAGACCACAAAGCTCCCGATTACACAGGAAGACATCTAGCATATTATGGCTTGCAGAATAACCTCCAAATACTGCCACAACGATAAAGTTAGCTAAATGAAGCAATGATTGTGAAAGGCCATTTATCAAACAGCCCTGGTTTACTTGTGTCATTCTGGCCACTGCACTCTGACGTGCACGGTAGATCTCATAGGTTAGCAAGGCAGTTATGCCACTCACCACAGCGACGAATCCTAGCGCCCCATATAAATACCAAGAGTCCGCAGTGGCAAGAAGCAATTGAAAGAGCTTTTTAGAGTTAGGCAACTCATCTCCAAGACTTTCCAGCCCATCACAATTCATAATAAGTGTATCATCGCAGGATAAAGACCTATTTAAATAGGGGTAAATTGTAACATGTTGAATCCTCACGCCTGATTCATCAGGGGTACGCACCGTGCTCTCTATAGGTCTAAACTGGTCATGGAAAGAGAAAGCCGTTAAATATAAACCTAGAATGACCTCTCCACAGAGGAGAAATACAAAGTAAGCAATAAAAGCACTTAAGCGAGCAGCATTATCAACCAGCAGCTTTATGGGCCACCATTGAGGGGTACAAGGTGCTGCACTGGCTATGGCAAGCGATTGCATGCTGTCATCTATTGTAAGTAATAAGGCGGCTTGTTCTGCGTCATGGGAACTATTGTCGTGAGATGCCACTGCATTAGTGTCATAGTAACCCATGTATGGTGAATCAGTTCCAGCAGGTTCCACCATCACATCAATGTCTCCAATGCCCATTGCATGTTGTCTAGTTGCTGCCTCAGAAGAGTATTTCTCGTCACCCTCTCCATCGCAATCAACTAGTTCTATCTTAGACGATTCAGCGTTAGCATCGTCATGGCTCAACATATTAACCCCATCTTTTTATAATAAAATTATTTTTTAGAGCAGAATTTTAACATTTGGTGATCAGTTGTGCAAAGCAATCCTGGCCATTTGTAAGAATTATAGGAAACACTTGATCGAAACTTATATTGCCTCGTCAGAGCTGATTTATAATTGAACACATCAACCCATAACAAGCCATCAAAGCGTAGATTAATAACCATACCTATTAAAGTCGAAAGGGCCACTCATTCCCTGCTCATCACCCTGAAGGCCCACTTGTGCAACAGCAAAAATAGCATCGGTTCTTACGCTAAATAAACTACTTGCGGCAGCTATATTAGAAGGAGACTGCACCACGGGTGGTGCAAGACCGAATCTTTCCAGGGGACATTTTATCTTACTCCACTGTTCGTTCCCCTGACATTGGGCATAGGCATATAACCAATGCCAAATGGGCAGGCCTTGGAACACTAGTTGACTAACATGCCTGACCAAAAATTCTGACTTGGCAAATAATATATGGCATAGGCGCTCACACAATAGAGGCTTATCATCGGTGGCAAGGTACCAAAACCACGAAACTTTGTCATCGATGTGGAATGTATCCAGCTGATTTACAGCTTCTGGTATTTTTGTTGCTAATACCAAACGCAAAAATTCTATCCTATCTTCAGGATTGAGATCTCGCAGCCAATATTCAGAAAGAAGATTCTGAGCATCCCTATGTGAGTCCCTCAGTATCTGTTGCAACGGTCTTTTGCTTCCACAACCTAGTATGGTCATAACAGCCCGTCCAAACTCAACGTCATCTCTCCGAGCTGGCAATACATAGTCACGCCACCCATTGGTCATAAGAGTTTGCGCATGGTCTAAAACAACTCTTCGGTTAGACTTTAATAGATTAGTACAGGCTGCAAAGGGACTACACTGTATGTACCACTGAAAAATGTCCTGATCGCCAACAGATAAGCCCATAAGGTTACGCAATACTGACTGCCGTTGTGAGTGAAGTAAGCGAGTAATGCGCTCCCAACGAACATGGTCCCTAAGATCACCGGAAACATAGGCTTGCCAAACAGAAGTTTCATCTTGGTAATAGGCTGAATTCACTGAAACCTCATCCAAGAGAGCGTAATGCTTTAATGTAAGCAACCGTTCAATGAAGCGAATATGAGATTCTGCAGAGAGGCCCCCTCCCCATAATAGCAATTGCAGACAATGCCTAACTTGCTCTGGAAAAGTTTTTTCTAAAGTGCGATAGTAACTATCAGACAATTCCGGAACAAGAATTTTTGCCAAGAGATGAATAACATCATTGGGGGCCAGGCTAACACCCCGGACGGCCTCACCCCTTAGAAATTTTTTGAACTGGCCGCTATCAGTTTTAGATTTTAACGGTTGAACAAAGGAATAAAGCAAACAATCGTCATCAAGCAAAAAAGGTAATGCCTGCGCAATTTTATGTGTAGTAGATACAAGATTTTGCACGTGATTTTGCTCACGGCCGCTCGTGGGAAAATTAGACCCAAATACTGATGAAGGTCCTACGTGCGTTTCGCCAGGCACAAATATCGGAGGGAGTCCCCGCCATGGAGGCAGCGTGGTATATCCAGGGGTCCCTGGTCCAGCCTGTGACGTGGCAGCGTAACTTGATGACCATACCTCTCTTTGAGCTGGATAGGGTAAGCCACCATTGACCCCATAGGGGGCTTCATCATAGGCCACATCCATGAGATAAAATCCCTCATAAAGGGGAAATCTTCTATTCATGTACTTATCACTCTTATATTTCTATTAATCGCTTATTATTATCATATTCTGCACAAAGGGTCAAAGTTCAATGGCTAGGGAAGCCATAGCTTTCCTAAAGATCTCTACTCGCTCAATTGCTTAACAAGCTCTTCGGCACTCAGTTCCGTACATTGCGCTACCCGTTGTCCTGCCCATAAAGACATAAACTCTGCATTACCCTGCTGCCCGGCTTTAGCGCGAATGGGACGGGTTAATTTGTTTTGCAGAGGAAAAGGTAAAATGGCATCTCTATGAGGCGCCATGGCGCGGATGAATGTATTTTCAACGCTGCGGGCTTGGCGTCCAGAAAAGGCTTTAGTCAAACAAGTAGTATCGTCAGTTTGAGCCAATAAAGCTTGTTTATAAGTATCATTAGCGCCGGATTCCTGTGTGGTAATGAATGCTGTCCCCACTTGTGCAGCTGTTACACCTAAGTCTAATAATGCTTGCACTTGCTGGGCCTGTGTAATGCCACCGGCCGCCATACAGGGTAAATCCACTTGCGCGAGGATTTGTTTTACCAAATCCATTAAAGGCAATGCGTCATCCTGCTCACTGCCAGGGAAAGTACCACGATGACCACCGGCTTCAATGCCTTGTGCTACTACAGCATCAAAACCCGCATCATAAATGGCTTGGGCTTCTTGCAAACTGGTGGCTGTGCCTATTAAAAAGCAATCGTTTTCTCGTAGGTTTTGTAAATGGTGTTTTGCCGGAATGCCAAAAGTAAAACTCACTAAAGGCACCCGTTCATCCAGCAACACTTCCAGCTGCGTTTCAAAGTCAGGACAATAAGGAGGTTCTACGGGATGTACTTCACTGGCAAAGTCAGGGCAGACTGCTTGTAAAATTTCACACATGGCCGTCTGTGGAACAGACACGCAGGGTTCCGGGGCAAATAAATTCACTAAAAAGGGCTTCGAGGTAAGCTCGCGAATGCGGTTAATGGCATCGCTGATGGCATCAGGGGTCATATAGGCCGCACCCAGAGAGCCCAAGCCACCGGCATTACACACCGTCGCCACCAATTCAGGGGACGTAATACCGCCCGCCATGGGCGCTTGAATGATGGGCAACGGAATACCCAATTGCTGTAAGCATGAAGACGCCATAGGGACCTCCTTGTCCTATGAGGCTAGCATTCCATTAGCAATGGGTCAATGAGGTTACCCTATGGCTATTAATCCTAGCAATGTTAACTATAACTGTAGATACCTAGACTTTTTATCGTCCGCCGCTTCAACCGCTGCTTCTAACTCATCAGGAGCACTGGCACATCCACCAAAGGCACTTAGTCTTATAAAACTTGGTACGGTGCCTGCTACACAACAAGCCTCACTTTCCGCAGTATCTGCTATCGCTTTCCTCTGGGACTCACTCAGTGAACGATTCACTAAAGCATAATTCATAAAGGGCCCAAGCGCACCAAGTGCCATAAAGACCATCATATCCATAAGAACAAAGTACAACCCAAAGGAAAGAAACCAATTGGTCTCGTAAGCAACATCTGGCGATAACCCACAAAGCTGCCGCGCACAGAAGAAAGCATCCATAACGGATTGCACCTGCATGGCATTATAAATAACCGATGATAGCAATAACGCTTCAGTCACAATTGTCGCTGTAAAGAACAAATGAAGACCAGTAGAACCATTTACCCCATCGGCCATAACACGAGCCCGACTCCTTAACAGCGGAAAGGATAAAAACACTACCGAAGCAGCGTAAGTAAGAGAAATAAGCAGTGGCGCATAAACACTCCATGGGTTCAGGGTATGACTCATTTGCCAGTATTGAATAGCTGAAGGCACATGCTTGCCAATGTCGTTGACTGTAGAGCAAGGGAGAACGGGGGAACCGCTACAGTCTAAAGAACTGAATTCACCGCTAGTAAAGGGCTCAACTGAAATGGTATGTGTGCCTGACGTGCCACTGTTTGGCACGTGGTGAATATAGGTGGCTGACATTTGATTATTAAACGCAGAGGGTATTGCAATGAATATGAATATCATATTGAGAATGTAATTTAGCACAAAAAGACCAATAGCTGCTGCGATACGCGCAGCATTGTTGGTGAGAATGTCCGGCATCCAAGGCATACATGATGAGCTTGCAAGCTCATAAGATTGTTGATATTGACTATTGTTGTCTACAGCACCTTATGGGCTCTTGGAGCCACCGTCACTACTTCCTGAACGTAACATCTCTTTTACCTCTTTTTCCTATTACTATTATTGTTTACTTAATAGCCAGCCCTGGGGATACAACTGGCAATATTTAATACGGGCACTCTAGCATATACCTTGTGGCTGTGTAAATAAGCCATAGAATTGGTCAAATTTTACGTACGTATGCCCACGCCTTTCTCCAGCAACCACATGGCCCAGCCAAATAACAGTACGATAAATAACAATAAAACCAGTATGGCATGAACCACGTTGATGTCACTGACACCCAACATGCCATAGCGAAAACCGCTCACCATATAGAGGATGGGGTTCAAACGTGAAGCATGTTCCCAAAAGCTGGGTAGTAAACTGATGGAATAGAATACACCGCCGAGATAAGTTAAGGGCGTCAGCACGAATACGGGAATGATATTCACGTCATCGAATTTCTTGGCGAAGATGCCATTAATTAATCCCGCTAAACTGAATAAGAAGGCACTTAAAAATACCACGCTTAACATGATCAGCACATGATGAATGGTGAGGTGGGTAAAGAATAAAGCTACCACAGTCACCATCAACCCCACCAATAAGCCACGTACTACGCCGCCTAAGGTAAAGCCTAGTAATACAATGGCACTGGGCGTGGGTGACACTAAAAGTTCTTCAATACTGCGTTGGAATTTGGAACTGAAAAAGGACGACACCACATTGGCATAAGAGCTGGTGATCACGGACATCATGATCAAACCAGGGGCGATATACTGCATGTAATCGAAACCACCCATTTGCCCTACCCGCTTACCAATCAAACCGCCGAAGATGACAAAATACAGCGTCATGGTAATGGCTGGCGGCACGATGGTTTGCGACCAGATACGGATAAAGCGCGTAACCTCTTTAATTAATATGGTTTGAAAAGCGATATAGTTTTCTTTCATTCTATTCATGAGGACACCTGCTGTTCTTCATTGTTTTTACCGTAAACCATTTTAATAAACAACTCTTCCAAGCGATTGGCTTTATTACGCATACTGGTGGCTTTAATATCTAACTTAGATAATTGTTGGAAAAGGTCGTTCACCCGCTGGCCCTTGATAATGTCCACTTCCAGAGTGTACTCATCGGCTAAGCGGCAGGTAAATCCGTCTAATTGGGGTGGCTCCATCATGGCTTCTTCTAAATATAAAACAAAGGTTTCCATGGTGAGCTTATCCAGCAATGTACGCATACGGGTATTTTCGACGATTTCACCGTGGTCGATAATGGCAATATTGCGACAGAGGTTTTCCGCTTCTTCTAAATAATGGGTGGTCAAAATCACTGTAGTTCCGCGCTCGTTAATTTCCTTCAGAAAATCCCACATGGAACGACGTAATTCGATGTCTACACCAGCTGTAGGTTCATCCAATATAAGTAAACGAGGCTTATGCACCAAGGCTCTTGCAATCATTAAGCGGCGCTTCATGCCACCGGAAAGATTGCGCGCAGCTTGATCGCGTTTTTCCCACAGGCCGAGTTTTTTTAAATATATTTCCGCCCGTTGATAGGCCAATTTACGCGGGATTCCATAATAACCCGCTTGGTTTACCACAATGTGAATGATTTTTTCAAACACACCAAAGTTAAATTCTTGCGGTACCAAACCGATCTCAGCCTTTGCCGCTGATAATTCACTATCAATGTCATGGCCAAACACTTTAACGGAACCGCCACTCTTATTCACAAGAGACGTGATGATACCAATCGTTGTGGTCTTGCCTGCACCATTGGGACCCAATAGAGCGAAGAAATCCCCCGCTTCCACATCAAAACTAATGCCTTTTAAGGCGGTGACGCCATTATGGTAGGTTTTGGCTAATTGATTTATTTCTAAGGCTTTCATGATTTATCCTATAATTTTTAAGCCGCCCATATAGGGCTGTAATACTTCGGGTATTTGAATGCGACCTTGCTCATCTTGGTAATTTTCCATAACGGCCACCAAAGTACGGCCCACTGCTAAACCTGAGCCATTTAATGTATGCAATAATTCAGGCTTGCCCGTTTCTGGGTTGCGAAAACGCGCCTGCATACGACGCGCTTGGAAATCTTCGCAATTACTGCAGGATGAGATTTCCCGGTAGGTGTTCTGCGCTGGCAACCAAACTTCTAAGTCATAGGTCTTCGTCGCCGAAAAACCTAAATCGCCCGTGCATAATGACATAACCCGATAAGGTAACTTCAAAGCCTGAAGTATGGCTTCGGCGTGGCCCGTTAGTTCTTCCAGTGCTGCGTAAGAATTCTCGGGTTTGACTAATTGTACCAACTCCACTTTTTCAAATTGATGTTGGCGAATCATGCCACGCATGTCTTTGCCATAAGACCCCGCTTCTTTGCGAAAGCAAGGGCTATGAGATACATATTTATGAGGCAAAGTGGCATTTTGTAAAATTTCATCACGCGCAAAATTGGTGACCGCGGCTTCCGCCGTGGGTAATAGATAATAACCGAAATCATCACCCGTATGGAATTGATCATCCTTAAACTTGGGCAATTGTCCCGTGCCAAACATAGAATCTTCATTTAACAGGAATGGCACATAGACTTCTTGGTAGCCATGCTCATTGATATGGGTGTCCAACATAAACTGCGCTAAGGCCCGCTGCAATCGAGCCAAAGGCCCACGTAAAACCACGAAACGGGATCCCGCCAATTTGGATGCCATGGGAAAATCCATCATTTCCCATTGTTCGCCTAAGGCCACATGATCCTTCACAAGGAAATCAAATTGTGGAATATCCCCTACTCGACGCACTTCTACATTGTCATCTTCACTTCTACCTTGGGGCACAGATTCATGGGGAATGTTAGGTACAATGTGTAAAATATTATTTAGCTTGGCTTGGACTTCTTCCAGCTGTTCTTTTTGTTTATTTAAATCATCACCCAGATTAGCCACTTCAGCTAATAAGGGAGCAACATCTTCGCCCTTAGCTTTGGCTTGTCCGATAGCTTTAGAACGACTATTGCGAGTTTGCTGCAAAGCTTGAGAAGACACTTGCAGTGCCTTGCGCTGCTCTTCTAAGGTTTCTAGGGTTTTCACATCCAAGATATGGCCGCGTTTAGCCACCTCTTCAGCAACCCACTGCAACCGTTCGCGTATTAATTTTGCATCTATCATGGCCGATTCTCTTGTAACGTTTTGTTTTTTAGATTAATTTTAACCTAGGTTCGTCTGAGCAGACCAACAGGTAAAATGCCCAGCATCCAATTTCTCATGCAGAAAGGGTAATGCTTTCTCAATCTTATCAGGCTCGTCGAAAAACTCAATGACAATGGGTAAATCCAAGGATAAATCCACAAGGCTAGAAGTATGCAAATGGCCTGATGCGCCATAGCCACTGATCCCACGAAAAATGGTCACGCCCTTTACCTGGATTTCATCATGCAGATAATCCAATATTTTCTTTTGTAAGTGATCTCCTTCAGTAAGGAAAACCCGTACCATGGTTACATTTTTTAATTCCATCATTGCCGTCCTAATATCATGCCCATATAAACTGCCATTAAACATAATCCCACACTGAAAAAGACATTCAATAAAGCTTTAATGACATTACCCTGTTCTAACAATTGTAATGTTTCCAATGAAAAGGTTGAAAATGTGGTGAAGGCACCCAATAATCCCACCAAAATTAGCGCTCTCAATGCACTGCCGTCGCTTAAGCGTTGCAGCAATAGCACGGAAAAATAACCCATGAGCAAGGAACCGGATACATTCACTAATAAAGTACCATAGGGAAAACCACGGCCTAAAAAATAATGCACCCCATTGGATACGCCATAACGACTGACGGCGCCCAAAGCACCACCTAAAGCTATCATGAGCAATAACTTCATTGGGCTTTCTCCTTTGCTTGTTTATCCATGGCGTGAAGGGTTCGTAGTTTTTCAGCAATTTGTTTTTCTAAACCTCGCTCAACGGGATGATAATAGGTTTTTTGTGGCATACCATCAGGGAAATAATTTTCCCCAGCGGCATAACCATGGGCTTCATCATGAGCATAACGATAATCTTTACCATGACCTAAGTTTTTCATGAGTTGTGTTGGCGCATTACAAATATGCGCCGGGACGGGTAAAGAACCCTGGTTTTTTGCATCTTGCATGGCTTCATTAAAGGCAGTATACACCGCATTGCTTTTTGCAGCACAGGCTAAAAATACCACGGCTTGAGCAATAGCCAACTCCCCTTCGGGGCTGCCTAAACGTTGCTGGGTTTCCCAAGCATTTAAAGCTAAGGTCATGGCGCGTGGATCAGCATTGCCGATGTCTTCACT
>JAJFKN010000012.1 GCA_021773195.1 Gammaproteobacteria bacterium | reverse complement strand
ACATTCGTCAGGTAACTTCCATTGTCGAACACCTGCCATGACCCAATCCAAATAATGCTCTTTGGCTTTAAACTTTCCAATGGCTTGCCCGACATGTGTGGTCACAAATTCTTTGTGGTCGTCTTCAGTATAGACATGAATCTCCACATGTCGAAAGGCTTCTTCTGGGAGATCTCCCTCGAATTTGTCCAACTCTTTGACGTCTTCAGGAGTTAATTCAAACACGGCGCCCCATACGCGTTCGCCGGCAGAGGGTGTGATCGTTGCAAGTCCGCATCGCCATTGATTGGACCATCGTCCGAAGGTGATGGTGTGATCTGGAAGGTAGGCCTTGAATAAAAATTGGTGCTCCGGGGCACGTCGTTTCAGCTGAGTGACATTGAGGTTGTCAGCATACATGAAGAATCGCATAGTCTAATCCTGTTCGTTGAAGCAACAGGTAGTATTACCATACTGCCTTCGCAGACTGTCAAGGAAAGATTTGGCCCGGGACCTTTGATGAAGATGGTTTGAACGACTGTGAGGAATCTTTGCAAAAGAGTTCGGGATTGACGCTTGTCAAGTCAAGAGGCTTTTGCTAGGACCCTTTATGGGTGAGGTGAAGTTGTTGTTGGGAATGGTCTAACCGGACCATGAAGCGATCAAAGAAGCTGAGCCCCAAAAGCCCATCGATTCCTTCTGGAAGATTGGGGATGGTGTGAATCACGACCCGGACATCATCTCGTCCGGCATGGCCGACCCGAATTCTTGGCGCAATGCCCATTTTGGCTTTGACGTTTCCGCCGGCGGTGTGCAAATTAATATTTGGGTTGTGCGGGTCTGATTGAATTCCCGCGTCAAAAGCGAGATCTTCTGAAATTGTAGTAAAGGTCGCCCCGGTGTCTACAATAAGATTGGCCGTATATAAATCGTTAAGCTCCACACTTGCGATCCATACTCCGCCTTGTCGTGCCAATGGGATAATCGAATCTTCGGAGCCCGCTGTGATGCGGCCAGATGTTGTCAGGCCCGATTTGGCTTTGAGAAGGAGTTGATCCAGGGGAACGTGCCTGAAAATGGCTTCACCGCCTGCAACAGCCCCTATGACTATGAGCCCAAACACCATGAAAGAACGACTTGATCCCATAAAAAAGCTCCTATAGGTCCCTTGGGAAATATTCCATTTTCAAGCAGATTGACCTAGTTTTGCTTGTCGGCTTCTTCGCGAGAACTCTTGAAGCCTTGGGACTTTCGCCGGCCAAAGAATGGTGCGTTGTTGTAAGGCATGGGAGGTCGGGGTCTGGAGATGAACACAGGTCACCTTAATCCCTGTTTTCTTCAGAAAGAGTTGGTTTTATTGCAAGTTAATTGCAAGAAGTATTGACAGCTAAAATCGTCTTTGCTAGTTTTGGCGCACAAATAATCATCATGAGCCGATCGAAATTTTCCATCACATCTTCAATCCTTGCTGGCCTGACTCTTTCCCTGGCTTTGGTACTCGTGGCCTCTGTTCCGTTTGGGCATGCCCTTGAAATTCATCATATCTTTTCCACAATCGATCATGATGGCCACGAACATTCCGATTTCGATCTATGTCAGTGGGTGCAACAGCACACCAGTAACTCCTTGGCTTGGAATCTTCCTCAAATTGCGCAACGGTCCTGGGTGTTTTCGCTTCTTCAGGTTGCCAACGTCCAGCTCTCTCTTCCTTTTCATTCCAGCCTCCTCCATTCCCGCGGTCCTCCGACGTTCTTTTTCTTCTAATTTGTATTTTTAGTTCCACATTATTAAATGTGGCCCAGTAAGTTCTGCCTCAGCTGAACAGGGTGAATTCCCTTGTTTTGGTAGAACGAATTTTAGCCTTGGTGTATAAAAAATGAGAAAAATTCCATGTTGAATTGGAGATTATGGGGTGCGCCATTCTTTTTTGTTGGGTTATGCATGGTAAATATGTGTTTTGATCATGGCGTTACTTTGGCTGAAGAACGTGGTTCAATCGGAGTGGAACGCATACGGATCATGACCGGTGTGGTGCAATACGAAGATTTCCGACGTGTTTCACAAGCAAAGGTCGAATTACGCGATCAAGAAGGTTCATTGCTTGATACTCAAGTGACGAACGAAGGAGGCGTATTTATTTTTAGCGCGCCTGCCAGGGGTATTTATTCTATTCGTGCGGTTCAATCATCATTGTCAAGCGAGTCGATGATTGTGAATATTACCACGGAGTCCTTGACGGAGGTGACGTTGACCCTTGCCTCCCGGCAGGAATTGACGCTGGAGGTTCTGGCACCGTTGCCATCTATTCAACATCATGCTTCAAGTGAAACATTTTCGGTGAGTCGAAAAGAGATTGAAGAACTGCCTCGAGGTAATAATGCTTCATTAAGTGATGTATTGCTGACCCTTCCAAGTGCTGTGGATGGTGGACTCGGCCAAGTCCATCTTCGTCAGGAACATGCAGGGCTACAGTTTCGAATTGACGGTGTGCCTATCCCGGATACAGTCTCTTCAGTATTTTCGGATGTTCTTTCCCCTAGATCCTGGGAGCGAGCTGATATCATCTTGGGTGGTCCTGAAGCCCAATATGGCAATCGGACCACGGCGGTGTTGGATGTGACGACCAAAAGTGGTACGACCCCGGGAGTTGGGTCTGTGCAGTTTTTAGGAGGGTCAAATGAAACCCTGAACCCGTCGTTCGACTATGGTGGAACGGTAGGGGAAATTTTTCGATTTTATGTGCAGAATAGTTTTAC
>JAJFKN010000011.1 GCA_021773195.1 Gammaproteobacteria bacterium | reverse complement strand
CAATGCGCTTGCCATTCCTTTATCATTTACTCGGTGATGAGTCATTTGCTTTCTCCTTTATTTTTTGCGAAACAAAAGATTAAGCGAAGGCTCATCGCCTTTCAACTCATTAACAATTTACAGAAACAACTTTACACTACCCCAACAAGAGGATTTCTCTGCATCAACAACCTCCTCTGCTTCCAGCAAGGAAGGAAGCCCTAGACAATCTATAAGGGAATCCAAGCCCAAATCAGATTTAGGTCTTTCAGCACGCTTATTTAAGGCATCCCCAGCTGAACAAACAGCTTATACCCCACGAGGGACCATCATAGAGCCAGACCAACGCTTACGTGAGCTAGGAGAAGCAAAGGATCACTTATTCAAAAACGGCCAGATTTTTTCCCTCTAGTACTTACGCCATTAAGCAAATTTGTTTTCAGGAAGGCAGCCTAAATTACCTTCCTGATTGATTGCTTTGTTATTAAACAAAATGGTAGAATAATCCACATAATTAACTAATTGCACATAACTCATTAATTAATAAAAATATCACGGAAAATCACCATGCCTGATCCAATCCAAATAGTGAAAGCTAAGTTACCCGAAATAATCCCCGTCTATGACGCACCGCCTGCTCTGGGTGGCAAGTGCAGGTACCTAACGCCAAGTGAATTAAATACTGAATTTGGCATCCAATGCCATGAAGGGTTATTCGTTGATAATGAAGAAAGTCTAGCTCTATTACAAAGCCTCCCCTTTCACCCCTTGCCCGGTGTTGACTATACCTCAATGCAACGACAGGTAGCCCGTTGCCTGAAAATACCTTTTGGCGGATTAGCCTTAGCCAAGATCAATGATGACGTTGGCTACGGTGTTTTTGCTGAAAGGGCCATACCCAAAGGCACGGTCTTGTGCCTTTATTCTGGGATCATACATATTTACGGTGTTCCAGCAAAAAAGTTGGAAGGTGACGAATACCTTGCCAATATCGACAGAGAAAATCAATTATTTATTTGTGCCTCTCACTACCGCGGCATGAGTGGATTCATGCAACATTTGCCTAGCAACCATGAGCGTACCTTCGAAATAGAAAAAAAGCATTTTGAAGAAAGTGATGAGTCTATTGCTGCAGGTATGGGGGTCACCCTTGATGTTCTTAAACAAGCAAGACGAAATGGAATAATAACCGACAAAATCATTTCCGACACTATAGAGAAGCATTGCCGACAAAGTCTCAAAACTGACCCTGAATGGGCAAATATATCATTTATTGAAGATACAGAAGACACTATAGAAAGAACCGTAGCTTCAAGTAACATCCGTCAAGAACTCATACCTTACAATGGCAGTTATGTCTTAGCCCTAGTGACACAATTACCGATAAAAAAGGGAGAAATCATTGGATATAGCTATAGCAATAATTACTGGGTGCAAAAAGGAGAAAGACCAGAATTATTTAGCCGACATGGGCAAATTGTCCCAAGGTCCCTGTATCAGTATAATGTAATGTTTACAACACTACCAAGTAAATACGGTGAAGAATCAGCTATCATTCTAAATCGTGAACGAATGCAACATACTATTGACGCAAGAGAACCCTTGGATCTTGGCGATGGAGAAGGTATGTCACCCTACCCGGCACGAACCTTACTGGTAAGAAATGGTTTTTTAGCCAAATGCTACGACGCACAACCCGACGATACACTGGTTATCATGCTTAAGAAACACTTTGCTAAAATGGCTGGTGTGATCAAGGTGGACGTTCAATTGTTTTGGCAATATCCGAAAAATGTAGAAGCCCTTAGCACTAATACATCAACCTACTCAACGGAAATTATATGCACGGCTGAAGATGAAACAAGCTTTAAAGCACTGAGCCAATTCTTTTCAGATCGAGAGTTAGAGGTTATACACAACCCTCAGACCCTAGAGATCATATTGGACCAAGCCAATGAGGCACGGAAAAGGGAAATCTACCGCTGCAAACTAAGTTAAGGACAAGACTTATTGTCCTGTTTCAAACAACTTTCCTTCGTGATATAAATTGTCTCAACCCTCATAGATTGGGCGATTATTAGCCCCATTGCCAGTACTGTAGGCGTACCACATATCACTAAATGCCGCTAATACCCGCTGACCCTGGAAGAAAAAACACTATTTGAAAATATCAATAAAAATGATGCGGCTATTATTTTGATAATCAAATTCTTTTGTATAATGATTCTATCCCTAGGTTGTTATATTCAAACGACATACTTGCTAATGGCGTAGTGTCTGTTTCACTATTCACCAATCTCTTTGGTGGACAGCGTCTAAAGGTAACGTTAAACTTCATTAAACAAAAGCCACCCTCACCACGTAACTTGTCTCAGGATGTACTATCACATGAAGAAAGCATTAATAAATAATGAACCATAAGGATATTCAAGGATAAATCTATGATTCGAAAACTTGCAATCTATGATGATGAACAAGGGACTATATGCGCCTGTATGATTACTGTTGACAGATCTCGCCTAGAGGAATTCATGCGAGAGGAATTAATAGAAGAGGAATACCCTGACGTTAACTATAGTACCTTAGAAGACACAAATCAGCGCCCTCTTAAATACGAAATTGATAACAAGGTAGAAGAGTTTTGCAAAGACCGACTTGCGGATTTTAAAGACGAAGGTGAGATCGGCAAAAGTGATGGCCCTTATCTTACCTCTGTTTGCATTGGTTATGCTGAATATGATGAAGGCGGCGATTCCACAATGCTAGATAATATTCATGTGGAGCCTGAATTTCGCCGCAAAGGTATTGGAGCGGCATTGATTCAAGAAGCAGTGAGGCGTTTCGATGACTTTACAGTTAGAAACGCGCTTGAAGCAGAAGATGAAGATTACTCACTCACACCCGCAGGAGAATGTTTGATTGCAGCTTGCCTTCGTTATGGCATTCTAGTACCAAATCGCATTGAAGAAGGAGGTGATCACAGCCGACCTTCCAGTATTGTACAGGCGGCAGAAGATGAATGTAACACTGTAATGTATCGTTGCGGCCTGACACGATGGAGTGACGAAAATGAGCTGCATGCGCCAGCTCCAAAGCAGCGCTCGATTTTAGAGTTTTTTAGGCCTGCACCAATCATCACGACAGTTCCAATGGTTGTGGCTGTAACGCCTACCCCACCTGCAGCAACAATACCTGATGCTAGGCTCTTAGGAGCGCGATCAAGAGCTGAAACATCAGGTTATACCAGTGATGATTCAGATAGCAAAACAGCACATGCATCTAAGAGAAGAAGATGCTAGCCACACATTTTAAAAAAACTTTAGCGGGAGCTTTACACCCGTTATGCTCTTTATTTTAGGCCAGGCGAACATGGATCTGGTGGGCCATGTAGGGGTCGAACCTACGACCGTCAGATTAAGAGTCTGCTGCTCTACCAACTGAGCTAATGGCCCATTAGGTGGATATTAACATAGGCTTTCAGGGAGATGAAGCATAGCCTAAGCCAGACCATGGATCACCTCCTCCCTAACTCTTTGTTTTGTTGATATATTTATCGGAAACCACAAAAAGTATCCATATTGAGACATCTCCTACAGACTCATCTGTGGGATCTGGGTATGATGTAACCAACATCAAGTCAGATGGGTGGTAGGGATAACCACCTTATGGATTCAAGGAAGAATCACTGAACTAGGACAGTTCAGGCTTGTCATGGATGACAACGCAGCATGGATGCTGTGTCAGAGAGGGATTTGATTTGATGCTTTTCGTAAACACTCTTACAGCTTCAGGCGTCTATTGGCGCCTTTCTTTTTGCCCTCACTTTATTCTCCTTTGTAGCCTTTTGATTGTGCAGAATCAGCCCATATTAACAGTTGTTCAAGACTACTCATATTGGTACAATTATTTCTTGCAATAATAAACATCCAAGGACACAACTATGCAAAGAATACCAAGAGGCTACGATAAGGGCAGCCGTGTTAATCAACAACGTGGCGCACAACCGCAACCTAAAAAACCCGAGTCAGCGCCACAGCCTGGGTTTAACTTTATACCTCACATAAAATATGATGATCCTTGCATGATGGCAATGTCCTTATTGCTTGTTACGACTGCTTTAATTAGTGCTGCTGCAGCCCAACAACCTAGACCTGATGAAACTAAGCTTAAGGCCATGGATGATCATCACCACAGCCATGATGATAGTGCTCACAACCAGACTCGTGGTATTTCTGTTGTAATCCCTCATCATAAATTTACCACCCACGCTCGCCAGTCTAGCCCCGGTGAAATGGCTGCAGCTACATCATCTAAATCAAGTGATGCGCCTGCCCCTATGGGCAAAAATGCTAGAAAAAAAGCTCAACGTAAAGTAGAAGAAATGGCTATCAAACTTATAGCCCCACCTGCTAGCCAACAATTGCTGCGCCCCGAAGGCTGCAAGCCTATAACTTTATCTCAACATATTCAAACAACAAATGCTGCAAGTTCAACCGCACTCATGGATGCGTTACAAATATTTGCAAGCAAACATGGCGACCTTGCAAGAATAACCTTATATGCATTTTTGAAAAACGGTGGCCATTTTCACATTCACGCTGACAGCGCTCACAATCATACAACCTATTCTGCAACAACGAAAACCATCCATATCTACGGCAGAATACAAGACTCCACGGAACTGAGAGAACAACTCATGCATGCTTCACTTGACCTGAGTTTGTCACAGGCCTGTGAAGAGAGTTTTAGCGATCGTTATAGGCAAGAAGACTGTCTCCAAGGTAATCATGCTCCATACGTGGGCGCTGCGCCTCAAGCGGAATTAAAACCAAACCGTAAACGTCCACCATCGGCACAAACACAGCAAGTAAGTCGCTATGGCGAAAGAATTACGGCAACTTTGCAACAACATGAACCCCGTTATTACCTCTTCGGAGATTCCCGCTACGGGTTTAGTTCCTATCGGCCAGGTTATACAGCTCATGGAATAGATATTCCACGTGATACCGTACTAAAAGAAGACTTAGAGCGCCTAACACAACACCACATGGCTAAGTACCATAATGATCTTCTTAATCCTGACCCATCTCTGTCCCCTAGCAAAAAGGCACTTAATGAAGGCAAGCGCAGGGAAGTCCAAGCTGCCGTTGAGGCGGACCTTTTAACGGCACTCATGGATGAAGATAAATTCACTGCCGGTGACGGAAAGCGCACTAACTTCTTTAAACGGCTGGATTTATTCCAGCGTAAAGTCAATGTTATCATTGCAAACCTGGAATCTTGGCTATCTATGGAAACAAACCATTTGCATACTGCCACTAAGGAAGTGCTTGAGAATGCCGCCCTTTTCCAGAATGATGGTCAAGCTCATTTTGTAAAACTCGACGCCCCTTGGCATATTCCTACGTCTCGCAAGCTAGACAATGACAATGCCATGGCAGTTCTGCGTCAATTGCACAGCATTAGTGATATCATGGCCCATACTCCTGATGGTGATATCACTGCTAATGTCACCGCATTAATCGCCCATATACCCGAATTTCTCTTCAAAATTATCGATGATGATTTTCACTTCTTCCTGTATAACAAACTGCGTCCGCAAGTGTTCGGTGAAACCTATATTAACTGCAAGCTTAAACTGGAGAACATATTCGATTTTTCGAGCCCTGATAACGATCTTCAATCTAAGAAGCCTATGCACCAGACAACTTTGCGCTAATTTCAAAGGTCATTAAACAAAAAAGCCCTGTCATAGTTTCATGACAGGGGCTTTTTGCAATGAGAAAGAAATGGGGTGAACGATGGGATTTGAACCCACGACGACCGGAATCACAATCCGGGGCTCTACCAACTGAGCTACGCCCACCACTAAACTGGTTATTTCATGTTTGCCGTCAAATCCTGGGGCTTTGCCTTCGAGGATTTGGCGCGCCCGGCAGGACTCGAACCTGCTACCCTCGGCTTAGAAGGCCGATGCTCTATCCAAATGAGCTACGGGCGCAATGTGTTCCTACACGTGGCCGACCAAAAATGGTCGGGGTAGAGGGATTCGAACCCCCGACATCCAGCTCCCAAAGCTGGCGCGCTACCAGACTGCGCTATACCCCGTTTGTTTCGGAGGGGTAATCATACCTATTGTACGGGACTCAGTCAATGTCTTAAATATTGTAAAAAAACAAACCCATAACGATCTATCTTATTGAATAATCGTGATTTTCATTTCTACCATATGACCGCTTGGGGAAGCTTAAAGGGCCATTATATTTCACACCAACGCAATATAACCGCTACTAACATATTATTTCATTACATGGGATATTTATCATTCATTTAGTCTCATGAAGGGCGATAAAGTCCCTTATAGCCTCTTTTTAGTCCCTCAAGGATCCCGCATAACGGCGCCTTTCCCGAGTTGCCAGTCCATTTTCTTTAATAATTTTATCCATATAATGGTATCAAAACATCAATATACAGAATCTGAGTATTATTACTGGATGGTTGGATATGTTAAATCTCTAGAATTTTAATTGAGGTTGAAGAAGAGAAACACTTTATCAGGCAAAACTACCCCAATCACTTTTAAGGGTATAACCCGATATAGAGTTATTTTCAGGTAGCCATTTACCGTAGGTACGTATAACCATATTGATATTCGTATGCCCCATTTGTTTAGCAACCCATAACATATTCTTACCGGTTATCCCCATCGCTCTGTGGAAGGCCGTCTGAAGGATGAAGGAGGCGTCCTACCCCGAGGTTTTGGTTCACGCATTCCTATTTGCGATGAAGCCGAAGAAGTGAAAGCCCTGGTAGTCGAGCTTCATAAATACCATCCCAGGCAAGCTGAAACTCTTCGCATCGAGTATCTTGATATTGACACGCTGTATAGCAAAGCAAGAAAGATGGGCGTATCACGCAATCCCTTCGTTACACAAAGGGATTTGGCAAAATCGTGGGAGGATTTTAACGACGCATTGAACCCAAATGACGCAAGCTGAGCAACTGTTACAACGCATTAAAGAGCAATTCATTTTGGCGGGCAATACCGTGAACGGGTATCGTTATCAAAGTTCCAATCAAGTGCCAAGAGACTTGCTACTCTTTGGTGACTTTAGCTCCCTCATCATTGGCATGTGGGGTGTTCTAGACATGCTGCCCGACCAAGCAGCAAAAGCGGCCAGTGGCGGTCTTGTGATCCGTGTCTTTCAAGACATCGACATGGCCATTCGCCACACCGAATCCTTCGCCCTGCTCATGAAGTCTGATGAGGTTGACTGACGCGCCGGATGAATGAAGCCTTTGATATTTTCTTTGCAGATTTTGGCACAAATGCCTAACAATGTATGCAATGGTAATAGTTTATAGTTGCCAGCCTTGCCATAGTTGTGTAACTTAGCAAATATTTACTAGCTAGCTAAGTAACCTGGCTACCAGTTTTTATGGATAACGTTAAAAGAAATAACACAAGGAGATAACACCATGTACCATGGCAGGCCCAGTACGACCAGAACCAACGCTTACTACGTCATTTCATTCATTATTTTACCCGTGTTGGCTTATATTTTAGGGCAAAGTATGGCGGAATCACATAGAGCCGAACCCATCTTTACTCCCACAGGTGAATTCGATCCATTGCCCACCAGTTTATCTAATACAATGGCAGATATTCCCTCATTAGCCGTTGCGGTGTATGCGCTTACATCCTATGTCATACTCGTTTGTTTATTATTTTTAACATGCTTTGGCCGCTGCCCCAACTTAAGGGCTCTTCCTAGCATCCCAGTACCTGATGATGCAGATACAGACATACGTAATGAAATCATGATCCGTAATTTATGGACATCGGTAACACAAGCACCTGGCAATTTATTCAGCTCACGTGAATTACGCAGACCCATGAACGACCCTGATGGCGTACCAGAAGAAGAGACAATATTCGGCCGCTTTAAAAACTTCATGGGTGGATTACTCTAATACTTGCCCCCAGGAGCACCACTCAAACCTGAAACCCTATTCTGGTAATCCCTGGATAGGGCTTTGGTACGTTTAGGCGACATAATCACCCATTGGCTGCCTTGGGTTACGGGTCGTGCCGGCACTGTTAAGCACTAGTCACCCTAGGGGCACTGTGTCTCATTCTTGCCGCCCTTTTTATGCCTTTACTACTAACCATTGTAAGACGCCATTATGATCCGCCTTTTGGTAGAGTTGGAGGAATGAAAGGTGAGATAGGAATTCCCATATGGAGCTTATTTTATCGCTCAATTCCATCTCCTAGCTGAAATATTGCCTTAGAACGTTAGTGACTCCATCGCAAGCGCAACCCAATTCTCCTTCAATGACATAATCCCGATTATAAGCAGCAAAACAAATCTCTGGCAGCTCTTTGAAATCATCCATCCTTAGCCAACTCAAGGGCTGCTCAAGCTTTTTATCAAGCCGCTCAAGCCCTTCCCCTGCTAAATCATGGATAGTCACCTCTAGGGCGTCATTGATGGCATAGAAATTATCTATAGCATGCAAGAATGTGCGAGATCCCCAAAGTACATCATGTTGCTTTAACTGTTTCTCAAGCTTATAACGCGCTTCCTGCAAGGTTGTTTGATGAACGTAACTAGTGCGCTCAAAGCAAAAGATAGCATAGTGAATACCTAAAGCTTTCTTATCCTTGGGTAATCCGGTCACCATCTTTGCCCTGGGTGGAAAAATGAAAGTCGAAAATACTGTGGCTACCGCTTCTTGATAATCGGCTATTACCTCAAGGGCTGTTTCTAAATCAAAAAAGACGTTATTCATTTTATACTAAAATCCAACCCCTTAAAACCAGTACCAAAATTATCGACGATGTATGGGATGTGCAACGTCATCAGCTTTCAGTTCTTGGAATTACCTCATAATCTCTCCCAAGCACCCTTGGCAGAACGCCACAAGCATGCGAGAATACTTCTTTTACAAGGACGCATGCTGTGACAGCTCAGATTCTCGATGGCAAGGCCGTGGCTGCCCATACCCGCAAGTACATCACTGAACAGGTAAAAAAGCGCTATGAACAAGGGCGAATGCCACCAGGATTGGCCGTGGTTATGGTGGGCTCAGATCCTGCTTCCCAAATCTATGTCCGCAACAAACGACGTGCCTGTGAAGAAGTGGGTTTTCATTCAATTGCTCATGATTTGCCCGAAGACACCTCCCAAGAAGCACTCTTAGCCATTGTGGATGAATTTAATAATGATCCTCGGATCCATGGTATTTTGGTTCAATTCCCCCTGCCCGATCATATGGATTCCAATGCCGTGCTAGAACGCATTCAACCCCATAAAGATGTAGATGGCTTCCATCCCTACAATCTCGGCCGCTTAGCCCAACGTCGCCCTCTTCTGCGTCCCTGTACACCCTATGGCGTAACCCTGTTGCTTGAGCATTACAAGATTCATACTCGAGGCATGGATGCCACTGTAGTAGGTGCATCTAATCATGTGGGACGCCCCATGGTCCTAGAACTATTACTGGCAGGCTCCACGGTGACTAGCTGCCATCGCTTCACAAAAGATTTACAAGCAAAAGTCAGCCAAGCGGATTTGTTAGTTGTCGCCGTGGGTAAACCCGGCGTGGTTCAAAGCCAATGGATAAAACCTGGAGCCATTGTAGTAGATATCGGTATTAACCGAGGAGCCAATGGTAAATTGAAAGGCGATGTAGAATTCGACACAGCTAAAGAGATCGCCAGCATGATAACGCCCGTTCCTGGTGGCGTGGGCCCTATGACTATCGCTAGTTTGCTGCAGAATACTTTGTATGCGGCAGAGCACCCACAAACTTAATAGGGTAGATTAGCGCAGTAAGTACGTCATCCACTTTGTAAACTCTGACGTCACCCTGGATTGCGGCCTGTCCTCTGTCTGTCCCCTGAGGGGAAGAGGAAGCAATTCCGGGGCCTATAGGAGGTGCGAAAATCTGTGGCCCCCGGAATTGCTACGCAATCCGGGGTGACGTAGAAGTTATCGAGGGAACGTGAAAGTCCCTTTCCAGGGTGCATGATAGCCCGAGGAAAAATTAACTCCGCCGCCAAACGGTGCCATCGGCGCCATCTTCAATGGCAATACCCATGTTCGTAAGTTCATCGCGAAGACTATCGGCTTTTGCAAAGTCTTTATCTTTGCGCGCTTGATTGCGTGCCGCGATTAGCCCTTTTATCTTGGCTACTTCATCATCAGAATCAGAATCCCCACTGCCCTGCAAATAGGATTCTGGTGCTTGATTTAAAATACCTAAAACCCCCGCCATTTTTCTCAAAAGTGCACCATATTGTGCGGCCAACTCAAGTTGATCTTCTCGAATGCGATTAATTTCACGGGTTAAATCAAATAACACAGCTAACGCTAGCGGCGTATTGAAATCATCATCCATACTGTCATGAAAGCGTTTTTCAAACTCTGTGTCCTTGGGGCATTCAGCCGCAGGCAGATCCCGCAATGCAATATAGAAACGCTCTAAAGCGCCGCGTGCAATCCCCAAGGATTCTGTGGAATAATTTAATGGGCTGCGATAATGGCTAGAAATCAAAAAATAGCGCACTACTTCGGGATGGTATTCTTTCAACACATCACGAATGGTGAAGAAATTCCCCAATGATTTAGACATTTTTTCTTTGTTGATTTGTAAAAATCCGGCATGAATCCAAGTATTGACAAAGGGCTTACCTGTGGCGGCTTCCGACTGCGCTAATTCATTTTCGTGGTGTGGGAATAATAAATCAAAACCACCTCCGTGCATATCAAAGCTTTCCCCTAAGCAATTCATGGACATAGCCGAACATTCAATGTGCCAGCCGGGACGTCCAGGTCCCCAGGGCGAATCCCATTGAGGCTCACCAGGCTTTGCCGCTTTCCAAAGCACAAAATCCAAAGGATCTTTTTTTGCTTCACCGATAGCAATACGTGCTCCAGCCTGGGTACTCTCATCGGTATCACGATGGGATAATTTACCGTAATCATCAAACTTAGCCACTTCATAATACACATCATTATTTTCTGCTAAATAAGCTACATCTTTAGCCATTAGAGTTTCTATTAGCTCAATAATGCTCGGGATATTATCTGTAGCGCGGGGCTCTTTATCTGGGCGCAAAATATATAATGCTGCCTCGTCTTCAAACATAGCCTCAATAAAACGCTCCGTTAAGGCAGTTATGTCTTCGCCATTTTCATGGGCGCGGTTAATGATTTTATCATCAATATCGGTAATATTACGCACATAATTCACGGCATAGCCTCGCACACGCAAATAGCGAGTGATGACATCGAAGGTCACCATAGAACGAGCATGGCCTAAATGACAATAATCATAAACCGTCATACCACAGACATAAATGCCAACTTTACCCTGATGGATAGGCTTAAAAGGTTCTTTCTTTTTTGAGTGACTACTGTAAATCTGCAACATGATACTTACCTACTTTGCCATAGTGATGGCAGTTTGCAACCGAGCTTTTAATCCGTCCACACCGATTAATTCAAAAATATGCACCATTTCTGGGCCAAACAATACACCCGTTAATGCCAAACGTAAAGGCTGAAATAACCCCTTCCCCTTAGCTCCCGTTTTGTCTTTTATCACATTACAAACGGCTTTATTATCCACGCCCATTTCATTAACAGCATCCAAAGCTGTTTGAAAAAATGCTTCTCCCGTTTCTTTAATCATAGATTTCGCGTCATCGGTATATATTAATGTATCGTTAAATAATGTCTGGGCCCAAAATTCTGCATCTTCGCGGAATAAAATATTAGGGCGAATGGATTTCACGAAGTCTTTGCACTTGTCGGAAGGAATTGTCTCATGACAAACATCACTCATCCATTCCCACAGAGCGTTATCTTCAACTCGCGTGATGGCTTCCCGCTGCCAATGATGCAATTGGTTCATATCAAAATGGGCTGGTGAACGACTCAAATTACTTAAGTCAAACTGTTCCGCCAATTGTTCCCATGTCATATACTCAGGATTCTCATAGTAATGTCCTAAACGTGCCATATAATTCAATAAAGCTTCAGGCAAGTATCCCGCTGAACGTAATTCTTGTAAATTGCGGCTGCCATGACGTTTTGAAAATGGACTGCCATCGGGGCCAAGAATCAAAGAAGTATGCCCATACTGAGGTGTTGGCAAACCTAAAGCTTGCAATATCATTAACTGGCGTGGGGTATTGGTTAAATGGTCATCACCACGTAACACATGAGTAACCCCCATTAAGGCATCATCCACAGCATTACAAAACATAAAAGGCGAAGTGCCATTGCCACGCCGTATAATGAAATCACCGATGTCACTGCCCGCAAAACTCTGCTGACCATGAACCAAATCCTCAAATACAGTGGTTTCATCATCGGGCACTAAAAAACGTAAAGTGGGCTTTAAACCTTCATTCAACTTTGCCTGGCATTGTTCTTTGGTTAGATGACGACAGGTCCCAGCATAACGGGGTGGCTTACCGCTGGAGCGCTGGATCTTGCGCATGACTTCCAATTCCCGTTCGGAACAAAAACAAGAATAAGCCTTACCTTGTTTCTCAAGGGTCGCATAATATTGGTCATAGATGTCCTGGCGCTGAGATTGGAAATAAGGTTCAGCCGCCCCACCCACATCAGGCCCCTCTTGCCAATCTAAATTCAACCAACGCAAATCTTCTTTGGTGTAATCGATAAATTCTGCTTTGGACCGCTCTACATCCGTGTCTTCAATACGTAATAGAAAAGTCCCCCGTGAGCGCGCTGCAAATAAGGCATTGAAAAGCGCTGTTCGGGCATTGCCCATATGTATAAGCCCCGTGGGTGAAGGACAAAACCGTGTTTTTATGCTAGCCATGAATGAAATTCCTCATTGTTCAGCGAGGCATTTTACCCCAATTGCTTCCCCCAAGCATCTAAAAGCCGTATCATTACCTTTTCCATGGCCCTATGTGTTAATATATGACCACTTATTTCATTTCTGACCTCCATCTTGACCCTACTCGCCCAGAACTCTACGGTCTTTTGGATGATTTTCTTCAAGGCCCGGGAAAAGATGCTCAAGAGATTTACATCTTGGGTGACCTCTTCGAAGTTTGGTTAGGCGATGATATTGGCCTAGGGGAACATCAGCGGGCCATTGAGGCTTTAGCTAAAGTCAGCCAATCAGGCACTGCTTTGTATTTCATGGCAGGGAATCGAGATTTTTTAGTGGGGGAAGCATTTGCAAAAGCCATAGGCTGCCAATTATTGCCAGACCCTACGGTGATTACACTTGGGGGTCAACGTAGCCTACTGATGCACGGTGATAGCCTGTGCACACGAGATTACGGACATACCTTTTTCCGTGCGGTCACACGCAGCCATCTATTCTCTCGCTTTTATCTGTCACTGTCCCAAGATAAACGACGGAGCCTAGGTTATGGCTTGCGTAGATTCACTAAAAAACGTTTAGCCCACAAATCCTATGAAATCACCGACACGGTACATAAAACCCTTTGTAAAAAACTAGCAAAATATAACGCGGCATTCTTAATTCATGGTCATACTCATCGCCCATCCATCAGTGTATTTAATGTCAAAGGTGAACTCAGACAGACATTCGTCCTCAGTGACTGGCATGAACAAGGTAATTTTTTACGTTTTGATAATGACGAATTTGAATTGCATAATTTTTCATAAAATTATGCCATGACTTCCATCCATGCTGGCGCCCCACTATGAAAGCGAAATTTATCGTCGGGCGATGCAATCAACTCCCGCTCTTTCTCTAAGAAATAAACAACACGTTCATCAATGGATTCTTGCGCATACTCCCGAGCTAAAGTAATGTAATCGGCGTAATGCCGCGCTTCTGACTTTAATAATGAGGTATAAAATGCTTTTAGCTCTTCGTCTAAATGTGGGATTAACACGGCAAAACGCTCACAGGAACGGGCCTCAATGATGCCACAAACAATCAAAGTATCAATTAAACGTTGAGGTTCTGACTCGCGAATGCCTGCGCTCATACCTTTAGCATAACGGCCTGGACTCAAATGCCCGTAATCAATACCTCGTTGCTGCATGATTTTTAGTACTTGTTCGAAATGACGTAATTCCTCTCGTGCTAGGCGTGAGACCTTTTGTAACAAGTCATAACGTTTTGCGTAACGGTACATAAGACTAAAAGCCGTAGAGGCCGCCTTCTTTTCACAGTGAGCGTGATCAATCAACATAGTGGCTTGATCTTGCAATGCCGCTGTGACCCAAGTATCAGGCGTTGGACATAGTAGAAATTCTGTAACGGGGAGAATGGTCTGTTTCATTCGCACTGTCTCACTTTAGCAAAGTCCTATAGCCTCGACTCATATTCAAGAATTCAGCACATTATGCCAAACAACCCCTGCCATATAAAGCCCTCATCTAATTAATTGAAATATCAGTAAAACAGATTATTATTAGAAGAGAGAAATGGAATGAGGCAATGGGATGGCACTTCAATACTTAAGCGGCTTTGGCAATCACCACAGTAGTGAAACCCTAGACAACAGCTTGCCCAAAAGGGGCAACTCGCCACAAAAGGTACCTTACGGCTTGTACACGGAGCAGTTGAGCGGTACAGCATTCACTGTTGCTCGGGCGAATAATCGCAGGAGTTGGCTCTATCGCATCCAACCATCTCTTTGTATCAGTGAATTCACCTCTTTCAGCAAAAGCCAGGACACCAGATTAGAATCAGCTTCACCTAACCCTTTACGTTGGAACCCTTTATCCTATCCTAAGGAAAAGAAAGATTTTATTGAAGGATTAACACCTTGGTGCCAGCATGCTGATTTAACCTGTGGTGCGGCTCTTTATCTTTATGCCATTAACCAAAGCATGGGGAACCGATTCTTTTACAACGCGCAAGGGGAGATGCTTATAGTACCCCAAGAAGGTGGCTTGCGTTTTGATACAGAGTTTGGTTCATTAGAAATAAGCCCCGGTGAAATCATTGTTATTCCACAAGGCATAAAGTTTCAAGTTCATATATTAAATGATAAGGCTCGTGGTTACGTTTGTGAAAACTTCGGCAATTCTTTTACACTGCCTGAACTAGGCCCTATTGGTGCTAATGGTCTAGCCAATGCCCGTGACTTTTACGCCCCCAGCGCACGTTTTTATCATACAAAAGACACTTTTGAATTAATTGCCAAATTTGAAAATCAATTATGGCAAGCTCAAATGGATCATCACCCTCTAGATGTTGTTGCTTGGCACGGCAATTACTACCCTTATAAATATGACCTCAGTTCATTTAACACCATTAATACTGTTAGCTTCGATCATGTTGATCCTAGCATTTTCACGGTATTAACAGCGCCCTCCTCACAACCAGGCGTAGCCAACGTGGACTTTGTGATTTTCCCTGAGCGTTGGATGGTGGCAGAGGATACCTTTCGTCCGCCTTATTTCCATCGTAATATTATGAGTGAATTTATGGGACTGATTAAAGGTTGTTACGATGCCAAAACCAGTTTTCAACCTGGTGGTTGTACATTGCATAATTGCATGACTGCCCATGGTCCCGATAATTTCAGCTATGAAAAAGCCATCTCACAAGCCTTAAAGCCTGAATATTATCATGGCACTCTAGCCTTTATGTTTGAAAGCCAACAAATTTGGCAGCCTACGCATGGGGCACTACAATCCAGCACATTAGATAAAAATTACAAAGCTTGCTGGGAGGGCTTAAAAGATGGATTTAGACCCAAATCCTAAGTCTAAATAACCCTATGATTTTTCGATAATCCTATCATTAAATAGAAGTTTTTTTCTAAAATCCTGTAAGTTGCGCATATTTTGAGCTATAACTTACGGTGAATTAATCCATCAAGTGAAGCAAGGGACTCTGCGCAAGAATACTAGGGTGAAGAACATGTTGCGTAATCTCATATTAAAATCACTCATTGTGCTCATGAGTGCCTGTTTGGTTGCATCAGCAGGAGCTGCTAAAAAGAAAAAAGCCCAAGTCATCGAACCTATAGATGAAGTGAATGTCGTTATACCAGCTTCCTTTGACCCAGTGCAACAGTTTACTACGAAAAAAGGAAAAACTATCACTGAAGCTCCCATACTAATTTCTAAAATTAATAAAACCATGGAGAATGTTTTAAAACAAGATCCTGATATGAACCCTGAAGTTTTGCGTTTAGCACTAAAATCCTACGCCTGTGCTCGTTTATCTGGCCACAGTGACCAAAAAACATTAACCATCTTCGACTTCAGCAAGCCTTCTTCCCAACGACGTTTTTATGTCATTGATTTAGCCAATCAAGAACTACTTTATGATACTTATGCAGCTCATGGCAAGGGCAGTGGTGCCGGCGATAAAACAGAAAAATTTTCTAATGTGCCTGATTCTAAAAAATCAAGTATCGGTTTATACCTTACGGCAGGAACTTATTACGGCCACAACGGTATTTCCTTACGTTTGTATGGTTTAGATAAAGGCTTCAATGACAATGCTTATAAACGTTACATTGTCATTCATGGCGCGCCTTATGTGAGTAAAAAATTCATGAAATCCTATGGCCGTATTGGTCACAGCTGGGGTTGCCCGGCCATTAGTCAAACTCTTATCAAGCCAATTATTGAAAGGATAAAAGATGGCACATATCTATTTGCCTATTACCCCGATGAAAAATGGTTATTGGAATCAGATTACTTGCACTGTAAATTGGACATAAAAAAAGATGAAGCTTTTAAATTAGGTAAAGCACCGCCTCGCCGTGCAGAAGAAGCTGATGATGATGACTTAGATGTAGAGCCTGTACAAAAGCCTAGTGGCGTAAAAGACACTATAAAGAATAAGATAGATCCATTATTTAACTTCTTCAGTAAAGACAAGGATGCTGACGATAAACCTATAGTAGATGACAAAGGAAATGAAATTGTGCCGCCTGTATATATGGGGCCTGACAGCGGTGAAGGTCAGGATGTTAAGGTTGATGATGGTAAGCCCCTACTACCTGACAGCGATAGCACTGACAGTAAATCAACGCCATAATGCCTATTGCAACTTAACAGCCTAGGCTGGGTCATGTCCATGGATATGACTCAGCATCCTAGGAATAAAATCTATAATCGCGCAATTAGTCTCTGTTCATCACTTGTACTCTCATCTACCCCCGCTACTCTATGACGGAAGGTCCCGCAATTACGAGCTGACCCAGCCGAAGGCTCTAGGCCTCGGTTTTGCCTTCTATGCACCTCTTGAGCTATGGGCGAATAGACATCAGGAGACTTATCTATCATACTGAGAACCATTCTCTGTTCCTGTCTCCATCGGTTCAATAACTCATTAGTTATTTGCGTCATACCTAACGCTGAGAAACGTTGAATTTCATTAGACTGAGCCTTTGCACTTTTTTTCGCTGAACGTTTACTATCAAAAAAAGCACTTGCGTCAACAGCTTCATGGCTATCACGCTTCACTACAAAATGTCCTAGGCCATCAGGAATAGCGCGTATAGCATGTTTTGCTGCCAAAAAAATGCCATCATGCAGCTGTCTTACTTGAGCAATGGCTTGATTCAATTGTAAATAATAGTCATAAATATCACGAGGGCATTGTGTTAAGGCATAACGTTTCGCGGCTAAATCCAATTTCAAATGTAATGTAACGACCATGAAGGGATAGGCTCTGATACCATATTGGCCTAGCGTCTGGTAAAACTGGTTAAGCAATTCTAGACGACCTGAAATTCTTTTTAAATTGACGTTATCTACCTGGCTATTAGGCGTGCTTTCAAGCACTATTGTTGCATGATATTCATTTCTTAATTGACGTGAAAACTCATTAATTTGTTCTTTGCCAAGAGGCGACTGAACAAAATTAAAAAAACGGTCGTTCATTAAGTTGAAAAACTCTTCTACATCTTTAATGTCACCCGAAAAAAAATTATTTAATGCTAGCCCCGATTTCCATGGGCCTTCCGCAACAATAGAAATTTTAATCAACTTATCGATTAACTTAGGCCATAATAACCTATCACCACTTTCTCGTTGTCGTCCTTCTCTTAACATAGCACATCCCTATTGTGATTCTAAAAAAACAGTTTAACGGGATTCATGTGAATTGTAAATCTTGTCATTTTATGGACCTCGGAATGGACCTTAGGTCCGTCCGACGTGTCGCTATGCCTCTGAGAGGAAATGATAAGGTTTTCGTCAGTTTATTCCATCTTTCACGATTTGTTTTATGGGATGTATCTTATTAATGGCGCCAGAAGCTTGCAAATATTTTTCAAGCTGGTAGATACGATGAGGATCATCGATACCTGGACGTAAAGCAAAACGCGGTAAAGTAGCAAACCACGCAGCTTTATTTAATGGTGTGTTTAATACGGGATGGTTGCTCGCAAAAACTTGCCATGCTTGTTCCGGGTAATTCACTAAATACTGAACCCCTTCTGTCAAAGCTACAATGAATCTCGGTAAGCGAGGATCGGTTATTTCATTGCGATTAGTCACCATAATCAAAGCGCTATAACTAGGCACACCTAATTCTTCAGGGTAAAACACTCTCACGGGTTGCTTCAACATGTTCATTTGCAACACTTCATAATTACGATCAATGCCGATAATGGCATCCACTTTATGAGTTAATAGCGCTTGGGTTAAATTGTAATGCACATTAATTAATTGAACATCTTTTTTGCTTAAACCCGCTTGTTTTAGCATAGCCATTAAGGTCATACTATCCATGGGGGAGGTACTATAGCCAATGCTTTTACCTTTTAAATCTTTTATATGATGAATTTTACTACTGGATAAAACGGCCATGCAACTTAATGGTGTCGCTATGAGAGTCCCAAATTGAACCAAGGGCAACCCCCTGTCTATATCTTGTAAAAAGGCTGGTTGATAAGTAATGGCGATATCGGCTTTGCCAGCAGCAACCAATTTTGGTGGGTCGTTGGGATCAGCCGGCCCTATTAATTTAACCGTCAAGCCTTGTTGTTTAAAGTAACCTTGCTGTTGAGCCACAAATAAGGGCGCATGATTTGGATTTGGAAACCAATCCAGAATTACTGTCAAAGGCTTACTGATTCTGTCAGTGGGCGTATCTGCCTTTGAGGTAGCGGCTTGGGCCGGGACAAGCGTCAAAAGCAATATCAAAGCAATCAAACCTTTTGAGATACGTAACATGACGGTTCCTTTTTTATAGATGAATACTATTGCCAGGGTATATAACGTTTTAATAATGCATCAACAGAAAAATATAATATTAAGGCAAAGGCTATGATGGCAATCAAGGCGGCAAACATCATATCAATTTCCATGCGGGCATTGGCATTCAACATCAGGTAACCCAAACCTTTGCTAGAGCCAACCCACTCCCCCACTACAGCACCCATAGGCGCCATAACGGCTGCCACACGAATACCCGAGGCTAGTCGAGGCAATGCAGCAGGCAAACGTATATGCCACAATAAACGCCACTTGTTCCCGCCCATGGTTTTCCCCAACAACAACCATTCTAAATTTGTGGCACGTAAGCCATCAAAACATGCGCTGGTAATGGGGAAAAATAACATGATCATCGTAGTAATTATTTTCGATGCCACACCGTAACCTAGCCATAAAACCAAAATTGGCGCGATAGCGAAAGTGGGAATAGCTTGGGAAATAATTAACAGCGGCATAAGCCATAAACCTAAAGGTCGAAACAGCGCCATGACTAAAGCGGCCAAACAACCAATAATCAGTGCTAAAGAAAAACCCAATAGTGCTTCTGTTATAGTGGGTAAACTTTGTTGCGCAATAAGGGGAAATTGGCTAGCAAAGGCATGAAAAACTAAAATGGGCCCTGGTAATATATAGGGAGGCAACTGAAATAAGCTAACGACACATTGCCATAATACAACTAAAATCACTAAAGCGCTTACACCACGCAATAACATCATGTCTCTTCTCCTTGAGTCAAATGGCTCAACAAGGCACCTTGCAAGTGTAAGATGGCATCATCATCTAACGCACGAAGGGGTTCACCTGGGGGTTTAATTCCTTCATTGATTTTGGCAGGCTTACCAGACATTACAAACACTTGGTGGCACATGCGCAGAGCTTCTAAAGGGTCATGGGTAATTAAAAGAACTGTTTTCCCTTTTAGTGTTTGCATAAACAGATCCTGCAAACGCAAACGTGTAATGGCATCTAGAGCAGAAAAAGGCTCATCCATCAACACAATTGGCCGTGCTTCCATTAAAGTTCGTGCTAAGGCAACCCGTTGCCGCATGCCTCCCGATAAGGCATGGGGCCGCTCATGAACATGCTTGCCTAGGCCAACTTCTTCTAATAATGCTTTTGCTTTAGTTTTAGCTTGACGACCATTAGCTCTTAATCGCTCCCCTAGCAATACGTTATCGAGTACTGACAGCCAAGGCATCAATAAATCACTTTGTCCCATATAAGCTATTCGCCCTTCTAAGGGTTGGCCATCGCTGGTGGTGATATTGGCTTCTACTTGACAGTCTTTATAATGCTGAACATGCCCTGTGATCATTTTTATAAGGGTACTTTTACCTACACCGCTGGGGCCTAAGACAGCCGTCCATTGTCCACCTGCTATTTCAAAGGTTAAATCCGAAAATAAAACTTGCTGTTTATAGGCAAGATGCGCATTTTTTATATGAATGGAACAAGCTGTCATTGGTCTTCAATATTGCGTTGATCAATTTTAAAAACTTTTTTCAAATATTGCAAATAGGATTCATCACCACACATGGTCTTACCAGGCGAATCACTCACTTTAGCCACGGGTTGACCATTGCATTGCGTCATTTTAATAACGATTTGCGCTGCTGGGTGCCCTAAGTCATTAGTTAAATTCGTTCCGATACCAAAGACTGGGTTCGTGCGCTTATGGAATCGGTCCCATATTTCAATGGCTTTAGGAAAACTCAAATTATCACTGAAAACCAAAGTTTTAGCTTTTGGATCTACATGCATATCTTGGTAATGTTTTACCATGCGCTCCCCCCATTGCAAGGGTTCGCCAGAGTCATGCCGCGCACCATCAAACAATTTACAGAAATATAAATCAAAGTCCCTTAAAAAAGCATTCAGACCACAGACATCAGATAATGCAATACCATGGTCTCCACGATATTCTCGTGCCCATGTTTCAAAAGCTTGTTTTTGACTATCGATCAAACGCGGGCCCAAAGCTTGAAAAGCCTGAATATATTCATGGGCCATGGTACCGATGGGTTTCAAGTTAAAATGCTTAGCAAAATACACATTACTAGTACCCGTTAAATTTTCTGGCAATTTTTCTTTGAGGGTACGCACAACATATTCTTGCCACTTATAAGAAAAACGACGACGTGTACCAAACTCTGAAAATTGAACAGCGCCTTTAGGTGTATTATCTTTTAAGAATTTAATTTTACCCGTAAGGCGCTTCTCGCCTTCTTCATAGTCGGGGTTTAAATGCATCGCACGATAATACACCTCACTAAGAATAGCTAACAAGGGCACTTCCAGCATGATCGTATGTAGCCAAGGCCCCTCGATACAAAGTTCAAAACCATTTTCAGTATCAATGTGAACATAATTTTCGTCTAACTGGAAAATACGTAAAAAATCAATAAAGTCAGATTTAAAAAAAGCAAACTGCCTTAGATACAACAACTCTTCTTCTTGAAAACGCAAAGAGCAAAGATGGCTTATTTCACGCCGAATCTCATCGGCATAGGGTGCGAAGTCTACCCCGTCTGTACGACACTTAAAACGGTATTGCACATTTGCACCAGGATACCAATGCAACACTACTTGCATCATAGTGAGCTTATAAAAGTCCGTATCTAAAAGAGAATTAATAATCATCTTATGACCTGTTGCAGTTGCGCAGTACTTTCCAGTAGAGTAACGCCAGCTTCTCGCATTTCTTTCAATGCCAATTGAGTGGTATCGTGAGCCAAACCGCGGCAGGCACTTAAATTTAAAACCACTTGCATACCTGCACCCACCAATTGAAGAACCGTGTTTTTGACACAAAATTCCGTAGCTAAACCACCCACAATGACTGTTTTAATGCCTTTACTATGTAAAAACTCTAAAACGCCAGTACTGAGTTTTTCATCAAAATCATGGTAACAAGCACCGTATGGATGCATATCCAATTCAATGCCTTTCCAAACAAAAAAATCATACTGTGTAATCTCAGGCAAACCTTGAATTAAATCAAAACCAAGGGTCCCTGGAATCCCATGGGGCTTCCAATAAACATCCATATTATCGCCTTCGATGGGGGATAATTGCGGATGGGTCTCGTCAGCAATCCATTTGGCTTCGGGGCTATGGGCATCCTTAGAGCCTACTCTCACGCAGGAAAATTTAGCTTGTTTATTGAGTTGAGAAACGATAGCTGTGCCTTCAGGCACAGGTAATTCTGCAGGACATACCGGGGTAAAAGTATTCTGTGCGTCTACATCGAAGCTCGCCACCAGGGATTTTTCTGGAATTATTATGTGATTCATAGGACAACGCCAAAGGAAAACCCTATTGTGGCTCTGCGCAGGATAAATAGCAAGCTCAACCCCAGGAATAACCTTTAAGCTAATAATCTAGGGCAAAGAATTAAAAAGTATCATTCATTACACCCAGATTTTGCTTCATTTGGCTCAATTGCCCACGTAATACTTGTAAATCCCCGTCTTCGAATTGACTAAAAAAACCAGGGCGTATTTCATCCATGCGGGTAATAATTTGGTTTAATAAGCTTTTTGCTTTATCCGTGGTATAGAGTGAATTGGCGCGACGATCATCAGGACAAGTGCTTTTGTTGATCCATCCCATGCGCTCTAACTTGTCCAAAACACGAGTCAGATTTTGCGGCTCCACCTCGACTCGCGACGCCACCTGCACTTGTGTACAACCAGGGTTGTGGTCAATGGCAAACAAGGCCCGTCGTTCGATGGTGCTAATGCCCAGCTCACGCGTCTTGATATTAAGAATCCGTCGCCAGAGTGTAGAGATATCGCAAATGAGAAATTCGATATCACCGCTGTCAATGTCTATTGTGTATTCCATCACTAACCTTCCTTGTATTTGACTATGGTATTGAATATTAAACGAATGGCCATAGGATACCGAAAAATGGCGCTAATGAACATCCATCGGGATGAAATTTTTTCAATTTCTTCCCTTAGAAGATCAAAACACCACTAATATTTTCATTTTACTTTCAATAGGTTGAGACATGATCTGTAGGCATTACTAGACATTGGGTCATTGCCAGTAGGCATTTGGGATATCACTCATGGATGACAAGATCAGGCTTAGCTATAGTTCACTTTACCAACGGTGCCTGGCAATGGACCACAAGGATGTTGGATGACGTAGTTAAGGATAGCAGCGTCCCATTGCCAAGTCACTCAATCTAATATAATGATTTTTAATAATTTTTCACTGAATCCATCGACGTCTCCTCGCAACCACACTATTCCTCATCTTTACCCCTCAAAAGCCCCGCTTTGGTCTATAATTAATCATGTTAAGCCCACGGGGGACCTATAATGCGCCATAAATTATTGATTTTAATTACTGCCCTAGCTTTTATCGTACCTGGATCAGCCTTAGCTATGGACGAAGATGGTATTTTTACCGCCCAAGAATTATTAACTCATTGTTTGGAAGCTGAAAAAGTCCTTGAAAAACAGAAAGATGTCTCTGTAAATCAGGAACAGTCTGTAGCCTGTGTTTTCTATGTTACGGGGTTAAAAGATGGCGTCAAACTGTGTCGCGATAAGCTCTGTGAAAAAGAGAAAGACAAGCAAGAAATCTGTCTACCAAGCACTATCTATTACGGAGATGCCGTACGAACCTTCATTGAATATATGAAAGCTCACCCATCAGCCATGCAAAAGCCTGCTTCCACTACCTTCTATGACGCCCTAAAGGATGAATATCCCTGTGGTAAGGATAACAATAAATCCAATGCCACCCTGAAAACATTACGATAAGACACCAGCAAAGCTCTAAGGGCCCCACAGAGGGCCCTATTTTTTCCTAAGCTATATTGCGAATCCGTCCAATAGGCCTTACATTTCCCATATATAGCCTGGGCATGTCCATGGCCTTGCCACAAGGCATCATAGACACAATGCTTTCAACTAAGCCTCTAGCCCTCACCTTGGGCTGTGGTTGTGGCTGAAGCAAATACCCGCCCACTAAACGTAATTTCTCTGCTGAATGATCCATGCGACTTACTCCCCAACTGATAACAAAGCGCCTAAATGAATATTAAGTGAATACAATGAATATTTCAAGAGTATTTTTAACATTTTATGAGTTAATCTTGTTTTTACTAACATGCCCAAAAAAATGTCTTTTTGCGACATCTCCTACATACCCACAGATGGATATTTTGGTAATATTTACCTCAACCACTCGGATGGAAGGTCAGGAAGACCTCCAAGGGATAAGGAGCCCATGGTTAGCCAAGGATGGCACCATCACCTAATGAAAGAGAGAATACAAGGAGACGAACAATGTTAAGCAAACAACCCTTTAATCAACGTTTACAAGAAATTATGCACAAACGCGGCTTAGTGACTCTAGATGGCTTTGCCGAAGAGTTGAAAATCCCCAATACTCGATTAAGCGCATATCAATCGGGACGGATTTTCCCACGCAAAGAAATGCTAACGGGATTAGCTAGATGTCTGCAGGTAAATCCCGAATGGCTAAAAGGCCGCAGTAATATATTAATGGATTACGCCACGGGACCCATGACACCAGATACAAAAGTGAAAATTACGTTTAGGTAAACAGACGCCCTTCCCCTGTGGGAACAGGCCGGAAATTGCAAATAACCCACGTCACCATGAAGCACGAGTCACTCTGCCCACAAGACAAAACCCACGTCACCCCGGAATTTTTCGAAGAAAAATATCCGGGGTCCAGTCCAAATAAGTTCTCACGCAGTGAGACAACATTGATTTTCTAGCAGTTCCCAAATACGTAGTATTACGGACTCGACCTTCCCTTTCTCCTTAGATAAAATCACCACAATTATTGATAATAATCACATCTTTTTGGGGAAAAACAAACCATGAAAATCCAACTCGAACTCACCACAGACCAAGCCAAAACTCTAGGTATACATTCATACACTGACAACTGCGATGCGCGGCAAGTCTCCTGGCCCGAGGAGAAATATCCAATTTATGGAAATGATGAAAGTGATGGAAGTGATGATGGCGAAGATGCCAATCCATTGGTAACAGTAACCTATGATACGAACGCTACAGACTTTTGGACTGAGTACTTCACTGCAGAACTTCTGCTCCATCTTACGGGCGAAGAGCAACAATTTAAAGGTGTACTGAAAAATTGGCTAAAGGCCGTACCTGAGGAAGTCAGAGGTATTTTTCACTATAAATTCAGTAGAGACAATTCTAATTATAGAGAAAGGGAAGCCATTCTAATATACTTACTGGAGGTTTTATCCGAACAGCCCCATGAGTTCGCCTTGGAAAATCTAAATCATTTTTTCTTTACAGATGATGATAAAGCAAAGACTGACAGCTATTGTTTCATGTTCTTAATGCAAGAGATATTAAACAATCAAATACCCCTCGCCCAGGCTCTCATTAGTCAAGCAGGCCCAATCGTCGATGAGCGAATAGCTGCTGAAAGATCGGAGCCCACCACCGACATCAGTACCCGTAGCCATCCACCCATAACACAGTTTCTAGTAAGAGGCGTTAAAAACAATGACCAGCCATCTGAATACCATGAGGACGAGGATGAA
>JAJFKN010000002.1 GCA_021773195.1 Gammaproteobacteria bacterium | reverse complement strand
AGGCTTGTGAGCGTCTCATCAGTGCATTGGCGATGGAGCAGGCCGAGGAATGGGTAACAGGTAAAATGTATTTAACCTTGGAATATTAATTGGAAATGCGGAACAAGGGATTCTAATTTACAGAACTAAGCTTGCTTTATCCTTGTTGGCAAAATGTTTCTTGCTCCATACTTTCAGCTCTAGGTGCAGCTTTACGTGCGTTAAGTTCATTTATCAATGGTTGAAGCGTCACAGAGGGGCTAAATTTACAATGTTGTATGGATACTTGAGTAAGACTGGTATTTTGTTTGATGGCATCCAGCAAGTCTTGAATTTGATCGTCTGAAGTTACCTCTAAACCAGATAAGGAAAAGGATTCCAATTGATTTATTTTGATAGCCGATGTTATGGCCTGTATGCCCTTTTCAGGTATGGTCGTTTGATCCAGATGAAGTGTTTTTATTCTGCCTGTTTCGATTACTTGTTGCAAATGTTTTAGATTATCAGTGCTTACTGAGCAAAGAAATTTCATGTCGCTGACACCGTGTGCTGAGAACAATAAATTTGTCAGCAGGCTGGCTAATTCATTGTCTGATAAGGCTAGGATAGTTAATTCATGAGAGCCCTCTTTCAAGACACTGAGCTTGGGGACTGATTTGTCGTTGCCTATAATATGGTTTTCAAGAGTTCTAGAATAAGCCATGGGAATGCCCTTGTATGTTCAAAGTATGTGGAAATTTGTCGGGTATTAAAGCTAACATCCTGAATTTTCTAGAAATACCCAGTGGATGGTTGAATATTATACAGTACGGTCGTATTTTAGTCAATAGAAAAAAGGGTGACAGCTCATAGAGATACCCGTATAATGCTCACGTGCCTAATGTGTTTCTTGGTCTTTCTGTACGAATGCCCTAATGTTTCATATCCAGGTTTTTATTAACATTTCAATAGGGTTATATTTTTATGAACCAATCTAAAATCTACGTAGGCAACTTGTCCTACAACACCACGGAAGATCAACTCCGTGATTTTTTCGCTCAATACGGCAACATCGAAGAGATTAAGCTGATTAGTGATTTCCAAACAGGCCGTTCAAAAGGCTTTGCTTTTGTTACTTTTGGCTCTGACCAAGAAGGCCAAAATGCATTAGAAGCTAATGGCGTTGATTTAGACGGCAGAAAGCTTAATGTAAACACGGCTAAAGACAACAATCGTCGCACTGGCGGTGGTGGCAAGCCTGGCGGCGGCGGTCGTGGCGGTTACGACGACCGACGTTAATCCATAGATTTTATGGATCACTGATAAAAACCCCACTCATGCTTCATGGGTGGGGTTTTTTGCGTATTGCCCCATGGGTTTTATCTGAGGATTTCTGTCTCCTAGATATTATTTTCACCCATAGCTAATTTCGCTTAAAAATGGTACAATGCCACAACCTTGGGCCAGTTGGGACCCATCATATTATTCCCTTAAATGGTGTAAATTCATGGAAAAGCATAGAGAAATTATTAAGTTAGGTCACAGAGCCTTTGGCCAAGTCATCCATGATGATGAAGATGAGGGCGGTGCTGGCGTGGAAGAAATGGGTGTTGACGGTCTCGCTTTGCCTTTTGGTGAGGGTGGTTTAGCCCATCCATTATTGGCCGATAGTGCCTATTTTGCCGGGGTAGATAACTCCAAAATGAGCGCAAATCCTCAAAGTAACGATAACGTCAGTCCCGATGCCTTCCCTCACCCTAATTTACAACCTAGCCTGGATCATTCCCATGAGCCGCGCCATGTGCAACAAAGCACACCCGTGCCCACACTAACCCGCAAGTAATCAGCCATGCGTTGCCAGCCACCTATTAACTCCCTTTCCGATGAAATCATTCATGGTACTTTAGAGGGCGTTAAAGAATGGGTGGAGAAGGGCGCTGAGCTTAATGAGATTGATGCCTATGGTTTTACCCCGCTGATTCAAACAGCCATTGTCAATAACACCGAAATGGCACAATTACTTTTATCCCATGGAGCTAACCCCAATGAGTTAGATCTTACAAAGCGTTCAGCTTTGCACTGGGCTGTAGATAATAATAATTATACTTTAGCCAAGGCATTATTATCCTATGGTGCCGACGCCAATGCTACAAACGTGGGGGGGCAATCGGTTTTAGTCATGCCATTGCTGCGCCAACAGCGTTCCATGAAGATGTTATTAACCCGTCATGGTGCTAATGTGGATTTTGCGCGAGATTTTATTCATGCCAAATTAATGGGGCATCGCTTTGAATTAAAAGGTTACGTGGATATTGTTACCCATCAAGGAAAATTCTTGCCTCTGGATTTGGCGGGATTTTACTTAGAATTTACCTTGGCGCTCATTCAAAAATCCATTGTGCGTTATAAGAATCATTATTCTGCCAAGCGTTTTCGCCGTAGTTTCGAATACTTTGACAACATTATAGAAGCCTTGGATGGGGCTAAACAATTGATGTCTTTTCAGCATTATTTAGTGGATAAAGAAGACAATAAACAAACCATTCGTAAATTACTCTTACAACCCATGGTGATTATCCCCATTGCTTTTGAAGGACATGCCATTAGCTTCATCAAGATGGGGCAGCACTTGGCGAAGTGTGATCGGGGCGCTAATAGCGATAAAGAAGGCAGTGTGGTGATTTATCGCATGGATAAGTCAGCGGATTATATGGCCGAGGTTTTCCAGGGTTTTATGTATAAGAAACAAACCCGCAAATTCATCCAAGAAGATTTAATTAAAATCCTCGGTTTAAAGAAAATTAAAACCCTGCCCTTGGCGCGTCAACGCACGGGTAATTGTTCTTGGGCGAATGTGGAAGCATGCATTCCAGCGCTATTATTCATGCAATACATCAAGAGTAGTGATGTAACAGTGGATTTGGCCGGCAGCGAACATAAAGCATTATATATCTATGAACGCTGGTTAGAATGGGATAGACGTGTTGCCTTAAATGAAATGCTGCAGTGTTTTTATGAAGCGCCTGCTAATCGACGGGCTTCCATGGCGACTATTTTAATGGCTGTACTTTATCAAAATGCAGAATATTTTTTGGATTATGATATGGCTCGAGCCACACGTATTTTTGAGATATTCAATTTACCAGAATACCAATACATTCTAAAAAGCTATATTGAAAGTTATGGCTTAAAGCGCAAAGACCAGCAATCTATGGCTTTTATGGAATTGGTGGATTTATGCGGTATTCTGCCGCAGAAATAGTGCTATCCATCACCCCGACGTATGCGTCTAATGCTACCTCATCCAGCGGCTTGACCGCGGGACCCAGGCTATGGTTATGGCTGTTCTGGGCCCTGGATAATCGCGATGCGATTTCTAGGATGACAGATGTTTTCGCCAGAATGTCTAGACCATCCGGGATGGGATTGAGAAGCTGAAATTTAAGGCTACTACCTTCATACCAGGGCCACCCCGCTGGGGTAACTATTCTTAGGCTTATTGCCTATTTTATCCATAACCATTGACAGGGCTTGTTTATTTTATGTACTATCCGCCCATCAGGATAGGACGGTAAGCCAATGGCCTTCAAGTACATCACAAAAAGCGCTTTTGCCCGAGGGGTTAAAGCCTGCATTAGCGTTAGCTTAGCAGGGGCTTTGTTTGGTTTTGTTGTTGGGGTACTCAGCCATGCCAAGGGTTTATCTATGCCTGCATCGCTCATGATGAGTTCTGTTATGTATGCGGGTGCGGCTCAGATGGTAAGTCTCACCATGTGGTCCCATAGCCATATTCCCACTTTGGCATTGGTGGCTACTGCCTTCATTGTGTGCCTACGCTATGTGTTAATGGGCGCTGCTCTTCGACCTCTGTTTTATAAATTGCCCGCTTGGTGGGTTTACCCCGGTCTTTTTTTTACAACCGATGAAAGTTGGGCTCTAACCATGGTTGAGATGAGACGACGTCGTCCTCGCCCGCGGCAATTATTTGCCTTCTTTATGGGCGCCAGTATTTTGTTTTATATTGCTTGGGTGCTATTTACTTATTTGGGTTATGCCTTTTCTTTTGCCATTAACAACCCTCATGCTCTGGGTTTAGACTTTGCCTTTACGGGAATATTTTTAGCATTACTAGTGGGATTGTGGCGTGGTAAACAGGATGCCGTACCTTGGATAGTGGCTGTTGTTGTCTCTATTTTAACGGCGCATTTCATTCCGGGGAATTGGTATATTGTTATTGGCGCCGTAGCTGGCAGCACAGTGGGGGCTTGGCGTGAATTACATTAACCTGCATATCTTCATAACGATTGCTTTGATGGCTTGTGCCACCTATTTAGTGCGTATTGCAGGTTATTGGTTAGCTGGGCGCATTCACATCAATCATGCCGTAGAAACTTGGTTGAGGTATTTGCCGGGTTGTATCCTGACTTCTTTAGTCGCCCCTTTTATTGTCCGCGGTAATTGGATTGAAGCCATTGCTGCTTTGTTAACGGTTCTTGTCATGTGGTTTACACGGAACTTATTTTTAGCCATGGTGACGGGCATCGGTTTTGTTGCTTTAGGTACCTGGCTTACTCCTTTTCTTTCGTAGTGGCTTTATCCTGAAGAGGTAAGTGTATTTCTACCACCAACCCTGTGCCTTCTTCAGCGTTATAGGCTTTAATATCACCGCGATGCAATTCAATGGCCTTGAAAGCAATGGCTAAGCCTAATCCATAACCACCGGTGTCTTTAAAGCGGGAATCTTCAACCCGATAAAAGGGCCTGAAGAGTGACGGTAAGGCTTGAGGAGGCACGCCAGGTCCGTGATCACGAATAGTGATGCAAATTTCATGGGGCTTTTTAAGTTCAATAATTTGGATATCCACGCAGCTATGATCTTGAGTATGGCGCAGGGCATTACGCAGAATATTTTCGAAGGCTCGCTGCATAAGGGTCATATTGCCAATGAGCTTAAGGCCTTCTTCACCGTGTAATTGAGCAGATTTGTTTAATTGTTTGAATTCAAAATTGGTGTCTTGAACGGTTTTTTCCATAAGCCGGGTGATATTGACATGTTCATCCAAGCTGACTTCAGCTGTTTCCAACCGAGCCAAAGAAAGAATTTCCCCAATCAATTCATTTAAGCGTTCTGACTCTATGGCGATACGATCTAATTCGCTTTCCGCTAGGCCCTTGCTGCGGCGACGGGCCAATTCCAATGCCACCTGAAGGCGGGCGAGGGGTGTGCGTAATTCATGGGATACATCTTGCAATAGACGCTTTTGCGATTCGATGAGGGATTCAATGCGTTCCGCCATGGTATCAAATTCATCGGCTAACTCGCCAATTTCATCATTCCGATCACCGATAGCTTGGGAAACCCGAGTGCTGAATTGCCCCCCAGCAATTTGTCTGGCGGCCCGTTGCAGCTTATTAATGGGCGTTGTCAGATAGCGTGAGAGGAAATAACAAATAATTCCCGTAATAAAGATAGCTAACAATAGGCGTAGCCAAAGTAGCTGTAAGTTTTGAGTGGTAAAGTTACTAAATGCGCTGGGTAAACGGGTGATCAAACGGTACTGCATGCCACTCTGGCTAGTGATGACTTTACTCACCATCATGCGGCCTTCACGGTAGGAAGTGTTAGGTAAAATATTCAACTGTAATTTTGAATCGGTAATACTGAGTTGGCCACTGAGGGAGCTTTCTAAAACATCTTCACCATACTGATTGACCAAATAAGCCCGTATGCCGGAATTCTTTGATACTTGGTTGAACCAGTATTCTAGGGCCTTAGGGCCCTCGGTCTCATAAACCATGACAGCGGCATTAGCGTAGGTGGAGAGCAAAGTATTATTGCGCATGGGTATGATGCTTTCACGCAGGAAATACCCACCAAGGAAGGCAATAGAGGTAATGATCAATATCATGGTGAGCCAAAACCACAGAAAGATTTTCCAATATAATTGCCGCATGCTTAAGCTCGCTCTTGTCTAACGTATATGTAGCCGATGCCGCGTACGGTTTTAATGCGCAGGGAATCGTCGCCATGGGGGCCTAACTTCATGCGTAATTTACTGATATGCACGTCGATGCTTCGATCATACATGGTCATATTACGTGCTAGGGCCTGTTCCGTGAGGATGTTCTTTTTAATCACTTGTCCTGCATTGCGTAACAGGATTTCTAAAATATTAAATTCAGCACTGGTTAATTCTAAGGGAGTGCCAGATAAGAATGCCTCACGGGATTTGGGGTGTAATTCCACATCGTCTATTTTTATGGTTTCTTGATTGTCGGTTTGGTCTTCTTCTGGGGTATTTTCTGCGCGACGCAAGATGGCTTTAATGCGCGCTAATAATTCTCTAGGGTTACAAGGTTTAGGTAAGTAATCATCGGCACCCATTTCCAAACCTACAATACGATCAATTTCATCACCCCGTGCCGTAAGCATAATAATAGGTACGCTGGAATGGGTGCGGATTTGTCGTAGAACCTCCGTGCCATTAAGGCCTGGCAACATGATATCTAAAATGATCAAATCAAATTGGCCAGTGTTGGCATGCATGAGGGCATCGTTGCCGTTATAACAAGCTTGGATGTCAAAACCATCGGGCTCTAGGAATTCTATGAGCAGATTGCTCAACTCCTCATCATCTTCCACTAACAGAAGCTTATGCATAGATACCTCATTGGATTACAAAATTGCCTAACTTCTTGATTCTGACAAAAAAAGGGCGGTTTGTCACGGGGGTTGAGGGAAAAATGGTCATCTTTACAATTCTTTACAGTTAATTTGCATGGGCTTTTCACAACTTTAGAGAAGGCTTCGCTACACTACAATCATCGCAAACAGCCAAGGGCTAAAGGAGCATTTCATGAAGAAATCAATGACCACATTACTAGGCGTTACTCTGTTGAGTAGTAGCATGCTAGCTACCCTGCCAGCCATAGCAGGCGCTGATCCGGCAGCCAATGTGGCTGCACAACAATCCAACGCTAACCGAGGTCCAGTGGCCATGAATCACCCCAGATTAATGCAAGTATTGGATCAACTCAAGTTAACGCCTGAAGAGCGTTCAAAAATTCATAACGTGGTGCAAACTACGCGTCCTCAAATCCGCGAAACCATCCTACAGTTAACGGAAAATGACCGAGCCCTACATGAAGCCATAAACAGCAGTGACTTCAACGAAGGCAAAGTTAAAAAGCTCGCTAAGAAGCAAGGTCAACTTTATGCCAATATGATAGTTCTCAGAGCTAAAATGTTTAATCAAATTATGACCGCCATTTCACCTGAGCAAAAGTCTCAGTTGGAAAACTTGTTAAATGCTCCTACTCCGTCTCCTACGTAAACCCCGACACTCTGGATGATTGACTCCCATCCAGGGTAACTTGAATCTCCTAAGCAGCAGTTGTGTTGGAGGGTGGTACCCCTGCTCTCCAACACATTTTTTTACTGCAGTCATTCCACACTTTTCGCCTCGTACTGCGTTGGAATTTCGCTTTACGTCACCCCGACGCAGTCACGTTGGCCCGACGAAGTCACGTTGCCCCGACGAAGTTACGTCACCCCAACGAAGTCACGTAACCCCGACGCAGTCACGTCACCCCGGAATTTTGCGCAGCAAAATGTCCGGGGTCCATTAAACCTCTTAGAATTCCACCTTGCCTGGGGCGAAAATTGCGAGCTTCCCCATTAGAATAAAATTTTGCTTTACACCGGGTGATACCTTTTAAATCCGTGTCCTTTGACAAAGACGCCTTCATCGTTTTCTGCGCTGGGTCTTGCCTCTGACGTTGGTTCAGGGGGGCTGGAATCCCACATATCAGAAACCTCTGAGTATGCGTATTCGCCTGTGGTATCTGCTGCTACGGTGGCTTCGCGCATATTTAATGCTCTAAGTTCATAGGCTAACTCAGTAATTCTCTCTTCAGATGAAGTCAGAACCATGTTTAGGTAAGTGTGCATTTTTTCAAGGTTGGGAAGGCATATTTGTCTGTAGGATTCAAACATATCCTCCAGGTTGCTAATTTCAATGTTAGGCGCATAAATACAGGCAAGGAAAAGAGCAAATTCTAGATTATATGGAACCAAAGCTTCAATTCGAGCCATTTGTCTAGAAACCTCTGATTCGTTAGAAACAGCTATTTCAAGCATCGAGGGGAGCAGTTCATACATTACCTGATTACGCAGTTTATGCCTGCGGTTATTTAAACGACGTTCATTGTAAGCCGCATTAGTTTCATCCATGGAAAAATCAGGTTCAGGTATAAGCTGTGTATTACCGGCAGTTTCTTGCAAGATGGCAATCATAGCATCCAATAGTTTTTCATTTTCGCCCTTAGTTAATGCTGTCTCACCAATAGAATCACGACGGCATCTCAGTCTTTCATAGGTAAATTGATGTTTGAGTAGAGACATGCTTTCATAAGGGGATACGGTAGGTATGGCACTTTTTATTGTTGATTCCATGAGTCTTGGGAAATCTTCAGCAAGCTTAGCAACTTTATCTGGTGGTATATCAGTAAATTCTTTCGCATTATCTAAGATGGTCGCATGGCGTTGTTCGGCATAGCTCATGGTTTCCATATAGTATATAGCATCAACAGCACTATCAAAATAGGCTAAAAATTCTTCCCAACTTTTATTTTCAAAGCTATGAAGAGATGGGATTTGAGACAGGTCGGATTCAATTTGGCGAAATAAAGGGGCTAGTGCTTGAGTTTGCTCTGTGATGAGCGTTTGAAATTGAGCGCCGTGTAATATTTCTAAATCAATGGCCCCAGGGTCACAAGTCATTTTAATATGTGTTTGAAAGTAGTATTCAATGGAAAATAGAATATAGGCAGTAGCGAGAATATTTTCAGGATTTTCTTGGTCAGGTTTTAAATGTCTGTCTAAATGGACTAAACATGCAAATGGATTTTTTGCATTCCAACCGAAGTGGTATACATTAAGATCATTTAAGTGCACCTCGGAAAAATGTTCATTGAGATAAGCTTGCATGGTGCAGCTTGCCGCGCATTTAATTTCAAAAACATTTCTGCGGGGAAATTTTTGGTAATGTTCTGTCACATCAAAAATAGATATAGGTGGCAATAGAGCTATGTAGGGGTTACTAAGATTTAGTGGATTAAAATTACGCCCCACTTCTGAAGCTGATAAGTATTTTCTATGTGAGCAATCATTCCTTAAAGAAAAGAAAGGGGAGGGCGTAGGCACATCACTTTCAGGCAAGGTGCCTGGCGCAACCTTTGCATCTTCAAGTATGCCAGTCATTTGCTCTATAAGGGCTCTTAAATTTTCAGCAGTTATTAAGGGTGCGCCATGGCGTTCACAAAGATACAGTGTCATTTGTTTACTGAATTGAAAATCACACTGACCATTTTCCTGCATACGTTGTTGAAACTTTTCAAAGTCGAGAAATTTAAACGTTATAAAGTTTTCCATTAAGAAAGGCAGTAGCAGCAGCAATGCTTTTTTGGTATCACTTGCATCGGCAAAAGAGATATGCAACTTCCAACCGTGGAAAAGTGGGGTATTAGGTGGTAAATCATCAGGTTTATTGTTAGTTAAACTAATTTCATGGCATAGGCCATTGTCTGTGATGGTGGCGCCCTTAAATAAATCCTGATGGTACATTTTCTTACCTTTCAATTATCAATGAGTTAGTTATTTATTAATTTAGCTCAATATTGTAGCAGAAATAGGCCTTCCTTGATAGTGCACTCTAGCCTGAGTGGACCTCCTGCCTACCTTTGTGTACCATGGCTCGATAACTAGGGCGAGGGATGCCCTTGATAATTGGATAACCAAATCAATGTCTGAAAAATTAAAACGTAATTTAGGCCGGCGTCAATTAACCATGATCGCCATTGGCGGTTCCATCGGCACGGGGTTATTCGTCGCCAGCGGTAATGCCATTCATATTGCTGGGCCTGGTGGCGCTGTATTAGCTTATGCCATTGTAGGTTTGATGGTGTACTTCCTCATGACTAGCCTGGGCGAAATGTCTGCCTACATGCCCATCTCCGGTTCTTTCAATAGTTATTGCAGTCAATTTGTCGATCCTGCCTTTGGTTTTGCTATGGGGTATAACTATTGGTACAACTGGGCCATTACCATTGCCGCGGAATTAAGTGCGGCTACTCTAATAATGAAATTTTGGCTACCCCATTCGCCGTCCTATGTGTGGAGCGGTTTGTTTTTAGCCTTAATGGTGGGGTTAAACCTTCTATCGGTGCGTTATTACGGCGAGTCTGAATATTGGTTTTCATTGATTAAAGTGATAACAGTAATTACTTTCATTGTGGTGGGCACGTTAATTATCTTTGGGGTTATTGGTCATCAAGAAGTGGATTTCACCAATTGGACTATAGGTAATGCGCCTTTTAATGGGGGATTGCTAACAGTATTTGGGATCTTTGTGGTAGCGGGGTTTTCTTTTCAGGGCACAGAATTGATCGGTGTGGCCGCCGGAGAGAGTGAAAATCCCGCTGAAAATATTCCCCGTGCTGTACGCACGGTTTTTTGGCGCATTTTATTATTTAATATTTTGGCCGTTGTTGTGATTAGCTTTCTTATTCCCTATACGGACCCTAGTTTAGTCAATGCCAGTATCACCAACCTTTCCATGAGTCCTTTCACCATGGTGTTCCAACATGCTGGTTTGCATAAAGCTGCCGCTGTAATGAATTTTATTATCTTGACCGCGATTCTTTCAGCGGGTAATTCGGGCATGTATGCCTCTACTCGCACCCTGTGGCAATTAGCAAAGGAAGGCAAGGCGCCTAAAATTTTCGGTCGTATCAGTAAGCGAGGCGTTCCAGTATACGCATTGTTGATAACCGCCTCTGTGGGCTTTTTTGCCTTTTTAGCGTCTTTCTATGGTGATGGTGCGGTTTATGTTTGGTTGCTTAATGCATCTGGATTATCGGGCTTCATTGCATGGTTTGGCATCGCCATTAGCCATTATCGTTTTCGACGAGCTTATGTGAAGCAGGGCAGGAGTCTCGAAATTTTGCCCTATCGAGCGAAATTATTTCCCTTTGGCCCCTTATTGGCATTAATTCTTTGTTCTTTAGTGATCCTAGGTCAAGATTACATGGCGGTGATCAGTCATCAAATTGATTGGCATGGGATTTTAGTGGCTTATCTTGGAGTACCATGTTTTATTGCACTATGGCTTGGCTATAAATTCACAAAGAAAACCAAAGTGATACCTTTGATGGAATGTGAGTTTCATCAGGAATAAGCTTTCGCAAGGCCGCATGTTATAACTTAGCCCTTACGCCTCTAACGTCACCCCGGATTGCGAAGCAATTCCGGGGTCCATAGATACATTCTACTCAGTATGGATTCCCGCCTTCGCGGGAATGACGTTAGAAGACTCGGGAATGACGTTA
>JAJFKN010000001.1 GCA_021773195.1 Gammaproteobacteria bacterium | reverse complement strand
AGGCTTGTGAGCGTCTCATCAGTGCATTGGCGATGGAGCAGGCCGAGGAATGGGTAACAGGTAAAATGTATTTAACCTTGGAATATTAATTGGAAATGCGGAACAAGGGATTCTAATTTACAGAACTAAGCTTGCTTTATCGGGCCTCTTTCTTGCTGACGGTTATGAGTATAACCACCAGGCATACAAATAACCTTGCTGTATTAAGGGAAATTGCAAGGACGAAGAAGTATCATAATATCTCTATTTTTTGTGACACTGATGACGAAACAAAGCAAATGATCCACAATGGATTAGATAGGACTATTGCTACCCTAGAATATATCGAAAAACACAATCCACTGGATATTCTACCTAAACTAACGAAAGAAGACATTGCTGACATACAAAAGAAAGTGGAAGAGATGAAACTCCGCAGTTATGCAAGGTTAGCTGATGCACCACCTAGAAGAGACACCGCTGCACCTCAAGAGGCTACAGCTTTATCTAAAAGAGAGGTCACTTCACCCAAGACCACCTCACAGAAGGGAAGCGCTGCCATGTTCATTGGAAGCCATCACGCTGCAGTATTCTCACCACGCCTAAATCCTGTGTCTGGCATTACCCCAGCAGCAGATCTCCCTGCTTTCGGCTTTATCTTTAGGTCATAGGCCCCAAATCCTTGTTGAATCATACGTTCCGTGGACCCCGGAATTGCTTCCCCTCAGGGGAGGTGACGTGAGGGGCTGTAGGAAGGTATGTTGGTGGCTCTTCATTTATAATAAGTCGCCAAAATTGATGATTTTAGAAAAATACTCACTTTCTATGACCGATGATGTAATGCCATTTACGTGAATGAGCACTGGCCAAACAGAAAAACTTTTTGCAACGGTCATTCTATTTATCTTTTCTTCTATTTCTTCAATAATGGGTTTTCCAATGGCATTCACTGAAAATTTAATCTCACACACAAATAGCGAATTGTATTTCGTTTGGATAAGCAAATCAATTTGACAGCCCGGTGCTCTCGAGCGAGCCCGTTGGAAATAGGGGCCAATGAAAATCACATCCTCTTTTGGAATGCCTATTTTTTCTGCGATGGATAAACTATTATTCAAACATAGATTTTCAAACTGTAATCCCATCATGGCATGCCAACCGGGCAAAGTTGAAATGGCACGGGTTTCAAACAAACCTTTCTTTATCATATCTTTATTTGGCGCAAGGTATTTCAAATAGAATCGCAAGTAATTATCTCGTAAGCGATAATTACTCAGTTTTGAAATGCTGCCTGTTTTTATATGCCAGGAATAATCTCTGGCGATGAATCCAGCCATTTCAAGGTCTTTCAAGTACTCACTCAAGTCACCGTTTTTTTTACGCTCCAGAGCTTGTAAGATCTCCGCTTGGCTGGCTGCACCCTTAGCTAAATGCTCAGAAATTCGCCTATATATCCCACTGCGCTCACCAAAGATATCCGAGAAAATCCTTTCAAACTCGTCGAGCAAGGGACTGCTCTTTGTAAAGCAAAGGGATCTTATATTTTCATCGGCATTCAATTTCGTATCTATCATTTCTAAATATCTCGGCACACCGCCTGTTATTGCCAACATTTTTAATCTTTCATAAGCTGATATTTTACTATTATCAAAAAATTGATTGCAGTCCATCAAAGGCAATTCATCTAGAGTCATATAGAGAGTAGGCCTTCCCATAAAGGCCGTGCTACTTATAATATTTTTCTCAATCCATGAAGAAACAGAACCGCATAGCAGCAAAATAAGCTTTGGATTTTTTTGCAACTTCTCATCCCACGCATTTTTTAATTTGGCTAGGAATGTTTTGTCCTTTGAGCCCATCCATGAAATTTCATCAAAAAGAATAGTGACTTCGCCACCGTCTACTTGATTTGCTAGCAACGTAAAAATATCACCCCAGTCATCTAATTGTATTTTTGGTAATTGGCATTGTTCCGATAACTGTCTCAAAAACTCTTGGCGTTGAATACTCGCATCAGTACCGTGATTAGGTGCTAAGCCGGTAAATTGATAGTAGCGATGACCTTTGCCAAACTCGGCTGCTAAGCGACTTTTACCAATACGTCTACGTCCTTGGATTATCACGAAATTAGCTGCTTTGCGGCCCCGCAACTGCTCCAGCGTTTTTAATTCGTTCTTGCGGCCGATAAATTTTCTTGCCATAGTATTTCTCCTGCCGCACCAAATCTGATTTTTCATGTTTGGTGCGGCCAGAAGTATAGCAGAAATGGCCGCACCAAATCAATATTTTCAGGTTTGGTGCGGCAAAAATTAAGGACAAATGGGCGCACCAAACCTGATTTTACACATTTGGTGCGGCCAGAAATCACATTTTCTGATTGTAACCTACTGATTCTTCGTATACATCACTCAACCGTAACGGATTTCGCGAGATTCCTCGGTTGATCGATGTCCGTGCCTTTGATTACCGCCACATGGTAAGCCAAAAGCTGCATGGGGATGGTATAAACAATGGGGACGATGAGGTCGTGTACGTGAGGCATGGTCAAGAACTCAGTGCCATTGTTCGCTTCTTCCTTGATGGTTTCATCCATAAATACAATGAGCTTGCCTCCGCGCGCGCTCACTTCTTGTAAATTGGATTTCAGTTTCTCTAATAGAGCATCATTGGGCGCCACCGCCACTACAGGCATGCGCTCATCCACTAAGGCTAAAGGCCCATGCTTTAATTCCCCTGCGGGATAAGCTTCGGCATGAATGTAAGAAATTTCTTTTAATTTTAACGCCCCTTCTAAAGCCAAAGGATATTGCGTGCCGCGCCCTAAAAATAATGCATGTTGCTTATCGGCAAAACCCAATGCGATCTTTTGAATGGCTTCATTCAAACCTAATGCACGGGTAATGGCACTGGGAATATTACGCAATTCCTGCACCAAATGGGCTTCTTCCCTTTCACTTAAACCATGACGACGGCCTAAAGCGATGACCAACATCAATAGAGCCACCAATTGTGTAGTAAACGCTTTGGTGGACGCTACGCCAATTTCCACACCCGCTCGCGTCATGAAACACAGATCGGCTTCACGCGCGATACTGCTTTCTGGCACATTACAAATAGCTAAGCAAGCTAAATAACCCAGTTTTTTCGCAGCGCGCAAAGCGGCTAGGGTATCGGCTGTTTCACCCGATTGAGAAATCACGATGAACAAACTGTTGGGCTGCACCACACCATCACGGTAACGAATTTCACTGGCAATTTCCACTTGGCAAGGAATTTTTGCAATGCTTTCAAACCAATAACGACTCACCAACCCTGCGTGGTAACTAGTGCCGCAAGCAACGATTTGCACGTGTTCTACTTGGTCGAAGATGGCTTCGGCTTGCGTCCCAAAAATAGCTTCTAGCACCCGGCCTTTGCCCAAGCGGCCCTCTAAGGTCATCCCCACAGCTTCAGCTTGCTCATTTATTTCTTTTAACATGAAGTGGCGGTAGGGGCCTTTATCAACCACTTCATGATGAATGTTTACAACGCGTTCTGCGCGCTGGACTTCATCACCTTGAGCATCATAAATCACCACGCTATCCTGTTTGATGAAAGCCATGTCGCCTTCATCTAGAGTAATAAAACGTTTAGTCAACGATGAAAGGGCAATATAATCCGATGCCAGGTAATTTTCACCGTCACCCAAGCCAATCACCAAGGGGCTACCATAACGAATGGCGACCAATGTACTGGGATGCTCTTCACTTATGATACCAAAGGCATAGGCGCCTTCGATTAAATCCACGGTTGCTTGTAAAGCCTTACGATAATCTTTGTGTTTTTCCATCTCATAATGCAACACATGCACCACGATTTCTGTGTCGGTCTCTGAATCGAAGCTATAGCCTTTTTCAGTCAGTTCTTGACGTAAAGCTTGATAATTTTCAATGATACCATTGTGCACCAAAGCAAAATCATTGCCCGACATGTGGGGATGAGCATTCTCCTCACTGGGCTTGCCATGAGTCGCCCAACGGGTATGGGCAATAGCGCAATGACCCGCGATGGGATCTTTTTCCATGGCTTGTTGGAGGTTAACTAACTTGCCTTGGGCCCGCACGCGATGAATACTTCTCGCCTCATCCAGCACGGCAATACCAGCAGAGTCATAACCGCGGTATTCTAAGCGTTGCAATCCAGAGAATAAATCGCTAGTTAAATCACGGCCACCAATACCGCCCACAATACCACACATATTATTCTCCTTGTTTACGCTTCTTCGGGCTTTCCCAACCTTGTACTGTGCTTTGTTTAGCTCGTGCAATGGTTAGCTTGTTGGCCGGGGCATCTTGCGTCACCGTAGAGCCTGCCGCAATAAATGCACCGTCACCTATATTCACTGGCGCTACTAATTCAGTGCCTGAACCGATAAAAGCATTTTCGCCAATATGGGTTTTATGCTTACTGATGCCATCATAATTACAGGTAATGGTACCAGCACCAATATTTGCTCCTTTCCCCACATCAGCATCGCCCACATAACCTAGATGATGAACTTTGGCATGGGGATGGATGATAGAATTTTTTATTTCAATGAAATTACCCACTTCAGCATACTCACCAATTTTATTGCCTGGTCGTAACCGAGCAAAAGGCCCCACATAACAGCCATTGTCCAATTGCGAATCTTCAATAAGACTGTTGGCCCGCACTTCACAGTTTTTACCAATACGACTGTTTTTAATAATGCAATTAGGGCCGATATAACTATTGTCACCGATTTTCACATCACCATCAATAATTACATTAATATCGATAAAAACATCTTTACCCACGTCTAAATCCCCACGGATATCAATCCGCCTCGGATCTACAATACTCACACCTTTAAGCAATAAAGCTTCAGCCATTTCTTGCTGGTAATAGCGTTCCACTTGGGCTAATTGCTTTTTATCATTGATACCTGTCACTTCTTCCATGGATTGGGCTTTGGCATGCTGGATTTTAGCACCTTCATCGACGGCAATGCCTACCAAATCTGTAACATAATATTCATCTTGCGCATTATCATTTTTTACTTGTTCAAGCCAAGCAACTAGCTGCTTTCCTTGAATCGCATAAAAACCTGTATTGACTTCATTAATTTTTCGCTGCTCAGGTGTACAATCTTTTTCTTCAATTACCGCCTGGATATGCCCCTGTTTATCACGAATGATACGACCATAACCATAGGGGTTTGACACTTCAGCCGTCAAGATACCCATGGGCTCATTGCCCGTATTAGTCAGCAATTGCTCGAGGGTTACTTGGCTAATGAGTGGCACATCACCATAAAGAATCAATACTTGGTTTTGCGGCTTCACACTGGGCGCCGCTTGCATAACCGCATGCCCCGTGCCTAATAATTCTTTTTGCTCCACCCAGTGCAAATTATTCCAATGGGTAAAACTGTCCTGCACCTTTTTACCCTCATGACCATATACCACATGAATTTTTTCAGGGTTTAACGCTTGAACGGTATTCAGCACACGCTCTAAAAGGGGCTTTCCTGCCAGAGGATAAAGGACTTTTGGCACAGATGAATGCATGCGTTTGCCTTTTCCCGCAGCTAAGATGATGACTTCTAATGACATATTGTATTTCCTTATTTTAAGCTATCTTTGCTTTTCAGATGCTCCACTGTACGTAATTGAGCGATGGCACGGGCCAATTCGCTAGTAGCTTTTGAATAATCGAACTCGCCTTTTTTGCTGGTAAGCAAGTCAGCCGCCTGTTTTTTCGCCTGAATGGCTGCTGCTTCATCAATGTCCGCAGCACGCATGGCAAAATCCGCCAATACCGTTACCACATAAGGCTGCACTTCCAATAAGCCACCCGACACATAAAAGACTTGCTCTTCATTATCTGTGACCACGCGCACAGCACCGGGCTCTAGCACAGTAAGTAATTGGGTATGATTAGGCGCTATACCCAATTCTCCTAAGTCCCCTTTGGCATAAATCATATTAGCTGGCCCTGAAAAAATACCTTCTTCAGCGCTAACAATTTCTACCTGCATGGTTTTACTCATAGTTTAACTCTACAGTGATTTCGCTTTAAAAATAGCTTCATTGATACTGCCCACCATATAGAAAGCTTGCTCAGGCAAGTCATCATATTCCCCAGCAATAATAGCTTTAAAGCCTTGAATGGTTTCTTTCAAAGGGACATATTTACCTGGGCTGCCCGTGAAAACTTCCGCTACGAAAAAGGGTTGAGACAAGAAGCGTTGTACTTTACGCGCACGTGACACAATCAATTTATCTTCATCGGATAATTCATCCATACCCAAAATTGCGATAATGTCTTTCAGTTCTTTATAGCGTTGTAGAATTTGCTGTACGCCCCGTGCCACATCGTAATGATCCTGCCCTACAACTAGAGGATCTAGTTGACGAGAAGTTGAGTCCAGGGGATCAATAGCCGGATAAATACCTAATTCAGCAATCTGCCGCGACAACACCACTGTTGCATCCAAATGAGCAAAAGTTGTAGCTGGTGAGGGGTCCGTTAAATCATCAGCCGGCACGTAAACTGCCTGAATAGAAGTAATAGAGCCCGTCTTAGTAGACGTAATACGTTCTTGGAAAGTACCCATTTCTTCAGCCAAATTAGGCTGGTACCCAACGGCCGAGGGCATACGCCCTAACAATGCCGAAACTTCAACGCCGGCTAAGGTGTAACGGAAAATGTTATCAATAAATAATAGAACGTCACGGCCTTCATCGCGGAAATCTTCAGCCACAGTCAAGCCGGTTAAGGCCACACGTAAACGACTGCCTGGAGGCTCATTCATTTGACCATAAATCAAAGATACTTTATCTAAGACGTTGGATTCTTTCATTTCATGGTAGAAGTCATTACCTTCTCGAGTCCGCTCACCCACACCGGTAAATACAGAATAGCCACTGTGCTCTGCCGCGATGTTACGGATAAGCTCCATCATATTCACGGTTTTACCCACACCGGCGCCACCGAATAAACCTACTTTACCGCCTTTAGCAAAGGGGCAAAGTAAATCAATGACTTTAATGCCTGTCTCTAATAATTCACCACTGACGGCTTGATCTTCAAAACTGGGAGGCTGGCAATGAATACCTCTGCGACGTTTTGTTGGAATGGGGCCTTGCTCATCGACAGGATCACCCAAGACGTCCATAATACGCCCCAAGGTTTCCTTGCCCACGGGGACGGAAATGGGAGCGCCGGTATCTATTACTTTTAAGCCGCGCTTCAAACCGTAGGTTGTTCCCATGGCAATGGTTCTCACGATGCCATCACCCAATTGCTGCTGGACTTCCAAGGTTAAACTGATTTCCTCAACCTTTAAGGCATTGTAAACTTTGGGTATGTGTCCCTTAGGGAATTCCACGTCGATAACTGCACCAATGATTTGTACAATGATACCTTCAGATGTTGCTTGCATATTTCACTAACCTTTATAACCAACGGTCCAGAGACCTAATCACTAATTGCTTCACTTCCGCCAATAATATCCGCCAATTCTGTCGTAATTGATGCCTGTCTTGCCTTGTTATAGGCTAACTGCAAATCATCGATAATATTACCGGCATTTTCAGAGGCGTTCTTCATAGCTACCATCCTAGCGGCCTGCTCGCAGGCAATGTTTTCCACTACAGCCTGGTAGACTTGCGCTTCCATATAACGTCTTAACAATAATTCCAATACTTCTTTTGCATCGGGTTCGTAGATATAATCCCAATAATAATCTAATTGACCTGACTCTTCAGGCACCAAGGGTAATAATTGTTGTAAGATGGGTTTTTGAGTCATGGTATTTACAAAATCATTATGCGCGATATACAAAGCATCAATGGATTTATCGGCGTAAGCATCAAACATCACTTTAACGATACCGATAAGGGTTTTTAACGTTGGCAATTCACCCAGCTGCGACGCTGTTGCCAAGACATTACCACCAGCTCGTTTAAAAAAGGCTTGCGTCTTTTGGCCAATAAGACATAAATCAAATTCAACGTTACTGTCTTGGCAACGCTTCAATTCTTTGCTCATGAGCTTGAGTAAATTCACATTTAAGCCACCACAAAGACCACGGTCCGTGCCTATAACAATATAACCAGCACGCTTTTCTTCCCGTTTATCTAAAAATAGATGGTGGTACTCTGGGTGACTCTTAGCTAAATGACTGATTACTTCCCGCATTTTTTCAGCGTATGGTCTTGAAGCATTCATACGATCTTGGGTTTTACGCATTTTACTGGCAGCCACCATTTCCATGGCACGAGTAATCTTTTGTGTGTTTTGCACACTGCCGATTTTCGATTTTATCTCTTTTGCCGTTGCCATATGTGTTTACCAAGCCCGCGATTGTTTAAAATCATCGACAACTTTCGCTATAGCATTATCGATATCTTCGGTTAATTCCAAATTAGTATTGATTTCATCTAGTAAGTCTTGATATTTGCCCCGAGCAAAATCCAACAAGTCTTTTTCAAACTCACCGACTTTTTCAACAGGTATATCATCCAAATAACCCTTCTCACCAGCGTATAAGCTAACAGCCATCTCAGCCACGCTCATGGGGTTATATTGCTTCTGCTTCATGAGCTCTGTCACGCGCTGACCTCGCTCTAGTTGTTTGCGAGTAGGCTCATCCAATTCTGATGCAAATTGAGCAAAGGCCGCCAATTCACGGTATTGGGCTAATGCCAAGCGAATACCACCCACCAGTTTCTTCATGATTTTCGTTTGTGCAGCCCCCCCCACACGGGAAACCGACAGACCGGCATTCATGGCGGGGCGAATACCTGAGTTGAACAAATCTGTTTCTAAAAAGATTTGACCATCGGTAATGGAAATAACATTGGTGGGCACGAAAGCCGAAACATCACCGGCCTGAGTTTCAATAATAGGTAGTGCCGTCAAAGAACCAGTGCGACCTTTCACCCGCCCATCGGTAATCTTTTCCACGTACTGCGCATTGACTCGAGCAGCCCGCTCCAATAAACGGGAATGTAAATAAAAGATATCGCCAGGATAAGCTTCGCGCCCTGGTGGACGACGCATCAATAGAGAAATTTGTCGATAAGCCCAAGCTTGCTTGGTTAAATCATCATAAATGATTAAAGCATCCATGCCATTGTCACGATAGTATTCGCCCATGGCGCAACCAGAATAAGGGGCTATAAATTGCAAAGCAGCCGCTTCAGCAGCCGATGCATTAACGACAATGGTATGCTCCAGAGCGCCATGCTCTTCTAGCTTATGCACTACAGATACAACAGAAGAGGCTTTTTGTCCTACGGCCACATAAATACATTTAACGCCCGTACCTTTCTGGTTAATGATGGTATCAATTGCGATAGCGGTTTTACCGGTTTGTCTGTCACCAATGATCAACTCCCGCTGACCACGACCAATGGGCACCATAGAATCGATGGATTTTAATCCCGTTTGCAGGGCTTGTGTAACGGATTGGCGTGTAATTACCCCTGGCGCAATATTCTCAACCATGCGAGTTTCTTTGGAATCAATCGGACCTTTACCATCAATGGGCTCACCTAGCGCATTCACAACCCGTCCTAATAGGGCATCACCCACGGGTACTTCTAACATGCGCCCCGTGCTCTTCACCACTTGGCCTTCGGCTACGTTGTCCGTAGGACCTAAAGCTACAGCCCCTACGGAATCTCTTTCTAAGTTAAACACCACGGCAAAGGAACCATCGGGCATTTCTAACATTTCGTGTTGCACGGCTTCTGTTAAACCATGGATGTTGATGATCCCATCTTTCAAGCTAATAATAACACCTTCGCGACGCGCTTCAGGTGCTAGCTCAAATTTTTCAATGCGCTTCTCAATGATGCCACTGATTTCTGATGGATTAATTTGCATGGTTACTCCCGTATTAAATCTTGGGCCAGACGACGTATTTTGCCCTTTACAGAGGCATCAATAACGTTATCTTCACCGGCATAAACAATAAAACCGCCCAATATGCTTTTGTCTTCTTCAAAGAAACAATTCACTTTTTTACCGAAACGTTTTTCCAGGGCACTACTTAACTCTCGCTGCTGCTCTAAACTCAAAGGTGAGAAAGACTTTATGTGTGCATCTAGGGTACTTTCATAGCGCAAGCGCAATCGATCATACAAACGCGCGATCTCAGGCAAATATTGTGCGCGCTTTTTGCTCACCAATAATTTCAAAAAATTTTCATAACGCTCTATTAGTAAATCCCCACAGATATCATTTAAGGCATTAAGTAAGGCCTTATCTTCCACCCTGGGGTCAGTAATCCAACCGGCCACTTTGTCGTTACGCACAACGGCCGCCAAATAATTCAAGACATGAGACCAACGCTCCAAATCATTATGCTCTCTCGCATTATGAAAGGCCGCCTTGGCATAGGGTCTTGCAATGTAAGCTGAACTACTCATTTAAATCTCTGATATAGCTTTATTTAAAATATCTTGGTTAGCACTTTCATCGATACTGCGCTCAAGAATCTTTTCCGCACTGGCCATAGTGACTTTCACTACATCTTTACGCAATTGGGCTTTCGCCTTATTGCCTTCCCGCTCGATATCTTGCTTAGCTAATTCCATCATACGAGCACCTTCACTACGAGCATGATCTTTAGCATCTTCGAGGATACCATTACCTCGAGCATGGGCCTTATCCATAATATCCGCGGCATCAGCTTTAGCGTCGCGCAACATATCCGTTGCTTTACGCCTTGCCATTTCCAACTCACGGTGACCTTGCTCCGCTGCGGCTAAGCCATCAGCGATCTTTTTGCGGCGTTTTTCCATGTTCTTCATCAGGTGCGGCCAGACGAATTTCATGGTAAACCCAACAAACAGAGCAAAGGTTATCATTTGCCCCAGCAGGGTAGCATTCAGATTCATGGCAACCCTCTTTAGCTAACAGCTTGCGATGCGTATTGCGCAGCGGCGTCCACGACAAACTTTTGGAATGGACTGGCAAAGGTGAAATACAAAGCCATACCCACTCCAATCATGGTGACAGCATCCAACAGCCCCGCCACGATGAACATTTTAATCTGTAACATTGGCGTCATTTCTGGTTGGCGTGCTGAGCCCTCTAAAAATTTACCGCCCAAGATACCAAAACCTATAGCGGTACCCATTGCGCCCAGGCCGATCAAAAGCGCTACGGCAAGTGCCGTCATACCTTGAACTTGAGCTATATATTTTACCATTTCCATCGTGGTGATTCCCCCTTTGTTTAATGTGCTTCACTGGCCATGCCCAAATAGACAATGGTCAGTATCATGAAAAGAAACGCTTGCAGTGTGATAATTAAAATATGGAACACTGCCCATGCAAAACCCAAAGGCCACTGGCTCCACCAAGGCAAAAGGGCAATCAGGATAAAGATTAATTCACCGGCATATAAGTTACCAAATAGCCGCAGAGCAAGAGATAGCGGTTTGGCTATTTCTTCAATCAGTCGAAAGATGACATTGAAAGGCAATAAGTATTTCCCAAAGGGATGGGTACACATTTCCTTGATAGTGGTTTTAAAGCCTTTTACTTTGAAATTATAATAAATCAACAAGAAAAATACGCTGATAGAAAGGGCAAAAGTTAGGTTAGGATCTGTAGTGGGTACAGCGCGAAACTCCGGCACATCCGCCATGGACATAAGTCGTGGGAGCAAATCCACAGGCAACAAATCCATGAAGTTCATTAAAAAGACCCAAATAAAAATTGTCAGCGCCAAGGGCCCGACAAAGTCGTTACGTTTACCAAACATTTCTTTGACTTGGTTGTCGGCAAACTCCAACATAATTTCCACAAAATTTTGGAAACCACCGGGAACGCCTATGGTTGCGCGACGCGCAACCACATAGAAAGAACCTAGAAATAATAGGCCCAAGACAATAGAAACCCCCAACGTGTCCAAATGCAGCGTCCAAAAGCCCCCATTACCTAATTGCATGGTGTGTAAATTCAGGGATAGATTCTGCAAATGATGCTGAATGTATTCAGCTGATGTAGGAGCAACATCCGCACTCATGAGGGCTTAACCCTCCATGGACTCATGGCCAATAATGGCGCAAATAACTGCAGCACTTGGGCCAGCACAAAACCGATGAATAAACTGGCGGCATTCACATCAAGATAAATGAATATACAACTGAAGGCCAGGATGGCACCAAGAAATTTACTGGTTTCTGCAAAATAAAAGCGCTTCACTGTATCTTTAGGTGGCCGAAAACTGCGGCCCAGAAAAAAGATGCCGGCAAAAAGCATATTTAATAAAACGCAGAGCATACCGCCCAAAAGAGCCGAATAGCCTGCCTTTGAACCTGCCACAATGAAAAATCCCAGAGACAGCAGCAGGGCAAAGCCACCTTGAAAGGCAATGATTGGATAAATTTTTGAGAGGTTTTTCCTCATTTTCTGCAACTCATTCCTCTAGGCAGCACAAAACCTGAACCCCAGGTCCAGTTCGAATAAATATAACACAAAATACGCTTTTTATAGAGGAAAACTAACTTTTGTTTGAGGAAAATCAGACAAGGGCCTGGAACTCTAAGCAGAAGATTTTTTTGCCAAGGTGTATTTGAACCTGTATAATCTTGCTCCAAACAAACGGTAGTCCAAAAATTTCAACTATTTAGAACAAAAAGGTAATATTATGCACAGGACTGGACTTGATAAATTGCTCTCACATTTTGCAGACCCTCGCGACGCTCAAAATTTCATAGAAAACATTACAGTACCTATGGGTTTATCTCCTGAAGATGAGCAATGTAAAGATGCCCCCGTGCGAACTCTCATATCGCAACCCTTACCAGAGACTATTAATGTCTACGATAGACCACCAGCGTTACCCGGAGCGCAAAAAGAAACGCTAGCCATTGCCCAAGTGGAAGAACGCCTTGGGATCACTTTCTGCGAGGGGTTGTACTACAAAAACCCTTCTCTCCTTCGTAAACTAAAAAACTACAAACCAGAGCCAGCTACCGTAGACTCTTCCATACCCCCTGCAGTATTTACACGTACTTTACAGCAACCTGTATCGGGCCTGTGCTTAGCCTATATGGGAGAGGAGTTAGGCTATGGTATGTTTGCCGAAATAGACCTTCCCATTAATTCGGTACTGGGAATTTACTCCGGCATGTTAATTGATAGACAACCAGCAGAAAGAAGCCATCTCTCCTCATACGAGGATGGCCTATGGGTCGATGCGTTGGAATGCCGAGGTATGGCAGCTTTTATGCAGCATTTACCCCATGACTGTACAAGAGACATTGATAGCAATATAGCCAATTTTCGCAAAAACCCCCGTTACAAAAATGCAGATGATCGAACCGTAGCCGGTGCCGTGCTTGTTGGCATGGCACAAATGAGTTATATAAAACCTTATAAAGAACTCACAACAACCTATCTCCGCAGAATACATGCAGAAACTAACAGCAACCCAATAGCCCTACTCAAACAAATGCTCCGAGAAATATTAAGAAGTATTGACTCCTGTACGGTTGATAATGAACTGGATAATATTCAATGCGTCAACTCAGAAGTAAAAAACTCAATCGCTACCAGCAATGTGACCATACTACCCATGCCTTATATTTTGGATGGCGCCACTATTTATATTAAGGGCGCAATAACCAGAGCCCCCATAAAAAAAGGCGAGATAATCGGCTACTCTTATGGCGTCTATTGGGAGCGCCTGTGTAAAACACCGGAATTATTCACTAATATTGGCAAAGTCATTCCCCATTGGCATTACAAAAGGACCAACCCGCTAGATTTACGCAGGCATTGGTCTGAAGGGCCCACGAGGTTTTTTCCCATGGAACGAATTAAAGAAATTCCTCTCGATGGTGCGCCTATGGTTGTAAAAGACGTAACAGGAACTCTGCAAGGCTACTCCAGCTATGACATTCGACGCATGTTAGTTAAGCATAACCGAGTAGGGGAAGGCTACCAAGCCTATCCGCTGAATAATTTAGGCTCTGAGATCCGAAAGCAGTTTACTGATTCTAACATCGCATTTTCTTTGTTTTTACAAATACCCAACGCTGCAACACAGCGCGCTGTGCTATTCATATTCCTCCTTAGTCTACAAACTCTTGAGGTGCAACTCGCTACTAGCTTGCTGGGTGAAAAAGCGAAAAGGCTTATCCAGCATAAGCCCAATGGTTGTCCGGCGATGGATCTTGCTTGTAGTGCATCCACGGCGGGAGAATATAGGCAATTAACAGACTTCTTTGCGAGTTATAGCGGTCAAAAACGCTTAAATCCAAGAACTGGCGAAGTTATCGTCGCCGATATCAATGACCCGGCTACACAACAGCAAATCATTGCAGACTGTGGATTGACGGGGCTTAGCATGAGACAATCCCAAAACAGTTAAAGGCTTCACCCATGCCCAGCGCCATAAGCAGCAACATCAATCAACCCAAACACCTGTGGTTTCTTATGCTCAGTTATGTGGTGGTGATTCTCTTGGCCAATTGGTTCGACCCTCGCTTGGTCAGCATCTTTCATGTGACCACCGATGCCGGCACGTTAATCTTTCCCTTAACTTTTTTGTTATCGGATCTCATTACAGAAGTTTATGGCTATCGCCAAGCACGGCGCGCCATTTGGTGTGGTTTTTTATTTAATGCCTTATTCATGGCTTACGGCCAGTTAATTATTCATCTACCCAGCCCTGAATACCACACTCATAATGCAGCTTTTGATGCTTTGCTTGGTATGGATGGACGCATCATCATCGCCTCTACCATTAGTTATTTTTGTTCTGAGCCTTTAAATGCCTTATTGATGGCGAAATTAAAAATTAAAACCGCCGGGCGTTATATGAGCCTACGCTTTTTATTATCCACGGTGATTGCCGCCGGTGCTGACAGCTTTATTTTTGGTGCTCTAGCTTTTTACGCCACCATGAGTCATGCCAACTTGCTGGCATTGATCCTCACCATGTGGCTGATCAAAGTCATCATCGAATTGCTGGGCTTACCCCTGGCAGTACGCCTGGCAAAAAAACTCAAAGCAAAAGAAAAATTAGATATCTTCGATACCCAAACGCAGTTTAATCTATTGAGCCTGGAAGCAGACTACCAACCTGCAGATAATCAATATGACTCCTAGGGTCAGAAACCCCGACTAATCCGGAATCCAATTCCAGATTAGTCGGAATCAAGATATTTTTCTTTTAATACAGATGGTTACACCCGACCAACAATGTTGGCTGAAGCAGAGACCGGCAAAAATCAACAAGTTACGGCTGTCCGCACTGTAGTAGCCCCCCTTAAAAGCGGTCCACTTTTAAGGAGGGCTACTACAAATAGAAGATGTGTTCCACGCCATATAGCTCAATAAAAACTTCTTGCAATAATTGAAAGTCTTCCACACTAAATGACACCAAGCGATCATCATCAAAATTAATGTAATAGTGCGACTCTTATGATTCACGACGCATGAATTGCATCAAAGTGGATTTACCACAGCGACGAATCCCGCTGATGATGATAACTTGTTTGTTATCCATCGAAGAGTCCAATTCAGCGTAGCTTGAGCGAGGCACCAGGGGAACAGGCAAGGCTTCTTGGGCCTGCTCCATAATGACTCGGGTAAGGGTTTGTTTATCCATAAGACAGAAAGTTCGTATTGACAATTCAAATTTTTCCTTCGAAGTTCATATCGCCAACATGAACTTTTAAAATATCATTATTTTTCAATTTGATATATCAGAGATATTTCGTTGGTTTTAAGCGAATAGGCTCACCAAGGACACGATGGCGAGCAAGATCAATAGGATGGCCCCCACTTGGCTTACCCGTTTGATGTGCTGGTGGGTCATTTTATGGCGCAGCTGCCCCACCATGGCACTGTAAATCCACCACCAAATGAAGCTACCCAAACCCACACCGATAACCAACATGCCACCGCCCAGTAGATCACCGCGGATGCGATGGGCGCCCAACAAGCTGAATAAGGCCACATACCCTAAGATGCGAATAGGGCGCGTGATGGAAACTAAAAGTAAAACTAAAAAGGCGCGGCCGCGCTTTAAATCACCCAATTGCTCTGCTGTTGGAACGGGGTTACGCAGAATACGATAGGCCATAAACCCTAGGATCAAGACGCTTAACATAGCAAATGAGGCATCGTAACCCTGCACGGAATCCACTTGTTTGCCCACTAATAAATGGAAATGCGACAAACTCAACGCCGCGCAGGCAATCACCGCCCAAACCATTTGCGCTAGGCTCACGCCAATACCCGCAGCTACGCCTGCGGCCACATCTTCAATCAACACATAGCGCATTACCAACACCATGGCGCCGATGGCTAAAAATGAATAAAAGAATCCCGACAAAATACCGATAAGTAATGACATAGGGCCAAAGCTCCTGAAATTGTTTGGCAAACCTTATCATGCCACGATTTTAAACCCTTGGGTATGGGCTTTTCGGCTATTATTCTGCGCTAAAGACCAGGCGCCGCCGAGCCCCTGTGATGGAGGAGGGAGCTGGACGTTCTGCTTTAGGGGCAGACACAAGCCCCGGAGGGAAGAGCAAGCAATTACGTGGTGAGCCATTCAGACGCTTCATGGTGCGACGATAATGATGAGAAATCTTAGATTCCAAGGGCGGCTCTGCGGCTTTGATGCCCGCATAAATAGAATCGCGCACGGTTTTATCCGTAGAAAAAATTCGCACCGTGCCGTAATGATTCCGGTCAGCGCCTAGCTGCTCTGCTTTAAGACCACTGGAAACAAAAATAGCGGTGTTAAAACGTTCGAAGGCCATAACTGCCAACCCAAGATAGCGTTGACATTGCTCCGTGGTGGCGCTGGTCATATCAAAAATAAGAATCTTTCCCCGTGATTTTCCAATGAGCGTTGTGACATCTTGCGTCGCTTTACCATCTATCACGCACGCATTGAGGTCGATAATCAGCACATTGGCGTCGACCAAACGCTTGGCCACTGATACGCTGCCCACAGCACCGACAGACTTCTTATAATGTTTAGATAACAGCTTGATCCCCGACATCACTTCATAATAGGCCGCGCCCACGTAAACATGGGCGTTGAAACTGGGATCTTTCGTTAAGTAATGCTCTCTTATACCCATAAGTGTGGCTAAGATGGCTCGCATGCCATTGTGTACGATAAGCTTTTTCGCTGACACTAATCTATCACCAATGAGGCCCTCTTCTTCTGAGTCACTACCATAAGCATCAGGGAACCCTTTTGTGGGACTAGCATTCACAGCATGCACGAATATACCCATATTTAGCGCTTCCAGCTGATAATGGAAATCTTCCAAGCGCTGACTGGCTCGAGCAATGGTTAATTTACTCAACGCAACTCGAAAAGTAGGTTCCACAAAATTCAGTGTCCGCGCATTAGATATAATATCATCCACCAAACGCCAAAATCTTTCATCCTCTAAAGCCATAGAAACCACCGGCAAAGCATTCCCTTGATCATAGATAATGGCGCCATCCCCCTGATCAAAGGTCAACCTCAATGTGGTCTTGGTTTTCTTTTCTAACTTGAAGCGTCCCACGGCCCATTCAATAGCATGAACAAAGGCATCAACGACACTTGCGCCGGCATGGGTGCTTAGGTAATTAAATACCTGTGAAGACAAGCTTTCCAGAGAAAAAGCCGCGCGCACCATATTCTGCAGCGTGGATTTATTCATGGTGTCTGCTTTGGCAAACAATACTTGCAATAAGTTACTGCAAGCTTCCAGTTCCAGGGGATCCTTTTTCCGCTGACTGAGATAGGCCTTATGATCTTTCGAACCATAGAATATCCCTCGAGGCTTTTTATAGTTGGCTTGATTTTGTTGCAGCTCAGCTAATGCATTATTTAACTCTAACAGCGCATTTGCTAACACATCAGCATAAGCCTGAGGAATAATGCCAACACTGATGCGCATACTCATCCCCGTGGGAGCACCTGAAGGCCCGCAAAAATTAAAGCTAGAGCGACGCACCAGCTCAATAAGCACCCCCGCCCGATACTTTACCAAACCAATAAATAAGCTCAGTAGCACATCCACCCAAGCTTCCAATGCCGCATCGGAGTAGACCTTACGTCCTTGTGGTAAATACACGTTATTGGTCTTAATGAAAACCATCACACAGGGATAATCATTGTAAGCTCCCACATTAATATGGCTTTGATCCCCCACCTTGTCCGCAATGCTTTTGGCGATTTGGCTTTTGTAAGCCAAACAAGCGTTGTATAACTGACCGTTACCATCCACGGCCTCTGGGTCATCATTTATATTTTCCCATTCATCACCTAATGCCTGCATGGGGTTGGTATAATCACCCATGTGAGCCTTGTCGCCATTGGCTAAATTCTCACAACTGTCCCGCGTCACTCTTGTGCCACTATTGGCTACGGGATGTTTGTCACTACGTGGGTAAAGGCCCACCTGTTGTACCGGTGGATTTTCATGGGGCGTCTCCGTTAAATAAGCGCGATAGCGGGAGAGTGGCTGGGCTATCAATGCACCAACTTTATTGTGAGTAGACGCCGTTGCCAAATAATCCCTTTCGTTATGGGTTGTAAGATTCAGCTGGCGCACTTTATCCTGAGCAGAAGGTGACAGCGCGCCATGATCACCGCCCATGGCCACCCACTGAAAAAAACCATAGGACAGGTCAAAATGCAGAGCCAAATAATACCAAAAGCTACCTAACTTTGTGTTGGGGAAATATTTATTAAATGAATTAAAACTCATACTCTTAAAAATTATCGCCCAACCTTCTGGCTGTTCACCAGCATACTGGGCAATAAAAGCTTCTGGCGATTCTTCTGTCAACGCAGCAAAACCATAAGATAATACGCCTGCAGCTACTGTCATTCGTGATGAGTGTGCAGCTTGCGCCTGTGCCAATGCATTTTTTACAAGCGCTAGGAAATTAACTTTATGCTGGACATCAATTAACTCTAAGGATTCAAGGGAATCCTTCCCCTGAAAGACCTCAATCAAATAATCGATAAAAGCCCGATTGATTTCAGACTGCTGTGCCGAGCGTCGCTGATGGTAATTATAGATTTTATCTCTCTGTGCAAAAGGCATTTCCCACCTCGCAGGATTTTCTTAGGGCCTGTTAACAAGTCGCTAGGCTAAGGCATAGCTTAGTAGAGTTGTCGACAGCCCTATTTAATATGTTCTAAAATGCCTTCTAACTCATCCACGCTATTGTATTTTATCGCCAGCTTACCTTTGCCGTTAGTTTGGTGTTGAATCGTTACTTTGGCGCCCAAAGTATCCGATAAACGCTGCTCCAAACGCACCACATCGGGATCTTCTACTTTTTTGGGTTTTTTCCCTTGGGGTGTACGTTTTAGGTACGCTTCTGTTTCTCGTACGGTCAATTCTTTCGCGACGATATATTGTGCTGCTTGGATTTGCTCTAAACCCTCCAAGGTCAATAGCGCTCGTGCGTGGCCCATTTCAATGTCACCATTTTCCAGCATGACTTTGACTTTTTCTTGCAAAGACAATAAACGCAGAAGGTTAGTCACTACACTGCGAGATTTACCCACGCTTTGCGCCGCTTGTTCGTGGGTCAATTCAAATTCTTTCATTAAACGCTGCAAAGCCACGGCTTCTTCAATAGGATTAAGGTTTTCCCGTTGAATGTTTTCGATCAAAGCCATAGCCAAAGCGGCTTCATCACTTAAATCACGAATGACTACGGGCACCTTAGGTAAATTAGCTAATAGCGCAGCTCGCCAGCGACGTTCACCTGCGACGATTTCATATTGATTAGCCGCGATGTTACGCACCACGATGGGTTGGATAATCCCCTGCGAGCGAATGGAATCGGCCAATTCTTCCAGGGCATCTTCACGCATATCACGACGAGGCTGATACACCCCGGGCTGTAAACTGTGGATGGGCAAATGAGTTAAACGTTCATCCTTCGCTGCGGTAGCTGTGGCTTGTTGCTGACTTTGACTCAACAAATAATCTAAATTCCTTGAACCCAATCCGCCACGTTTTACGGCCATGTGTTTAATCCTCTATTGCAGCTACTGCTTTTCTCTCAGGCTCTGGTTGTTCCATTCGCCTTGTAAATTCACCTGCCAAGGCCATATAGGCCACGGCACCCTGGGCTTTCTTATCGTATAAAATAGCGGGCATCCCAAAACTAGGGGCCTCGGCCAAGCGCACATTGCGCGGGATGACTGTACGATAGAGCAAATCCCCTAAATGACTCTTCAATTGCACTGACACGTCCAGCGCTAAACGATTACGCCCATCAAACATGGTGCGTAATACCCCGGTGATTTCTAAGCCAGGATTAACGGTTTCTTTCACTTGGCTCACGGTTTCCAGCAAGCTGGTTAACCCTTCCAATGAATAATATTCGCATTGCATGGGCACCAGCACCGCATGAGCCGTCACCAAAGCATTGATGGTCAACATATTTAGCGAAGGAGGGCAATCAATGAGAATGTAGTGATAATCCCCCAGCAAGGGTTGCAGAGCGTTGCGCAGGCGAAATTCTCGTTGTGGGAACTCTAGCAGTTGAACTTCCGCCGCGGTCAAACCACTGTTGGAAGGCAATACATCAAAATTGGCAGGGTCAGAACGCAATAAAACATCTCGTGCGAGCACATCATCCAATAGCACATCGGTCATGGTTTGTTCTAAGGTATTTTTATCGGCGCCACTGCCCATGGTGGCATTGCCTTGGGGATCCAAATCCACCAACAGCACGCGACGATTGAAATGAGCCAGAGCCGCAGCCAAATTCACCGCCGTGGTGGTCTTACCCACACCGCCCTTTTGGTTTGTGATGGCTATAATCTTGGTCACCCAGAATACCCCTAAAAATTCATTACGCAAAACCTATAGCGATCACGTGCCTGGCCTCTTCTAGGCCCGGAACAATCAGCGGCTCGATACTCTGCAACTGAAACCCCGGTGGCAACGTTAACGGCTCAGGACATAGGCCCTTCATGGCAAAAAAATCACCGCCCGGGCAACATAAATGTTGGGTTTGCAACAACATTTGTGCAATTTCACTGTAGGCGCGGGTGACTATGCTATCAAAACATCCCACTGGGCGATAGCTCTCCACCCGTTCGTGGACAATGCTAACATTTTTTAGGCCCAATTGGCTTGAGACATGGTGCAAAAACCGTGTCTTCTTGCCATTGCTGTCCAAAAGGGTAAATTTTTTATCAGGCATCAAAATGGCCAATGGCAACCCAGGAAAGCCAGGGCCCGTGCCCACATCCAAAATGTTTTGCCCATGCATAAAAGGCGCAATGCTCAAGCTGTCGTAGATATGACGAATAACCATTGCCTCTGGCTCTCTAACGGCCGTGAGATTGTAATGATCGTTCCACTTGATGAGTTCTAGCAGTAGAGTGGTAAAAACCGCCTGCTGCGCTTCAGTGAGGGCAGGGGAAAAAGGTATTGCACTAAACGTTGCACGAATAGTAGCTTCTTGACTGTCTTCTATCATTCTTCCGGCTCGGTTAACAAATTAGAGAAATCTATAATGCATAGCAAATAGAAGCAAGCTTACTACTTACAATTAACATTTGTCACTTTTAAGCAATAATTAGGATACCCCCCCCCATAACCTTTACAAGGTAACCTGTTGATAAACATAGCACATTGACAGTAATCCATTTGCCTGGCCTAATAAAGTCATGTTTCTGTCGCAAGGAGGCCAACCATGGCACAACAAATCATCGATATTTCCATTCCCATTGAAAATGACGTGCAATCGGATCCGCCCGGTTACTGCCCCAAAGTAGAATATTTGGATCAAAAATCTTCTGTGCCTCAATTATTGCAGTTTTTCCCGGGTTTGAAAGAAGATGATTTGCCCGGCGGCGAAGCTTGGGCCATTGAATGGGTGCATTTAATGACTCACAATGGCACGCACTTAGATGCACCCTATCATTTTCATTCCACCATGAATCAAGGTCAGCGCGCCATTACCATCGATGAAGTCCCCCTGGACTGGTGCTTTCAACGCGGAGTGAAATTGGATTTCCGTCATTTTGATGATGGTTATGTGACGACGGCTGAAGATGTAGAGCAAGAATTAAAACGCATCGAACATACACTTTCTCCATTAGACATTGTATTAGTGAATACCCGGGCCGGAAAACGTTACGGTGCAGAAGATTATGTGGCATCGGGTTGCGGCATGGGACGTGAAGCCACATTGTATCTACTAGAGAAAGGCGTGCGCGTTACCGGCACCGATGCTTGGAGCTGGGATGCCCCTTTTGTGCATACACGGGAAAAATACATGGAAAGTGGTGATGCCAGCTTGATTTGGGAAGGGCATAAAGCCGGCATGGAAGTGGGTTATTGTCATTTAGAAAAACTGCATAACTTAGAAGCCATTCCCAATAAAGGTTTTCAAGTGTCATGCTTCCCCGTGAAAATCAAAGCGGCTTCAGCGGGCTGGACACGGGCTGTGGCGATTTTGGATGATTGACATCGTCCGATGCTGTTTGGAGTCACCTGCCCCCAGAGGGGGCGCCTTCGTGGGGATGACGTTAGACATAGGCCCCAACGTCATCCCGGAATTTTGCGCAAGCAAAATATCCAGGATCCATAAGGAATATTGCGCTCACCCATCAAATCATGGGATGATGCTAACAACGTTTTAGAGTAAGTAAATGGAGTTTTTCATGGCTAAGTTAGCGAAAATTATTTTGGCAAGTACACTTTGTATGGCCGCCACTGGCGTTATAGCGAAGGATTATTGGTGCAGCAGTTCAGCAGGTTGTAAATACAGTTATTTAACCTCACAGGGCGTAGTTAACCCCGCCACCACATTGCCACAAAACAGTTACGTATCCACAGAAGCAGGCTTCATTGTCAGCACCAGTAATGGCTGGTCTACAAACTTGAACAGCGACAGCAAACAAGTACCCAATCGTAATCAATAACTGGTTTTATAATTAGGGAACTTAGCACATGCTAACCATCACTGCGCCCGACGGCCATGAGATCTCCGCCCTTTATAGCAAGCCTACTGGCTCGCCCAAGGGCACCATCATTGTTTTAAATGAAGTCTTCGGCCTAACGAATTTCATGCAAGATATTTGTGACTTTTGGGCGCAGCAGGGTTACCGTGCCCTAGCACCGGCCATGTTCGATCGACTGGGGCCAAACAAAATATTTGCCTATTCCCAAAGCGGCATTGAAGATGCCCTGCAGGCCAAACAACAACTCATGCAAATGCCGAATCAAGACGGCTTGATAGGCTGGGATTTACAAGTCTATGACATTCAAGCCACAGTGGATCATATTAAACAACAACATCCCGGCCCCATTGGCGTCACGGGTTTTTGCTGGGGCGGCACTTTATGTTGGCTAGCTGCCAGTCGTATTGCGGGCTTAGATGCGGTAGCGGCTTATTATGGCACCAACATTTATGCCTTTATCGAGGAAAAGCCTCTGTGTCCCTTCATGCTGCACGCCGCCGATAAAGATGAATATCTAACCTTGGAACAAGTCACGGACTTAGAGGCAAAGTACCCGAACATTCCCGTTTATCATTACCCCGCAGGGCATGCTTTTCGTTGTGATAAGTGGGTCACCTTTAATGCTGAAGCATCACAACAAGCCGATGAGCGCAGTGTGGATTTTTTTGCAAAGCATTTAAAATAGATCAAAATGGCTTACAGCATGCCCTTTGCGTCTAAGGCATACTAAAACCCTAACCACTTCATTTAGAGTTTTGCCATGGAATCTTTCGACAATTTTTCTTCTCGCCATCACATTCATGATCGTGCCTTTCGCTACAGCATGAACAACCCCAAAGTTTATCGTTCATTCTTTAATATGCACTTACCTGATGTAGTGAAAAAGGCCGTTGACTTTGATAGCATCAAACCCCATGAAAAAAGCTACCTAGATGAAAAACTCAAAGCGTCTTTTTGTGATGTGGTTTTTGAAGCCAACTTCAATGGAAGACCTGGTTTTATAACGCTTTTACTAGAGCATCAGAGTAAGCCAGACAAACAAATGCCCCTGCGCATATGGCGCTATACCATGAACATTCTAGAGCAAGCTTCAAAACAAAAGGCTAAAGACCCGGCAAAACCATTACCGTTGGTTTTCCCCATGGTTTTTTATCATGGGAGGCAGCCCTATCCCTATGAAAAAGACATTCGCAAACTCATTAATGCACCGAGGAAGTTAATCGATTTGATTTGGGCCAAGCCATTTCATCTCATCGACTTACATGAGATCAGCGATGAGGATATGCGCGATAATGCCTGGGCAGGCGTCCAGGGGTTTATCTTTAAGCATATTTTTGCGCGGGATATGAAGGCCATATTACCGGAAATCTTAAAAGCCCTTAGCCAACAAAAAGGGGATGAAAGCTTTACTTTGCTTATGCTAAAATACATACAACGAGCGGCCGATCTTCAAGGCCATGATTTTTGGGAAATCTATCATGAGTCCCAGCGCTCTGAGCAAATGGAGGAACAGGTTATGACAGCCGTTGAACAGTGGAAAGAAGAAGGTCGACAGGAAGCAAGGGAGCAACTTATGACAGCCGTTGAACAGTGGAAAGAAGAAGGTCGACAAGAAGCCATTAAGAACATCGCAAGATCTTTGCGCAGTGAAGGTATTGCTCCAGAAGACATCAAGCGCCTCACCGGCGTTGACCTGGAAGCCACAGCCTAAGACATTACAACATTGAAACTAGGCCATTATTTTGCCCAAAGTTTTTAAGTGGATTAATAATAGGGAAATGGCTGCGGGGGTGACACCGGGAATGCGTGATGCAGCACCGATGGTTTCTGGCCTGATTTCCGTGAACTTTTGCCGTACTTCCGACGATAAGCCTTTTACTTTAGCGTAATCAATTTGCTCAGGCACCCTGGTGGTTTCATGGCGCTTTAACTTTTCAATTTCATTTTGTTGGCGCTCGATATAACCTGCATATTTCGCTTGAATTTCCACTTGTTCGGCCACTTTATGGCAATCTACGGAGGGGCCCAATTCGGGAATACTTAACAACTGATTGTAATCCAATTCTGGACGGCGCAATAAATCCATGACAGAATATTCCCGAGTTAAGGGATTAGCCGTGTGCCCCTGTACTGCCAAAGCTGCCTGACTGCCAGGTTGAATCCAAGTTTTTTGCAAACGCTGTGACTCGCTTGTAATGGCTTTGCGCTTAGTATTGAAGGTTTGCCATTGCTCCTCGCCCACCAAGCCTAATTCATAGCCTTTTTGTGTCAAACGCAAATCCGCATTGTCTTCACGCAATAATAAGCGGTATTCAGCACGGGAAGTAAACATACGATAGGGCTCCATGGTGCCGCGAGTAATTAAATCATCGATCAACACCCCAATGTACGCTTCATCACGTCGTGGATACCAAGGTTCTTTGCCTTGCACTTGCAACGCCGCATTCATCCCCGCAATTAACCCTTGAGCGCCAGCTTCTTCATAACCCGTAGTACCATTAATTTGCCCCGCAAAATACAGGCCTTTTATAAATTTGGTCTCTAAAGAATAACGCAAATCCCGCGGATCAAAAAAGTCATACTCAATGGCGTAACCGGGACGTGTAATGTGAGCTTTTGCAAAACCCTGCATGGAGCGCACAAAATCCACTTGCACTTCAAAGGGCAAGCTGGTGGAAATACCATTGGGGTAATATTCATCGACCGTTAAGCCTTCCGGCTCCACAAAAATTTGATGGCGCTCTTTATCGGCAAAGCGCATAATCTTATCCTCAATGGAAGGGCAATAACGCGGGCCTACGCCTTCAATTTCACCGCTATACATAGGCGATTGATGCAGATTATCACGGATCATATCGTGGGTTTGGGTATTGGTATAAGTAATGTAACAGGGCACCTGTTGAGGGTGCTCAGACACATTACCCATGAAAGAAAAAACTGGCGTAGGGGTATCGCCGGGCTGAGGTTCCATGACAGAAAAATCAATGCTAGAACCTTGAATACGCGGCGGGGTACCGGTTTTCAAGCGATCCACGCGAAAGGGTAAATCCCTTAATCGTTGCGCTAAAGCAATGGAGGGCGGATCACCTGCACGACCACCGCGATGATTGCTCATACCAATGTGGATCTTACCGCCAAGAAAGGTACCTACGGTTAACACCACAGCAGAGGCTTTGAAACGCAAACCCATTTGCGTTACCACTCCCGTCACCTGCTCTTTTTCAATGATTAAATCATCCACAGCCTGTTGGAAGATAAATAAGTTAGGCTGATTTTCCAGGGCTAAACGAATGGCTTGTTTGTACAACACCCGATCCGCTTGGGCACGGGTGGCACGTACGGCAGGCCCCTTACGCGCATTGAGAATACGAAATTGAATACCGGCCTTATCGATGGCGCGTGCCATGATGCCCCCCAGGGCATCGATTTCCTTCACCAAATGACCTTTGCCAATACCACCGATGGCAGGGTTACAGGACATTTGGCCCAGAGTATCCATGTTGTGAGTGAGCAACAGGGTCTTCGCGCCCAGGCGCGCAGCCGCCAGGGCTGCCTCCGTCCCAGCGTGGCCACCGCCCACGATGATCACATCATATTGTTGTTCTAGCGCCATGACTTATCTCATTGCCCGTATATAGGCGTCTATTATACCTGGACTGGACAAAATTTAATACATTAATGGCCACAAGAAACGATCAAACATAGATCTGCCCATCAACCTCCGTCCATATGCTGCGCATAATCATACGCAAATATAATGCAACCTACCAAACATAACTCAGAATATTAAGAAGCGGAATTCGCGGGCTACCCTCGAAAATCACAGAATTTTTCTTGCCATGGCCATGGTTTAAGCATACGCTTTGTCTATCCAAAGCTATTATCGCACCCGCAGTGGCAGGGAAACTGATTTAATCCTAGAGGGCTATTTTGGCTTACTCCCCATTGAAAAATTAAATACAGTAGCCAGATTTCCATGGAATAATTACGCTCCCTGAATAGCTTTATCGAAAGCCATAACTTGCCCTTTGGCCTGCTCATCAATCGCTCCACGGAAGTCATGTGGCTTAACTATAAAATCCTACAGATCCCTGCGGGGTGGCTGTAAATAAAGCACTTATTGCTGGACGACCATGGTCATTTATAGCACAGACCTCTACCAACTATGTATAAGGAAATTAAAAACTCCCATGTATAAGCTATCAAAATCCTTCAAAAAACTTGGCGCAGATATTCCACACCTACCCCAAGCCATCGATGACGGCCACACAGAAACTGTCGCTTCGATACTAGCACCTCTACCCCGAGAAAAAGGCGTAAAAGCCATTTTACAAAACTATGGCATGAAGAGTAGCCCCTTGAGCAGGGCTGAAAAACACCCTGAAACCCTTGGGTTCATGCTCCAATACCTCGTGAGCACCATCGATCAAGAAAATCTAGATAGCCACTCAGCCGTAATACAAGCGCTTCAGATAAATGGCCTTAAGCTGGCATTGCCACTATGGGTACATGCTCATTTTCATAACTGGGGCAGCTTAAAAACCAAAATGGAGGGCAGTGGTCATGGCGCGAATATTACGCGTTTTAAAACGCTACTGGCCGAGTCAGTTAACCTAGATGCTGTAGAGGCGTCGCTAAAAGAAACCTTCCCCTATTCACTGAGACTCACCTTGGCAGCTCTAAGAAATGCTATACCGCTATCCAAAACTGAGCGAGATGGTTTCTTCCTGTTAATGCTCATCCGTTTGCGACCAAATAATCTCTTACAAGCAATCCCCAGAGAGGTTATGTTTCTGATTATGGATGCTGCTTCATTGGATGAAGGGTATAAACTCCTGAGCCCCAGCCAGGGAGGGTACAAACAGCTGCATAATCCCGCCATGGTTTTTGTCCTGCAGTCCAAGACTGAACTTCTCGAACCTTGCTCAACTCCCCCATCCGGTGGGCATATGCCTGCGCCAGCGTGACAATTCATGATATAATGAACGCCCATTGAGCACTTCAATTTAAGCCGCTTGATATGGAAACGCTCACTAAACTCAGAGTAAACTAGCCACTATGCGTAAATATCTCCCCAAAGCCCTTTTTATCATCATACCTATCTGGTTGATTGTCATAGGGTTATTCCTGTTTTGGCCGAAAATGCCTAAGAGCGTCCTCTCGGGTAACGGCACCGTCGAAAGCACCCAGATCATTGTTTCCAGCCAACAGGCGGGTGAAATCAAGCAAGTGTTGGTAGATGAGGGTGACAGCGTGACCAAAGGCCAAGTACTGGCCCGCATCGATGGCCAAAGCCAAGCGGCACAAATGGCTTCTGCCACAGCCAAGATCAAGCAACTGGAACTCACCATTCACTCCATGGACGAATTCATGCAAGGGCAAAAGGCCAAAGTCACCTTTGCGCAAAAGGAATATGATCGCCAGCAGGAGCTTTTAAAAACCGGCGACACCACTGTGGAAAAACGCGACCGCGCCTATAAAAACCTACAAAAAGCCAAGTCTAATTTAGAAGCCACGCACGTTTATCGCAATTCCATGGCGCAAAACTTAGCGTCGGCCAAGTCACAGCAGCAAGAATTAACTATTGCCATTAATCATTTAACCGTTACGGCCCCCTCAGCGGGGCAAGTCGTCTATAAACTCATGCAACCAGGCGAATTAGCCGGGCCTGGCACTCGCTTATTTGTATTGCAAAACCCTAACAATGTGTACATGACCATCTATTTGCCTACCAGTAAAGTAGGTTTATTAAAATTAAATGATACCGCTCGCGTGCATTTAGATGCATTTCCCAAGGACTATTTCAAAGCCCATGTGTCCTTTATTTCCGCCCAGGCGGAATTTACGCCGAAACAAGTGCAAACGACTCAAGCGCGAGAAGACTTGGTATTTCGCGTGAAGTTAACCTTAGATGAAAACCCCAATGATATTATTAAACCCGGCATGCCCGGCGTTGGTTATGTGAATACAGGAAAAACATGGCCCCACAAGATGAATCCCTAAACGCTATCATAGCGGCGGGGGTTTCCCATCATTATGGGAAAAAAGTTCAAGCTTTAAATGATCTGACATTGAATATCCCTGCGGGCAAAATCAATGGCCTCATCGGTCCTGACGGAGTAGGGAAGTCTACGCTATTAGGCTTGATTTCAGGGGTGAAGAAACTGCAACAGGGTAAAATCATTTCCCTGGAGCAAAATGTCTCTCATGCGACAGACCGCGCGCGCCTACATCATCAAATGGCTTACATGCCCCAAGGCTTGGGTAGCAATCTTTATGGCGATCTCAGCGTAGCGGAAAACATCAGTTTTTTTGCCACGCTGTATGATTTACCTAAAGAAGAAGCCCAGCAACAATTGCAATTATTGGCAGAAAAGACTGGCCTCTCGCCCTTTTTGGATCGCAAAGCGAAAAACCTTTCCGGCGGCATGAAACAAAAACTAGGATTATGCTGCGCCTTGATTCATAACCCATCCTTATTAATATTAGATGAGCCCACCACGGGCGTGGACCCGCTGTCGCGGTTGAATTTCTGGGAATTGATTCGCGAAATGCACGCTTTAAAACAAGATATGACCATCATTGTGGCCACGGCTTATATGGCTGAAGCCCTGCAGTTTCATCATTTAATCATGTTAGACGAAGGGGAAACTTTAGCTGAAGGCTCGCCCCAATCCTTACAACAACAAACGGGCTGCGAATCTCTGGAGGAAGCTTATGTTGCTCTACTACCAGAAGCAAAACGTCAAGCCAATCCCACCCTGGATACAGCGAACCATTATCAACGGGATAAAATCACCGTACAAGCCAGCAAGCTGACCAAGAAGTTTGGCGACTTTACAGCAGTGAATGAAGTGGATTTTGAAATTGGCAACGGGGAAATCTTCGGTTTTTTAGGGCCCAACGGTTGCGGTAAAAGCACCACCATGAAAATGCTCACGGGTTTACTACCCATCACTAGCGGCGATGCCAAACTCTTCGGCGAGCTCGTGGAAACGGGCTCTTTGGCCCTGCGCAAACGCATCGGTTACATGTCGCAAAGCTTTTCCTTATATAGCGAGCTCACGGTTTTGGAAAACCTGCGCCTACACGCGGAATTGTTCGACTTAAGGGATTCCAAAGCCGCCATGGAAGCGGCCATTGGCCTATGCCAATTAGAACCCCATGCTAACCAAAAGTCCGGCGCTCTCCCCATGGGTTTAAAGCAACGCCTGTCTTTAGCCGTTGCGACCCTACACGGCCCTGAGTTATTGATTTTGGATGAACCCACTTCTGGCGTAGACCCTGTGGCGCGCAATGAATTCTGGGTGCTTATTCAAAAGCTTTCAAAAGAGCAGGGTGTCACGGTATTTGTTTCTACCCATTATATGAATGAAGCTTTAAACTGCCATCGCATGGTGCTGATGAATGGTGGGCGTATTTTAGCCTGCGATAGCCCAAAGGCCATCATGCGACGCTATGACAAAGATAATTTGGATGATGTATTTATCCATCTTATGCAACAAGATAATGAGCGAGCAACCGCATGATTAATTTACCACGCTTAAAAGCCATTGCGCAGCGAGAATTACGCGAAATATTGCATGACCCTACCCGTTTAATGTTAGCCTTTTTAGCACCCATCTTATTGATGCTGGTGTTTTCCTACGGTATGAATATGGATATCAAAAACATTCCCTATACCGTAGTGGATCAGGACCACAGCCAATACTCCCGGGACTTTTTAGCGGGCTTTGCCCATTCAAAATATTTTCAATTCAAAGGCAATGCAACCTCTAACGCCCAGGCAGAAAAAGCCATGGTGGCGGGCAAAACCCAACTTATTATCAACATCCCGCCTCATTTTGCGCGGGATTTACTAGCGCAAAAGACACCCCAGGTGGGGGTTTTCATTGATGGCACCAACCCCACCATTTCCTCCTCTACCAAAAGTTATTACCAAGCCATGGTCATGGGCTTTACCGAGCATTTTTATCAACAATTCATCGGTACTCTGCCTCAGCAGGACTATGATGTGCAAACGCGCTTTTGGTATAACCAAGCCATGGAAACTAAATATACCTTTGTCCCTGGCATGATTGCAGTCATCTTATTGAGTATTCCAGCTATTTTAAGCGCCTTATCTGTAGTGCGTGAAAAAGAGCTGGGCGCCATCATGAATTTTTACGTTACCCCCACCTCTAAATTGGAATACCTGTGGGGCAAGCAAATCCCCTATGTATTATTGAATTTAATCAACCTCTGCGTCTTATTTTTTATGGCCCTGCTGCTGTTTCAAGTGCCCATCAAAGGCAACATCATCGCCTTTTTTACGGGTGGGTTCCTATATATTCTCGTAGCCACATCGCTGGGCCTACTGATGTCTTCCTTTACCAAGACCCAAATCGCCAGCATTATGATAACCTTTATTTTGACCCTCATTCCATCCTTTCTCTATTCAGGTTTGATGACACCCATATCCAGCTTACCCACGGGGGCATTCTACACAGCCAAACTATTCCCCACCGTGTATTTTGTCAATATTTCCGTAGGTACCTTTACCAAAGGCTTGGGTTTTGCCAGTCTCTGGCCAAATTATTTGGCGCTGCTGGCCTTTTTCACCGTATTTAGCAGCTTAAGCTGTTTGCTATTACGCAAACAGGAGCGCTAAATGAAGGCTTATATAAGACATATTTTTATTTTGGGTTTAAAAGAGATTAAGTCCGTATTTAACGACCCCATCTTATTAACCTTGATCTTGTACTTCTTTACCTTGGATGTCTTCACCGCTGCCCATGGGATCAACTTAGAAGTCAACAACGCTTCCGTAGCTGTCGTCAATCAAGATCACTCCCAACTGAGCCGCAACCTGGTGAACAGCCTACATTTACCTTATTTTAAACCGGCCAGAAACATTACTTACCCCGACATCAAACCCACGCTGAACAAAGCCAAAGATACCTTTGTCATTAACATCCCTCCCAATTTTGCCGCAGATTTATTAGCAAATAAACACCCTAATCTACAATTATTAGTGGATGCCACCGCCATCACTCAAGCCTATCTAGGCTCAGCATACATGGCTGAAATTTTTAATGGTGCCATTGAGCGCTACCTCCACGGCATGCACTACAGTCCGCCGCAGATTATGGATTCGCGCATTCGCATTCAATACAATCAGAGTGAAAATGGGCCATGGTATTTAGGTACCGCAGAATTGCTCTTAGACGTGGCAATTCTTTCCTTATTGCTGCCAGGCACAGCACTGCTGCGGGAAAAAGAACACGGCACCATCGAACATTTGCTGGTAATGCCCTTACATCCGGTGGAAATCATGCTTTCTAAATTGTGGTCCAATATGTTAATTATCTTGCTGGGTTTTTGTTTCAGCTTTGCCTTCGTAGTGCATTTTGGTTTAGGTGTACCATTAAATGGATCCTTCATCTGGCTGTTTTTAGGCACCTTACTCTTTATCTTTGTGGCCACCAGCATGAGTATGGCATTAGCCACCTTTGCCAATAACATCCCGCAACATGCCATCATATCCATTTTGGTATTATTTCCCATGGTCTTGCTTTCCGGCGCCTGGACACCGGCTCAATCCATGAACCCCCTTATTAAATCTTTAATGGTCCTATCGCCTTTAAAGTACTACTTTGACTACGCCACGGCACTCATCTTCCGTGGAGCCGGCATAAGTATGCTCTGGCACCAACTGCTAGCTCTGCTCATTATGGGTGGGATATTCTTCAGCTTCGCCGCCAGACGCTTTAGGCGTTGTTTTGGGGTAGGATGAGCTTATCTGTCCTTTGAACTTGTGGGTTGAGCTGGACTGCCCCAATCACCATCCCACACGTCAGTGCATTTATTAGGGCTATAATCATCGTCAAAAGTGGTGGCAACGTTACTGTGGCCGTGTGCGCTACTTTTTTTGTGATTATGCTTTGTTAAATAAATAACCGGGTTAGCATTGCTATTTTTTTTGGTGAGACTGGCAGAGGTATTGGAATAACAGATGCCCGCAGAGTTATTAAATTCGTAGTACACGTCAGCTGAATAACTCACTTTTTGATTGTCTTTCCAATCCAAATAAATATGACCAACAATAGCATCAGTATCACCTTTTGTGACGTTTACCCTCACGCAGGCGGGATAGTTTCTTTCTATATCTGTGCGCGTGGGGTCATAACCACGTAAAACAAAATTGACGTCATTATAACAATCGTCACTTCCTTTTGCAGGATAATCGGTGCCCCCGTCATTATCCAACTCATCTTTAGACGTATACATGGTTAAATCACCATTAATCACACACATGCCTTTTATTGTTACATCGTAGGGGGTTAAATTGCTGATATCTACATAGGAATTGACGCAGGGATTAGAGGCCATGGCTTGCCCCATAGAAAATAGAATAAAAACAGGGATAATCAATAGCTTATACATACCATACTCATCCAACATACTATATATATGTATAAGTATAGTACAGCAATTACTTGCCGATACAGAACTTGGAAAAGATAACGCCGAGCAAATCGTCAGACGAAAATTCTCCGGTAATCTCACAGAGGGCTTGCTGGGCTAAACGCAAATCTTCGGCAAATAATTCCAAAGCTTGATGTTCTGAAAATTGATTTTTTGCATGTTTTACGTGGTTTTTTGCGATTTCTAAGGCTTCTAAATGACGACGCCGCGCCATAAAAGCGCCCTCTATTTGAGTATTGTAACCGGAAAGCTTTAATAAATGTTGTTGCAGTATATCCATGCCTTGACCGGTTTTGGCAGAGATAAATAGGCTATCTTTTTCCTCTCTTGGTTTTTTATCCGTTAAATCAATTTTATTAACAACCACAGTTTTTGCTAAGTTTTCAGGGATATGTTGCAACACTTCATCGGGTATAGCGAGATCCATTTGTTGTTCATGACCATCCACTATCAACAACAAATAATCCGCCTGATGCATAGCAGCAATAGCCCGTTTAATGCCTTCTTTTTCCACGGTATCAGGACTTTCCCGTAAACCAGCGGTGTCAACAATATGAAAAGGGACACCTTCAATGTGAATGTTTTCACGCAATACATCACGGGTGGTACCAGGGATATGAGTTACAATAGCAGTCTCGCGACCCACTAAATAATTTAACAAACTTGATTTACCCGCATTGGGTTTGCCGGCAATCACCACGGTCATGCCTTCACGCATCACTTGGCCCTGCTTGGCTTGGGTGAATACGCGGTCTAGCTGTTGCTGTATGTCTTTTAATCCTTGCTCCAGGCGTTTTTTGTCAGTCACCTCTATATCTTCTTCGGGGAAATCCAAAGTGGCTTCCACGTACATACGCAATTGTGTCAAGGCATCCACTAAAGCGTGAATATGAATAGAAAAAGCCCCTTGCAAAGAACGTACAGCTAATTTTGCTGCTTGCTGGGAAGTACAGTCGATGAGATCAGCGATGGCTTCTGCTTGGCTCAAATCCAATTTGTCGTTAAGAAAAGCCTGCTTAGAAAACTCACCTGGCTCCGCTAACCGCGCACCTAACTGTAATACCCTTTGTAAAAGAGTATCCATAACCACTGGGCCACCATGGCCTTGCAGCTCTAGAACATCGTCACCGGTGAAAGAATGGGGGTTTGGAAAATACAGCGCGATGCCTTCATCAATGACATCACCATCAGCTTCTTTAAAGGTAGTGTAATGGGCTTGGCGAGGCTCCAACAACTTACCTAATAAGGTTTGCATGATTTGAGGCACAAGAGGACCCGAGACGCGCACAATACCCACACCACCGCGTCCTGGTGGTGTGGCAATGGCTGTAATGGTCTCAGGAACAGACATCAGCTAGCAGCTCCTAAATCAATCTTCCTTCTTAATTTTATCCAGCAAAGATTTTTTATCATTTTTTTTGGCTCCAGGCGCTGGATCACCAGCAAACTTATTGGTGATATACCACTGTTGACCGATGGAAAATAAGCTATTCACCAACCAATAGAGTACTAAACCCGCAGGGAAATGGAGGAAGAAGACAGTGAAAATCACCGGCAACATCATCATTACCTTGGCTTGAGTGGGATCCGGTGGTGGTGGATTCAGTTTTTGTTGAACAAACATACCGATACCCATTAAGACGGGCAGGATGTAGTAAGGATCTTTAGTAGATAAATCATGAATCCAGAAAATCCATGGCGCTTGTCGTAACTCTACACTGCTGATTAACATCCAATACAGTGCAATAAACACTGGAATTTGTACCACAATGGGCAAACAGCCCCCTAAAGGATTAATTTTTTCTTTACGATAAAGCTCCATAGTGGCTTGACTCATCTTTTGCTTGTCATCCCCGTGTCGCTCCTTTAGCTCCACTAATTTCGGTTGCAATCGTTTCATATTGGCCATGGAACGATAACTCTTAGATGATAAACGATAGAAAATCAATTTAATCAGAATGGTCAAAATGACAATAGACCACCCCCAATTGCCGATAAAGATATTAATCTTATTCAACGCCCAGAATAACAACATGGAAATAGGCCATAACCACCCATAATCCACCGTCATATCCAAG